>JBBEWH010000170.1:0-1634 GCA_037414955.1 Actinomycetes bacterium KLBMP 9797
GGCGTCCTTCATGTGGTTCTCAGGACTTGAAGGACGCCCTGATCATGGGTTACGCACGCCGTACGCCGAGGTGTCGACGATGATGTCCGCGCGGTCACGGGTGCCGTCGGCCGCGAAGAAGTCGTCCTCTTCGGCCATCCAGCGCCGCCATAGCTCGTCCTTGCCCGTGAACGTGGTGTCCCTGGCCATGCCGCGCGCGAGCCTGAGCCCCGCGGGCGCCTCGACCCACACGGCATAACTGATCCGGCCGATGGTCTCGCGGCGGGTGCAGGTGACCCCCTCCAGGATGATCGTCGGCGCCCACGGTTGGGTCTTCCACTCGCCGAGCGACGAACCGTGCCAGTCGTTCCAGTCCCTGGCCTGGAACGTCGCGGCCCGGCCGGCCAGCAGCGGCGTCAGGACCTGGGTATCGAAACGCGGCCACCAGCCGGCGAAGCAGTCCCAGGAGACGAAGTCATCGATCTCGATGATGGGGGCGGCCATCAGCGCGGCCAGCCGGGCCGCGAGGAAACTCTTGCCGGAGCCGCTGCGGCCGTCGACACCGACGATCCGGATGCCGTTGATCGGCTCCCGATCAGCGACCGCGGCGGCGATCCTCGCCGCGACGTCGACAGTCATGATGCCCTCCCTCCTCGATCACACCCCATGATCAGGGCGTCCCTCAAGTCGTTATCGCGACGTGAGGGACGCCCTGATCATGGGAGCTAGGCGATCTTGGCCAGGTATGCCTCGAGCGCCTCGTAGGACTGGCGGGCGCCGTCCTCCATGCCGGAGGCGACCATGCCGTCGCGCTCCTCCTTGGTGTCGAACCGGGTGACGCTGGTGACCGTGGTCTTGCCGCCCTCCTCGGTCAGCTCCAGGGTCTCCACGCACACGTGGCCCGGCATCCCCTCGAACTCGAACGTCTGCACGATCCGCTCCGGCGGCGCGATCTCGCGGTACTCGCCGCGGAACGCGTACTCCTGACCGTCGTCGGCGTGCTCGACGAACCGGTAGCTGCCCCCCGGACGGAAGTCCATCTCGCAGTCCAGCGGGTTGCCGCGCCCCCACCATTGCTTGACGTGCTCGACCTTGGCATGCGCTTCGAAGACCAGCTCGCGCGGCGCGTCGAACACCCGCACCATCTTGATCTCCAGGTCGGAGGGCAGGGTCACGGTCAGGTCGTGGGCACTCATGTCGATCCTCCTTGTTGCAGTTTCTTGAGGTAGCTGTCCAGCTGGTCGTAGCGCTCTTCCCAGAATCGCCGGTACTCCGTCACCCACTGCGCCACTTCACGCAACGGCGCGGCGTCGAGGCGGCAGGGCCGCCACTGCGCCTCCTTGCCCCGGGTGATGAGCCCGGCACGCTCCAGCACCTTCAGATGCTTGGAGACGGCCTGCAGGCTGATCGGGAACGGCTCGGCGATCTGGTTGACCGTCGCCTCACCCTCCGCCAGCCGGGCCAGGATCGCCCGCCGCGTGGGGTCGGCCAGAGCGCTGAACACCTCGCTCAACCGGTCCACCGTCTCCACCTTTCTCAACCGCTCAGTTAATCAACCGATACGTTGAATATGCCGCCCACAGCCCCTGATGTCAACCCCTCATCTCATGATCAAGGCGTGGCGCCAGTACGGTGAAACACTCGTGTGGCGGCGT
>JBBEWH010000171.1:0-16474 GCA_037414955.1 Actinomycetes bacterium KLBMP 9797
CAAAACATACGCCCCCCGCCCCCCCACACAATCAAACCCCGCGGGGGGGCACGCCTTGATCATGGGAGGGGGGTGGCGGCGGCGAGGGGGTGCGGCGCGGGCTGGTCAGGCCACGTGCCGGTCAGCACGGTACCGGCCAGCGCGGCGCCGCCACCGAGCCGGCGGGCGACGGTCAGCTCGACGGCGTCCGTCACGACGCGCGCCGGGTCGCCGTCGACGACCTGGCGCACCGCGGCGACGGTGGGCACCTCGGCACCCCGACTCCCGCCGCTGGCGATGCCCATGGTGGGCGGGCGCAACTGAAGCGCGCCGTCGACCTCCCAGACCTCCTCCGCCTGACCGGTGTCCGCGAGGATCGCGCTGGCCAGCGCCGCGGCGTAGACCGGATCGCCGCACCCGTCGTAGATCCAGCGCGTGCCCAGCGCCGAATGCTCGGACGTGCCGATCAGCCAGCCGTCGGCCCCAGCCAGGGGCGCACCGCGGTACGTGAGCGGCACCTGATGGATCGGCCCGTCGCCGGACCGGACCAGCAGCGTCTCGATCCCGACCTCGCCGGCCGGGTCGTCGAAGCGGTAGCCCGCCACCCGGATCTGGTCGCCGGCCGGTCCGGCGTACCAGTCGCGGGTGGGTAGCCACGCCGCCAGCAGCTCGAGTTTGGTGGGCTTCAGGGTCGCGCGGTGGATGAACGCCATGCGCCGATCCTAGGCAGTGCTGATCTTGCGAAGGCAAGGCACCACAGCGGATACGCGAGACTTGCGCGGACCGCTACGGTTGCCTTCGTGGGCGCTGCGGGAGTACGGCTCGGCATTGATTTCGGCACGTCGACCACCGTCGCGGTGCTGGCGTCCCCGGGGCGGGAGCCGCGGCCGCTGCTCTTCGACGGCTCGCCGCTGCTGCCCTCCGCCGTCTGCGTGGACCCGGCGGGGCGGCTGCTGGTCGGCCGGGACGCGCTGCACACCTCGCTCGCCTCCCCGGGTTCCTTCGAACCGTTCCCGAAGCGCTGCATCGACGACGACACCGTGCTGCTCGGCGACGCGCAGGTGCCGGTGCCGGACCTGATCGCGGCGACGCTGCGCCGGGTGGCCGCCGAGGTGGCGGTGGTCGCCTCCGACCCCGTGACCGAGGTGGTCCTCACCTGCCCGGCGGCGTGGGGCACGCGGCGCCGCGAGGTGCTGCTCGCCGCCGCCGCGCAGGCGCTGCCGCTGCCGGCGGTCCGGCTGGTCACCGAGCCGGTCGCGGCGGCCAGCTTCTTCGTCGAGGTCGCGGGCAGCCAGGTCCCGGTCGGCCGGCACGCGGTCGTGTACGACTTCGGCGCCGGCACCTTCGACGCCTCCGTGGTGCGCCGCACCGACACCGGCTTCGAGACGGTCGCCGCCGCGGGGCTGCCCGACGCCGGCGGTCTGGACATCGACGCGGCCATCGTCGAACGGATCGGCGCCACCGTCGGCGTCCGGGACGCCGCGCTGTGGCAGCGCCTGCGCGACCCGGCCACGATCGCCGACCGGCGCGCCAGCCGCCAGCTGTGGGACAACGTGCGGGCGGGCAAGGAGATGCTGTCGCGCGCCACCACGACGCTGATCCACGTGCCGCTGTTCGAGGCCGACGCACCGCTGGGCCGCGAGGAGCTGGAGCAGATCGCCGCACCGATCCTGGAGCGGACGACTGAGGCGGTCCAGCGGGTTCTCGAGCAGGCCGGGATAGCGACCGCCGAGGTCGGCGCCGTGTTCCTGGCCGGCGGCTCCAGCCGGATGCCCGCCGTCACGACCGTGCTGCACCGGGCGCTCGGCATCGCACCGACCAATGTGGAGCAGCCGGAACTGGCCGTGGCCGAGGGCAGCCTGCGTACCACTGAAAGGCCCGCGCCGGAACCGTCGAGGCCGGCGGCCCTCCCGGCCGCGGCCACCACGGGACCGCGGCGCCGCCTCCCCCTGGTGGCGGCCGCGGGCGTCGCGCTGGTGCTGATCGCGGGCGCGGGCGTGGCCGGCGCGGCGGCGCTGGGCGACGACGACCCGAAGGGGCAGGGGGCCGGCCCGACGGCGTCGCCCACCCCGGCGAGCCCGTCACCGTCCCCATCGCCGTCCCGGTCGATCGCACCCAACCTGGACCCATGCGTGGTGGGCACCTGGCGGTCGGTGTCGGCGCAGGGCTTCCATTCCATCAACGGCGACCAGGTCCCGCTCACCGGGCGGGCGGGCGCCATCCAGACGTACCGGCCGGACGGCACGGGCACGCTCGACTTCAACAAGAGCACGGACAAGGTCGGCACCCACGACGGCGCCAAGTGGAGCGAGCGCACGAGGGGCACGATCAGCTTCAAGGTCCGGCACTCGAACGGCAAGGAGTACGTCAGCGACGTCCGGGCCAAGGGAACCATCACGTTGTACCGCAACGGATCGCGCCGGAACCAGATCCCGCTGTCCCTGGTGCTGGAACCCGAGGAGTACTACTGCTCCGGCAACCAGTTGCAGTTCCACGGCGACACCGTCAGCACCTGGACCCGGGTCGGCTGAAGCCGGTCAGAGCGCGCGCAGCGTCGCGATCACGCCGCGCAGATGGGCGCGGGCGGCCTGCTCGGCGGCGGCCGGGTCGCCCGCGCGGATGGCGTCGATGATGGCCAGGTGCTCGGGCAGCGAAGCGGTCGGGCGGCCCGGGTGCATCGCGAGCTTGAACTGGTGCCGCACGCTCTGCGCGCGCAGCCGTTCCAGCACGTTGCGCGCCGTCTCCTGGCCGCTGATCTCGCGTACCCGCCGGTGCAGTTCCTCGTTGAGGCGGGAGTAGCCGAGCACGTCCCCCGCGGACACCGCCGCGCGCATCTTCTCGCCGATCGCGGTGAGCTCCGCGACGTCCGGTGGCGTGACCCGCTCGGCCGCCTTCGCGGCGCACAGGCCCTCGACGACCATGCGCACCTCGCAGATCTCGACCGCTTCCGCCACCGACACCGCGCGCACCCGGGCGCCCCGGTTCTGCACGCGCTCCACGAGATCCTCGCTGGCCAGCTGCGCCAGCGCGGCGCGGATGGTGGCGCGGCTCGCCGCGAACTGCTCGGACAGGTCGGCCTCGACAAGGCGCTGGTTCGGCACGAAGTCACCGCGCACGATCGCCTCGCGGATCTCGGCCACCACCGAACGCGGGCTCTCACTCACCGTTCCTCCAGCGATTTCAACCCAGATTGTTCGCAATATTGTTGCTAAAGTAGTCTACCGTCCCGGACGCGAGGGAGACCGTCGTGACGCTCACTGTCGCCGTGCTCGGCCTGGGCGAGGCGGGCGGCGCCATCGCCCGCGACCTGATCGCCGCCGGCGCCGTGGTCCGGGCCTACGATCCCGCGGTGCCCGCGCCGGACGGCGCGGTGCCCGCCGGGAGCGAGGCCGACGCCGCCACCGGCGCCGATCTCGTGCTGAGCGTCAACAGCGCCAAGGCCGCCGTCGACGCGCTGCGCGCCGGCGTCGCCGCCGTCGACACGGGCGTCTGGGCCGACCTCAACACGGCGTCACCGGGCGTGAAGCGGCAACTCGCCGGCATGGCCGAGGGCGAGGAGGTCGCGTTCGCGGACGTCTCGATCATGGCGCCGGTACCGGGACGCGGCCTGCGTACCCCGATGCTGGCCAGCGGGGTGGCCGCCGCGCGGGTGGCGGCGATGCTGACGCCGCTCGGCGCGTCGGTCGAGGCGCTCGACGGCCCGGCCGGGTTGGCGGCCGAGCGCAAGCTGTTGCGCAGCGTGTTCTTCAAGGGGCTCGCCGCCGCGGTCGTGGAAGCGCTCGACGCGGGCCGCGCGGCCGGCTGCGAGGAGTGGCTGCGCGCGAACATCGCCGAGGAGCTGAGCCGCGCCGACGCCGCCACCGTGGACCGCCTGGTCACCGGGACGCACCGGCACGCGGTGCGCCGCGCCGACGAGATGGCCGCCGCCACCGACATGCTCACCGACCTCGGCATAGCACCCACCATGTCCGCCGCAACCCGCGACTTCCTCACCCGCCTGACCTCCCCTACCCCCACCGCTCCCCCCACCGCTCCCCGCGCCGTGGATCAAGGACTTCCCCGCCGATCAAGGGCTTAGGCACCCGGATCGGAGATCAAAGCGTGTGCCGGAGCCCTTGATCGGCGAGAGGGGCCTTGATCGGCGCGCGGAGCGCGCGGAGCGGGCGGTGTGCGCGGAGCCGGCGGTGTGCGCGGAGCCTCAGGATTCGTCCGCGGCGCGCATGCCGTAGGCGTCGTAGCTCAGTTCGCCGGCCGCCCAGCGCGTGCGCAGGCCGTCCTCCTTGGCGATCCGGGCGCGGACCGCCGCGCGCACGCTGTCCACATCGGAGGAACGGACGGCGGTGGCGCCGTCGTCGTCGAGCACGAGCACGTCGCCCGGCTCGATCACGGTACCCCCGATGGTGACCGCGACGTTGACGCTGCCGCGGATCTCCTTGCCCGCGCCGCGGGCGCGCCGCCAGCGCGCCCACACCGGCATCGCCATCGCCGCGAGGTCGGCGCTGTCCCGGACGGCGGCATTGACCAGTACGCCCGCAGCGCCCGCGGTCTGCGCCTGCGTGGCCAGCAGGTCGCCCAGCAGCGCGACCGGCGCGGCCTCCGGCATCGTCAGCACGAGGATCTCGCCCGGCCGCACGTGCGCCATCACCTCGTGTACGGCACGGTTGTCATGCTGTCCACAGAGGGCGATCCGGGCCGGACCCGCCGCACGCCGGCCGGGCGCCAGCGGGAACAGGTCCACATCGAGCAGTCCGCGCCGGCCGTACGCCTCGTAGACGGTCGCCACGCCGGCCTCGGCGAGCTCCGCGTAGATCTCCTCGGTCACAGCGCACTGACCACATTGGGCAGGAGGCGGTGGAACGCCTCCGCCTGGCGGATGGCCGCGTTGCCGGTCACCTTGCGCGCGTGGTTGCCGCGGTGCTCGGCCCGCTGCGCGTAGTACTCCTGGAGGTACTTCTGCGCGGCCATGTGCGTCATCGCCTCGACCTTCTGCCCGAAGACCGGCGTGATGTCGACGTAGACCGTCGGCAGGAACCCGCACAGCTCCGGCTGGTGTGGCTCGAATGCCAGAAACTCGGTCGGCGGCGCGGTCTTGAACCCGCTCGCCACCCCGGCGCCGGACGTGAGCAGCCGGGCCCGCGCCACCGCGGCGTGCGCCACCGGGTGGTCCGGGTTGAACGGATCCTTGTCCGGGTGGGTGAGCACCACGTGCGGCGCGAACTCCCGCAGCACCTCGACCAGCCGGTCGATGCCCTCCGTGCCGACCTCCAGCGGGTAGTCGCCGAGGTCGAAGCCCTGGAACCGCGCGCCGACCGCGGCCGCCGCCTTGGTCGCCTCCTCGTGCCGGATCCGCTTGACGTTCTCGACGGTCTGGCCCTCGACCTTCCACAACTCGCCGGACTCGCCACGCTCCCCATAGGACAGCGCGACGACGAGCGCCTCGCCGCCCGCGGCGGTGTGCGCGGCGATGGCGCCCGCCGCCCGCCAGACGAAGTCGGCGCTGTGCGCGCCGACCACCAACAACCGCCGCTCACTCATGGTCGGACCCCTGCCTCTTCCGTGCGGACCGGCGCGTCCGGCAGCGCGGGCGCGCCGACCAGCCACCGGCTGTTGTGGACGGCCATCACGCGGACCTCGTCGTCGCTGAAGCCGGCCAGCAGCAACCGGTCCGCGCACAGCGCGAGCCCGTCCTCGACCGGCGGGTTGAACGGCTGCCCCAGGTCGCTGGACAGCACGGAGTGCGCCGGGCCCACCGCGCGGATGTTGTCGAGCCACACGTCCCACGCGACCTTCCCCGTGTACGGCGTGGTGAAGCAGCGCTCCAGCAGCGCACCCTTGGCGGCCAGCTCCCGCTGGCGCTCGACGCCGATCCGCTGCGAGGTGAACTCGGGGTGGGTCACCACGATCCGGCGTACCCCCTCGGCCACCGCCGCGTCGATGACCACAGCCGACTCGTCCTGGTGCAGGTGGCCGGTGGCGAGGGCCATGTCGTGCTGGGCGATCAGGCGCAGTACCTGCCGGGTCCGCTCGGTGACCGCGCCGTCCGCCGCCAGCACCGGCACCGGATCGGCGGCCATGCCGGCGGCGCGCAGCTCGTCCTGGAGCTGTGCCCACATCGGAGGCTTCGCGCCCTCCGGCTCGACCGCCTGGCACTGCCGCTGGTTCGCACTGTCCACCGTGGGCAGCCAGACCACCTTGGCGCCGCCGCGCCCGGCGATCTCCACGGCGATCGGATTCATCCCGCCGACCGCACCGTTCAGCGTGATGGCGCCCAGCGCGTCGACGTCCGGACGGGCCCGGCGGACCACCGCTGCCCGCTCCGCGGTGGGGACGTAGTGTGACTTGAGCACGAAGCCAGCCATGCCCACGGCGGCGAACCGCTCGGCGAGCGTCACGTCGTCGATCCGGCGGCGCATCACGTCCGGTCCGACATGGATGTGGACGTCGTAAGCGCCGCGGACCAACGCGCGCGCATGATCGGATGGTCTCGGGTGATCATTCACGCCTAGATTGTCAACAATTTCGGCGCCACAAGTCAACGCCCTCCCGTGATCAAGGCGTCCCTCACGTAGCTCTCACGACGTGCGGGACGCCTTGATCATGGGCGGCGGCGCGGCGGTAGCGGCCGGGTGGCGCGCCGTGGTGGCGCTTGAACGCGGCCGCGAAGGCGAACTCCGACGCGTACCCGACTCTGCTGGCGACCGCGCTGAGCGGTACCTCCGACGCGCGCAGGTGCCCGGCGGCGATGGTCATCCGCCACCAGGTCAGGTAGGTCAGCGGCGGCTGGCCGACCAGGGCGGTGAAGCGCCGGGCGAACGGCGCCCGCGACAGCCCGGCCTCGGCGGCGAGCGTCGCGACCGTCCACGGCCCGGCCGGGTCGCGATGGATGGCGTGCAGCGCGGCGGCGGTGGCCGGGTCGTGCAGCGCCGCCGCCCAGCCGGCGGCGCCGGCCGCCGGCCGCTGCTCGAGCCAGGTGCGCAGGATGTGGAGCAGCAGCGTGTCGAGCAGGGCGGGCACGATCGCGTCGGTGCCGAGCCGGGGCCGGTCCAGCTCCGATGAGAGCAGGTCGACGGTCGCCCGCAACTCGGGGTGCCGCCCGAGGTGCGCGGGCAGGTGCACGAGGTCGGGCAGCGAGCTGAGCAGCGGATGGGCGCGCGCCGGGTCCAGCTGGTAGGCGCCACACAGGGTGACGGTGGTGGGAGCATCGACGCCGACGCTGACGAAGCGCTGGAGGGAAGCCGGCGCCCGCTCTCCGGCCCCGCGCAGCGCGGACGCCGCGTCGTGGACCGCGCGCGGCGGGTCGTTCGGGTCGCAGGCCGGCGTGACCGGCCGGGTCGCCGGGCTGTCGGCCAACGTCACCCCGCCCCCGTGCGGCAGGAACACCACGTCACCGACCGACAGCGGCACCGGCTCGTGGCCCGGTCGGATCAGCCAGCAGAGCCCCCGCACGACGATCTGGAAGCCGGCCGAGCCCGGCACGGCCGCGAACTCCTGCGCCCAGGGCGCGCGCCACGCCACCCGCGCGGCGCGCGGCTGACCGGTGCGCATCACCGCGATCACATCGCTCAACACGTCCACGCGAACCCCTCCTCCTCGTCATCGTCGTTCCTTGATCATGTTATGGGAGACGATCGCATATGAAGACAGGATCCTGACGCATGGTCCGTCTCCGCGCGGACCTCATAGGTTCGTCGGGTGCGAGCCATGAGAATTCACGGGTACGGTGACACGTCCGTCCTCCACATCGATGAGGTGCCTCAGCCGGCGCCTCGCCCCGACGAGGTGCTGATCCGGGTCGCCGCGACCTCGTTCAACCCGTCCGAGATCGGGGTGCGCCGCGGGTACCTGCCCGTCGATCTGCCCTACACCATCGGTGGCGACGTCGCCGGCACCGTCGTCGCGGTCGCGACCGGGTGCGGACCCGCGCGGCCGGCAACGGCGGGCAGGCCCTCGCGGGCGGCGACGACGGGCGGACTCTCGCGGCTGGCGACCGGGTCGTCGGCCTGCTCGACGGCGGTGCGGCTGCCGAGTTCGTCGCCGCACCGGCCGACCGGCTGGTCGCCGCGCCCACCAGCGTCCCACTCGCCCACGCCGCAGCGTTGCCGATCGCGGGCCTGACCGCCTGGCAGGCGGTATTCGAGCACGCCGACCTCAGGACCGGGCAACGAGTGCTGATCAACGGCGCCGGTGGCGGCGTCGGAGGCTACGCCGTGCAGCTCGCCAAGCACGCCGGGGCGCACGTGATCGCCACGGCCAGCCCGCGCAGCGCGGAGACGGTCCGCCGGCTGGGTGCCGACGAGGTGATCGGGTACCCGGTCACCGCGCTGGACGAGCCGGTCGACGCTGTTCTCCACCTGGTGCCGGTCGACGCCACCGCACTGCTGCCTCTCGTGTGTCCCGGCGGCGTGCTCGTGTCGATCACCCTGCCGGTCGAGCCGCCCGGGATGCGCTTCGTGGCCCGCAACGACCCCCGCCAGCTCGCCGAGTTGGTGGCGCTCGTCGAC
Source organism: Actinomycetes bacterium KLBMP 9797 (assembly GCA_037414955.1). GTDB lineage: Bacteria > Actinomycetota > Actinomycetes > Mycobacteriales > Micromonosporaceae > Phytohabitans. Next base: position 8,481 of record JBBEWH010000171.1, read on the forward strand.
GCCGGCGTGGTGCGCCTCGACATCTCCGCGTCCCGTCCGCTCACCGACCTGCCGGCGGTGCACCGCGAGGCCGAAGCCGGCCACACCCGCGGCAAGATCATCCTGACCCCATGATCAAGGCGTCCCTCACGTCGTTTCTCACGCACGCCGCTGAAGCCCCCTGCCGGACCGCGCCTGCCCCCGCTCCCGCCCCCCGCTCCCGCCCCCCGCTCCCGCCCCCCGCTCCCGGCCCGCGCTCCCGGCCCACGCTCCGGGCCCGCGCTCCGGGCCTACGCTCCGGGCCCGCGCTCCGGGCCTACGCTCCGGGCCCGCGCTCCGGGCCCGCGCTCCGGGCCCGCGCTCCGGGCCCGCGCTCCCGGCCCGCGCTCAGCGGTGAGATACGCACCTAATAGCGGCCTCGTAGGGTACGTATCTCACCGCTGACTATGGCGCCTCTACGCGAGCGGTGTTGAGGCGGGAGGCTTGCATCCGGATAAGTCCAGATAAGCCGCCCCAAGATTTCCGCCTCAACACCCCAAGCAACTGGCCCGAGACCGACCAGCAAGCGGACTCAGCCCTTAACGGACGACATTGCCGTGAGAGCTACATGAGGGACGCCTTGATCACAGAAAGGAGCGCTGGGTCGGCTCGATGGCGGCCCGACCGCGTCGGCTCGCCGCGTCGATCGAGGACCTACCGTCGTAATCGCCCGTCGACCGAGGGCTTATCGTCGTAATCGCCCGTCGATCGAGGGCTTATCGTCGCGAGTTGATCTCTAAATCACCACGACAAGCCCTCGATCAACGGGGTTGGGGGGATGGTGGTCGGGATTGCCGACGACTCCCAAGGCCGGTGAATCATGATCAAGGCGTCCCTCAAGTCGCTCTTACTACTTGAGGGACGCCTTGATCATGAGGGGTCTTCGGCGGCGCGGAAGAGGGCGGCGACCTCGGTGCTGGTGAGGCGGCGGGTGCGACCGACCTTCAGATCGCCCAGGCTGACCGGGCCGATCTTGGTGCGGACCAGGCGGGACACCGGGTGGCCGACCTCGGCGAGCAGCCGGCGCACGATGTGCTTGCGCCCGTCGTGCAGGACGATCTCCACCTGGGCGGTGCGGCCCAGCGTGTCCACCACCCGGAAGGCGTCCGCCTTGGCGGGACCGTCCTCCAGGTCCACGCCGGCCAGCAGCCGCCGCCCGACGCCGCGCGGCACCGGGCCGGCCACCTCGGCGAGGTAGGTCTTGGGCACCCCGTACGACGGGTGCATCAGCCGGTGCGCCAGCGCGCCGTCGTTGGTGAGCAGCAGGAGCCCTTCGCTATCGGCATCCAACCGCCCGACGTGGTAGACCCGCTGTTCCAGCGTGCCGAGGTAGTCAGCGACCGCCTCCCGTCCGCGCTCGTCGGCCATCGTGGCGACCACCCCGCGCGGCTTGTTCATCGCGAGGTAGACCAGCCGGCTGTCGGTGACGACCCGCTCGCCGTTGACGTGGATCACCGAGGCCCGCGGGTCGACCTTGTCGCCGAGCCGGGCCACCTTGCCGTCAACGGTCACCCGACCGCGCGCGATCAGGTCCTCACTGGCGCGCCGGGACGCCACGCCGGCCGAGGCCAGCACCTTCTGTAGCCGTTCTTCGCGGTCGGGGTCGGGTTGTCTGGGTTGCTTAGTGGGCATCGCTGAACTCTTCGACGTCGTCGGGGAGGAACGGGGCAAGGGGTGGCAGTTCGTCGACCGTGTTGAGGCCGAGCTTTTCCAGGAACAGCATGGTCGTGCGGTACAGGTGGGCGCCGGTCTCCGGCTCGGTGCCGCACTCCTCGATCAGACCGCGCGACAGCAGGGTGCGGATCACGCCGTCGCAGTTGACGCCCCGGATCGCCGAGACGCGCGACCGGGTGACCGGCTGCTTGTAGGCGACCACGGCCAGCGTCTCCAGCGCCGCCTGGGTCAGCCGCACGGACTGCCCGTCGAGCACGAACCGTTCGACGTACGGCGCGTACTGCGGCCGGGTGTAGAGCCGCCAGCCGCCAGCCGCCTTACGCAGCTCGAAGCCGTGCCCGGCGGCCGTGTAGTCCGCCGCGATCCGGTCCAGCGTGACGCCGATCCGCTCGGTCGGCTGCTCCAGCACCTGGGCCAGCGTGATCTCGTTGACCGGCTCGTCGACGACCAGCAGGATCGCCTCAAGCGCCGCGCGTAGCTCCGCGTCGTCGATCAGCGCGAGCGCCCGCTCCGGCTCCGTCGCGAGCTGAGGTTCGGGCGCGACCTCAGCCGCAGGCGCAGCTTCAGCCGCAGGCGCAGCGTCAGCCCCAGAGGCAGCCTCAGCGCGGGAAGCAGCGTCAGCCCGGGAAGCAGCCTCAACCCCGGAGGTGGCGGGCACAGCCCCGGAGGCGACGTCCGCCGCAGGAGCCGCCGCAGCCCCGTGCCCAGCATCAGCCCCCGGGGCGCCGTCAGACTTGGACGCGACGTCAGCCGCAGACGCGGCCTCAGCGCCGGGCGTGGCCTCAGCTTCCGGCGCGGCCACAGCGTCGGGCGCGGCCACAGCGTGTGGCGCGGCCTCAGCGTCGGGCTCAGGCGACGGCGCAGGTTCCGGGTCGAGCTCCGGCGCCGCCGACTCGGGCCTCCGCGACGACTCGGGCGTTGCCGCCGACTCGGGCGTCGACGACGGCGCCTCGACCGGCTCGGCCTCCGCCGCAGGCACGGCCTCCGCCGCAGGCACGGCCTCGACCGGCGGTGCGGGATCCGGGCGCCGTTCCGGGGGTACGTAGTCGGGCCGCTGCCACGGCGGCACCCAATCGGCGGCCTGGTCAGCCAGCGAGTCGCGCCGCTCGTCACCCATCGGAACCACCTTCGGCTTCCTTCTCCGCCTTCGCCGGCCGGCCGCCGTCCAGCCCGTCGCTGTCCGGCGCGTCGCCGTCCAGCCCGTCGCTGTCCAGCCCGTCGCTGTCCAGCGCGCCGCCGTCCAGCTCACCGCCGTCCAGCTCCCGGCGGTCAGGGTCCCGGCTGGCAGAGTCCAAACCCGCAGAGTCCGGGACGACAGGCTCCAGGCCCGCAGACTCCGGGACAGCAGGCTCCAGGCCCGCAGAGTCCGGGACGACAGGCTCCAGGCCCGCAGACTCCGGGACAGCAGGCTCCAGGCCCGCAGACTCCGGAACGACAGGCTCCAGGCCCGCAGACTCCGGGACAGCAGGCTCCAGGCCCGCAGACTCCGGAACGACACGCTCCAGGCCCGCAGACTCCGGGACAGCAGGCTCCAGGCCCGCAGACTCCGGAACGGCAGAGTCCAGGCTCGCAGAGTCCGGGACGGCAGGCTCCAGGCCCGCAGACTCCGGAACGGCAGAGTCCAGGCTCGCAGAGTCCGGGACGGCAGGCTCCAGACCCGCAGAGTCCTCGCCGGGCGAGTCCGGGCCGTGCGAGTCCGGGCCGTGCGGCTCCGGGTCCTGTGGCTCGCCTTCCGGCTCCTTGACGGGCGCGCCCGCGTACTCGTCGATGTGTAGCTCGCCGCCCGCGTTGTCGCCGCCGGTCCAGCGGACCGTCAGCTCCCCCAGCGCCTGGACCTGCGCGAACCCGACCAGACCCTCGCGGTACAGCTCCAGGAGCGCCAGGAACCGCGCCACCACCTCCAGCGTGGACTCGCAGTCGGCGCACAGTACCTGGAACGTGGCCGAGCCGGCGCGGCGCAGCCGGTCGCGCAGGATCGCGGCGTGTTCGCGGACGCTCACCCGCATCTGGTGCACGTGGTCGATGGACACGATCTTGGGCTTGGCGGTCTTCGGTGTCATCGCCCGGATCGCGAGCCGCAGCAGGCGGTCGGGGCCGATGCCGAGCACCAGGTCGGGCAGGGCCTCCGCGAACCGGGGTTCGAGCGACACCGCCCTCGGGTACCGCCGGGCGCCGTCGTACTCCAGCGCCTGGATGTGCGCCGCCGCCTCCTTGTACGCCTTGTACTGCAACAGCCGCGCGAAGAGCAGGTCGCGCGCCTCCAGTAGGGCGAGATCGTCCTCGTCCTCGACCTGGGCGGCGGGCAGCAGCCGGGCGGCCTTCAGGTCGAGCAGGGTGGCGGCGATGATGAGGAACTCGCTGGCCTCGTCGAGGTCCCAGTCGTCGCCCATGGCCCGGATGTACGCGATGAACTCGTCGGTGACCTGGTGCAGCGCCACCTCGGTGACGTCGAGCTTGTGCTTGCCGATCAGCTGCAGCAGCAGGTCGAACGGCCCGGTGAAGTTCGCCAGCCGTACCGTGAACTTGCCGGACGTCGCCGCGGCGGCCTCCGCCTCGGCGGAGGCCGGGTCCGCAGACACGAGATCCGCCCCAGAAGACACGGAAGCCCCGGAAGACACAGAAGCCCCGGAAGACACGGAGGCGGCCTCGGCCGGCGGTGACTCCACGGCAGGAACGTTATACCTACCGCTCGGCCTGCGCCGCGATGACCTCGCGGGCCAGCTGGCGGTAGTTGCGCGCACCGGACGACGCCGGGTCGAGCGTGGTGATCGGCGCACCCGCGACCGTCGACTCCGGGAACTTGACCGTCTTGGTGATCACGGTCTGGTAGACCTTGTCGCCGAACGCCTCGACCACCCGCTGCAGCACCTGCCGGCAGTGCGTGGTGCGGCTGTCGTACATCGTCGCGAGGATGCCCTCGAGCTCGAGGTCGAAGTTGAGCCGCTCGCGCACCTTGTCGATCGTGTCGAGCAGCAGCGCCACGCCGCGCAGGCTGAAGAACTCACACTCCAGCGGGATCAGCACGCCGTGCGCCACGGTCAGCGCGTTGATGGCGAGCAGGCCCAGCGACGGCTGGCAGTCGATGAGGATGTAGTCGTATTCCTTGCGGACGCTGCGCAGCACCCGCGCCAGCGCCATCTCCCGGGCGACCTCGTTGACGAGCTGGATCTCGGCGGCCGACAGGTCGATGTTGGCGGGCAGCAGGTGCAGGCCGGCGACGTCGGTCTTGATCAGCACCTCTTCGGCCGTCACGTCGTCCTGCATCAACAGGTTGTAGACGGAGAGGTCCAGGTTGTGCGGGTTGACGCCGAGCCCGACGGAAAGCGCGCCCTGGGGGTCGAAGTCGACGAGCAGCACCCGTCGCCCGTATTCCGCGAGCGCCGCGCCCAGGTTGATCGTGCTGGTGGTCTTACCGACGCCGCCCTTCTGGTTGGCCAGGGCGATGATGCGGGCCGGGCCGTGCCGGTCGGTGGGCATCGGCTCGGGGATCGGCCGGCGCACCGTGTAGGCGGCCGGGTCCGCCGGACCCAGGTCGGCACCCAGATCCATCGCGGCCTGCTCCGCGCGCAGCGTGGAGGTCCACGACTCGACCCGTTCTCCGTTGCCAGCCATGGCCTGCTGCGCCCCCTCCCGACGACTGCTCCGCGTCGGACCCGACCGAAGCCCGTAGCGCCGCCCACTACGAAGCCCGGGTCGTTGCCCGACTGTACGCTACGTGGCCAGCCCCGGCGGCGTGACACTCCGGCGAGCACCTATGACAATGCCCGTGGATGCGCCGTCACGTAGACCTCGCGCAGCCGCTCCACAGTAACCAACGTGTAGACCTGCGTGGTGGTCACTGACGCATGACCGAGCAACTCTTGCACCACCCGCACATCCGCCCCGCCGTCGAGCAGATGCGTGGCGTACGAATGACGCAGGGTGTGCGGCGAGACCGCGCGCGGCCCCGCCACCGGCAGGCCGGCCCGCTCAGCGGCGCGGTGCAGGATCGTCCACGCGCTCTGCCGCGACAGCGCGCCGCCCCGCGCGTTCACGAACACGGCGGGCGTGCGGGGCACCAGATCGGGCCGGGCGCCCAACCAGGTGGACAAAGCCGCGCAGGCGTACCCGCCCACCGGTACCAACCGGGTCTTGCCGCCCTTGCCGCGCAGCAGCGCGGTGCCCTCCGCGACGTCGAGGTCGTCGACCGCGGCGCCGACCGCCTCGGAGATGCGCGCCCCGGTGCCGTACAGGAACTCCAGCAGCGCCCGGTCCCGCCGGCCGAGCGGGTCCTCGCCGTCCGCCGCCGCGAGCAGTCGCTCCACTTCGGACACGTCCAGCGCCTTCGGTAGCCGGCGCGGCGGGACCGGCGGGCGCACGTCGCGGCTGGCGTCGTACTCCACCAGACCCTCGCGGACCGCGAACCGGTGCAGGCCGCGGACCGCGCTCACCGCGCGCGCCGACGACGAGGCCGACAGCGGCGGATGCTCGTCGTCGCCGGCGCGCAGCGCGGCGAGGTGCTCGGCGACGTCCGCGGACCCGACCGACCCCAGGTCGGTCACCCCGCGGGCGGCCAGGCCGGTCGCGTAGCGGTCCAAATCCCGCCGGTACGAGGCCAGCGTGTTCGCCGACAGCCCGCGCTCCACGACCAGATGATCCAGGTACGTCCGGACGAGTCGCTCGATGGGCGTTATGCGAGGACCTCCTCCACGGGCACGCTGGCCATGCCGTGTGCCTGGGCGACCGGGCCGTAGGTGACGTGGCCGTCGTGGGTGTTCAGGCCCTTGGCGAGCGCCGGGTCGCGGCGCAGCGCCTCGCGCCACCCGTGACCAGCCAACTCCAGAGCGTACGGCAGCGTGACGTTCGTGAGCGCGTACGTGCTGGTGTGCGGCACCGCGCCGGGCATGTTGGCCACGCAGTAGAACACCGAGTCGTGCACCTTGTAGACCGGGTCGGCGTGCGTGGTGGGCCGGGAGTCCTCGAAGCAGCCGCCCTGGTCGATGGAGATGTCGACGAGCACGCTGCCCGGCTTCATCCGGGCCACCAGGTCGTTGGAGACCAGCGTCGGGGCCTTCGCGCCCGGCACCAGCACCGCGCCGATCACCATGTCGGCGTCGAGCACGGCGCGCTCCACCTCGTACGCGTTGGAGGCGACGGTCTGCAGGTGGCCCTGGTAGATGGCGTCCGCGGCGCGCAGCTTGTTGATGTTGCGGTCCAGCAGCAGCACCTCGGCCTGCATGCCGAGCGCGATGGCGGCGGCGTTCATGCCGGAGACGCCGGCGCCGATCACGACCACCTTCGCCGCGTACACGCCGGAGACGCCGCCCATCAGCACGCCGCGACCGCCGCCCTGCCGCATCAGGTGGTAGGCGCCCACCTGCGGCGCCAGCCGGCCCGCCACCTCGGACATCGGGGCGAGCAGCGGCAACGCCTTGTCGGCGGTCTCCACCGTCTCGTACGCGATGCCGGTGACCCGGCGGTCCAGCAGCGCGTCGGTGCACTCCTTGGACGCGGCGAGGTGCAGGTACGTGAACAGGACCTGCCCGGGCCGCATCCGGTGGTGCTCCTCCGCGACCGGCTCCTTGACCTTGAGCACCAGCTCGGCGGCGCCCCACACGTCGTCGGCCGTGGCCAGGATGTGCGCGCCCGCCGTGGCGAACTCGCCGTCCGTGATCGAGGACCCGAGGCCCGCGCCGGACTCGACATACACCTCGTGGCCGCCGCGCACGAACTCGTTGACACCCGCCGGGGTAATCGCCACCCGGTACTCGTGGTTCTTCACCTCGCGGGGGATTCCGACCTTCACGTCTGCCTCTTTCCGCTATCGCGAGGCCCCGTTGCCCCACGATCACCAGCACCCTAGCCGCAGCGCGCGCCATAACAGTTAGGGCATTGTTTACCCCTCAAGTGTCCCACATGGTGGACACCTGCCCCACCACCACACACTGTGATCACTATGGTGGCGCCTCATGACCACTCCATATCCACAGCAGTACCCGGGCGGCGTCTCTGACAAGACCAAGCTCGTCGCCGGCCTTCTCGGCATCTTCCTGGGCGGGTTCGGCGTTGGCCGGTTCTACATGGGCCACACGAAGATCGGCGTGCTCCAGCTCGTGGTGACGATCGTCACCTGCGGCATCGGCGGCATCTGGGGTTTCATCGACGGCATCCTGATCCTGGTCAACGGCGGTGTCGACGGCCAGGGCCGCCCGCTGCGCGACTCCTGACCTCCGCCTCACTCACCATGATCAAGGCGTGCCTCAAGTCGTTCTAACGACCTTGAAGTCGCCCTGGTGATTGGTGGGGGGGGGGGGTGGGGGGGT
>JBBEWH010000172.1:0-11055 GCA_037414955.1 Actinomycetes bacterium KLBMP 9797
CCCCTCACACACAATTATCTTGGGGACCCTAATGTCGTTATCACTACTTGAGGGACGCCTTGATCATGGGAGGGGGGTGGTGATGGGGCGGAGCGTGGTCCAGTTGGCGGTGCGGGCGTGGGCGGCGGCGAGCAGGCCGGCCACGGCGGGGCCGTTCGTCATCTCACCCGCGAAGATCAGGCCGATCGCCTCGTCCAGGTCGTACCAGGCCACCGTCAGGCCGGCCTCCTCGTCGTGCCGCTCGTGCCGCTCCGCGTCCGGCACCGGCGTCAGGTCGCGCGCCAGGAACAGCCGGATCATCTCGTTGGAGCAGCCCGGCGACGTGTGCAGGTCGACGAGCAGGTCGAGCCGACCGGCCACCAGGTCGGCCTCCTCGGCCAGCTCGCGCCGCGCGGTCGCGGCCAGGTCCTCCCCGTCGACGTCGCGCAGCCCGGCCGGCAGCTCCCACAGCGCCCGGCCGAGCGGGTGCCGGTACTGCCGGACCAGGACCACCCGGTCCCGCTCGTCGACCGCGACCACGCCCACCGCACCGATGTGCCGGATGTAATCCCGCTGCGCGACCCCCCCACCCGGCATGGCAACTTCATCGCTAACGACATCAAACATGAACCCACGAAACCGCTCATGCCGCGCCCGCACCTCAAAGGTCGCCGTCACGACAACACCGCCGATCTTGCACTCGTCATGCCCATTCGCCCGATGTGGAACCTGATAAATGCAAGATCGGCGAGGTTCACGACGACGTCGTGGCCTTGGCCGACGCGGCAGGCCGGGCGTTTCGCGCGGGCTTCCGCGCGGGCGGCGGCAGCTCCACCGGCAGCTGGTCGGCCTGCGAGTACGCGACCGCGGCGCCCACGAACGCGCTGAACAGCGGGTGCGGCCGGGTGGGCCGGCTCTTCAGCTCGGGATGCGCCTGGGTCGCCACGAAGAACGGGTGCACGGCCGGGTCCAGCTCGACGAACTCGACCAGCCGCCCGTCCGGCGAGGTGCCGGAGATGCGCAGCCCGGCCGCCGTCAGCGCCTCCCGGTACGCGTTGTTGACCTCGTACCGGTGCCGGTGCCGCTCGCTGACCTCGTCGGTGCCGTACGCCTTCGCGACCAGCGAGCCGTCGGCGAGGCGAGCGGGGTAGGCGCCGAGCCGCATCGTGCCGCCCAGGTCGCCCTTGCCGGCGACGATGTCCTCCTGGTCGGCCATGGTGGCGATGACCGCGTGCACGGCCTGCTCGTCGAACTCGGTCGAGTTGGCGCCCTCGAGGCCGCCCGCGTGCCGGGCCACCTCGATGGTCATGCACTGCAGGCCGAGGCAGAGCCCGAGGATCGGGATGCCGTTCTCCCGGGCGTACCGGCTGGCCCCGATCTTGCCCTCGATGCCGCGGACGCCGAACCCGCCCGGGATGACGATGCCGTCGACGCCCGCCAGGGCGGCGGCCGCGCCGGTGGGGCTGACGCACTCGTCGCTGGGCACCCAGCGCAGCTCGACGCGCGCGCGGTGGCCGAACCCGGCGGCGCGGATCGCCTCGCTCACCGACAGGTACGCGTCGGGCAGGTCGACGTACTTGCCGACCAGCGCCACGGTGATCGTGTGGTGCGGCCGGTGCACCCGGTCCAGCAGGTCGTCCCAGCTGGTCCAGTCGACGTCGCGGAAGCTGAGGTTGAGCCGGCGCACCACGTAGGCGTCCAGGCCCTCCCGGTGCAGCACCTTGGGGATGTCGTAGATGCTCGGCGCGTCCGGGGCGGCGATGACGGCCTCCCGGTCGACGTCGCAGTACAGCGACAGCTTGTGCTTCAGCTTGTCCGGGATCTCCCGGTCGGAGCGGCAGACCAGCGCGTCCGGCTGGATGCCGATGTTGCGCAGCTGCGCCACCGAGTGCTGGGTCGGCTTGGTCTTGAGCTCGCCGGAGGGAGCGAGGTAGGGCACCAGCGACACGTGCAGGTAGAAGCAGTTGTCCCGGCCGATCTCGTGGCGCACCTGGCGGATCGCCTCCAGGAACGGCAGCGACTCGATGTCGCCGACGGTGCCGCCGACCTCGGTGATCACCACGTCGGGCGTGCGGCCGTCCTCGTCGGGGGCGGCCATCGCGAAGATCCGGGATTTGATCTCGTCGGTGATGTGCGGGATGACCTGCACGGTGTCGCCGAGGTATTCGCCGCGCCGCTCCTTCGCGATCACCGCCGAGTAGATCTGGCCGGTGGTCACGTTGGCCTTCGCGGACAGGTCGCGGTCGAGGAACCGCTCGTAGTGGCCGACGTCGAGGTCGGTCTCGGCGCCGTCGTCGGTGACGAACACCTCGCCGTGCTGGAACGGGTTCATCGTGCCGGGGTCGACGTTCAGGTACGGGTCGAGTTTCTGCATCACGACCCGCAGCCCGCGCGCGGTCAGGAGATTGCCGAGGCTGGAGGCGGTGAGGCCCTTACCCAGCGAGGAGGCGACGCCTCCCGTGACGAAGATGTGCCGGGTCGTCCGGGCTGATGGGGCCAAGGTGTGCTCCCGTGGTCGTCGGTCTGGTCATGCGACCCGCGCCACCCACTGCTTCCAAAAATGAATCGCGCGATCCACGGGATTCCACCCTAACACCATCCCCTGGGAACGCACGCCCGGCCTGCTAGGAGACCGTCTCCAGGACCGGCGGGACGGTCCGGTCCGAGGCGTGGTCGAGGACGCGCAGGGCCGCGAGGGCCGCCATCGGTACCGTCAGCGCGGCCACCGCACCGGCCACGTCCAGCCCCGACCCGCCCAGCAGGCCGCCGATCAGCGCGGCCGTGGCGATGCCGACCATCGCCGCCCGGATCGCCGGGTACAGCCCGAACAGCCGCTTGAGCCCGCCCCAGGGCCGCAGCAGCGCGAACCACACCAGCACCAGGCCGGCGACCGCCAGGACCGTCAGCGGGCCGTCCAGGGCGCTGAAACTGGACGCGGCGGCCCGCTGCACGGCGCGGCCCCCGGTGCCGTCGCCGAGCGCGGTGAGGAACCGCCCCAACCGGTCCCGCTCGGCGTCCGGACGGCTCAGGTCGAACAGCGCGAACCCGGCGGTCACCGCCAGCCCGGCGAGCGTCGCCCAGGCCAGCCGGGCGAACGTCAGCCAGCCGCCGGTGCTGATCGCCGCCGCGATGCACACGCCGGCGGTGAGCGCGATCGCGCCGACCGCGTCGGCGCCCAGGTAGGGGCTGCCGACCAGCAGCACGCCGGCGCCGCCGACGATCCCGAACACGTACGGCCGCCAGGTGCGCCGCAGCCGCTGCGCCAGGCAGCCGGCCACCAGCAGCGTGCCGGCGACGAACACGCCGAGCCCCACCCGGCCCAGCCCGGCGTACCGGCTGCCGGTCAGCGCCGAGTACCCGGCCACGCCGTTGAGCTGCAGGCGCGCGCCGGTGAGCACGTCGAAGGCGACGACGGTGGCGGCGATCAGGGCGACCAGCGCCAGCGGGCCGAGAGTGGCCCGGTACGGCCGGGCGAACCGGACCGCGGCGGTGCCGGCGGCCAGCAGCGCCACCGTGACCACGGCGAAGACCAGGCCCGGCTGGTCGGCCCGCCACCAGGGCACCGCGTCGGCGACCAGGGCCGCCGGGATCGCCAGCGCCGCGGCGACCAGCGCGACCTCGACGGCGGTGACCACCCGGCGCGGTACCGGCGCCGGCCCCTGCCCGGTGTGGCCGCCCAGCCAGCGCGGCCGCCACGGGAAGCGCTCCTGGCTCGGGCCGGCGTGCCGGCGGGCGCGGCGCAGCAGCGGCACCACCGCCAGCGCGAGGGCGCACTGCGCGGCCGCGAGCAGGCCGAAGAACCAGGTGGCGACCGCGCGCTGGGCGCCCGCCTCGCGGTCGGCGTCCGCCGGCTGGGTCACCGCCACGTCCAGTTCGGCGGGCCGCCCGGGCACCGTGCGCGCCGGCTGCCCGCCGAACACCCGCTCCGGCAGCTCGCGGCCGAGCGCGGCGAGCGCCGTCGGCGCCAGGTCGACGAGCTGGAGGTATCCGTCGCGGCCGGTGCTGGCCGAGGTGAGCCAGCCGCCCTCCCAGCCGGGCCCGTCGGCGATCGCGACGTGCAGCCGGTTGGTGCGGTCGGTGTCGGACAGGCCGGCGACGATCACCAGCGAGTCCGCCGGTCGGGCGGCCAGCAGCGCGGCGAGCGCCTGATCGGCCTGGCGCGCCTCGACGCGCCGCTGCGCCGGCTGCGTCCCGGCGACCGTGCCCAGGTCGATGATGCCGAGCCGGCAGTCGTCCAGCAGGCCGGTGGGGTCCGCCGGCAGCGTCGGCTCGTACCGGTCGACCCGCCCGTACGGCCGGGCCGCCGCCACCGCCGCGCCGGTGCCCACGGCGACCGTGCAGCGCACCGCCTCGGCGAGGGCACCCGGCGTCGCGTCGTACGGCAGCTGGTCCTGGTTGTAGCGCACCACGTCGCGCAGCTGCGGCAGGTAGGCGCCGATGCCGTCCGGCCGCTCCACGGTGACCGTGGGGGTGGCGCACCCGAGCGACGGCGTCTGCGCCGGGGCGCCGGTGGCCCACGCCGCGCGGTTGCCGGCGCCGAACGTGACCCAGCCGTCCAGCGGGCAGGTCGGCTCGACCGCCGAGCGCACCGACAGCGACCCGATCGAGCCGCGCTCGGCCATCGCCCACAGCGTGGGGGTGCCGTCCGCGCTGACGTCCTCCCAGCGCAGCCCGGCCACGCCCGCGACGAACACGTAGTCGACGGTCGGCGGCGGGGACGCGGGCGCGGCCGCCGCCGGGTTCGCCGGCCACAGCACCGCGAACGTGGCTAGGGCGGCCGCGAACATGGCCAGGGCGGCGGCGAACATGGCCAGGGCGGCGGAGCCGAACCGCCTCACGCCCCAACCTCGGCGTAAACGGCCCGGACGGCCGCGACGGTGTCCTCCTCGGTCGGCCAGGTCGCGGCCCGCGCCGGTCCGCGCCGGGCGTAGTCGGCGCGCACCTCCGGGTCGGCGAGCAGCTCCCGCACGGCCGCGTCGATCGCGTCGACGTCGCCGGCCGGCACCAGCCGCGCGGCGTCGCCGACCAGGCCGGGCAGCCCGCCGACGGCGGTGGCGACCAGCGGTACCCCGGCCCGCAGCGCCTCCTGCGCGAAGAGCTGGCGCGCCTCCCAGTCGCTGGTCACGACGGCCACGTCGGCGCCGGCGAGCAGGTCGGACACGTCGTCGCGGTGCCCGAGCAGGGTGACCGGGGCGCGGGCGGCGGAGATGTGCGCGGCCAGCGGCAGGTATGCCGGGCCGGTGCCGGCGACCACGACGGCCGGCGCCGGGTCCAGCGCGCGCCACCGGGCGGCGGCGTCCACGAGGATGTCGTACCGCTTCTGCGGGTGCAGCCGCCCCACCGAGAGCACCAGCGGCCGGTCGGCCTCGACGGCGAACTCGGCGCGCACGGCGGCGCGGCTGCGCCGGGGCGGCGGCAGCAGCGGCGCGGCGACCGGCGACAGCCGGGCGTCCCGCGCGCCCACGTGGACGGCGCGCGCCACCAGGTCGTCCGACGCGCCCAGGGTGACCCGGGCGGCCCGCGCGACCACCCGTTCGAGCACCCGGGACGCGGCGCCCTTCAGCCCGCCGGCGAGCATCGCGTTGTGCCAGGTCACGACGAGCGGCGGGCGGGGCCGCACGAGCGCGGCGACGAAGCCGGCGCGCAGGCCGTGCGCGTGCACGACGTCGACCGGGCCGATCGCGCGGCGCAGCGCGCCGATCGCCCGGGCGTCGGTGAGTCGGGGGTTGGGCGGGATCTCCACGGCCGCGAACCGGGCGCCGGTCGCCGTGAAGTGGAACCGCTCCTCGGTGTCGGGCGGGCCGCACACGGTGACGGTGGCGCCGCCGGCCACCAGGCCACGGGCGAGCGAGGCGACGTGCTGCCCGATGCCGCCGGTGCTGGACGCCAGCACCAGCGCGACCGCGCCGTCGAATTCACTCACCGTGCCCTCCTACCTACCAGAGCCCGCAGGTCGTGCCGGTCCAGCGGGTACGCGACCGCGAGGAACACCACACCGACGGCGACCCCGGACAGCATGCCCTGGAGTACCGCCCCGCCGTCACCCGGGGTACCGGTCCAGCGGGTGACCAGCCAGCCGGCGCCCGCCGCCGCACCGCCGGCGAGCACGCCCGCCAGGGCGGCGCGCGGCAGCCCGGCGAGCGCCGCCCGGCCGGCCCGCCGCACCACGACGGCCACCAGCAGCGCACCCAGCACCGTCATACCCACCGAGTTACCCAACGTGATCGCCAGTACCCGCTGGTCGTCCGCGAGCCCCGCGGCCAGCCCGAGCGCCGCGCACGCCGCGCACAGCCAGCCGGCGGCCGTGGCGGCCGCGGCCGGACCCGGGGCGCCGTGCGCGTACAGGGCCCGGGTGAGCACCGCGAACAGCCCGTAGCCGAGGAGGCCGGGCGCGAACCCCGCGATGCCGTCGGCCGCGCCCGGCACGTCGAAGAACCGCGCGACCGGCCCGGCCACCGCGACCAGCGCGGCGGCGCCGAGGCAGCTCAGCAGGACCACCCCCCGCGTCGCCCGGGCGAGGGTCCGCTGGTACCGGTCCGGGTCGTCGGCCGCGCGGGCGGCGGCCAGGGCGGGGTACGCCGCCGTGGCGAGCGGCACCGCCAGGACCGCCCACGGCAGCAGGTAGATCGTCTGGGCCAGCTGGAAGACGACCGCGCCGCCCTCCGGCCCGCCGAGCACCAGCCGCAGCGCGATCACCAGCGCCACCTGTTGCGCGCCGACGGTCACCGCACCGGCCACGGCCAGCCCACCCACCGCGCGCCGGGTGTCCGGCGCGAACCGGTACGCCGGGCGCAGCCGCAACCCCAGCCGGCTCACCGGGACCAGCAGGCACAGCGAGAGCACCACCACGCCGAGCGTGGTGCCGACCGACAGCACCAGCTCGCCGGCGCGACCCACGGCGGGCACGTCGGCGCGTCGTCCCTCCAGGACGCCGAACAGCAGGTACGCGCCGATCACCGTCACGCTGGACAGCAGCGGCGCCAGCACCGGCCACGCGAACCGCCGGTGCGCCTGCAACACGCCGGTGAGCACGATGCCGATCCCGTACAGCGGCAGCTGCGGCGCGAACACCCGCAGCATCCGCTCTCCCGCCGCCAGCTGCGCCGGGTCAGCCTGGGGAGCGAGGCCGGTCACGATCGGCCCGGCCAGCAGCGCGACCAGCGCCGCGAGCGGCACCAGCAGGGTCAGGGTCCAGGTCAGCAGCGCCGACGCGGTGGCCGACACCGCGGCCCGGTCGCCCCGCTCGACCGCGCCGGCCAGCAGGGGTACGACGAGACTGGCGAGCGCCCCACCCGCCACGATCTCGAAGACGATGTTGGGCACGGTGTTCGCCGCGACGTAGATGTCACCGAGCCGCGTCTCGGCCAACAGCCAGGTGAACACCCCAGTCCGCGCGAACCCGGCGAGCCGGCTGGCCACGGTGAGCACCGCGATCAGCGCCGCGGCCCCAGCGATCCGCCCCGTGGCGGCGCGCACCTCAGCGCCCCCTTCCCCCATGATCAAGGCGTCCCTCAAGTAGTTCTAACAACGTGAGAGACGCCTTGATCATGGACAGGTCCCGCGGGCTCTCACGCGGATTCCCGCGAACCCGGCGCAGACCGCCGACCGCCCGCCGGCCGCTCAGCGCACGCAGACCGCCGACCGCCCGCCGGCCGCTCGGCGCGCGCAGATCGCCGCGCCCACTCCAGTCACGCGGTGCACGCAGGTGGCCCGGCCATCGCCCGCCGATCGAGGCCCGATCGCCGCTCTCCCCCGCCGATCGAGGCCTTACCGTCGCTCTCCCCCGTTGATCGAGGGCATATCGTCGTGGTTTGGAGATCAAGTCGCGACGACAAGACCTCGATCGCCGAGAGAGAGCGACGATAAGGCCTCGATCAACGGTCATCCGGGGGCTCTCTACCACCAAGCTCTAGGTCTGCCGGCCAAGCGCGTCCAGCTCGCGCAGGCCCGGGGTGCGCGCGATGACGGCGGTGAACGAGACCTTCTCGCTGGCCGCGGTGAGCGCCACGAGGCCCGCGAGCGCGGCGGCCCGGCCCACCGGACCGGTGCGGGCCGCGAGCGCGACGCCCAGCAGCGCACCGTACGCGTTCGCACCGCAGTCGCCGAGCATCACCCGCTCCCCCAGGTCGTCGGGAAGCACCGCCGCCGCCGCACCAAGCGCCCCCGCGGCAATACCCCCATGATCAAGGCGTCCTTCACGTCGTTCTAACGACTTGAGGGACGCCTTGATCATGGGGGTGTGGCGCGGGGTGAGGAGGGGGGTGGCGAGGAGGGCGCCGGCCTTGAGGGCGCGGCCGGGGCGCAGGTCGAAGAGGTTGAGCAGGTTGGCGGTGCCCGCGATCACGCCCGCGCCGAGCAGCACGTCGGCGACCTTGCCGGCGCGGCTGGCCGGGCGGCGGCGCCCCGGGTCGGCGGCGAGCAGCGCGGACGCGGCGAGCCCGGCCGCGCCCACCCCCGCCACCTTGACGAGGCCACTGGTGACCCGCCCCTCGCGCAGGGCGGCCAGGTGGCCGGCGAACCCCTTGGCCGTCTTCTGCTCCGGTCGGGCGCCGACCACATCGTCGTACAGGCCGACCGCGCCGGACCCGAGACCGGCGGTGAGTGCCGCCGCGGCCGCGGCCGGACTCGGCGCTCCGGCGGCCGCGGCGATCGACGCGCCGGCGGCCAGGGCCGGCCCACCCGCGAGCGTGACCGTGCGGCCGCGGAAGTTGGTGCGGCGCAGCGGCTCGGGTGAGCCGAGGGCGCGCAGCGCCGCGCGCGCCGCCAGCGCGCCGGCGGCGAACGCGAGCGTCCGCCTCACTGGTCCTGCTTCGGCATCAGCGAGGTGTTGCCGGCCGCCAAGCCGTACTGCCCGACCGTGCCCTTCACCAGCTGCTCCCACACGGCGAGGGTGGTGACGATCTGACCCTGGGTGGTGTTGCCGTTGTCGACCGTGGAGATGGTCTTGGACAGCGTGGGGTCGCCGCGGACGGCCGCCACCAGGTTGCCGTCGGTGGCGCCGACGCCGGACACGACGACCTTGCCGATCCGGTCGAACTGGACGGTGACGGTGACGACCGCCTCGTCCTTCTTCACCGACTCGCTGTCGGTGTGCGGCTGCCCGGAGACCACCACGACCACCTCGGCCGGGCCGGTCACCTTGTCTTCGACGCCGATATATCCCGCCGACGTGTACGCCGCCAGCAGCGCCCGCAGGTCGTTGGCCGCCACCGGGGCCGCGGCGGTCGGCCGGTCGAGCAGCGCGCTGGCGAGCAGGGCGCTGGAGGTCTCGATGCCGTCGCTGTTGGCCGGCAGCCCGCTCAGCGGGATCGTCGGCTGGGACGCCTGGTCGGCGAGGTCGAGCAGCTCGACGCTGTTGTCCGGATTGACGAACTTGTCCTGGATGTCGATGCGGCCGGTGATGGTCGCACCGGCCACCCCCAGCATCTTCATCACGTTTTCCGCGTTGTCGCGGCCGCTCGGCATGGTGACGATCGCGACCCGACGCGCCGCGAGCTTGCCGGCCAGCATGTAGGCCGCGCCCTCGGTCGCGAAGTCTTCCTCGCGGTTGGCCTCCTCCTGGAGGCTGCTGACCGTCTCGCGGAGCTGGCGGTTGTCCTTACCGAGCGCGTTCACCCGATCCTTGAGCGAGTCGGCGACCGGCCCGTTCAGCGCGGCCGTGCCCACCACCAGCCCGATGGCCAACGCCAGGAACACGGCGGTCAGCGACACCACGTGGTACCGAAAGTTGATCACACCTACCGCCCCGTCAGAAAAGCTGCCCGAGTTGGAACACCAAATTGTCCCACCACTCCGAGGCCACAGCGAGGTAGGCCTTACCCACCGTGGAGACCGCCACCGCCGACGTCATCGCCGCCACCGCGGACAGCACCAGCAGCAGCAGCGACGAGCCGGAGATGCTCTGCCGGTAGAGCCGGCTGACGCCCTTGGCGTCGACCAGCTTGCCGCCCACCTTCAACCGGGTGAGGAACGTCGAGGCCATGCCGCCGCGGCCCTTGTCGAGGAACTCGACCAGGGTCGCGTGCGTGCCCACCGCCACGAGCAGTGAGGCGCCCTTCTCGTCGGCCAGCAGCATCGCCAGGTCTTCGCTGGTGGCCGCGGCCGGGAAGGTGATCGCCGGGATGCCGAGCTGCTGCACCCGGGCCAGGCCGGGCGCCCGCCCGTCCGGGTAGGCGTGCACGACGACCTCGCCGCCGCAGCGCAGCACGTCGTCGGTGACCGAATCCATGTCGCCGATGATGATGTCGGGCGTGTAGCCGGCCTCGACCAGCGCGTCGGCGCCGCCGTCGACGCCGATGAGCACCGGCTTGAACTCCCGGATATACGGCCGGAGCACTTCCAGGTCGGCCTTGTAGTCGTAGCCGCGCACCACGATGAGGCAGTGCCGGCCGCTGATCTGGGTCTCGATGTCAGGCACGCCGACGCCGTCGAGCAGCAGGTCGCGCTCCTGCTTGAGATATTCCATCGTGTTGGCGGCGAACGCCTCCAGCTGCACCGACAGGCCCTCGCGGGCATCGGCCATCGCCTTCGCGACGGTCTCCGCGTCCTGTCGCACGCCGGGCGCCACCGGCTCGGTGCCGATGAAGATCGTGTTCCCCTCGACGCGGACCTGGTCGCCCTCGCGGATCCGCTCGAAGATGTCTTCGCCCAGGTCGTCGACCAGCGGGATGCCGGCCTTCACCAGCACCTCGGGGCCGAGATTGGGGTATCGCCCGGAGACGGACGGCTTCGCGTTGAGCACCGCCGCGACACCGACCGCCACCAGTGAGTCGGCCGCGACCCGGTCCAGGTCGACGTGGTCGATCACCGCGATGTCACCGGGGCGCAGGCGACCCACCAGACGCTTGGTCCGGCGATCCAGGCGCGCGGTGCCGGTGATCGTGCCCGGTTCCGCGCTCCGGGTCCGGCGCAAGGTGGGTAGACGCATCGTGACCATCGTGGCATGCGCGACAAAGTTTTTCCTGCCGCGACGCGCCTGACCTGGGCCTCCACTCAACCCATGTGACTGGCGTCACTCGACCCTCATGATCAAGGCGTCGCGCCTTACGTTTTAAAATCATTAGGGGCGGCGGGATT
>JBBEWH010000173.1:0-1933 GCA_037414955.1 Actinomycetes bacterium KLBMP 9797
CCCCCCAAAGTAACCCGGCGCCCCTCATGTCGTTAGAACGACATGAGGGACGCCTTGATCATGAGGGCGCTGGCGCTTCGCGCTGGGGACGTCTAGCGCTTCGCGCCAGGGCGCTAGCGCTTCTCGCGGGCCGCGACGGCCAGCAGCTCCTCGGCGTGGGCGATGCCGAGGTCGGAGTCGGGCAGGCCGGCGAGCATGCGGGCCAGCTCGCGCGCCCGCTCGGTGTCCTCGACGACCCGCACCCCGCTGGTCGTCACCGCGCCGCCGGTGTCCTTGGCCACCACGAGGTGCCGGTCGGCGAACGCCGCGACCTGCGGCAGGTGCGTCACCACGAGCACCTGGTGGCTGCGCGCCAGCCGGGCCAGCCGCTTGCCGATCTCGACCGCGGCCTGACCGCCGACGCCGGCGTCGACCTCGTCGAAGACCAGCGTGGGCGGCCCGCCGGCGCCGGCGAACACCACCTCGATCGCGAGCATCACCCGGGACAGCTCGCCGCCGGACGCCCCGCGCTGCAAGGGCAACGCCGGCGCGCCCGGGTGGGCCAGCAGCCGCAGCTCCACCTCGTCGGCGCCGTCCGGCCCGACGTCGCGCGGCACCACGGCCACCTCGATCCGGGCGTGCGGCATGGCCAGGCCGCCCAGCTCGGTGGTCACCTGCTCGGCGAACCGGCCGGCGGCCTCCTGGCGCGCGGCGGTCAGCCGCCCGGCCAGCTCGGTCACCTGCGCCGCCAGCCGCTGCCGCTCCCGATCGAGCTCCTCCAGCACCTCGTCGGAGGTGTCCAGCTCGGACAGCCGCTCGCGGGCCCGCTCCGCCCACGCGATCACGCCGTCGACATCGTCCGCGTACTTCCGGGTCAGGCCGCGCAGCTCGGCCCGCCGCTCGTAGATCGCCTCGAGCCGCGCCGGGTCGGCGTCCAGCCCGTCCAGATAGGCCGACAGCTCCGCCGCCACGTCGCCGACCAGGGTGGCCGCCTCTTCCAGGCGCACCGCCAGGTCACCGAGCTTGCTGTCCACGGTGGCCTGCGCCTCCAGCGTGCGCCGGGCCGCGCCGAGCAGGCTGGTCGCGTCGGGCGCCTCGTCGGTGGCCTCCGCGCCGCTGGCCACCGACTGGTAGGCCAGCGCGGCCGCCGTGCGCAGCCCTTCGGCGTGCTCCAGCCGCTGGACCTCCGCCTTCAGGTCGTCGTCCTCGCCGGGCTGCGGGTCGACCCGGGTGATCTCGTCGAGGCCGAGCCGCAGCAGGTCGGCCTCCTGGTTGCGCTGCCGGGCGTTGCGCCGCCGGTCGGCCAGGTCGTCCTCGACCTGGCGCCACTGCCCGTACGCCTCGCGGAACGTGTCCAGCAGCTTCTCGTGGTCCGGGCCAGCGAACCGGTCGAGCGCGGCCCGCTGCTCGGCCGGGCGCAGCAGCCGCAGCTGGTCGGACTGCCCGTGCACGGCGACCGCCTGCTCACCCACGTCGGCGAGCAGCGACACCGGCGCCCCCCGGCCGCCCACGTGCGCCCGGGACCGCCCCTCGGCGGTGACCGTGCGGCTCAGCAGCACCGTGCCGTCGTCGTCGGGCTCCGCGCCCGCGTCGGCCACCCGGGCGTGCACCGCGGTCGCCGCCGCGCCCTTCAGCCGGAGCCGCCCCTCGACCACGGCCCGCCCCGGGTCGGCGCGCACCCGGCCGGCGTCGGCGCGCCCGCCGAAGAGCAAGCCGAGGCCGGTGACGACCATCGTCTTGCCGGCGCCGGTCTCGCCGGTGATGACATTCATCCCACCGGTGAGCGGCAGCGTGGTGTCGTCGATGACCCCGAGGCCGGTGATGCGAAGCTCTTCCAGCACGCCACCAGACAGTAGTGGGACCGGCCGACACTTGACCACCCAGGCACGCCCCACTCTCATGATCAAGGCGTGCCGCCAGGGGTGTTGTAGCGATGGTTGTGGCCGTGGTGAGT
>JBBEWH010000174.1:0-12939 GCA_037414955.1 Actinomycetes bacterium KLBMP 9797
CCCCGGCATTCTAAACCTGGGTCCACTATGTTCTTAACAACGACTTGTGGCACGCCTTGATCATGAGGAAGGGTCAGCGGCGGCCGCCGCGCCAGCCCTCCACCGGCAGGGCGAACTTCGCGACCAGCCGGTCGGTGAACGGGTCGGAATCCAGCCGGACGATACGCACCGGCAGCGCACCGCGCCGCACCGTGACCCGCGCGCCCGGCGGCAGGTCGAACACCCGCCGCCCGTCGCAGCACAGCGCGGCGAATCTCGTATAGGGGTCCACGGTGATCACGAACGTGGACGTGGGCGCGGTCACCAGCGGCCGGCTGAAGAGCGCGTGCGCGCTGACCGGCACCAGCAGCAGCGCCTCCACCTCCGGCCACACCACCGGGCCGCCGGCCGAGAACGCGTACGCCGTCGAGCCGGTCGGGGTCGCGCACACCACGCCGTCGCAGCCGTACCGGGACAGCTTCCGACCGTCCACATCGACCAGTACCTCGAGCATGTGCGCCCGCTGTCCCTTTTCGACACTCACCTCGTTGAGCGCCCAGGACTCGGCGATCCGCTCACCGTCCACTTCGGCCACCACGTCCAGGGTCAGCCGCTCGTCCACTGTGTAGTTCCGCGCGACGACGTCCCGGACCGCCTGATCCAGGTCCTGGATCTCGGCCTCGGCGAGGAAGCCCACCTGGCCCAGGTTGATGCCGATCAGCGGCGCCTTCGCGGGCCGGGCCAGCTCGGCGGCTCGCAGGAACGTGCCGTCGCCGCCGAGCGAGAACACCACCTCGGCGCCCTCGGCCGCCCCGGGACCGGTCACCGGCACCACGCCGGGCAGGCCGAGGTCGGCCACCTCGTCGGCCACCACGCGTACCTCGAAACCCGCCTCGATAAGGTCCGCCGCCACCGTGCGGGCGTGTTCGGTGCTGTCCTGCCGGCCGGTGTGCGTCACCAGCAACGCGCTCCGGCTCATGAGCCCACCACGGTGCGCACCCGCTCCTCGTCCACATCGGGCGCGCCCGCGCGCAGCCAGAGGAAGAACTCCACGTTGCCGCTCGGCCCGGGCAGCGGACTCGCGGCCACCCCGGCGACGCCGAGACCGAGGGCGCGGGCGGCGGCGGCCACGTCCAGCACCGCCTCGGCGCGCAGCGCCGGATCGCGCACCACGCCGCCGGCGCCGACCCGCTCCTTGCCGACCTCGAACTGCGGCTTCACCATCAGCGCCAGGTCGCCGTCCGGCGCGGTGCAGCCGGCCAGGGCCGGCAACACCAGGCGCAACGAGATGAACGACAGGTCGGCCACCGTCACCGCGACCAGTCCGCCGATGGCTTCCGGATCGAGGGTACGCACATTGGTGCGCTCGAAGACCCGTACCCGAGGGTCGGTGCGCAGCCCCCAGGCCAGCTGGCCGTACCCGACGTCGACCGCCACCACCTCGGCCGCACCGGCCCGCAGCAGCACGTCGGTGAAGCCGCCGGTGGAGGCGCCGGCGTCCAGGCAGCGCTTGCCGTCGACGGTCAGCCCCTCCGGACCGAACGCGGCGAGCGCCCCGGCAAGCTTGTGGCCGCCGCGCGAGACGTACTCGACGGTCTCGCCGACCACCCGCACCGCGTCGGCGGGGTCGACCATCGCGGCGACCTTGCGCGCCGGCACGCCGCGGACCTGTACCCGGCCCGCCTCGACCAGCGCGGCCGCCTGCTCCCGCGAGCGGGCGAGGCCGCGCCGGACCAGCTCGGCGTCCAGCCGCGTGCGCTTCGCCATCAGGCCTGGTCGATGGTGGCGAGCGTCTCCTGGAGCGTGCGGTGCGCCGCCTCGTACGCGTCGATCTGCTCCCGCAGCGGCAGGCTGGCCGCGTTCGCCAGCGACTGCACCACCGCGTCGACCGCCGGATGCCCCGAGCCGTCCGAAGTGGCCGGCGGGGTCGGTGGGGTGGGTGGTGGCGCCGGCACCGGCGGCCGGTACGGGCCGGGGACCGGCGCCGTCATTCCGCACCGCCCGCCGGCGGCGTCGCCGGCTCACCCGGCGTGGCCTTCTTCGCGACCGCCTTCTTCCCCACGGCCTTCTTGGCGGCCGCCTTCTGGCCGGTCGTCCCCGTCGGGGTGACCTTCTGCAGCGTGGCCTTCTGCGGGCCGACCTTCGCGACCGTCTTCTTGGCCACGGTCTTCTTCGCGACCGCCTTCTTCTCGGGGGTTGCCGGCTCAGGGGTTGCCAGCTCGGGGGTGACCGCCTCGGGGGTGGTCGTCGTGGCCGCCGCCTTGGTGGCCTCCGGCGTCGGCGCGACGGTCGGCGCCGTCTTGGCCCCCGGCTTCACACGGGCCTTCCCGACAGCCTTCGCCGGGGCCTTGGTGGGTGCCACCGTCGCGGCGGCCGGCTCGGCCGGCACCGAGGCGGTGCGCAGCTGCTCCTCCAGCTCGCGCACCCGGGCGGTCAGGTCGGCGACCTCCTCCGCGGTGGCCAGCCCCACCTTGCCCAGCGCCCGGTCCACCTCGAAGCGGACCAGCTTGGTCAGCGCCTCCCGGTTGGCGGCGCTGGTCGCCACCAGCTCCTCCGCCATCGCCTGCAACTGGCCGGCTGTCGCACCGCCCTTACCGACCAGCTGCTTCGCGGCCTTCTGCGCCTTCTTGCGCGACGCCTCCGTCAGGCCGAGGGCAAGCTCGAGATATGCCCGCCAGGCATCCATACCCGGTTCCTTCCGTCATCGCGGATTATTCACCGCTCACGCTACCGGTCGGTCGGTGTGATCCCGTCGGGTACCGTGCGGATGGACCGGCGTGCCGAACGAGACCGCGCCGGACGTGACCTCGCCGGCGGAGCGGCAGCGCGGCGGCGGAGCAGCGGGGACAGCGGACCATCGTGGCGGAGGAGGCATCGTGGCGACGGAGGCGGAGTGCCGGGAGGCGCTGAACCAGCTCGCGGCGCGGCTGGCGGCCAACGCCGCCGACGTGCGCAAGCAGCTCGACCTCGACCGGACCCTGGTGTGCCGGGTCACCGACCTGGCCGTGGCCTTCCGGGCCCGGCTGGCCGGCGGTCGGCTGGTCGACATCGCCGACGGCGACGACCCGAAGGCCAAGATCAAACTGACCACCACCAGCGACGACCTGGTCGCCCTCGTGCAGGGCAAGCTGGACTTCGCCCGGGCCCTCGGCGCCCGGCGGGTCTCGATCAGCGCCAGCCCCTTCGACCTCCTGAAGCTGCGCAAGCTCCTCTAACCCCTTCCATGATCAAGGCGTCCATCAAGTCGTTATAGCGACTTGAAGGACGCCCTGATCATGGGGGGTTCAAGCTCAACGGGGGCCAGGCGTCGCGGGCCGCCGGCGAGTCCGGCACCACCGCGCCGGCCGCGCCACCGGACCAGGCCACCCCGCACAGCAGCCGCAGCGCGTCGAGCGCCGACCCGGTGCCCGACAGCCGCCCGTCCGCCACCTGCCAGCCGCCCGCCGCCTCGACCGGCACCCGGACCGCGTCATCCACTTCGAACAGTCCACTGAGGTCAGCCGCCACGTAGGTCGGGCGCCGCTCCGGCGGGGCGGCCAGGAGCTCCGCGGCGCCTGATACGCCGGTCAGCACCAGCAGACTGTCCATACTGGCCCGGTTCGCGCCCTCGATGTCGGTGTCCAGCCGGTCGCCCACCACCAGCGGCCGCCGCGCGCCGGTCAACCGCGCCGCGGTCGCGAACAGTGCCGGCTCCGGCTTGCCCACCACCACATCCGGGTCGCGGTCGAGCGCGGTGCGCAGCACGGCGACCAGCGAACCGTTGCCCGGCAACGGTCCCCGCGGGCTCGGCAGCGTGCGGTCGGTGTTGGTCGCCACCCAGAGCGCCCCGGCGCGCACGGCCACGGCCGCCTCCGCCAGCTGCGCCCAGCCGACCTCCGGACCGTACCCCTGCACCACCGCCACCGGCGCCTCGTCGGCCAGCGCCACCGGCACCAGGCCCGCGTCCCGGACCTCGGCGCGCAGCGCCTCGGCACCCACCACGAGCACCCGCGCACCGGGCGGCAGCCGCTCCGCCAGCACGGCCGCCGCCGCGCCAGCTGAGGTGAGCACCTCGCCGGCTTCCGCGGGTACGCCGAGACCCGTCAACAGCGTCGCGACCTCACCCGCGCGGCGGGACGCGTTGTTCGTCGCGTACGCCAAGCGGGTGCCGTCACGGTGCAGTTCGGTCACCGCGTCGACGGCGCCCGGGATCGGGTGGTCGATGAGGTAGATCACCCCATCGAGGTCGAAGATCACCAGGTCGTATCCGTCGACCAGCCGCTTGCCCGCGTTCACGACTCGACAGTCTTCCCGTCGCCGGTCTTCTTGACGTCGGCCTCGTCGGTGCCGTCGGTGGCGCTGCCCTCCGCGGCGACGTGCGCGTCGCCACGGTCTTCGTCGTCACCGTCTTCGTCGCCCCGCTCGGCGCCGCGGTCTTCGGCATCGCCTACGGCGTCCGTCTTGTCGACGCCCGTCTCCTCGGCGTCTGCGCGTTCGGGGTCAGCGTCGTCTTCGTCGCCGCTGTGCTCGTCGAGGTCGTCGTCGGCCTCGTCGGCGTCGTCCTCGTCGAGGTCGTCAGCCTGGCTGCCGCTGTGCTTGTCGAGGTCGTCGTCGTCCTCGCCGCCGCGGTCGCCGTCGTCCTCGTCGTCCTCGCCGCCGCGGTCCTCGTCAAGGTCGTCGTCTTCGTCCTCGCCGCCGCGGTTCTCGTCAAGGTCGTCGTCGTCCTGGTCGTCGTCGTCCTCGTCCAGGTCGTCGTCGAAGTCGTCCTCTTCCTCGTCGTCGTAGTCGTCCCCGTCGTAGTCGTCGTCCTCGGCGGCGTCGTTGGCGCTGCCCTCGGCGGCGTCGTTGGCGCTGCCCTCGGCCGCGGCGGCTCGCTCGTCGCCACGGTCGTCGGCGCCGCGGTCTCCGGCGGCATCCTCGGCGGTGCCTTCGGCCTCGTCTTGCGCTTCGTCGAGGTCTTCGGCTTCGTCGAGCACCACGCCGTCCAGCTCCAGCAGGCGCTCGGCGGCGTCGGTGCTGGCGTCCTCGTCGACCTCGGCCGCGCGCGCGAACCACTCCCGCGCTTCCTCGCGCCGGTCGGCGGCGAGCAGCGCGTCCGCGTACGCGTAACGGAGGCGCGCCGTCCACGGCTCAGCCGGTTCGGCGGTCAACTCGCGCACCTGGAGCATCGCCACGGAAGCGTCCCGCTGGCCGAGGTCGCCCCGCGCACCCGACGCGACGATCAGCAGCTCGATCGCCTCACCGGGATCCATCTTGGCGCGATCCGCCGCCCGGAACAGGTCCACGGCCCGCTCGGGCCGGCCCAGCGCCCGCTCGCAGTCCGCGACCACCGCGAGGTGGGTCTGCGCGCCACTCATCCGGTGGTAGGTGCGCAGCTCGCCGATCGCGGTCTGCCACTCCCCCGCGTGATACGCCGCCAGCCCTACGGCCTCCCGCACCGCCGCCACCCGGGACGCGAGCCGCCGCGCCGCCACCGCGTGAGCGAGCGCCAGCTCCGGGTCCTCGTCGATGAGCTTCCCGGTCGCGACCAGGTGCCGCGCCACGGTGTCGGCGATCGGCCGGGCCATGGACAGCAGCTCGGCACGCACCTCACCGGCCAGGTCGGTGGCCACGATGTCGTCGGTGAGCGCCGGCGCCCGACCGGTCTCGGCGTACGCCTCGTCGCCGGTACCGCGCTCAGCCCCTACGCCGCCCTCGTCCCGCCTGTCCGCGTAGCCGCGGTCGTCGAAATCGCGCGCGCCCCGGCTGTCCCGGTCGCGCTGGCCGTCCCAGCCGCGGTCGTCCCGGCGCGGGCCGCGCTCCGACCGCTCGCCGCGGTCGCGGCTGTCGCCCGCACGCGCGACGTCCGATCGTTCGCCGCGATCCCACCCACCGCCGGCGCTGGGCCGGCCGGTGCCGCCGCGGTACGGCCGGTCCGCGGCATCCGGCCGGTCGCCGCGAGACGGGCGCCGGTCCTGAGGTCCGCCACGTTGGTCGGTGCCGCGCCGGTCCGATCCGCCACGGTCGAAGCCGCGCGGCCCGTCGTCGCGGCGCGGCCGGTCACCCTGATAGCCCCGGTCGCCGGAGCCGCTCCGGTCCCCGTACCCGCCACGGTCGCGCGAACGCGCGTCGCGATCCCCGCCGCGGAAGTCGCGCTGGTCGCCGTCGCGCCGCGGGCCGCGGAAACCGCCCCGGTCGTCGCCCGCACGGCCCGGCTGCGCGTAGCCACCTTCGCGCCGAGGGCCACGATCGCCGCCACCGAAGCCGCGCTGATCGCCATCGCGCCGCGGACCACGGTCACCGCCACGGAAGCCACCACGATCGTCGCCGCCGCGGCCCGGCTGCCCATAGCCGCCCTCGCGCCGCGGACCACGATCGCCGCCACCGAAGCCGCGCTGATCGCCATCGCGCCGCGGACCACGGTCACCACCGCGGAAGCCACCACGATCGCCACCGCCGAAGCCGCGCTGATCGCCGTCCCGCCGCGGACCACGATCGCCGCCACGGAAGCCACCACGATCGTCCCCGCCACGACCCGGCTGTCCATAGCCGCCCTCGCGCCGCGGACCACGATCGCCACCGCGGAAGCCACCACGATCGTCGCCGCCACGACCCGGCTGCCCGTAACCGCCCTCGCGCCGCGGACCACGATCGCCACCGCGATAACCAGGAGAGTCGCTGCGGCTCTCGCCGCCGCGCGCACCGAAGTCACGCTGGTCGCCATCGCGCCGGGGGCCACGGAAACCGCCCCGGTCGTCGCCGCCACGGCTCGAGGGTCCGTAACCGCCCTCGCGGCGGGGACCACGGTCGCCACCACGGTCGTCGCCACCACGGCCCGCCGCCCCGTAACCGCCCTCGCGCCGCGGACCACGATCCCCGGCGCCGAAGCCGCGCTGATCGCCGTCCCGCCGCGGACCACGGTCGCCGCCGCGGTAACCGCCAGAGCCGCCACGGCCGTTGTCTCCGTCACGGCTCGACGGCCGGTAACCGCCGTCGCGACCGGTGGGCCGGCCGCCCCGGTCTCCGTAGCCGCCACGGTCCGAGCCACCACGATCGGAAGCACCACGATCGGAAGCGCCACGGTCCGAGCCGCCACGGTCGGAGTAGCCGCCGCGGCTCGGCGAGTCTCGCCGGTCCGAATCCCGACGGTCGCGGTAACCGCCACGGTCCGCGTCGCCGCCACGCCCGGGAGTGCTCGGTCGGCCACCGCGGCCACCAGGGCCGCCGCCGCCATCCCGATCCCGATAACCCGGGCGGTCGTCGCGATCCCGCCGGGGGAAGCCCCGACTGTCGCCGCGGTTGCCGCTGCCTTGGCCCCCGCCGTCTTCACGGCGCGGCCGGTCGTCGCGGTCACGGTAGCCGCCACCGTCCCGCCCGCTGTCCGCGCGGCGATCCGGGGCGCCTTCGTCCCGCTGGGACCGATACCGCGGGTCGCGACCGCGGGGTTCCTGACTCACAGCTACATCCTCCCTGTCCGCGACGAGAACCGCTCGTCCGGGGTCCTCCCCCCTCGATCGCGGGAGAAACGCGACGGTGCGCCCCAGCTCCACGAAGAAGCGGGCACACACAGTTGAGGCCCACCCCTACCCGGGGTGGGCCTCAACTCATGAAGATGTCCGGCGGCGTCCTACTCTCCCACACCCTCCCGAGTGCAGTACCATCGGCGCTGGAAGGCTTAGCTTCCGGGTTCGGAATGTAACCGGGCGTTTCCCCTCCGCCATAACCGCCGTAACCCTAAACCCAACACACCCAACACAAACTGTTGGTTGTTGGCTCAGATTCACATAGTGGACGCACAACATCATGTTCTTTGAGGTCAAGTCCTCGGCCTATTAGTACCAGTCACCTCAACACATTACTGCGCTTACAGCTCTGGCCTATCAACCCAGTCATCTAACTGGGGGCCTTAACCCACATGGGGTGGGACACCTCATCTCGAAGCAGGCTTCCCGCTTAGATGCTTTCAGCGGTTATCCCTCCCGAACGTAGCCAACCAGCCGTGCTCCTGGCGGAACAACTGGCACACCAGAGGTTCGTCCGTCCCGGTCCTCTCGTACTAGGGACAGCCCTTCTCAAGTATCCTACGCGCGCGGCGGATAGGGACCGAACTGTCTCACGACGTTCTAAACCCAGCTCGCGTACCGCTTTAATGGGCGAACAGCCCAACCCTTGGGACCTGCTACAGCCCCAGGATGCGACGAGCCGACATCGAGGTGCCAAACCATCCCGTCGATATGGACTCTTGGGGAAGATCAGCCTGTTATCCCCGGGGTACCTTTTATCCGTTGAGCGACACCGCTTCCACACGCAAGTGCCGGATCACTAGTCCCGACTTTCGTCCCTGCTCGACCCGTCAGTCTCACAGTCAAGCTCCCTTATACACTTACACTCAACACCTGATTGCCAACCAGGCTGAGGGAACCTTTGGGCGCCTCCGTTACATTTTGGGAGGCAACCGCCCCAGTTAAACTACCCACCAGACACTGTCCCCAACCCCGATCAGGGGCCCAGGTTAGATACCCAAATCCAACAGAGTGGTATTTCAACAATGACTCCACCGACACTGGCGTGCCAGCTTCACAGTCTCCCACCTATCCTACACAATCGAACTCGGATACCAATGTCAAGCTATAGTAAAGGTCCCGGGGTCTTTCCGTCCTGCCGCGCGTAACGAGCATCTTTACTCGTAATGCAATTTCGCCGGGCCTGTGGTTGAGACAGTGGGGAAGTCGTTACGCCATTCGTGCAGGTCGGAACTTACCCGACAAGGAATTTCGCTACCTTAGGATGGTTATAGTTACCACCGCCGTTTACTGGCGCTTAAGTTCTCAGCTTCGCCCCGAAAGACTAACCGGTCCCCTTAACGTTCCAGCACCGGGCAGGCGTCAGTCCATATACAGCGTCTTACGACTTCGCATGGACCTGTGTTTTTAGTAAACAGTCGCTTCCCCCTGCTCTCTGCGGCCATACCACGCTCCACCCGCAAGGGGCTTCACGCGTCCGGCCCCCCTTCTCCCTAAGTTACGGGGGCAATTTGCCGAGTTCCTTAACCACAGTTCACCCGATCGCCTCGGTATTCTCTACCTGACCACCTGTGTCGGTTTGGGGTACGGGCCGCTCGAAACTCGCTAGAGGCTTTTCTCGGCAGCATAGGATCACTGACTTCACCTGAATCGGCTCGGCATCACGTCTCAGCCACATGCGCCACGGATTTACCTATGGCACGGCCTACACGCTTACCCCGGCACAACCACCGGCCGGGATCAGCTACCTTCCTGCGTCACCCCATCGCTTGACTACTACCACCCAGGTTCCCGCGCACTGTCCGGTTCACCCGAAGGATCCCCATAAGCGGACGGTTAGCGCAAATGGGTTCATCATGGTCGCTTCTTCGCGGGTACGGGAATATCAACCCGTTATCCATCGACTACGCCTCTCGGCCTCGCCTTAGGCCCCGACTCACCCAGGGCGGAATAGCCTGGCCCTGGAACCCTTGGTCATCCGGCGGAAGGGTTTCTCACCCTTCTTTCGCTACTCATGCCTGCATTCTCACTCGTGTGGCGTCCACGGCTACCTCACAGTGCCGCTTCACCCCCCACACGACGCTCCCCTACCCATCCACACACCTGGATAACGATTCGGAAACCATTACCGAGTACCATGTGAATGCCACAGCTTCGGCGGTGTACTTGAGCCCCGCTACATTGTCGGCGCGGAACCACTTGACCAGTGAGCTATTACGCACTCTTTAAAGGGTGGCTGCTTCTAAGCCAACCTCCTGGTTGTCTAAGCGACCCCACATCCTTTTCCACTTAGCACACGCTTAGGGGCCTTAGCTGGTGATCTGGGCTGTTTCCCTCTCGACTACGAAGCTTATCCCCCGCAGTCTCACTGCCGCGCTCTCACTTACCGGCATTCGGAGTTTGGCTGATTTCGGTAAGCT
The DNA here is from genome assembly GCA_037414955.1 of Actinomycetes bacterium KLBMP 9797. Classification (GTDB taxonomy): domain Bacteria; phylum Actinomycetota; class Actinomycetes; order Mycobacteriales; family Micromonosporaceae; genus Phytohabitans. The sequence continues at coordinate 9,881 of JBBEWH010000174.1, forward strand.
TGTGGGCCCCCTAGACCATCCAGTGCTCTACCTCCGGCAAGAAACACGCGACGCTGCACCTAAATGCATTTCGGGGAGAACCAGCTATCACGGAGTTTGATTGGCCTTTCACCCCTAACCACAGGTCATCCCCCAACTTTTCAACGTTGGTGGGTTCGGCCCTCCACACGGTCTTACCCGCGCTTCAGCCTGCCCATGGCTAGATCACTCCGCTTCGGGTCTAGGACACGCGACTGAATCGCCCTATTCAGACTCGCTTTCGCTACGGCTACCCCACACAGGTTAACCTCGCCACATGCCACTAACTCGCAGGCTCATTCTTCAAAAGGCACGCCGTCACCTCACCAATAAAGGCTCAGCTCCGACGGATTGTAGGCGAACGGTTTCAGGTACTATTTCACTCCCCTCCCGGGGTACTTTTCACCATTCCCTCACGGTACTCGTCCGCTATCGGTCACCAGGAAGTATTCAGGCTTACCAGGTGGTCCTGGCAGATTCACGGCAGATTTCAGGAGTCCGCCGCTACTCGGGAACACCCACAAGAGGTCTACTGCTTTCGCCTACCGGACTATCACCGTCTACGGTCAGCCTTTCCAGACCATTCAACTAGCAGCAAACTTTGTAACTCTTCCACCGGGTGTCAGCCCGATGAGTGAGGTCCCACAACCCCGACCACGCAACCCCTGACAGGTATCACACGCAACCGGTTTAGCCTAAATCCGCTTTCGCTCGCCACTACTCACGGAATCACATGTTGTTTTCTCTTCCTACGGGTACTGAGATGTTTCACTTCCCCGCGTTCCCTCCATGCACCCTATGCATTCAGATGCAGGTGACACCACATAACTGGTGCCGGGTTACCCCATTCGGACACCCTGGGATCACAGCTTGGTTGACAGCTCCCCCAGGCCTATCGCGGCCTCCCACGTCCTTCATCGGCTCCTGGTGCCAAGGCATCCACCGTTCGCCCTTGACAACTTGACCACAAAAAACAAGATGCTCGCGTCCACTATGCAAATCTCAACAAACAACCAACCCACAACCCACAACCACCACACCAAACACCCAAACCCGAAGGCCCGAACCGGTATGCGATGACAGGCTGTACCTGGACCAAGAAAACCAAACCCCACCTACAGTGCGGCTTGTTCCCTCAGGACCCAACAGGATGCCTTGAACACCACCAACCAAACCCCACCACGGAATCCCTCCACGCCCACCCGAAAGCAAGCAGTACTAGACCCGCACCAAGACGGTCAATGACTTCTGCCAGCGTCTCCGCCACATGAGCACCCCGCCACCACACTCGGGCGACGCGGGCTCCTTACACACCCAACGGTGTGAAGGTGCTCCTTAGAAAGGAGGTGATCCAGCCGCACCTTCCGGTACGGCTACCTTGTTACGACTTCGTCCCAATCGCCAGCCCCACCTTCGACCACTCCCTCCCACAAGGGGTTAGGCCATGGGCTTCGGGTGTTGCCGACTTTCGTGACGTGACGGGCGGTGTGTACAAGGCCCGGGAACGTATTCACCGCAGCGTTGCTGATCTGCGATTACTAGCGACTCCGACTTCACGGGGTCGAGTTGCAGACCCCGATCCGAACTGAGACCGGCTTTTTGGGATTCGCTCCACCTCACGGTATCGCAGCCCATTGTACCGGCCATTGTAGCATGCGTGAAGCCCTGGACATAAGGGGCATGATGACTTGACGTCATCCCCACCTTCCTCCGAGTTGACCCCGGCAGTCTTCGATGAGTCCCCGGCATAACCCGCTGGCAACATCGAACGAGGGTTGCGCTCGTTGCGGGACTTAACCCAACATCTCACGACACGAGCTGACGACAGCCATGCACCACCTGTCACCGGCCCCGAAGGACCCCGCATCTCTGCGAGATTTCCGGCGATGTCAAACCCAGGTAAGGTTCTTCGCGTTGCATCGAATTAATCCGCATGCTCCGCCGCTTGTGCGGGCCCCCGTCAATTCCTTTGAGTTTTAGCCTTGCGGCCGTACTCCCCAGGCGGGGCGCTTAATGCGTTAGCTGCGGCACAGAGAACCGGAGAGGCCCCCCACACCTAGCGCCCAACGTTTACAGCGTGGACTACCAGGGTATCTAATCCTGTTCGCTCCCCACGCTTTCGCTCCTCAGCGTCAGTATCGGCCCAGAGACCCGCCTTCGCCACCGGTGTTCCTCCTGATATCTGCGCATTTCACCGCTACACCAGGAATTCCAGTCTCCCCTACCGAACTCTAGCCTGCCCGTATCGACTGCAGACCCACAGTTAAGCCATGGGATTTCACAGTCGACGCGACAAGCCGCCTACGAGCTCTTTACGCCCAATAAATCCGGACAACGCTCGCGCCCTACGTCTTACCGCGGCTGCTGGCACGTAGTTGGCCGGCGCTTCTTCTGCAGGTACCGTCACTTGCGCTTCGTCCCTGCTGAAAGAGGTTTACAACCCGAAGGCCGTCATCCCTCACGCGGCGTCGCTGCATCAGGCTTCCGCCCATTGTGCAATATTCCCCACTGCTGCCTCCCGTAGGAGTCTGGGCCGTGTCTCAGTCCCAGTGTGGCCGGTCGCCCTCTCAGGCCGGCTACCCGTCGTCGCCTTGGTAGGCCATTACCCCACCAACAAGCTGATAGGCCGCGAGTCCATCCCAAGCCGAAAAACTTTCCACCACCAACCATGCGATCAGCAGTGAATATCCGGTATTAGCCCCCGTTTCCGAGGGTTATCCCAAAGCCTAGGGCAGGTTACTCACGTGTTACTCACCCGTTCGCCGCTCGAGTACCCCGAAGGGCCTTTCCGCTCGACTTGCATGTGTTAAGCACGCCGCCAGCGTTCGTCCTGAGCCAGGATCAAACTCTCCAACAAAAAATTAGAGATAAAGCCCTGGCATAAAAATATGCCAAATTCCATCAACACCAGATCAACATCCGATGCCAACAGAGTTCACACAAAACTTGGCACTGGCATAATCAAAGCACCCTGTTGAGTTCTCAAAGAACAAACACACACCAAAACCGCACCCCGTACTCCGAGGCCCGCCCTTGGGGCA
>JBBEWH010000175.1:0-1766 GCA_037414955.1 Actinomycetes bacterium KLBMP 9797
GGCGGCGCTGCAGAAGTCGCAGCGTAAGCAGTTGCAGTTGCGGCTGGAGGCGACCAAGGCGCAGGCCCGGATCGACGAGTTGGCGCCGCAGGTCGGGCAGATCGCGGCGCAGTCGTACCGGACGGGTCGGATCAGCGCGGCCGGTGTGCTGCTCAACAGCGCCTCGCCGGAGACGTTCCTGCAGCGTATGAAGGCGCTGGACGAGCTGACCATGGTGAACAACCAGAAGCTGAGCGAGTTGGCGGCGGCGCGTGATCAGTTCAGCCGCGCCAATGCCGCCGCGGAGGCCGAGGTCAGGCAGCAGGAGAAGCAGGTCAGGAGAAGCAGGTCGCCGTGATGGCCAAGGAGAAGCGGGACGCGGAGAAGGCGCTCGCCCTGGTCGGTGGCAAGAGCCTGACCGGTGGTCTCGTGGACGCCACGTCGAAGGTGGCCAAGGCGGCTCCGCGCACCGCGGACGGCGACTGGCCGGCGGAGTCGTGCTCCAGGAAGGATCCGACCACGTCCGGCTGCGTGACACCCCGCACGCTGCACGCCTACACCGAGGTCCGCAAGGCCGGGTTCACCCGGTTCGTCGGCTGCTTCCGGTCCGGTGGGCCGTGGGAGCATCCGAAGGGTCGCGCCTGCGACTGGTCGCTGCGCAGCCGGGGGTTCGCGCCGGCCGCCAACGAGGACCAGAAGAAGTACGGGAACAACCTGACCGCCTTCCTGGTACGCAACGCCGAGCGGCTCGGCATCCTGTACGTGATCTGGTACCGGCAGATCTGGTTCCCCGGCACCGGCTGGAGCGCCTACGACGGCCCGAGTAGCCACACCGACCACGTGCACATGTCCATGCTGTAGCTCCCTTTCCCCGCCGTCGCGCCCGCCGTACGGCTTCCGGAAGTTTTCCGATAGTTGTTGACCTCCCGGAATTGGCGCTGTAATACTCTGATCCATCGAGATCAATGGATTCGGGCACCTGGCGGGAAGGGGTACCAGATGAGTGAGATCTCTGCTGGCACGGCCGGACGGTCCCGGCGACTGCGGACGAGTACGGCCGTCCTCGTCGCCGCCGTGGCAATGAGCGGCGTGGCCATCGCCGTCACCGCGCCCCCGTCCAGCGCTGCGGCGTGTAACGGCTACGTCGGGCTGACGTTCGACGACGGGCCGGCCGGCAGCACCAGCGCGCTGCTGACCGTGTTGCGTAACAACGGTGTGCGGGCGACGATGTTCAACGTCGGGCAGAACGTGCAGAACAACCGGTCCGCGGCGCAGGCGCAGGTCGCCGCCGGCATGTGGGTCGCCAACCACAGCTGGAACCACGCCCACATGACCTCGATGAACCAGGCGCAGATGCAGTCCGACCTGTCACAGACGAGCGCGGCGATCCAGTCCGCCACCGGCAGCCGGCCGCAGCTGTTCCGCCCGCCGTACGGGGAGACCAACGCCACCCTGCAGTCCGTCGCCTCGTCACTCGGCATGCGCCAGGTGCTCTGGGATGTGGACTCGCAGGACTGGGCCGGCGTCGGCGTGAACCAGATCGTGTCCAACGCCAGCCGCCTGCAGGCCGGCCAGGTCATCCTCATGCATGACAACATCGCGAACACCCGCGCCGCGATCCCGCAGATCATGGCCAACCTCACCAGCCGCAACCTGTGCCCCGGCAGGATCTCGCCGTCGACCGGCCGCGCGGTCGCGCCCTGACCAGCACCCCCCATGATCAAGGCGTGGCGCCCGCGGGGCATACTCGCGTGGGGGGGCCCCGGGTAAGGGGGGGTGGGGGCGGG
>JBBEWH010000176.1:0-30388 GCA_037414955.1 Actinomycetes bacterium KLBMP 9797
CCCACCTGAAACTTGCCGTCAATATGATCGTAACACCGACGTGAGGCACGCCCTGATCATGGGGCTAGCGCAGGTGGGTGGTGAGGCTGCGGCCGTACGCCTCGTGGGTGGTGACGTCGATGCGGGTGCCGCCCGGGACCGGGCGGACCCGGACCCCGTCGTCCGCCGAGAGCGGCCGCAGCCACCGGCCCAGGACGGTCACCGAGATGGCGTCGCGCGCCATCGTCGGGTCGGATACCGCGACGGACGTGGTGCCGTCGCGGTGCGTACGCACGATCACCGATGCCGGCCCGTCGATCGCGAGCCGGTCGACCTGGTGCCGTCCCGCGGCGAAGACGTTGGCGGCGACCAGGTCGAGACCGCGGTGCTTGATGGCCTGGACGCGCGCGGTGTTGACCAGGACGGACAGCTTCGCGTACGACCTCAGCCGCTCCCGCGTGGCGTGCGGGACCAGGGCGTACGCCATCGACGTGGGCGCCGCGCCGGCCGGCTGCTCGACGCGGACCGAGAAGACCCGCTTGCTCGCCAGCGTGTCGGGGTTGGCCGTGCGGACGACGCGGCGGCTGCGGGTGACGTCGTCGAGCGTGACGGTGGTCCGCTGCCGGTCGAGGAAGACGTATCCGACCGCGGTGCCCTGGCTGTCGTTGGCGTACCGCAGCCAGGCCAGGCGCGCGGTGCCGGTGCCGGCCCAGGCCGTGCCGTCCCGCAGCGCCCCGGTGACGGCGACGGCGTCCGACGGGCCGGCGATCCGGCTGTCGATCGTGGTGGTCACCGCGCGGCCCGCGCGGTCGCGGACGCCCGCGGCGAGGACGACGATCTCCTCGTCGAGCATGAACCAGGACTTCGTGGCCTCGGCGTTGCGGTAGGCGACGAAGTCGTCGGGCAGGAGGCCGGCCCGCTTCGCCTGGTACGCGACATCGTCGGCCTGGACGAGCCCGGCCACGCCGTACGTGCCCAGGGTGGCGCCGCCGGAGAACGCGTTGGTGCCGCGCGGGAAGTACACATAGGTGTTCTGCGCCACGGAGGAGGAGGTGAATCCGCGCTCCGGGTTGTCGTACCACGCCGTGCCGTAGAGCTCCGGGATCGTCCGTCGGGTCTCGACCGGGGCGGTCACGCCGGCGAGGCGGTAGGGCGAGACGGTCGTGAAGTAGTCGACCCCGAACGCCTGCGTCTGGTCCTGGCCGGACAGGTACAGGTAGTAGGCGCCGTCGCCCTGGAACCACGGCATGAGGTTCTCGCCGCTCATGTACTCGTACTTGCTGATCCTGCTGGAGCTGCGGGCCAGCGCGAAGGCGTAGCCGGCGCGGCGATGGACGGTCTTGTCCATCGCGTTGAACGCGACGTTGCTCTCGGCCGGGGTGAGGTCCCGGGCCGGGACGGCGGGGTCGGCGAGGATGTCCGCGTAGCGGGCGATGCTGACGGGGGAGACGAAGCCCGTCGGGTTGAGGGTGGCCCGCGACGTCTGCCGCACGAACTTGACGTAGGCCTTCAGGTCCGCGGCGTCGGCGGCGGAGGCATAGCCGGAGAGGTCGACGACGGCTTCGACGATGATGGCGACGTCGGTGTATCCGGTGGTGGTCCGGGACAGCGCGCGGCCCTTGACGATCTCCATCATCCAGCCCTCGAAGATGAGCGGGGCGAAGCCGTCGACCAGCCAGCCCCGCACGACGCCGACCAGCGCGTCGCCCTGGGCGTACCGGGTGCCTTCGAGGATTTTGACGGCCTGGACGACCCGGGTGAGCAGGCTCTTGCCGTAGGAACCGGTGTAGGCGACCGAGGCGTGCTGGATGAACGAGCCGTCCGCGTAGTAGCCGTCCGTGACGCCGTGCTGGAGGTGGTACGGGTCGACGGTGGCGAAGACGGTCAACTGGTCGGCGATGGCCTTGCTGACGCGGGCGTCGTCGCCGAGGACGGCCCCCTGGAGGATCCGGTTCGTCGTGATGTCGGCCAGGTTGGCGCCGGTGTGGAAGCGCGAGTCGAGGTTGACGTCGCCGTTCGCGCCGTTGCGCAGGTAGGCGTCCATCGACGCGACGTAGGTGGCGGCGAGCTCCGGCCGGTACCCGGTGACCTCGTCCTTGAGCAGCACCAGCGTCTTGCTGACGGCCGCCGAGATGCCGATCTCCCAGTTGTGCCAGTTGCCGTAGTAACCCTTCGACTGATCGCCGTAGTAGTGCTCGTGCAGCCAGACCAGGCCGTCGATGACCCGCCGCTGGACGGCGGCATCACCATCTAAAGTGGACCCGGTGACGCAGGTCGCGAGCGCGATGTCGTAGAGGTACTGGAACGACGCGATGAGGTTGGGGTCGCTGGTGCCGAGCGCGACGCCCTGGAAGAGCTCGCCCGGCCCCGCGTTGTCCAGCGCGGCGAGCCGGGCCCGCGCGGTCGACTCGATGGCGGCGAGCTTGGCCGCGACCTCGGGGCGGGCGTTGGACTCGGCGGTGCCGGCGAACATCGCGACCGTGTTGCCGATCAGGGCGGCGTGGTCGCTGGGCGCGTCGGCGGGTGCCGTGCCCGCCGGTGCGGCGGCCCGGGCCCGCAGCGGCGGCACCGCCGCGCTCAGGGCGGCGGCGGGGACCAGGGACAACACGGCACGGCGCGACATCTCCACGACGGCATTCTAGGCCGATGATGAAGGCATCTTTCAAGTCGTCGGAGCAATATGAAGGACACCTTCATGGGTGGTGGGCCTTCATGATCAAGGCGTCCCTCAAGCCGTCATCGCGACTTCAGGGACGCCCTGATCATGAAGAGGTCAGACGAGGACGGGGTCGGTGCGGTGTTCCGCTGAGTCGGTGTCGGGAGTGACGGCCGGCGCGCGGTCGGGCCGGACGACGGTGACCGCGACGACGACGGCGGCGAGCACGAGGGCCACGCTGGCCCCGAACGCGAACCGGTACCCGCCGGTCAGCGCGGCCACGGTGGACGCGCCGTCGGCGGCGAGGCTGCCGGTGCGGGTCGCCGACACGGTCGCCAGCACGGCGAGACCGACCGCGGCGCCGACCTGGGTCGTGGTGTTCACCAGACCCGAGGCGAGCCCGGCGTCGCTGGGCGTGGCACCGGCCATGGCGAGCGTGGCCAGCGCCGGGAACGCCACCCCGACACCGGTGCCGAGCAGGACCGCCGAGGGCAGTACGTCGATCACGTACGCGCCCTCGGCCGGCACCCGCGCGAACCAGGCCAGGCCCGCGGCGATCAGCGCCAGGCCGGGCAGCAGCAACGCCCGCGCGCCGAAGCGGGTGATCAGCCGCTCGGCGTACCGCAGCGACAGCGTCCCCATCACCACGGTGGTGGGCAGGAACGCCAGCCCGGTGCTGAGGGCGTCGTAACCGAGGATCCGCTGGAGGTACAGCACACCGAGGAAGAACATCCCGAACATGCCGGCCACCGCCAGCGCCATGACGGCGTTGGCGCCCACGACGTTGCGGGAGCGGAAGATGCGCAACGGCATCAGCGGCGACGCGGCCGTCGCCTGGCGCACGACGAACCCGACCAGCAGGGCCACCGACACCGCGGCCATGGTCTGGGTGCGGCCCGCTCCCCAGCCGTACTCCGCCGCCGGCGCGACGATGGTGTACACGCCGAGCATCAGGGCGCTGGTGATCAGCGCCGCGCCGGGGACGTCCACGCCGCGGCGGGTGACGCCGTCCCGGTCCCGGGGCAGCAGGCGCTGGGCGCCGGCCGCGGTCGCGATCCCGATCGGGACGTTGATGAGGAAGATCCAGTGCCAGTTGACCGCCTGGGTCAGGACGCCGCCGGCGAGCAGGCCGATCGAGCCGCCGGCCGAGGCGACGAAGCTGTAGATCCCGATCGCCTTCGCGCGCTCGCGGGGCTCGGGGAACATCGTGACGATCATGCCGAGGATCACGGCCGACGTCATCGCGCCACCGACGCCCTGCGCGAACCGCGCGGCGATCAGCATCGCCTGGCTCTGCGCGACGCCGCACAGCACGGACGCCACCGTGAACACCGCCAGACCCACCTGGAACACGCCCCGCCGGGAGGTGAGATCGCCGATCCGGCCGGCGAGCAGAAGCAGGCCGCCGAAGGCGATGAGGTACGCGTTGACGACCCAGGCCAAACTCGACTGCGAGAAGCCGAGGTCGTTCTGGATCGCCGGCAACGCGACGTTCACCACGGTGGCGTCCAGGACGATCATCAGCATTCCGGTGCACAGCACGCCGAGTGCCCACCACCGCGGCCGGTCCTGTGACCGGCCGGGGCGCTGGTCTTCTTCGGTCGACCGAACGTTCTCCTGTATCACGATGACCTCCGTCGTCGATGGCTTCGTGGGTACAGACGGTGACCGGCGGTGAAATTCATCGGTGTGGTTCGCTTCCGGCTGTGGGCTGCGTCACAGCTGGACCCTCGAGGTGTCGCGCTACAGTGCGTTAGTAGAGCGCTCAACTACTTCAGGGAGCAGTGTGATGACGGGCTTCAGCAGGCGTGGGGTACTCGGCGCCGGCGCGCTACTGGGCGCCAACGCCCTCGGCGTGTCGATCGCTTCGGCGGCCGAGGCCGCTCCGACGTCCCGAGGGGTGTCCGAGGAGCGCAAGTCGCTGGACCAGCTCTACGCCGACGCCCTGACGGAGGGCGGTGAGCTCGTCATCTACGCCGGTGGGGACACACCCACCCAGCAGGACTTCACCAAGCAGGCGTTCCTGTCACGCTTCCCGGACATGAAGCTGACCATGGTGGTCGACTACAGCAAGTTCCACGACGTCCGGATCGACAACCAGCTCGCGACCCGCACGCTCGTGCCCGACGTGGTGCAGCTGCAGACGCTGCAGGACTTCACCCGATGGAAGCGGGCCGGGGTGCTGCGGCCATACAAACCGGCCGGCTTCGGCGCGGTACATGATGGCCTGAAGGACCCCGACGGCGCGTGGGTGGCGATCGCGGTCATCGCCTTCAGCTACCTGTACAACGTCGCCGCCGTCGGCGACGCGGCACCGGCGTCGCCGAAGGACCTGGTCGACCCGCGCTGGACGGGCAGGATCGCGTCGTCGTACCCGCACGACGACGACGCGGTCCTTTACCTGTTCCGGCTGTACGCCCAGGCCTACGGCTGGGACTGGGTGGCGCGGCTGGCCGCGCAGGACGTCCAGTTCGCCCGCGGCAGCCACAGCGCCGGCGGCGCGGTCGCGGCGAACCAGAAGGCGATCGGCATCGGCAGCGCCGGCTCGCTGACCGCGCCACCGACCGCTGCCGTGCGCTGGACCGTCGCCGACGGCCACCCGTTCATGTCGTGGGGTCAGCGCGCGGCGATCCTGACCGGCGCCGCGCACCCCGCGGCCGCCAAGCTCTACCTGAACTGGGCGCTCTCCACGGGCGTGCAGCAGAACGCGTTCAACGGCTGGTCCGTGCGCACCGACGTCACGCCGACCGGTGGGCTCAAGCCGATCTGGACGTACCCGAACGGATACCTGGACGGGTTCCCGCGCTTCATGGCCGACCGCGCCGAGGTCGAGCGCTGGAAGCAGACCTTCGCGCTCTACTTCGGCGAGGTACAGGGCGCGCCCACGCCGGGCTGGCTCGGCCTGCACCCCGGCCGCTAGCCCCCATGATCAAGGTCCCTCATGTCGTTAGAACGACATGAGGGACGCCTTGATCATGGGGAGCGGCGGGTGTGGGCGCCGAGCAGGACAAGGCCGGCGGCCGCGGCGCCGCTCAGCGGGGCGATCAGGAAGCCGGCGGTGACCTGCCCGGCCGCGTCCAGCAGCGCCCCGGCGGCCGCCGCGCCGCCCGCGCTGCCGACCGAGAACGCGGTCGCCGCCCAGGCGAACGCCTCGGCCACCGTGCCGGCGGGCGCCACCTCGTCGATCGCGACGAACGCGATGGTCAGCAGCGGCGGCAGCGCGAACCCGCTCACCGCCATCAGCGCCAGCATGACCGGCGGGTCCGGGGTGAGCAGCAGCGGCAGGTAGCCGGCCGCGAAGACGCCGATCGCGCCGGCCAGCGTGGCGCGCCGGCGCAGCGCGTCGAAGCGCACGTAGAGCAGGCCGCCGATCAGCGCCCCGGTCGCCTGCGCCGCGAGCAGCCAGCCCGCCCAGGAACGGGCGCCGGACGACTCGGCGTACCCGGTCGCGGCGACCGTCACGCTGCCCACCGCGGCCCCGACCAGCAGGAGCGCGCCGAGGATCAGCCGGAGCGGCCCGGCGCGCAGCGGGCCGGCCCAGTGCCGGACCGCCGGCTCGCCCCGCCACCGGCGGACCGCGCCGGTGGTGGCGAACCAGAGCGTGCCGGCCGCCTGGAACAGCGCGGCGGCGGCCAGGCCGCCGGCCGGCCCGGCGAGGGCGACGGCGGCCAGCGTGACCACCGGACCAAGGATGAAAATCGCTTCCTGTACGGCGATGTCCAGCGTGTACGCGGTCTGCACCTGATGGGCGGGCAGCAGATCCCGCCACAGCACGCGCAGGCAGGCCTCGAACGGCGGCGCACCGGCACCGGCCAGCCCGGCGGCGAGCACGGTCACCGGCGCGCTGACCTGCGCGGCGGTGACCGCGAAGCCGACCGTGGAGAGCGTCATGGCGAGCCACAGCACGGGCGGTTGCCGCCAGCGGTCGGCCACCCGGGCGAGCATCGGCTGGCCGACGGCGGTGCCGGCGGTGAACGCGCCGACCAGCAGGCCGGCGACGGTCAGCGTCATCGTCTCCCGGGCGAAGATCAGCAGGGCCAGCGGGGCGGCGCCGAGCGGGATCCGCCCGAGCAGGCTGGCCGCCAGCACCCGGGCCGTCTGCGGCGCCCGCAGCACGGCGGTGGCGGTGGACTGGGTTGTGGACTGGGTTTCGGACACGGGCATGACCGAGCGCTCCCAAGTGGGGAAGGTGGACCGGGCGGCGGGTGGTGAGCCGGCCGATCAGGGAGCGAAGTCGAAGCGCTCGTGCTCGTTGCCGTACAGCGGCAGGTCCGGGGTGATCCAGCATCCGTACGCGGCGGCGACGGCGTCGATCGGGATCACGACGGACAGTCTACGCCCGCCGTGCGTCCTCCATGATCAAGGCGTCCCTCACGTAGTTCTCACGACGTGAGGGACGCCCTGATCGTGGGGGTGCGTCGACTATCCTGGCGCCGTGAACGCGGATCCGGGGATGCCGGTGACGATCGCCTACATCGCGGAGTCCGCCGGGGTGTCGGTCCCGACGGTGTCCAAGGTCATCAACGGCCGCTCCGGCGTCGCCGCGGAGACCCGCGCGCGCGTCGAGGCGCTGGTCAACCACTACGGGTACCGCCGGCCGGCGCCGGCGAACCGCAGCAACATGATGGAGCTGGTCTTCGACGAGCTGGAGCACCAGTGGGGTGTCGAGATCATCCGCGGGGTGGAGCGGGTGGCCCGGGCACATCGCGTGGGTGTCGTGCTGACCGAGTTCGGCCCGCAGCACAACGCGATCCGCTACTGGATCGACGACGCGCTCGCCCGCCGGCCCGCCTGCGTCGTCACCGTCGCCCAGCTGTCCGAGACGCAGCGTAACCAGCTGCGGGCCCGCGGCATCCCGTTCGTCGTCTTCGACCCGACCGCCGAGCCGCCGGACGGCGTGCCCTTCGTGGGGGCGACGAACTGGGCCGGTGGCCGGTCCGCCACCCGTCACCTGATCGAGCTGGGACACCGCCACATCGCGATCATCGGCGGCCCCGACCAGCTGCTGTGCTTCCGGGCGCGGCTGGATGGCTATCGCTCCGCGGTCGAGGCCGCGGGCCTGGCGGTGGACGCCGGCCTCGTCGTGCGCACCGCACCGGCCCAGGAGGACGGCTACGCGGCCGCCCTGGAGCTGCTGTCCCGCGCACCGCGTCCCACGGCGATCTTCGCCAGCAACGACCTACAGGCGCTCGGCGTCTATCAGGCGGCCCGCGCGCGCGGGCTGCGGATCCCCACCGACCTGAGCGTGGTGGGCTTCGACGACCTGCCGATCGCCGCCCTGATGGACCCTCCACTCACCACTGTCCATCAGCCACTCACCGAGATGGCGGCGGCCGCCACCGAACTGGCGCTCGCCCTCGGCCGCGGTGAGGAGACGGCGCAGGTCGGGCTCGAGCTGGCGACGACGCTCACCGTGCGGGAGAGCACCGCACCACCACCCGGGCGCTGACGGCGGCCAGCCGATACCGCCAAAGTTTACCCGCTGGATCAACCCTTCGCTGTACGCGACCGCGGCCGGAGCCGAATAGGCTCCGGCCGCAACGTATCTGACGGCTCGCAATCACCCGCACACGCGCCGCTGGTCGACCCGGCCGGCGGCTGAGCCCTGGGCTCGGCTTGTGGACGCGCATGCACGGAGGGTCAAAATGGACAGACGGAGAATCGGCGCGTGGGCGATCGCCGTGGCGATGGCATCCGGTTTGATCGTCGGCGGTGCCGGCACCGGTGCCGTGGCCGCCGAACCCGCCAAGGCGGCGGCGAGTGCGCCGGCGAGCGCGGTGGCGAGCATGGTGAAGTTGTTGTACCGCAGCCGGATGCCGTACGGCGGCGCCGAGCGGACACTGTTCACCCGGTGGGAGCACGAGGACGAGAACGGCGTGCGCGTCTGGGGCTATGCCTCTGACGGTCCTGTGGTGAACGTCGCGCCCGAGGCCGGCACCGGCCTGGTCCCGATCTACGGGCTCTACCGTCCGAAGCTCGCCGACCGCCTCTACACCGACGACACGGCCGAACGCGATGCCGCCATCGCCGCGGGATGGACCGATCAGGGCATCAGGTTCTACGCGAGCCCGGTCACCGGCGAGGAACTCCTTCCGGTGTACCGGTTCGTGCGAAACGAATACCACGCCTACGCGGTGGGCGACGTCGAGAAGGACCGGTACGCGGGCCAGGGCTGGACGTACGAGAAGGTGGCCTTTTACGCCCGCGGCTCGTTCAGCACCCCGCTGATGGTCAATGGCGACTTCGCCGGTGGCATGTCGTCGTGGGGGAGCGGTGGCTCCGCGACGGCCGCTGTGGACAGTGGCGCGTTGCGGGTCGCCGTCGGGGCCGGCGCGGTGGAACCGGCGCAGGCGTGGGTGAGCCAGCGCGAGAAGACCCTGCGCACCAAGCGCACCTACACACTGGCGTTCGACGCCTCCGCCTCCGCGGACGTCACCGTGCGTGCGCTGGTACGCGAGGCCGTCGACCCCTACAGCGCCGCGCTGGACGAGGAAGTCGACCTCGGCGACGAGCCCCGGCGGTACACCTACACCTTCGACTCCAACTTGGACACCAGCCAGGGCGAGGTGGCCTTCCACCTGGGCGCGAGCGCCGACTTCACCGTGAAGATCGACAACGTGACCCTGACGGAGAACCAGTGGACGAGGTCGGTCGACCCCGCGCCGGATGCGGAAACGGCGTTGGAGACGGCGGCGCGAACCGGTCAGCTGGTGGAGATCCTGCCCGAACGCGGCGAGGACCGGCAGGTGTTCGCCACCCCCGACGGCGGGCTGTACTCCAGCGGCCAGCTGGTTCCGGTCCGGCTGAAGAAGGACGGCGTGTGGTGGCCGGTGTACAGCGCTCTTCGGGTCAAGAACGGGGTCGTCGCGCCCTACGGCTCGGTGGTGGACCTGAAGCTGTCGGCGGGCGGCTCGGCGCCGCTGGCGACGTTGACGCACCAGGGGCACACGTTCTCGTTGACGTGGCCCGGCAGCCTGCCGGCCCCGGTACTGGAGAGCGACACCGCGGTGTACGCCGGAGTGCTGGGACCGGATGTCGACCTGCGGGTCCGCGCGACCGCCGAGGGTTTCTCGCACGTCCTGGTCGTCAAGACGGCGGCCGCGGCCGCCGATCCCCGGCTGGCGAGCCTCAGCCTCGGTCTCACGGCGCCCGGCCTGACCGTGACGGCCGCGGCGGACGGCACCCAACAGGCGGTCGACCCGGTCACCGGTGCGGTGGTGTTCGAGGCGCCGAAGGCGCTGATGTGGGATTCCACGCCGACTCCGGTCGAAGCCGCCCCATCGGCGCCCCGGGCGCGGACGACCACCGAGGACGAGGGACCGCCGCTGCCGCCGCCGGTCACCGAGGCGAGCGACAGCGGTCCCGGTGACGCTTCCAAAATCTCCACCGTTCCCGTCGCGGTCACCGACCAGGCGCTGACGCTCGCCCCGGACCAGGCCATGCTCGGCGCGAGCGACACCCGCTTCCCGGTCTTCATCGACCCGATGTACCGCACGCCGCGCAGCTCGGCCAATCTCATGGTGTCCAGCACCGGCTACGAGTCCTATAACTTCAAGACCGACCAGGGTGTCGGGCAATGCCCGACCGGTCTGCCCTCCAGCGGGCGTAGCTGCGGCGCCCCGCACCGCAAGCGCCTGTTCTACCGGGTGCCGACCGGCTGGCTGGCCGGCCGGCACGTCATCTCGGCCGAGTTGCACGTCCGTGAGGTGTGGGCGGCCTCCGGGGCCAAACGGCCGGTCGACATCCACCTGGCGAAGGCTTTCGGTGCGAACTCGACGTGGAACTCCACGGCCGACAACTGGCAGCGGCGCCTGGACCGCCGCAACGTGGCCAAGGGCTGGTCGGGATGCGCGGCCACCAGCTGCCCCGCGGGCGACGTGGTCTTCAACGTCACCTCCGGCATCCGGGAGGCGGCCAGGGAAGGCTGGAAGAACACCACCTTCGGGCTGCGCGCGGCCGACGAGGGCGATCAGCTCGCCTGGAAGCGGTTCGACCCGTGGGCGTGGGTGCGGGTGCACTACAACACACCACCGGCGAAGCCCAAACTCAGCCAGTTGTGGACCGAGCCGGGAGGCGCCTGCGCGCCGCCGGAGGACCCCTCCCGGTTCAACTGGTCGCAGCCGAGCCTGAACGCGAAGAACCTGGTCGACCGCGACACGTACGCCCGCTCGGCCGAGAAGCTCACGGCGGAGTTCGAGGTCTGGTGGACCGACTCCGGCGGGACGAAGCGCACGTGGAAACACGTCACCAAGGCCAAGAGCGCGGCCACGAAGAAGACGAGTAACCGGTTCTCGGTGCGCGTTCCGGCCGGGAAGATCCCCGCCAACACGGTCATCAGGTGGCACGTGCGCGCCCGCGACGGCGGCGGTAAGGGCGTCAAGGGCCCGTGGAGCGACGCCGGCGAGGCGTACGCCTGCCACTTCCTCTACGACACCCAGGCTCCGCCCCTGCCGGAGATCAGGTCCTCGGCGCCCGACGGGTACAACGAGGAGGATCCGGCCAATCCGAGCCAGTTGCATCAGGACGGTCTGGGCCGGTACGGGCGCTTCACCGTCACGCTGCACTCGTCGGTGACCAAGTTCGCGTACGACGTCAACCAGGAGCCGACGCCGGCGATGCTCAAGGCGCGTACGCCGAACGCCACCACCGAGACCATCCACGTGCTGCCCAAGGTGGTGGGCAGCAACACCCTGTACGTGCGGGTGGCCGACGGCTCCGGCAACTTCTCCAAGGGATCGGCCGCGTTCACGTTCAAGGTGGCCGACGGACGCGCTCCCAAGGCGCACTGGAAGTTCAACGACGCCCCCGGTGCCACGGTGCTGGCCGACTCGGCGCGGGGCCGCTACTCCGGGCTGGTGTGGGGCAACCTGAAGCTCGGCGAGGCGGGTGCGCGCGGCAACGCGGCCACCTTCAACGGCACCAACACCGACGTCACCAGCAACGGAACCCCGGTGCTGGACCTGACGAAGAACTTCTCGGTGTCGGCGTGGGCGAAGCTGTCGTCGTCGGTGGCGAACAACGTCACGGTGGTCAGCCAGGACGGCGCCTACCACTCGGGCTTCTTCCTCAAGTACAAGAAGTCAGCCAACCGGTGGGTCTTCGCGCGCAACACCGCCGACGCAGCCGACAGCTCCCACATCGAGGCGATCGCGGCCGAGGCGGTCCCGCTGGACGAGTGGGTTCACCTGGTCGGCGTCTACGACAGCGTCGCCAAACAGATACAGATTTACGTGAACGGCAAGCCGGGCACCCCGGCCGCCTTCACCACACCCTGGGCGGCCGGCGGCTCGACGGTGGTCGGCCGGGCGCGATGGCAGGGCAACTGGGCCGACCGGTTCCCCGGAAAGATCGACGACGTCCGGGTCTACGACCGCGTCGTCAGCATCGCCGAGGCGATCAAGCTGTCCAAGGACATGCTCACCGTCACCCATATCTGGCACATGAACCAGAACGCCGACGACAGCGGTGAGGGCGTCGGCAAGGCTTTGCGGCTCAACGGCACGGCGAAGTTCACGCCGGAGTCGATAGTGGTCCCCGGCACCGTCGGCGGATCCGCGGGGTCGATCGCGCTGCCCGGCGGCGCGGCGAACTACGCCACCATCGACGCCCCGGTGCTCGACCCGCGGGAAAGCTTCACCATCTCCGCCTACGTGCAGACCGACGGCATTCCCGACACGTCGATGAACCTGCTGAGTCTGGCGGGAGCCAACACCAGCGCGGTGGCCGTCCGGTTCGACGCGGCCAAGGAGCGGTACGTGCTCCAGGTACGCGGCACCGACAGCGCGACCGCGGCGGTGTCCACCGTGGAGCACTCCGCCTTCCACACCGGCTTCGGCGACTGGGACCACATCGCGGTCGTGCACAACGCCCGCGAGCGCATCATCGAGCTGTGGGTCAACGGCGTGCTGGAAGCGGCCGCCGAGTCGACCACGAAGTCGTTCCTGCACGGCAAGAAGCCCTTCGGTCCCATCACGGCGGTGCGGCTCGGCACGGGCCCGGCCGGGGCGGCGAACTGGGTCGGCATGATCGACGACCTGTGGATCACCCGTGGTCCGGCCGACGAGGCGGTGATCCAGGCGCTCGCGCTGCCCACCGAGGTGTCGGTGCTGTCCGAGGCGGCGCTCAACGACAACAACCTCGGTGAGACCGAAGACCGCCCGGTCGGCACGGACCTGGAGAATGTCTTCTTCACCCTCAACGAGGGACAGGTGGCCGGCGCCTACTGGGACCGCGACGACGCGATCAACGCCACCGCCCGCACCTGGTTCGAGCTCAACCCCAGTCTGCGGGCCGCGGCCGGGGCGCCGGTCAGCCATACGACGACCGGGCCGAAGCGGCTGCAACTGTTCAGCACCGCCACCGACGGGCGGGTCATCTCGACGTACTGGGATCCGGCTGTCACGACGAACGGCGGTTGGCAGGCGTGGTTCGAGCTCAACCCGAACCTGCGGGCGGCGGCCGGTGCCACCGTCACCGTGACGACCACCGGCCCTGGGCGGATGAACCTGTTCACGACGGCGGCGGACGGGCGCGTGATCTCCAGCTACTGGGACCCCGCCATCACCACGAACGGCGGCTGGCACGCCTGGTTCGAAATCAACCCGAGCGTCAAGGCGGCGCCGGGTACGCCGGTCAGCGTGACCACGTCGGGTCCGGGGCGGATGAACCTGTTTACCACGGCGGCCGACGGGCGGGTCGTCTCGACCTACTGGGACCCGGCCATCACGACGAACGGCGGCTGGCACAACACCTGGTTCGAGCTGAACCCGAGCCTGAAGGCCGCGCCGGGCACGCCGGTCGCGGTGACCACGACGGGCTCGGCACGGATCAACGTGTTCACCACGGCCGCCGATGGGCGCGTCATCTCCACCTACTGGGACCCCGCCATCACCACCAACGGTGGCTGGCACGCCTGGTTCGAACTCAACCCGAACCTGAAGGCCGCGGCCGGCGCGGCGATCACCGTCACGACCACCGGTCCGGGCCGGATGACCCTGTTCACCACGGCGGCCGACGGGCGCGTGATCTCCACCTACTGGGACCCGACCATCACCACGAACGGTGGCTGGCACGCCTGGTTCGAACTCAACCCCAACCTGCGGGCGGCCGCCCGCGCGCCGATCACCGTGCTCGACGCCAGCCCGACGGCGATGGCGCTGATCACGCACACCGCCGACCGCATCGTCATCGGCACCGTCTGGCGCGCCGACAACGCGTCCAATGGTGGCTGGTACGAGTGGCGCGTCATCTGATGCCCCGACCCCGCAAGGCTTGGAGAGGCTCGACGGCTTGGAAAGGCTCGATGGCTTGGAAAGGATGGGCGATGCGTAGTCGATTCGCTTGGACCGCGCCCGGTGCCGGGGCACGCCGCAGGATCATGGCCCTGGTTACCGCGCTCGCCGTCGGTGGCACGGGTGGCACGGTGATCGCCTTGCCGGTGCACCCGGCGATCGCCGCAGCGCGGGCCGAGGCGGCCAAACCCCGCCCCGAAGACCGGGACCGGGTCGTCAAGGGAGGTCCGGTCAAGGCCAAACCGCGCCAGCAGCAGGCCAAGGCGCCGGACCCGACCGTCACCTGGCCCGCGGCCGGCGTCGTCGACGTCGACCTCGCCCGGCCGGCCGCGAATGTCGTACAGCTGCGACCGGCCGACCGGTCGGCGCGGTCCGCGACCGTGCCGCGGCTACGGTTGCGGACCCACGACCGGGCGGTGTCGGTACGGGCCGGGCTGCCGGGACCGGTGTTCAGCCTCAGCAAGGCGTCCGCGGCGGCACCGGGCACCGCCGTTACCGCCACTGTGGACTACACCGGGTTCGCCGAGGGATACGGCGGTGCCTTCGGCTCCCGCCTGCGGTTGGCGCGGCTGCCGGAGTGCGTGCTCACCACGCCGACGGAGCCGCGGTGCGCCGTGGCGACTCCACTCAAGACGGTCAACAACACCGCTACCAAGAAGCTCAGCGCGCAGCTGGACGTGGGAGCGGCGCCGGTGGTGTTCGCCGCCGTCGCCGGAGCGTCGAGCGACAAGGGTGACTTCGGCGCCACCCCGTTGGCCGCCTCGGCGACCTGGGAGGTCGGCACCCAGTCCGGCGACTTCACCTGGTCGTACCCGATGCGGGTGCCGCCGGTGCCCGGTGGCCTGGTGCCCAACCTGTCGGTGGGTTACTCGTCGGCGGCCATCGACGGACGCACCGCGTCCACCAACAACCAGGGTTCCTGGGTGGGTGACGGGTTCGAGCTCTCACCCGGCCACATCGAACGCAAGTACAAGTCCTGCAAGGACGACGGGGTGCCCAAAGACCCGACCTATCAGGTGCACCCGACCGACCAGTGCTGGGGTTACGACAACGCGACGATGAGCCTCGGCGGGCTCGGCGGGGAGCTCATCGCCACCGGGGCGAACACCTGGAAGATGGCCAAGGACAACGGCACCAGGATCGAACGGCTCACCGGCACCGACGACAACACCGGCAACGGCGACGACGGCAACGAGTACTGGCGGGTCACCACACCGGACGGCACCCGCTACTGGTTCGGCAAGAACCGGCTGCCCGGCTGGACCTCGGGCGACGCCCAGACGAACTCGGCCTGGACGGCGCCGGTCTTCGGCGACGACAGCGGCGAACCGTGTCACCAGGACGCCTTCAAGGACTCCTGGTGCCAGCAGGCATGGCGCTGGAACCTCGACTACATCGAAGACGTCCACGGCAACGCGGTGGTCTTCCACTACGCCAAGGAGACCAACCGCTACGGGCGAAACCTGCGCGCCGCCGACGATACGCCGTACGTACGGGGCGGCCACCTGACCCGCATCGACTACGGCCTGCGCAACGGCGCCCTGTTCCCGCAACGGGCGCCGGCGCGGGTGGAGTTCGACAACGCCGAGCGCTGTATCCGCGAGACGGCGTCCGAGTGCGCCGAGTCGAACATCACCGCGCACCCGTACTTCTGGCCGGACGTCCCGTGGGACCTCAACTGCGAACCCGGCACCGAGTGCAAGGACGGCAAGGGCACCGCCTCGCCGTCGTTCTGGACCCGCAAGCGCCTGGCGAAGGTCACCACCAAGATCCTGAACGCCGCCGGCGACGGATACCGCGACGTGGACTCGTGGAAGTTCGTCCACGATTGGGGAACCGCCGACGTCGACCGGCAGCTGCGTCTGACCGACATCGTCCACACCGGACACGCCGCCACCGCGGACGTGGCCATGCCGCCAGTCAGCTTCGTCTACACCCAGCTGGAGAACCGGGTCGACAAACTCGGTGACGACGTCGGGCCGCTGGTGAAGGAGCGGGTCGGTGCGATCCAGAACGAGACCGGCGGCGTGCTCGACATCAACTACACCGCCAAGGACTGCTCGCCCGGCGACGTGCCGGCGCCACCCACCAACCACCGGCGCTGCTTCCCGGTGTACTGGGTCAACGCCAACGGCGGCGCCGACCCGTCCCTGGACTGGTTCCACAAGTACGTCGTCGCCGAGCTCGTCCAGACCGATCTGGTCGGCGGCGCCCCCGACGTGGTGACCCGTTACGACTACAGCATCGGCCGGCCGGCGTGGCGGTACACCGACGACGACGGGCTGACGCCGGAGAAGTTCAAGACCTGGTCGCAGTGGCGCGGCTTCGACAAGGTTCGGGTCATCGGCGGCGCGACGAGCGCCCACCCGTCGCAGACCGACCACTGGTTCTTCCAAGGAATGCACGGGGATCGGCTCAACGCCGACGGCGGCGCCAAGACGGTCACCGTCAGCGACGGGGAAGGCGCCACCTACAACGACCACGAGTCGCTGCAAGGGATGAGCGTGCGCACGGTCACCTACGACCGGGCCGATGGCACGCCGGTGAGCAAGTCCGTCTCCGAGCCGTGGCACCACCAGACCGCGTCCCGGACCCGGCCGTGGGGCACCATGACGGCCAACCTCACCGGCACCAGGTCCACCCGCGCCATGACCCTGGTCGGCGGCGACTGGCAGGAGAGCCGGTCCTCGGTCCTCTCCTTCGACCTGACCACGGGCGCGCCGCTGACCGCGCAACAGCTCGGCGACATCGACGCCGCCGGCGACGAGCAGTGCACCACGACCACCAACACCGCCGCGGGTGACCGCGTACTGCCGCTACCGGCGCACGTGCGCACGGTGGCCCGCCCCTGTAACCAGACGCCCGACCTGTCGAAGGACCTGATCTCCGACACCCGCAGCCACTACGACGGAGGCGCCTTCGGCGCGGCGCCGTCGGCCGGCGACGTCACGGCGGTCGAGGAGGCGAAAAGCGCCACCGCCACCGCGGTGACGTACCACGTCACCGCCAGGTCCAAATACGACGATCTGGGTCGCACCACCGAGGTCACGGATGCGGCCGGCCGCACCTCCAAGACCGTGTACACCGACCAGAACGGGCTGACCACCGCGGTGAAGGCGATCACGCCGCCGCCGGTGCCCAACAAACCCGACTCGGCGCTCACGACCGTACGGGTGCTCGATCCGGCCTGGGGCCGGCCGTTGACGGAGACCGACCCGGGTGGAAAGACCACCACCGCGACCCGCGACGCGCTGGGCCGCACCAGCAAGGTCTGGTCGCCGGGGCGATCCCTCAGCGCCAAGCCCGACAACGAGTTTCAATACCTCATCCGCAACGACGCGGTCACCGCCGTGGTCACCAAGACCCTCGACCGGGTCGGCGAACAGGTGGCGTCCTACGCGTTGCTGGACGGGTGGCTGCGGCCCCGCCAGGCGCAGGGTCCCGCCCTGAACGGCACCACCAAGGGGCGGACGGTCGCCGACACCTTCTACAACGCGGCCGGGACGGTCGACCACACCTTCGACGCCTACTACGCCGACGGGGAGCCCGAGGCGAGGCTGTTCGGGGTGACCGCCATCGGCGACGTGGAGAGCCAGCAGTGGTTCAACTACGACGGCCAAGGCCGGGTCACCGCCGAACGGCTGCTCACCGGCAACAGCGACGGCGCCAACAACGAGAGGTGGAGCACCACCTACAGCTACGGCGGCAACTGGACCACCGTCACCCCGCCGGCCGGCGGCACACCGAAGACGACCTACACCGACATCCACGGCCGCCCCACCGAAATCCGCCAGCACCGCGGCGGTGACCCGGTGTCCATCCGCTACACCTACAACCACCGCGGGCAGCGCGCCACCACCACCGGACCGGGGGACAAGGTCTGGTCCTACCAGTACGACCTCAAGGGCCGCGTCGTCACCACGGTCGACCCCGACCGCGGCACCGAACGGGTTCAATACAACGACCTCGACCTTCCCGTGCAGAGCACTGACGCGCGCGGCCGCAAGATAGGCATCGAGTACGACGGGCTCGACCGCGTGGTGGCCCGATACGACGCCACGACATCGACGCCCGGCGTCAAGCTCGCCGAGTTCACCTACGACACCGTTCGCGCGGGACTACCCAGCAGCGCGACCCGGATCGTCGGTGACAACCGCTACACCACCCAGGTCGAGCTCTACGACAACATGAACCGGCCGCAGCGTACCCGGGTGATCATCCCGGCGAGCGAGAAGGCCCTGGCCAAGATCGATGGCTACGTCTTCGACACGCTGTACAACCTGGACGGCACCGTCGCGGCAACCAGCAGCCCCGCCGCAGGCGACCTCCCCGCGGAGAACATCACCTTCACCTACGATGGCCTCGGCCGGGTGGTCTCCACCCAGTCGCCACTGTCGACATACATCACCGGCATCGACTACTCCAAGACCGGCAAAGTCATCGGTCAGCGCATGCAGTCCGGCGCCACCGGCAAGCAGGTGGACCAGACGTTCAGCTACGAGTTCGGCACCGGCCGGCTGGTCAAGGCGACCACCTCGCACTTCGGTATGGCGGGCACGGACCGCAGCGCGGAGTACCGCTACCAGGACGTCGGGAACATCACCCAGATCACCGACACGTCACGTGACGGCGTCGACAACCAGTGCTTCCGCTACGACGAACTGTCGCGCCTCACCGAAGCGTGGAGCCAGGGCGCCGCCGGCGACTGCGCCGCCGACCCGGCAACGGGCACGATCGGCGGGCCCGCCCCCTACCGCGCCACGTACACCTACGACGACGCCGGCAACCGCCTCACCGAATCGGCCTACGGTGCCGGCACCGGCGGCGGCGCGGCCCTCGGCCAGCGCTCCTACGCCTACGCCGGCGGGTCCGGTGTGGACGCGAACCTCTACAAGGGACACCAGCTGGCGTCGGTGGCCGGCACCGTGCCGGGAGCGGGCGCCGAAACCTACCGCTACGACGCGTCCGGCAACACGATCGAACGCCGGACGCAGGCCAGCAACCAGACCCTGGAGTGGGACGCCGAAGGCGAGCTGGTCAAGGTCAACGACAGCCGCCACGGCGAGACCGCCTTCCTCTACGGCGCCGACGGCTCCCGCCTGATCCGCCGCGACGCCACCGGCGACACCCTCTACCTGCCCGGTCTGGAGGTCAAGCAGGCCAAGGGAGCCACCGCGGCCACCGCAACCCGCTACTACCAGAACGCCATGCGCACCGCCGCCGGCGTCACCTTCCTGGTCGGCGACCACCACGGCACCGGCGAACTGGCCATCAACGCGGCCACCGGCGCCCTCGCCCAACGCCGGTACACGCCCTTCGGCCAGCTCCGGGCCAGCAAGAACGCCTGGCCCACCGCCAACGAGAAGGGTTTCGTCGGGGGTACGGTCGACGCCACCACCGGCCTGACCACGCTCGGCGCCCGCAGCTACGACCCCAACTCGGGCCGCTTCATCTCGGTCGACCCGTTGATGACCATGGGCAGTTCCCAGCAGATGAACGGCTACAACTACGCCGACAACAACCCGATCACCCTCACCGACCCGGACGGCCTGGAGACCTGCTGCACCGGCATCGGGTGCACCAAGTCACTCGCGCCGCCCTGCCCAGAGGGCAAGCCCCTACCGCCCGGGACGCAGTGCGAAGGGCCCTGCGACGACAAGGAGCGCGGCGAGAACGAGCGGAACCGCGTCCGCAAGGAGATCGACCGGCAGCGCGAGATCGCCCGGCGCAACGCCATCCTGGAAGCCCTGAAGGTCGCCGGGATGGAGTTCCTCCAGGACTTTCTCATGATCAACGACATCAAGGGCTGCTTCGGCGGCAGCGTCGGCTCGTGCGCCAGCCTCATCATGAACGCGGTCCCGGCGGCGAAGATCGGGCGCTTCTTCTGGAAGCTGCTCTCCAAGGTCGGCAAGGCCATCAAGGTCTACAAGAAAGTACAGGGCGCCATCAAGGCGGCCGAGGCCACGATAGCCGGCCTGCAAAAACGACTCGCCAAGCTCGACGAAATGCTGGCGAACATCAAACAGGCCCGCAAACCGAACAAGCCCGGTAAGCCTGGCGGCGGTGGTGGTGGCTGCGGCGCGAACAGCTTCCTTCCCCATACCCCGGTGCTATTGGCCAACGGCGGCCGAAGTCGCATCGACCGCCTCAGAGTCGGTGACAAGGTTGTCGCCACCGATCCGAAGACCGGACGCACCGAGGCCAAACCCGTCACCGCCACCATCGTCGGCAAGGGAGACAAGAAGCTCGTCACCGTCACCGTCGCCACCAAGCAGGGCGCGCACGACATCGTCGCCACGGATGGACACCCGTTCTGGGTCGCCAACCCGGGCACCTGGCTCGACGCCAAGGACCTGCGGCCCGGCCACCTGTTGCGGACCTCGGCCGGCACCTACGTACAGGTCACCGCAGTCAGACGCTGGACGGCCCAGGCACGCGTCCACAACCTCACCGTCGCCGATCTTCACACCTACTACGCGCTGGCAGGACATACGCCGGTCCTGGTCCACAACTGCGGAAACCTAGTTGACGACGACCGCGAGTTCCCCAACGCACATGTTCTCGACGAGCACGTCAATGCCACCAATGACGAGCTCGTTCAGATGGCTCAGGCGGACGGAGTCAAGTCACGGTTCTACGACCTACAGACCGCGCAACAGGTTGTCGACTACGGACTGGCTTCGAATCAGGAGCGTATCGCTCGATGGCTGCGCGGCGGCGGAATAGGAAACCTCGAAATCAGGGGAAGGTTCGGCGTCAACAACCCGATTGGCGTGATAGCCCACGCGGATGGCAGGATCTTGCCAAGTAGCAACGCTTACACCATTGTGCTGCAACGAGCACGAGGGCATGACCTCGGTTACATTGTGTACACGGCGCATCCCCGCTGATCGGCGAATATCGTGCTCCCACCAGACAACCCATGATCAAGGCGTCCTTCATGTAGCCATAGCGACGTGAAGGACGCCTTGATCATGGAGAGGGTGTCGAGGAGCGGGGGTTGGCTTTGGCACTGCTGTCCCTACCATCGCTGCTGATCGCGATCGACATCAGCCCGGCAGAAACGAGAATAGATGAGCCTCAGAAGCAGATTCCGTTGTTCTAACGACTTGAGGGACGCCTTGATCATGGAAGGGTTTCTAGGTCGGTGCGGACGCCGAGGAGGCGGACGGGGCGGTCGAGGGGGAACTTCGCCAGGAGGGTGAGCGCGGCCCGCTCGATCGTGTCGAGGTCGGTGGTCGGGCCGTCGCGCAGCTTCGTCACCCGGGTCGGCGTGTAGAAGGACGCGAACCGCACCTTGACCGCGACGTGGGTGACCCGGCGGCCGGCGGCCACCACGTCCGCGCCCAGCTCGCGAGCGAGCGCGGCGACCCGTTCGGCGATCTGGTCGCGGTCGGTCAGGTCGTGCGGGAACGTGGTCTCCCGGCTGCGGGAGCGCGCCACCCACGGCGCGGTCACGATCTCGGTATCACCGCCGCCACGGGCGAGTACCGGCAGCCACCCGCCCATCCGCGGCCCGAACCGAGCCGTCAGCGCCTGCGGGTCGGCGGCGGCCACGTCGGCGACGGTGTGCAGGCCGAGCGCGGTGAGTTTCTGGGCCGTCTTCGGGCCGACGCCCCACAGCTCGCCGGCCGGCCGGTCGCCCATCACCGCCATCCAGCTCTCGGCCGTCAGCTGGTAGATGCCGCCGGGCTTGCCGAAGCGGGCGGCCACCTTGGCGGTGTGCTTGTTGTCGCCCACGCCGACCGCGCAGGTCAGCCCGGTCCGCTCGAACACGGCCCGCCGCAGGGCAGTCGCGAGCGCCATCGGGTCGTCCACCTCGGCGCCGAGGAACGCCTCGTCCCAGCCGTACACCTCGACGCGTACCGGGAATTCCCGCAGTGTGGCCATCACCTCGGCGGACGCGGCCTGGTACGCGGGCGGGTCGGAGGGCAGGAAGACGGCGTCGGGGCAGCGGCGCGCGGCCGCGCGCAGCGGCATGCCGGAGTGGACGCCGAAGGCCCGGGCCTCGTACGACGCGGTGGCCACCACCTGCCGCGCCTGGGTCGGGTCGCCGCTGCCGCCGACCACCACCGGTAGCCCGCGTAGTTCCGGGCGGCGCAGCACCTCGACGGCGGCCACGAACTGGTCGAGGTCGACGTGTAACAGCCACCAGCGCGCCGCCACACCGCCACGATACGGCGGTTACGCTCGGGTTAGTCCTGGATCTCGGTACGTTCGATCTCGGCGAACGCCGCGGTGAGGTACGACGCGAACGGTCGCCGCGTCGACGCCGACAGCTGCGCGACCAGCACCGCGGAGTGGCGGGCCAGCGACTCGGGGGAAGGGCGGGGTGCCGACTCATCCTCGTCGTGTACGCCCAGCGCACCGGCCAGCAGGATCAGCACGACGTGGGGATCGACGGCCGGCTCCCACACGGCGGCGGCCCGCACACTGTCGTGGATGAGCTGGCGGATGTCGTCGCCGTCCAGCCCGTCCGGGTGTAGCTCCTCCAGGAGCATCCGGACCACCGAGCCCAGCACCAGGCCGGATCCCTCGGTGGCCGCGAGCGCCTCGACGGCCACCCCCAGCGCCGCCGAGTCGTGATCCTCGGCGGCCGCGACGGCGTTCGAGGCGGCGACCGCGATCGCGCGGGCCGGAGCGGGCAAGTGGCGCCAGGTCGTGTTCATGCCATCCCTTCCCTCCATGATCAAGGCGTCCTTCATGTCGTTAGAACGACTTGAGGGACGCCTTGATCATGGCGCGGAGCGCTGCTACTTCGGCGCGGAGCGCGGTTACTTCTTGCCCTTCTTGCCCTTCTTGCTCTTCTTCGACTTCTTCGCCATGGTGGTTGCCTCCTTCCTACGGTGCTTGCCGTTGCCGCTTGGCCGCCTTCTTAGCGGGTGCCGGCTCGGCGACGAATGTGGAACGCATGAGCACCGACAGCCGCCGCGCGAGCCGCTTGCGCGACCATCGCCTGTCGACGACGAGTGCCTCCAGTACGTCAAACGACATCAACGCCCACAGCATGTCGGCGGCGGTCTCGACCGTCCACGGTGGTGCGAGCCGCGCGTCGGCGGCGAGCCACTCGGCCAGCCGCCGGCACGACTTGCGCCATTGCCGCATGACGAGGTCCCAGTAGTGTCCGGCGTCCGGATCTGTGCCCCGGACCCGCTGGAACGCGCGCCCGACCGGGATCAACTCGGTGTGCCAGCGGGCCAGGTGGTGCGCCCACGCGTCGAGCGCCGCTGGCGCGTCGGGCGCCTGCCACACCGCTTTCAGCGACGCGGTCAGCTCCGGCGTCTCGATGACGTGTTCGTACACCGCGGTGACGAGCTCGGCGCGCGTCGAGAAGTGTAGATACACCGCGCGACGCGTGACGCCGGCGTGCTCGGCGACCGACGCCATGGTCACCGCGGTGACGCCGTTCTGCTCGACCAGCGTGCGCGCTGAAGCGAGCAATGCCAGTCGGGTGCGGCGACTGCGCGCGTTTGGCTGAGTCACCGCAACGACCTCCCTGCTTCTGCTCCGCGCCAACTTCACGGCGTGTGTAGTTCGGCAACTATACACGATGTGTAGTTAGTGGCCAGTCGCCGCCGTCCATCGAATGATCGAGGCGTCCATCACGTCGTGCGAGGGCCCCGCCCGGACCCGGTGGGCGGAGCTGTTCCGCCGTGTACCGCGCCCACCGGACCGCCACATCCCCCGCCCACCCCTTCTCCGCCGATCAAGGGCTGAGGCACGTGGTTTGATCTCCGAACCGCGTGCCTAAGCCCTTGATCGGCGCGGTTCTCCTTGATCGGCCACGGTCGCGCTGCACTGCACTGAACGCGCCGCGCCGCGCCGCGCCGCGCCGCGCTGTGCTGTGCTGTGCTGCGCTGTGCTGTGCTGCGCTGTGCTGCGCTGTGCTGTGCTGCGCCGTGCTGTGCTGTGCTGTGCTGCGCCGCGCTGTGCCGCGCCGGCACCGTGCCGCGCCGGCACCGTGCCGCGCCGCGCCGGACCCCGCCGTGCCGAACTGGCGTTTGGTGACCGAGGGCTTGATCGTTGTCCCGCAAACTCAACGACACGCTGAGTCCAGGTGCGTTCGTGGGGCAACGGTCACGACGAGCGGGCAGGCACAGGCATCCGGCACCCTCATGTGTCTGCCGGAGGTGCTGACACAGGGAGAAATCCGACATACCGGTCGCCCCAGTCACCCCACCCGCCGAACATCCAGCGCGCGCCCATGGCTCAGCGGTGCGTTATCCACGTTATGAGGCAGCCATAACGTGGATAACGCACCGCTGAGCGGCCGGCCACGTCGACATCGTCCGCTGGCCGGCGCGCCTCGCCGATCGCTCACGCCGGTCGCGTAGTCGGAGAAGTCCGCACGCCCGAGGCCGTGGGCTTCGCCGATTCTCCGGTCTCAGTGTCGACAGGATCGGACTCTGTGTGTTCGGCGCTGAAAGGTCCAAGCCTGGCTTTCGCGGCGTACCGCCCAGGCCCGAGGACGGCATGCGAGTCGCTGGCCACCTCCATGATCAAGGCGTCCCTCATGTCGCTCTAACGACGTGAGGGACGCCTTGATCATGAAGGGGGCCAGCGCCGGGACGGGCTGCGGTGAAGCGGATCTGAAAGGGCCGCCTGCCAGCATGTGGCGGGCGGGGGCGGCGGTGCGCGAGGGGGGCCGCTCCTCGCGCACCGGCGTCGCCCAGGAGGGCCAGGATGGATCTGTTCGAGAAGTTCACCGCGAGCGCCGACGATCCGCTCGTCCAGCTGTCGCACGACGTCCATGGGCTGGCGACGTTCCCGAAGCTGACCGGCGACATCGGCCGGGAGATGCACTATGGCGGCCGGCCGCACCTGGTGTGGAGCCTGAACAACTATCTCGGGCTCGCCAACCACCCCGAGGTGCGCGCCGCCGACGCCGAGTTCGCCCGGCGTTACGGGCTGGCCACGCCGATGGGCTCGCGGATGATGTCGGGCGAGACCGACGAGTTGGAGAATCTCGAGCGTGAATTGGCGGCCTACGCCCGGAAGCCGGCCGCGGTCTTCTTCAACTACGGCTACCAGGGCATGGTCTCGCTCATCGACGCGCTGGTCACGAGGTCGGACTGGATCGCGTACGACGCGCAGTGCCACGCCTGCATCATCGACGGCGTCCGGCTGCACCAGGGCCGCGGACGCACCCGCGCCTTCGCGCACAACGACGTCGATCGGCTGTCGGCGCGCCTGGCGCAGATCCAGCGGAAGCGGCGGGCGGACGAGGCGCTTCTGGTGATCACCGACGGTGTGTATGGCATGTCCGGCGCGCAGGCCCCGCTGCGGGACATCATCGCGCTCAAGGAACGCTACGAGTTCCGCCTGCTGGTCGACGACGCGCACGGGTTCGGCGTGCTCGGCCCGGACGGCGGCGGCACCGGCGAGGCGCAGGGGATCCAGGACGGCATCGACCTCTACTTCGGAACCTTCGCCAAGGCGGGGGCGAGCCTGGGCGCCTTCGTCGCCACGGCGGAGGACGTCGCCTGGAAACTCCGGTACGCCGTGCGGTCCCAGATCTTCGCCAAGGGGCTACCGCTCCCGATTGTCGCGGGCAACCGGGTGCGCCTGCGTCTCATGCGCACGCGCCCGGAACTCCGGCGGAGGGCGTGGTCGGTCGCTACCGCCCTGCAGCGAGCGCTGCGCGACGAAGGCATGGACATCGGCGACACCGCCAGTTTGATCACGCCGGTCTTCCTGCCGATGAGCCCGATGCGGTCCGTCGAGTACACGGCGCGGATGCGGGCGGAGCACGGCGTCTTCTGCTCGTCCGTCACCTATCCGGTGGTGCCGGCCGGCGTCACGCAGCTCCGGCTGATCGCGACCGCGGACCATGAGCTCGCGGACGTGCCGCGCACGGTGCGAGCGATCACGGCGGCGTACGCGGACACGGTCGGCGCCGCCGCCTCCCCATGATCAAGGCGTCCCTCAAGTTGTTAGAACGACTTGAAGGACGCCTTGATCATGGGGGAGTTCTCACAGGGAGATCGATTGCGGAGAGGCCGATTACAGCGAGACGAGGTGGTGGGCGTACGCGCCGGTGGTGAAGAAGGCCGGCAGGTCCTCGGCCAGTGCGTGCTCCTCGAACACCGCCGCCGCGCACGGGAGCCGATCCTGGCCGGCCGCCGGCCGCTCGGCGCGCAGCACACCCAGCTCATCCTCCATGATGGACCGGACCAGCTCGGCGGTGACCACGCCGCCGCCGGCGAGCGCGGTGCCGTGGTGGATCCACTGCCACACCTGGCAGCGCGCGATCTCCGCGGTCGCCGCGTCCTCCATCAGGTTGTGGATCGCCGCCGCGCCGGTGCCGCCCAGCCAGGCGTCGAAGTAGCGCAGCGCCACCGCGACGTTGGCCCGCAGCCCGGCCTCGGTGACCTGGCCCGGTGTCGCGTCGACGGCCAGTAGCTCGTCCGCGGTGACGGACACGTCCTCGCGGAGCCGGTCGAGCTGGTTCGGCCGGTCGCCCAGCGCCCCGTCGAAGACCTCACGGCAGATCGGCACCAGGCCGGGGTGCGCCACCCACGAGCCGTCGAACCCGTCGCCGGCCTCCCGTTCCTTGTCGGCGCGCACCTTCGCCAGCGCGACCTCGTTCACGCCGGCGTCCCGGCTGGGGATGTAGGCGGCCATGCCGCCGATCGCGTGGGCGCCGCGCTTGTGGCAGGTCCGCACCAGCAGTTCCGTGTACGCGCGCATGAACGGCACGGTCATCGTCACGTCGGCCCGGTCCGGCAGGACGAAGTCCGACCGGTGGCCGAAGTTCTTGATGGTGCTGAAGATGTAGTCCCACCGGCCGGCGTTCAGCCCCGCGGAGTGCTCGCGCAGCTCGTACAGGATCTCTTCCATCTCGAACGCGGCGGTGATGGTCTCGATCAGCGTGGTGGCGCGGATCGTGCCCTGCGGGATGCCCAGGTATTGCTGCGCGAAGCGGAACACGTCGTTCCACAGTCGAGCCTCCCGGTGGGACTCCAGCTTGGGCAGGTAGAAGTACGGCCCGCTGCCGGCGTCGAGCTGCCGCTGTGCACAGTGGAAGAAGTACAGTCCGAAGTCGACCAGGCTGGCCGAGATGGGCCGCCCGCCGATCGCGATGTGCTTCTCCACCAGGTGCCAGCCGCGCGGGCGCACCACGATGGTGGCCAACTCCTCGCCCAGTGCGTACCGCTTGCCCTGCTCGGTGGTGAAGTCGATCCGCCGGTCGATCGCGTCCACCAGGTTGAGCTGCCCGCCGATAACGTTGTGCCAGGTCGGTGCCGTGGCGTCCTCGAGGTCGGCCAGCCACACCTTGGCGCCGGAGTTGAGCGCGTTGATGCTCATCTTCCGGTCGGTGGGGCCGGTGATCTCGACCCGCCGGTCGACCAGACCGGGCGCCGGCGGGGCGACCCGCCAGGTGGGGTCCGCGCGGATGGCCGCGGTCTCCGGCAGGAAGCCGGGCAGGTCGCCGAGGGCGTACCGGGCGCGCCGGGCCCGCCGGGTGTCCAGCAGGGCCACCCGGCGGCCGGCGAACTCGTTGTCCAGCGCGACGAGGAAGTCCAGGGCCTTGGGGCTGAGGATCTCCTCGTACCGCTCGGTCATCGGGCCGAAGATCTCGATCATGCGAACTGCTCCTCCTCGGTGGACCCGCGCAGCGCGGTGGTTTCGGCCTGCGGGTTGAGCACCGTGCTGATGAGATCGAAGTAGCCGGTACCCACCTCGCGCTGGTGCTTGACCGCGGTGTAGCCGTCGGCCTCGGCGGCGAACTCCTTCTCCTGGAGCGCCACGTACGCCGACATGCCGTCGGTGGCGTAGCCGCGGGCCAGGTCGAACATCGAGTAGTTGAGGGCGTGGAAGCCGGCCAGCGTGATGAACTGGAACTTGTACCCCATGTGGCCCAGCTCCCGCTGGAACTTGCTGATGGTGGCGTCGTCGAGGTGCTTGCGCCAGTTGAACGACGGCGAGCAGTTGTACGCGAGCAGCTGGTCCGGGTACTCGGCCTTGATGGCCTCGGCGAACCGGCGCGCCACCTCGAGGTCCGGCGTGCTGGTCTCCATCCACAGTAGATCGGCGTGCGGCGCGTACGCCAGGCCGCGGGCGATGCATGGCTCCACCCCGTTGCGGACCCGGTAGAAGCCCTCGGCGGTGCGCTCGCCGGTGATGAACGGCCGGTCCCGCTCGTCCACGTCGGTGGTGATCAGCGTGGCGGCCTGCGCGTCGGTGCGCGCGACGATGAGGCTCGGCACGCCGGCCACGTCCGCCGCCAGCCGGGCGGCGTTGAGCGTCCGCACGTGCTGCCCGGTGGGGATCAGCACCTTGCCGCCGAGGTGTCCACACTTCTTCTCGGAAGCGAGCTGGTCCTCCCAGTGCACGCCGGCCGCGCCCGCGGCGATCATCGCGTTCATCAGCTCGTACGCGTTCAGCACGCCGCCGAAGCCGGCCTCGGCGTCGGCCACGATCGGCGCCAGCCAGTTGTGTGCGGACGCGGTACCCTCCGCGGTGCTGATCTGCGCGGCCCGCAGCAGCGCGTTGTTGATCCGCCGCACCACCGCCGGCACCGAGTTGGCCGGGTAGAGGCTCTGGTCCGGGTAGGTCTGCCCGGCGAGGTTGGCGTCGGCGGCCACCTGCCAGCCGGACAGGTAGATCGCCTGCAACCCGGCGCGGACCATCTGCACCGCCTGGTTGCCGGTGAGCGCGCCGAGCGCGTGGATGTAGTCCTCCTCGTGCAGGAGCCGCCACAGCCGTTCGGCGCCGTGCCGGGCCAGCGTGTGCTCCTCCTGGATCGCACCGCGCAGCCGCACCACGTCGTCGGCGGTGTATGTGCGCTCCACGCCGCGCCATCGGGGATCGGTGGCCCACTCGTTCCGCAGCTGTTCCGCTGATGCGCTCATCACGGCCTCCTGTTGCCTCAATGGGAATGTGGCCACCGTGACACGGTCGAGATAGCCCCGTCGAGAGACGGAAACAGCCAATTATTGAAAAGCCATCCATACGTTTTTGCAAAGTAGCGAAAGAGCGCCTTAACAAACGTGTTAATGTGAGGGATGGCTAAGACCTTCGCAGGCGCGCGGCTGCGCCGGCTGCGGGAGGAGCGCGGCATCAACCAGATCGAGCTGGCCCGGCAGCTGGGGATCTCACCCAGCTACCTCAACCAGATCGAGCACGACTCGCGCCCGCTGACCGTCGCGGTGCTCATCCGGGTCACCGAGGTGTTCGGCGTCGACACCGCGTACTTCGCGCCGCACGACACCCCGCAGCTGGTCGCCGACCTGCGGGAGGCGCTGCCGGCGCGCACCAGCGTGCCCGAGCTGACCGAGCTGGCCACCAAGCTGCCCGAGGTCGCGGCGGCGGTGATCGACCTGTACCGGCGGTACCGGCAGGCCGACGACCAGCTCGCCGAGGTCGTCGGCGACCGTGACCTGGTCGCCGGCCGCAGCCCGCACGACCAGGTCACCGACTTCTTCTACCGCCGGCAGAACTACATCCCCGACCTGGACGAGGCCGCCGAGGCGCTGGCCGCCGGCATCGGCGTGCGCCGCGGTGAGACCTGGAACGCACTACGCGACCGGCTCGCGGACCGGCACGAGATCCGCATCGTCCGCGACGACACCGACGCGCTCGCCGGCGAGCTGCATCGCTACCGGCCCGGTACCCGCACGCTGCACCTGTCCACGTCGCTGCGCCCGGGCCAGCAGGCGATCCGGATGGGCGCCCAGATCGCCCTGCTGGAGTGCGCCGACATCATTGACGAGATCATCGAGGAAGAGAAGTTCGACGACATTCAGACGAAGATATTGACCCGGGTCGGGCTTGCGAATTACTTCGCGGCGGCGCTGATCCTGCCCTATGGCAGATTCCTGGAAGCCGCCGAGAATATGCGGTACGACATCGAGTTGCTCACCGAGCACTTCGCGATGGGGTGGGAGAGCGTATGCCACCGGCTCAGCACACTCCAGCGTCCGAAGGCGCGCGGCGTGCCGTTCTCGTTCGTCCGGGTGGATCGCGCCGGCAACATGTCCAAGCGCCAGTCGGCCACCGGCTTCCCGTTCTCCCGTTCCGGCGGGACCTGTCCACTGTGGAACGTGTATGAGGCGTTCAGCGCGCCGGGCCGGGTGATGGCCCAGGTCGCCGCGATGCCGGACGGCCAGCGGTACCTCTGGATCGCCCGCACGGTCACCCGCCACCACGGCGGCTACCGGCAGCCGGGCAAGGTGTTCGCGATCGGGCTGGGCTGCGAGATCCGGCACGCCGGGCGGCTCGTCTACTCCACCGGGAGGGACCTGCAGGCCGCCGACGGCGCCACCCCGATCGGGCCGGGCTGCAAGACCTGCGCGCGCCTGACCTGCCCGCAGCGGGCCGCCGCACCGATCGGCCGCAGCCTCGACCTGGACGAGAACCGCAGCACCTTCATCCCGTACCCCTTGCGCGACTAGCCCGCGCCCATGATCAGGGCGTGCCGCACCGCCTGATATACAGGTGGAGGGGGGCCGGATGAGGG
>JBBEWH010000177.1:0-3244 GCA_037414955.1 Actinomycetes bacterium KLBMP 9797
CCCCACTTCAGCCGGGCCACCCCCCCGGCTACCCCGGGCGGGGCGCCACGCCCTGATCATGGGGCTGGGTCGTATTCGTCGGGGAGGCGCATGTTCGGACCGCCGACCTGGAGGCCGAGCGGGACCGCGCGCCCCGTCGGCTCCTCCCACGACTCCTGGCGACCGAGAGCGGTGAGGTCGAGGTACTGGTAGCCGTTGTGGAACTCCTCGATGCCGCGGCCATACGTGGAGTAGGTGTGGAAGACCTCGTCGCCGACCCGCAGGAACGCGCTGATGCCCGGCAGCTCCGAGCCGCGCATATCCTCCGTCCACGGACCGCCGGTCCACGGGGTGCCGGCCTCGGCGAGCTCGGCTTCGGTGCGGAAGTGCAGCAGCACCGGCGCGACCCGGTCGTCGAGGGTGGCGTGGAAGTCGTAGTTGAAGTCGCTGCCGTACGAGGAGTACCAGGGAAAGGTCCAACCCATCCGGTCGCGGAACGCGGCCAGCTTCGGGTATGGCGCGCGCGACACGGCCACGAGCGTGGTGTTGCGCACGTGCAACTGCCGGAGCCTACCGATCCCGTCGGCGGCGGAGGAGCAGCTCGAGCAGCCCGTCTCCCAGTCCGGGCCGAACATGAAGTGGTGCATCACCAGTTGCGGCCGGCCCTCGAACAGGTCGAGCAGGCGCACCGGCCCGTCCGGGCCCTCGAACGTGTACGCCTTGTCGATGCGGACCATCGGCAACCGGCGGCGGTCGGCGTTGAGCCGATCCCGTGCTCGGGTGAGCTCCTTCTCCTTCGCCAACAGTTCCTTGCGGGCGGCGAGCCACTCCTCGCGCGACACCACGTCTGGCAGGTTCACGATGACACCTCACTTCAATCGGTCTTGGAGGGCGGCCAGCGGGCCATCCCAGTCGCGGGCGAGCGCGGCGAGGAACTGCTGTGCCACCTTCATGGGTGCGGAGTCCAACCGGTAGCGGACCCGGCGCCGCTCGCCCGGCTCGGCCACCACCAGGCCGGCCTCGGCCAGCAGGGCGAGGTGCTTGGCGATGGCCTGCCGGGTGATCGGCAGGCGGGCGGCCAGATCGGTCGCGGTGGCCGGCCCGCCGGCCGCGAGCGCGGCGAGGATCCCGCGCCGGCTCGGATCGGCCAAGGCGGCGAAGACCTCCTGCGCCACCGCCTCCAGGTCAGGCGTGCCCATCGAGGTATGCGGCCAGCTCGCCCAGCTCGCTCGTCCAGCCCTCGATGTTGCCCGCGTAGGCCACCTCGTGCTCGCCGGCGCCCGGGAGCTGCGCGAACCCGGTCTCGACCATGGTCAGCGCGGTGCCGTTGTCGGTGGGCTCCAGCGTGAACTCGACATAGGTGCGTCGCGGATCGCCGTCGGGAAGGCCGTGGATCGGCCAGGTGTAGCCGAAGACGCGCGGCGGTTCGAGGCGCTCGATCGTCAGGGTCGCGGTGTCGCCGCTGTCCCAGGTGAGCGTCGCCTGGCCACCGACGCGCAGGTCGACCTCGGCCTTGTGGCCGAACCAGGTGCCGAGGCCCTCGGCGGTGGTCAGCGCCGCCCAGACCCGCTCCGGCGGGTGGGCCAGCTGGACCGTGCGCTCGATCCGGTCGGGGAATGCCATGTCCGTCTCCCTATGTAGCAACCAGTCTCTATAGCAACCGGTCCCGTATAGCAACCAGTCAGTTGCTACTTAAGCTATAGCAATCAACTGGTTGCGTCAACCGTGCCCCACAATGAGCGGATGCACGGGAGCGCTGATCACCCCGCGACACCGCGGAACGGGGCGTCGATCCCATTTCCCGGGCGGGTGCGCCGGTCCGAGCGGCCGCGCGTCCAGCCCGGCGGCCGCGACGCGCTCGGGGTGGTCAACACCCTGGTGTGCGCCATCGCCGCCAGGCGGTTCGGCGTCGCGGTACCCAATGTGTTCGCCACCCTGGGCCGGCACCGCCGGCTGTTCCGCGCCTGGCTGCGCTTCGCGGCGCGGCTCATGCCGTACGGCACGCTCAGCCGGGCGGACAGCGAGTTGGTGATCCTGCGGGTGGCGATCGACTGCGGCAGCGACTACGAGTGGTACCAGCATGTCCGGCTGGCGAGGCGGGCCGGGCTGACGGATGAGCAGATCCAGCGCGTCGGCGCCGGACCGGACGCGCCGGGCTGGACCGATCACCAGCGTGCCCTGTTGCGCGCCGCCGACGAGTTCACCGTGGACCGCACGATCGGCGCCGCGACCTGGGCCGCGCTGAGCGGGACGTATGAGGAGACCCAGCTGATCGAGCTGTGTCTCCTCATCGGACATTACGGGATGCTCGGCGCGACCCTCAACGCGCTCGGCGTCGAGCCCGACCCTCCTACCGCATGACGCGCACGCCGGCGGTCAGGGCTTGCGGCCTACGCCGCCGAACGCGTCCACCTCGTCGACGACGCCGAACGCCGGGTCGGGCCGCCAGCGGTTGCAGGTGACCACGCCCGGGTCGACCAGGTCCAAGCCGTCGAAGAAGCGCGCGATCTCGTCCGGCGTGCGTAGCGTGTACGGGACCGCGCCGCTGTCGTTGTAGCCGTCCTGGGCCTTCTCGATCTGGTCGCTGATCACCGCGGTGCCGTCGTTGAGGGACAGGTAGCTGCCCGACGGTAGGGCCGCCAGGAGGTCGCGCACGATCGCCCGCGCCTGGTCGGTGTCGGCCACGTGCCCCATGATGCCGCTGAGAATCAGCGCCACCGGCTGATGCAGGTCAAGCGTCCGCGCGGCCCCGTCGATGATCCGGTCCGGCTCGCGCAGGTCGGCGTCGATGTAGTGGGCGACCCTTTCCGGGGTGTCCGCCAGGAGGGTCCGGGCATACGTCAGCACGAGCGGATCACTGTCCACGTACACCACCCGCGCGTCCGGCGCGACCGACTGCGCGACCTGATGTGTGTTCTCCGCGGTCGGCAACCCGGTGCCCACGTCGAGGAACTGCCGGATGCCGGCCTCCCCGGCCAGATAGCGCACGGAACGGATCAGGAACCCCCGGGACGCCCGGGCGACGTCGACGACGCCCGGGAAGATCCGCCGGTACTCGTCACCGGCCTCGCGGTCCACCGGGAAGTTGTCCGCGCCGCCCAGCCAGTAGTTCCAGATCCGGGCCGAATGCGGCACCGTCGTATCGATCAGTGGCTCGCTCACGACATGCTCCTCAATCTATCTCTCCGGTGGTGGATCAACCATGATCAGGGCGTCCTTCAAGTAGTCCAAACGACTTGAAGGACGCCCTGATCATGAAGGGGTG
>JBBEWH010000178.1:0-56227 GCA_037414955.1 Actinomycetes bacterium KLBMP 9797
TTTAAAACCATCGCCAGGGCCCGTCAACCACAGCAACACCCCCCCCCCCCCCACGCCCTGATCATGAAGGGGTGGGGCGGGCGGTCGCCAGGCGGGCCTCGAAGCCG
Organism: Actinomycetes bacterium KLBMP 9797; assembly: GCA_037414955.1. Taxonomy (GTDB): domain Bacteria; phylum Actinomycetota; class Actinomycetes; order Mycobacteriales; family Micromonosporaceae; genus Phytohabitans. The sequence continues at coordinate 108 of JBBEWH010000178.1, forward strand.
TCGAAGATGGCTTGGAGGCCGAAGTCGAAGCTGCGCTCCGGCGCCGCAGCGTAGCTCGCGGCGGCGGGGGTGTCGAGGCGCTCGCGCAGCCGGGGGAACCGTAGGGCGACCGCGCGCGCCTTTCGCATGGTGTCCTGGATGGCCTCCTCGGCGTTCTTGCCGGCGCGGGTCAGCCGCCGGGTCAACGAGACCTGCGCGGCGGGGCCGAGGGCGCTGCCGAGCACGAAGATGAGCACCGTGGCGGCGGCCCGATCGGCGTCGGCGGCGACGAATCCCGCTTTCTCGTAGATGGCGAGGCTGTGGTCGTCGTAGCGGGCCTGGCCGGGGCCGTGCAGCAGATGGCTGCCGAACGCCTGCCCGAGCCACGGGTGCCGGGTGAGCATCGCGTGCAGCCCGGTGGCCATGGCGGTGGCCGCCGTCCGCCAGTCGGTGGCGTCGAGGTCGGGCAACTCCACCTCGTGCCAGATCGCGTCGCCGGCGAGTTGGACGAGCTCGTCCTTGGTCTTGATGTGCCAGTAGATCGCCGTGGCGGCCGCCCCGAGCCGGTTTCCCAGGCTGCGCATGTTGAGGCCGTCCAGTCCCTCCTGGTCCAGCAGCTCGATCGCGGCACGGACGATCTGGTCGACGGTCAGCGTGTCTCGCGGCATGACCGACAGCTTACTTGTACTTAGTTCAGCCGTGCCCTTGCACTTTGTTCAAGTGTCTGCCTAGGCTCGTCCTGTACTTAGTTCAAGTCTGCGAGAGGAACACCATGACCCAGGAGAAGCTGGCCGAGTTCGTCACGGCGACGGCCACCGAGTTCGGCATTCCCGGCGTGGCTGTCGGCGTCCTGGTGGACGGTCGGGAGATCTCCGCGTCGCACGGGGTGACCAGCGTCGACAACCCGCTGCCGGTCGACGGGCGGACGCTGTTCCACCTGGCGTCGGTGACCAAGTCCTTCACGGCGACCGCGCTGATGCGCCTGGTCGCGGAGGGAAAGGTGGACCTGGACGCGCCGGTGCGCCGATACGTTCCCGAGCTCACCCTCGCCGACGAGCGGGCCGCGGCGCGGATCACCGTGTTGAACCTGCTCAACCACACGGCGGGGCTGGATTGGAACCTGATCGACACCGGCGAGGCGGACGACTCCCTGGCGGGCTTCGTGGCGAAGATGGCCGAACTGCGGATGGTCGCACCACCCGGTGCCCGGGCCTCGTACAGCCAGGCCGGCTACAACCTGGCCGGGCGGATCATCGAAAACGTCACCGGCCTGAGCTTCGAGAAGGCCGTGGCCGCGCTGGTGCTGGAGCCGGTCGGGCTGTCCAACACCTTCTTCGACGTGGACGACATCATGGTCCGGCGGTTCGCTGTGGGGCACAACCGCGACGAGGACGGGTCGTTGCGGTCGGCGCGGCCGTGGAAGGCGTGGCGGGCCGGCGCGCGTGGCAACAACCCCGGTGGCGGCATCGCGTCCTCGGTGAGCGACCTGCTGCGCTGGGCCCGCTTCCAGCTCGGCACCGGAGACGGCGTGCTGCCCACCGAGGCTCTGCACCGCATGCGGGAGCAGACGGTCGAGCTGCGCGCCAGCACACTCGGCGATGCCTTCGGCATCTGCTGGTTCCTGCGCGATGTGGACGGTGTGCGCACCATCGGGCACGGCGGATCGGGTAACGGCCAGTTCGCCGAGCTGCTCCTCGTGCCCGAGCGCGACTTCGCCGTCGTCGCCCTGGCCAACGCCGGCCCGGACGGCTACCCCGGCAACCAGGCCGTCGTCCGCTGGGCGCTCGAACACTACCTCGGCGTGGTCGACCGGGACCCCGAGCCGATCCCGTACGACGAAACGCGTGCGCGCGAGGTGGCCGGCCGCTACGCCATCGAGGTGATGAACCTCGACATCGCGACCGACGGCGCGCGGCTCACGCTCGAGGTCGGGATCAAACCGGAGATCCGGCAGGCGTCGGAGGATGACATGCCGCCGGACTACCCGCCCGCCACCATCGGCTTCCTGCCCGGCGACGGCGACGAGTACGTCATCACCGAGGGCGGTTTGCGGGGACAGCGCGGCTTCTTCAGCCGCGACCACCATGGCGCGGTCACCGGCGTCGACCTCGCCGGCCGCCTCTTCCACCGAGCCTCCTCATGATCAAGGCGTCCTACCCGCATCGCGGCTGCGCGATCGCGCAACGGATCCTGCCGTTGATCTCGCCAGACGCAGACAGACGCGCATTCCAGTGCTTATATCGCTGCGTACGGAGTTCGGCGGTCGGCGAACGCCGCGCGTGACCGGCAGCAACACGGGGGTGCTGTCGGTCGGGCGGGCCGACCCGTCGCTCGTCCACGCCTGAACGGAGAACCCGCGGTCGTGTTGACACCACGCGCGAAGGCGGTCATCGCACTGCTCGCCGAGGGGCACACCGACGCCAGCGTCGCGCAGCGCCTTGGCCTGTCGACCCGCTCGGTCACCTACACCCTGCGGGAGTTGATGGACCAGCTCGGCGTCGAGAACCGCTTCCAGCTGGGTCTCGCGCTCGGCGCGCTCCACGCGGCGGAGCCGCCCGGACTGTCCACAGGCGAACAGCGTCCGGAGCCGGGCGCGTGACATCGGACATCGCGGCGACACGCGCGAGGGCCGCGACTTCTGGCCTGGGAGGGGTTCGCCGCTGGACCCGTGGCGATGCTGACCCGGTCAGACCTCTCGGTCGGGTCCGGCCGGGGCCGGACCGAGGAGGCGTTCGAGCAGGCGTGGCTCGCCGGGCCACGCGGCGAGGATGACGTCGCGGGGCACCTGTCGTGCGGCGTACCGCAAGCAGAGGGCGACCACCACGATGTCGTCGAGCGGGCCGATCACCGGCAGGAACTCCGGGATGAGGTCGATCGGGCTGGCCACCCAGAGCCCGGCGACGATGATGGCGATCTTCGCCCGGCGCGGCACGCGCGGGTCCCGGCGCAGCCGGCGCACGGTGGTGACACAGTCGGGGATGAACGCCGCGAGGTCACGCAGGATGCCGGGCGGCAAGCGAGTGGCCAGCAGGATCAGCAGTGCCCAGGAGGCCACTATCACGGCCACTGTGATGCCGAGGCCGATCAACCAGTCACGCATCCGCACTAGGCCAACATACGGCGCCGCCGCCGCCCCATGATCAAGGCGTCCCTCAAGTCGTTAGAACTACTTGAGGGACGCCTTGATCATGGGAGGGTGGTGATCGCCGGGCGGTCGGCCACACATCGCAGGACCGGATGGCTGGTCAGTGCGGCCGCGGGCAAGGACTGGTCACTGTAGACGGTCAGGGTCACCGACTCGCCGGGCAGCAGCGTGACGAGCGCGTCGTCGACGTACGCCGCCGGGTCGAGCCGGTCGGGGAACAGGGTGAGGTCGCGCAGGATCGTCTGTGCGGTGACCGTGACGGTGTAGCCGCCGGCCACCGGAGCCACCCGCGTGGTGAATTCCGGCTCGGGGTAGCGGATGTCCTTGTCCTCGCGGAAGAACCAGGAGGCATGCACATCGCCGAGGCTCGCCCGGAGCAGTTCGGCGTCCCGGTCGCCGGGCATCGCCACCGCCTCCGGAACCAGCACCGTGACGGCGCTGCGCGCGGCGACCGTCACGTCGACGGCGTGCGTCGCGTGGCGCGCCCCGTCGAACCCGTGGCGGACCACGCGGAGCTCGCCGGACCACGCCGTCGGCGCCTCGTTGACCGCGACCACGGCGAGCCGCCCGTCGCGGGGTTGGACGGTGAGCAGCCGGTCGGCGAAGGCGCGCCGCAGGGCGTACCACAGGGGTTTGCGTCGTTCTTCGCTGTCGACCGCGGCCCACGACGTGGCCGGCCAGTCGTCGTTGAGCTGCCACACGATGGCGCCCATGCAGACCGGCCGGTGCGAGCGGTAGTGCTCGACCGCGACGGTCACCGCGCGGGCCTGGTTGAGCTGCGTCAGGTAGTGCCAGTCGTCGAAGTCGCGCGGTGCCGGCAGGTGCGCCTCCAGGCCCCGGCGTAGCTTCGCGTCGCCGTCCGGGGCCTTCTGGTGGTGGCGCATCCCGGGCGAGTCCGGGGCCAGCGGCTCGTCGGCCAGCCAGCGGCGCAGGGTCGCGTAGGCCGGCGGCGCCTGGAAACCGAACTCCGACGCGAAGCGGGGCACGTAGTCGCGGTAGTGCGCGTAGTCGATCCGGTTCCACACGGCCCATTCGTGCGTCGTGCCGTGCGCCGGATCGTTGGGGTGCCGGTCGTGGCTGCCCGACCACGGGCTCCCCGGCCAGTACGGCCGCGTCGGGTCGAGCTCGGCGACGATCGCCGGCAGCAGGGCGAAGTAGTACTCCGCACCCCAGCTGCGCCCCTCGAGCTGAGGCTGCCATCCCCAGTCGTGGTAGCCCCAGATGTTCTCGTTGTTGCCGGTCCACCCGACGAGACTGGGGTGGCTGGCCAGCCGCACCACGTTCTCGCGCGCCTCGGCGGCCACCTCCGCCGCGAACGGCTCCTCCTCCGGGTACGCGGCGCAGGCGAACAGGAAGTCCTGCCCGACCAGCAGCCCGAGCTCGTCGGCGAGGTCGTAGAAGTCGCCGGACTCGTAGATCCCGCCACCCCACACCCGCAGGTAGTTGGCGTTGGCCTCGCAGGCCTGCGCGAGCCGGCGGGCGTACCGGTCGCGGTCGACGCGGGTGACGAACGCGTCGTCGGGGATCCAGTTGAAGCCGCGGACGAAGACCGGCACCTCGTTGACGTACAAGGTGTGCGGGGTGCCGTACGTGTCCGGTGTGGTGTCCAGCCGCACGCTCCGGAACCCGATCCGGCGCCGCCAGGAATCCAGCGTCTCACCGTCCGATGTAGCCAGGGTCACGGTGAGCGGGTGCAGGTGCTGCTCGCCGTACCCGCGCGGCCACCACAGCGGCGCATCCGCCACAGTGGACTCAAGCGTCGCGCGGCGTTCGCCCGCCGGGATGACCGCCGAGGCGGTGACGCCGCACACCGACGCCGTGACGGTCAGCGGCGCGTCGCCGTGCCGCTCGACCTCCACCTCCACCTCCACCCGCACCCGCCCGGTGCCGTCGTCGACGGTCACCCGCGGACGAACCTCGGCCAGCCGGGCCACACTCCAGCTCTCCAGCGCGATCGGCCGCCAGATCCCGGCGGTCACCACGGTGGGGCCCCAGTCCCAGCCGAAGTTGCAGGCCATCTTGCGGATGAAGTGGTAGGAATCAGCGACCGACGCGTGCGGCCGGTCGCCCAGTCGCGCCCGCATCGCCTCGGCATACCCGTAGGCCGAGGCGAACTCGACGCGCAGCGTGTTGGCGCCCGCCGTCAGCAACGCGCCGACGTCGAAGCGGTACGACCGGTGCATGTTCTCGGTGCGCCCGACGACCACGCCGTTGACCAACACCGTCGCCACGGTGTCCAGCCCGGCACAGCTCAGGTCGACCCGGGGCGCTCCCTCGTCGGACCAGTCGAAGCGGGTCTCGTACGCCCAGTCCGTGCGCCCGATCCAGTGCAGCGCATGCTCGTTGTCGTCCTGGTACGGATCCGGGATCAACCCGGCCGCGAGCAGGTCGGTGTGCACACACCCCGGCACCGTGGCCGGCACCGGCGCGGTGACCTGCGTGCCGGTCAGCGCACGCACGGACCATGACTCGTGGAGCGCCCGGGTCGACCTCAACGCGCACATCCCTCTTCCGGTTTACCGCAGCCCATGGTCGCGGGTCAGGGTAACTGAACCGGATAAGCGCTCAGGGGTCCGCCCGGCGCTAGGCCCGGCGGTACTTCTCCCACCAGGTGAAAGCCACGCGGTAGGCCGTCGGCGTGTCGTCGGCGGCGTGGTTGGCCAGGCCGTTCTTGCCGAAGTAGTAGTCGTGGATCTGGTTGCGGGCAGCCGAGGCCAGGTCCGGGTCGGAGACGGCGGCGGCGTGGATGTGGTAGGGCCACGAGCCCTGGGACGGATTGCGCAGCCAGGCGGCGAAACCCACCGTCCGTAGCGCCCGTACGGTCTCCCAGCGTTGCGTGGTGGTCAGGTTCGTCACCACGAGGTCGACGACGCCACCGCCGTCGTGGGTGCCGGCGGACGCGGGGTTCGCGGACGTGTAGGACCCTTGGGAGAGCGTGAGGTTCCACGACAGCATCGCGTCGGCGGCGGCGAGCATGTCGCGCGTGCGGGTGTTCACCCGCTGGCCGCCGTACGTGTCGGTCCGGGAGCCGGTGGAGACGGTCCCGGTGAGGGTGAACCGGCCGTTGCCGAGCGCGGTCAACGAGGTGGGCCCGGGAATGCCGTTGGCGTCGATGCCCGAGTAACCGAGGGACCGCTGCCAGGCGGCGTACGCGGAGACCGTCGACGTGCCGTAGTGCCCGTCGACGACGCCCGCGGCGAGCAGGCCCTTGGCGTTCAGCGCGCGCTCGACTTCGAGCACGTGGCTGCCCGTACCGGGAGTGATTCCGGTGCTCGCCTTGGGCGGGTCGACCTGAGCGGCGAGCAGCACCAGCTCCATGTCGACGACCGGGAGGGCGAGCGCCTCGGTGCCGAGCGCCGCGTTCGTGCCGACGGCCGCTACGGCGACGGCCGCGCCGCGCGAGAGCAACCATCGCCTCGTCCGGCCGTCCAGCGTGACAGGCAGCTCCATGACAGGCTCCGTTCGACATCCGCCAACGTGGATGTGGGGAATCTACAGCTCCGGTACGGGCTTTGGCAAAAAGTTTCGTGCCACCGCCCCATGATCAAGGCGTCCCTCAAGTAGCTAGAACTACTTGAGGGACGCCTTGATCATGATGTGGGCGGCGGCCGCGGCGCCGACGGTGACCGCGTTCCGCGGGCCCGGACTCACCTCGATCGGCACGGCGCACGACCGGCGTCGATGCGGCTGGCCGCTGGCCGCCTCCCGCGCGGCCGGCACCAGCCAGCGGCCCAGCGCGTCGACGACCCAGCCGTTGAGCGCGACCGCGTCCGGGTCGATGACGTTCACCAGCCTCGCGACGCCGACGCCCAGGTGGCGCGCGGTCGCGCCGATCACCGCGGCGGCCGCCGGATCGCCGTCCCGCATGGCGCGGCCGAGGGCGTGGACCGTGGCGTCGGGAGTGTCGCGGGCGAGCCGGCTGTCCGCGGTCAGCTCGCGGACGCTCCGCAGGATCCCCGGCGCACCGAGGTAAGCCTCCGCGCAGCCGCGCCGGCCACACCAGCAGAGGCGTCCGTCGTGTACGACGGTGGTGTGGCCCCAGCCGCCGGCCATGCCCGCGCCGCCCTGCAGCGGCGCACCACCGACCGCGATGACGGCGCCGGCGCTGTCGCCCAGGGTGACGCTGACGAGGTTGGTGGCGCGGCGGTTCGGTCCGAGCCACAGCTCCGCGACGGCCGCGGCCGTCGCCGGCTCGGACACCCGCACCGGTGCCGGCAGGACCGCCGGATCCAGCGGCGCACCGCGCAGCCAGGCCGGCGGACCGCGCAGCCAGGCCGGCGGACCGCGCAGCCAGGCCGGCGCGGCGAGATCAGCACCTCGGGGCCCGGCCGGCGCGGCGGCATCCATGCCTCGGGGTCCGGCCGGTGCGGCGGCATCCATGCCTCGGGGACTGGCCGGTGCGGCGATGCCCACGCCGAGGACGTGGTGGGCGTCGATCCCGGCGTCGGCCACCGCGGTCGACACCGCGTCCGCGACGTCGCGCCAACTCGTCGCGGGCACCACCAGCGTGGTACGCGGGTCCAGCGCCAGGTCGTACACGTCGATGTGGACACTCGCCGCGCGGACCTCGACCCCGACGAGCGCGCCGCGCCGGGCGTTCACGGTGATGCGGGCGCGCGGGCGCCCGCCCTCGGAGTCCTCGTACGCGGACTCCCGCACCACGCCGGCCCGGAGCAGCTCCGCGACGATGTTGGACGCGGTGGCGACGCTGACGCCGGTGCGGACCGCCAGGTCTCGCCGGGTCGGCGCCCGGGCCGTGTAGATCTCCCGCAGGACGGCTCGGCGGTGGGCCGCGCGGATGTCCCGCGCGGAGCCGGCAGTGCGCCGGCGGGCCTGCTGCGGCGTGGCCTCCATGTCACCCCCGTTACCGTTCACGTTAACGGTAACGGACGATCCTGCCCGACGCTACCGCGTTCCGCGTGTCAACGCAGCAGTGATCTGGCTGTCGGGGCCAGGCGCAACCGCTGCGGAGGGCGGTTGAGCATCGCTTCCAGAGTGGGGAGCGCCTGCTCTCGCCAGCGGTCCGGACGCGCCACCTCGCGGAGGTGGTTGTCGAGATCGGCCGGGCCGGCGAATCGCGCGAACCATACGAAGACGTTCTCGCCGGTGCGCACCGGCAGGGCCGGGAAGGTGTTCGCGGCGTGCTCGGACTGTAGGCACGCCAGCGGAGCGGCTCCGGTCTCGGCGAGCACGGGGCGGATCCGCTGGTCGAAGAAGTCCAGGAACGCCTCGTCGAACGGGCGGTCCCGGTAGTACAGCGTGGCCAGGATGACTGACGGCGGCGGTGTGGCGCGGCCGATCGGGGGCCGCGCTCCGGCGGTGGCCGGAAAGCCGGTACGCACCGTGGCCGGACGCAACAGCAGGACGTTGTCCGAGTCGACCATCGTGGCGTTGGCCTGGTCCCGGCGCGCTTTCCAGACCGGCCCGCCGTAGAAGCGGCCGAGCGCCGCGGCGCGCGACGGCATGTCGGCGAAGCCGCGCAGCCACACAAATCGGTCGGGGTCGTCCAGGTCGCGGAACTGCGCGATAACCGCCATGCCGGCCGCTTCCTGGGTTTCGACGAACTCGCGGTCGAAGAGGCTGATGAGCACGTCGCGCTGGCCGGGATGCAGGGTGTACTGCCGCAGTTCGACGACCGGGTACCGTACGTCGTTCATCGAGTCATACCTCCAGGTACTGGAACGTCGTGCGTGCGCGTCGGGCTAGAGCTACTTCGCCGCCGCTACCGTTAGTGCGCCCGTAGGGTCTGGCGCAGGACCTCGGCGATTGACGTGCGTCGCAGTTCGTGTCGCAGCGCCTGCTCGACGCCGCCGTAGACATGGCCGAGCGCCGGCCGGATGCCCCTGCCGACCGGGCACTCCAGATTGGGCTCGGTGCGGTGCATGCCGAACAGTGGCTCCTGCTCGACGGCTTCGTACACGTCGAGCAAGGAAATCTCCTCCGGAGCGCGGGCCAGGCTCCAGCCGGCTCCGGCGCCGTGGCGAACGTCGACCAGACCCGCCCGGCGCAGGTCGCCGAGGCTGCGTCGGATGATCACCGGGTTGGTGTTCACGCTCGCGGCGACCTGGTCGGAGGTCAGTAGGTCCTGGCCGCGGCGCTGGGCCAGTGCCAGCCACGCCAGGGCGTGCACGGCGATCGTCAAACGGCTGTTCGCTGCCATCCCCCTCCTTCCAGCTGTAACAGCTTTTATTACAGCCAGAAGACTGTCAAGCGTCCCACGACCCAAGTCGCCGATCAAGGAGAACCCCGCCGATCAAGGAGAACCCCGCCGATCAAGGGCTCGGGCACCTGGATCCGAGATCAAACCATGTGCCGGAGCCCTTGATCGGCGCGAATGTCCTTGATCGGCGGGCCGGGCAGGGCGTTGAGGTGCTTAGCGGGGTTCTGCGACGACCGCAAGACGTGGCGGTGAAGTTAAATGTTGGTCACATCGACTTCCGTGCGTCATGGCGCTCTGCCACCGTTTCCGGTGGGTGCGCACCCCAACTGTCCATAGGGGAGCGCTGCCTTCGGGGGCGGCGAGCGATGCTGCTTTCGCACGGGTGGCGCGCGACCGGAACGGGGAAAAATTGCATAGAAACGTACCGAAGCGGCGGTGGACGCGGAGCCTCGTCGCGGTACTTTCCGGCGTGACGGGCGCGGTGCTGATCGCGCCCGACGGGGCCGCCGCGGCTCCGGCGCCACCGGGGATCGTCGTCGAGGACGGCGTCACCCAGCCGGTGTTCTCGGCTGCCGCGGCTGTCCAGGAGACCGTGCACGTGCGGTCCGACATGGACAGCGACCTCGACGGCCAGCTCGACACGATCACCGCGATGGTCATCCGGCCGGAGGGGACCGGACCCGGCCTCCGGGTCGCCTCGATCATCAAGGCCAGTCCTTATTGGAACGGGCAGAGCCTCGCCGGCGGCCGCGGCGGCGTGGTGGACCCGATCGCCGACCCGGCCACGCACTGGAGTGGCTGGCTGGACGAGTACTTCGTCCCGCGCGGGTACGCGGTGCTGGAGGTGGAGATCGCCGGCACCGGCACATCCGAGGGCTGCCTGTCCGTCGGCGGCGTCGAAGACCAGCGGAGCGTGGCCGCCGTCGTGGATTGGCTGAATGGCCGCACCACCGCGACGTACGCCGACGGCAGCGCCGCCGTGGCCACCTGGAGCACCGGAAATGTGGGCATGTACGGGGTGTCCTACGACGGCACGCTCGCCACCCAGCTCGCCGAGACCGGGATCCAGGGCCTGAAGACGATCGTGCCGGTCGGGGCCATCTCCAGCTGGTACGACTACACCCGGGCGCAGGGCATCGGATACCGCAGCTGGGGCGTCCGGTACATGCAGGGCTTCACCTCGCGCTGGGCGAACGCGGGGTCCTTGACCGACTGTGCGGCGCAGTACCAGGCGATCGGCGACAGCGAGTCGGCCGCGAACTGGGACTACACGCCGTTCTTCGCCCAGCGGGACTTCCGCGACGGCGTCGACCAGGTCCAGACGTCCGTGTTCATGGTCCACGGCCAGCAGGACGACAACGTCAAAACCACGCAAGCCGGCCGGTACTGGGACCAGCTCGTCGCCCACGGCGTGCCGCGCAAGCTGTTCCTGCACGACGGCGCGCACGTCGACCCTTTCTACAGCGAGTCGAAGGATCTGGTCGGCCGGTGGATGGACCACTGGCTCTACGGCCTCGACAACGGCGTCATGGACGAACCCCAGGCCACCATCGTCCGGCCGGACGGCACCCGGGTGACCGAGACGGTCTGGCCACCGTCCACCGCCACGGACACGTCGCTGTACCTGGGGCCTCCCGCTAACGGCGGTGCCGGCAGCCTGACCAGCACCCCGGTCTCGGGCAGCCAGCAGTTCACCAACGTCACCACGGTGGCGGAAGCCTCGATGGTGGCGGACCCGGGCACCGCGCAGAGCTACCGGCTGGCCTACCTGAGCCCCACGCTGGCGTCGGCGCACCGGCTTTCCGGTGCCGCCCGCATCGACGTGACCTTCACCTCCGCCACGACCAGCACCCCGCTCACCGCGTTGCTGGTGCACTACACCAACGGGGGAAGCACCAGAGTGGTGGCGCGCGGGTCGCTCGACGCCAAGAACCGGGACTCCCTCGCCAGTGGTGCGCCGCTGGTGCCGGGACAGCAGGACACCGGCACGATCCTGCTGGAGCCGAAGGACTACGTCTTCCCGGCGGGCAGCCAGATCGGGCTGATCCTGACCGGCAACCTGTCCAACTTCGTCCACGCGGATCCGGACGCCGGTCAGGTTTCCGTGGCGCTCGGGGCCAGTCGAGCGGTGCTGCCGCTGACCGTCGCACCACCACCGGTCTGCACGGACCCGGCGTGGAACGCCACCGCCGTCTACAACACCGACAACGTGGTCTCGCACAACGGCCACCGTTGGCGGGCCCAGTGGTGGACGCAGAACCAGGAGCCGGGTACGACCGGCCAATGGGGAGTGTGGGTCGACCTCGGTCTCTGCTGAGCCGGAGAGTCTCTGCTGAGCTGGAGAGTCTCCGCTGAGCTCGACGATCCGCACCGCCCACGGGGTCCGCGCCGGCCGGCGCGGACCCCGCCACCGATGCCGATTCCGCGCGGCCCGGCCCACCTCTAGAGTCGGCCCATGACGCTCCTCTCCAGTCTCGTCGGTGCCCTCTCCTCCGGCGCCGTCGAGGTGCTCGACCTGACCACGCCGCTGTCCGCGCGGACGCCGGTCATCAACCTTCCCGAGCCGTTCGGCCAGACCCGCCGCTTCGAGCTCACCGAAATCAGTCGGTACGACGCCGCCGGGCCGGCCTGGTACTGGAACAACTTCGCCACCGGCGAACACACCGGCACCCACTTCGACGCACCCATCCACTGGGTCACCGGGCGGGAGCTGCCCGACGTCTCCCAGGTGCCGCCGCGACACCTGATCGGGCCGGCCGCGGTGCTCGACGTGTCCGAGCGGGCCGTCGCCGACCCCGACTTCCTGGTGGAGGTGGAGCACATCGAGGCGTGGCAGGCGGCGCACGGCCCGCTGCCCGAGGGCGGCTGGCTGCTCGTCCGCACCGGCTGGGATGCCCGGTCCGAGGACGACGAGGCATACGCCAACGGCGGCCACACGCCGGGTGTGTCGGTCGCCTGCGCCAGGTGGCTCGCCGAGGAGGCACCGGTCCTCGGCGTCGGCGTGGAGACGGTCGGCACCGACGCGGGCGCGGCGCACTCGTTCGACCCGCCGTTCCCCTGCCACTCGTACCTGCTGGGCGCCGGCAAGTACGGCCTGACCCAGCTGCGGAACCTGGCCGCGCTGCCGCCCACCGGCGCGGTGCTGATCGCCAGCCCACTGCCCATCGTGGACGGTTCGGGCAGCCCGTGCCGGGTGCTCGCGCTGGTCGAGCGCTAGCTATGGACGTCGCGGCCGCCGCCGGTCGTGCCCTGCGCGCGCAGGGTGTCGACCACGTCTTCGGCGTGGTCGGCAGCGGCAACTTCCACGTCACGAACGCGCTCGTGGCGGCCGGTGCCCGGTTCGTACCGGCCGCGCACGAGGGCGGCGCGGCCAGCATGGCCGACGGATACGCCCGGGTGTCCGGCCGGCTGGCGGTGCTCAGCGTGCACCAGGGCCCGGGCGTGACCAACGCGCTCACCGGTCTCACCGAGGCGGCCAAGAGCCGTACCCCGCTGGTCGTCCTGGCCCCTGAGGCGACGAACCCGCGGTCCAACTTCTTCGTCGACCTGCCGGGGCTGGCGGCCGCGGTGGGCGCCGAGTTCCGCCGGGTCGGCGCCGAGCGGGCCGCCGCGGCGGTGGCCGCCGCGTGCCGGCTGGCCACGGCGGGCGCCGGCCGCACCGTCGTGCTGGCCCTGCCGCTCGACGTCCAGGCCATGGCGGCGGGGGGTGGGTCGGTGCCGCCGGCGCCGATGCCGGCCGAGGTCGGGGCGTTGAGCCCGCTGGTCGAGGCGCTCGGCGCCGCGCGCCGGCCGGTCTTCATCGCCGGGCGCGGCGCCCGGCGGGCCCGCGCCGCGCTGACCGCGCTCGCCGACCGGTGCGGCGCGCTGCTCGCGGTCTCCGCGGCGGCCAAGGGCCTGTTCGTCGGCGACCCGTGGTACCTCGACGTGTCCGGCGGCTTCGCGACCCCGCTCTGCGCCGAACTGGTTGCCCGGGCGGACCTGGTGGTCGCGTGGGGGAGCACGCTGAACATGTGGACCACCCGCCACGGCCGGCTCATCCCGCCGGCTGCGGTGGTCGCCCAGGTCGACGTGGATCCGGCGGCGCTCGGCGTGCACCGTCCCGTCGACATCGCGGTGGCCGGCGACGTCGCGGCCGTCGCGGCGGCGTGCGCGGACGGACTGGGTACGCCACCATCGGGCTGGCGGACGCCGGAGCTGCGCGCCCGGATCGCCGCCGAGGGCCGCTGGCGCGACGTGTCCTATGTGGATGAGGGTAGCGGTGACCGGATCGATCCGCGCACCCTGACGATCGCGCTCGACGACCTGCTGCCCGCCGAGCGCACCGTGGTCGTCGACTCGGGCAACTTCATGGGGTACCCGTCGATGTTCCTGTCCGTGCCGGACGTCGCCGGGTTCTGCTTCACGCAGGCGTTCCAGTCGATCGGGCTGGGCCTCGCCAGCGCCCTCGGCGCCGCGGTCGCGCGCCCCGACCGCCTGACGGTCGCGGCTTTGGGCGACGGCGGCTTCCTCATGTCCGTGGCCGAGCTGACCACCGCGGTCCGCCTCGGTCTTCCCCTGGTGGTCGTGGTGTACGACGACGCGGCCTACGGCGCCGAGGTGCACCACTTCGGGCCGCACGGCCACCCACTGGACACGGTGACGTTTCCGGACGCCGACCTGGCGGCGATCGCGCGCGGCTTCGGTTGCGCCAGCGCGACGGTGCGCGGCCCGGGCGACCTGGCGGCGGTGCGCGACTGGCTGGCCGGCTCGCGCGACCGGCCCTTGGTGGTGGACGCCAAGGTGGTGTCGAGCCGCGGCTCGTGGTGGCTGGCGGAGGCGTTCCGCGGCCACTAGCCTGCCGGACGGCTCGCCAGGGACGTCCGGGACGCCCCTAGCGAGCTGGCTACCCGGTTAGCCGGTCCAGCCGTAGCCCCACTTCGGATCGTCGCCGGTGCGCCACACCGCGATGTCGATGTAGTGCCCCTCCGGGAGGTTGACGCTGGCGAACTTCTTCGACGACCCGCAGCCGTCGGAGTTGTCCATCCAGCCCTGCTGGCCGGTGTCCGCGATGTACCAGTACCCGTGCACGCCCTTGCCGTCGCAACTCTCGTCACGGAGGCGGAAGACGTCGCCGTCGTCGTAGAACCGCAGCTCGGCGCCGGTGTTGTGCACGGCGTAGTAGTAGTCGTTGGCGAGAGCCGGTGCCGCTCCGAGGGTCACCGCGGCAACTACACCCGCGATGACCGCCGCTAGTACGCGCTTCATTCAATCTCCTGACTGCCCGGACAGTGCGTCGGGCAGGCCACTCAAGGACGTTCCCAGGACCGTTGCGGCCTCGGGCGAGTGGCAGTGTACACCGATGATCATGGCCGACCTGAAGGTATCTTTCATGGCCGGCGGCCTCATGTGGATGAGGAGTGGTTGCATCGTCGAACCATCTGGTTGTACCGTCGAACCATGCGGGGTGGGGAGACGGACGCGGCGCAGGAAGCGCTGATGCGGTTCGTGCGCAACTTTGGCCTCCATCAGCCCGACCGCACTCCGTGCGGGCAGTCGCTGCCGGTCTCGGAGGCACACGCCATGGTGGAGATCGCCCGGGAGGGGCAGCTCCGCCAGGTGGAGTTGGCTCGGCGGTTGCGGTTGGAGAAGAGCACGGTCAGCCGCCTGGTCGGCAACCTCGTCGGCCGGGGTTGGGTGCACCGGCAGGCCGCCGACGGCGACGGCCGCGGCGTGCTGCTGGTGCTCACCGAGACCGGTCTCACCGCCGCGGCCCGGCAGGCCGACGCGCGCCGCGACCGGCTGACCGCCCTCCTCGACCGCATCCCTGATGACCAGCGCGCCGCCGTGGTGCGTGCGCTACAGACCCTCGCGGAGGCCGCTGATGAACCGTCCTGACCGCCCCGGTGCCCGCCGGGCGCTGCTGCTGGTGGCCGCCATGGTCGCCGCGTTCAGCGGCGGTTGCGCCGACGACTCGCCGACATCGGACACCGCCAGCCGGCAGGCCGAGGTTGCCCAGCGGGGTGCGTCGGTCATGCCGTTCGACCTGGACCGCACCACACACCGGTTCACCAAGACCGGCAGCGGTGGCGTGCAGACCGTGGTCGCCGACGACCCCCGCGACACCACCCAGATCACGCTCATTCGCGAGCACCTGGCCGCGGAGGTGGACCGTTTCCGGCGCGGCGACTTCACCGATCCCGCCGCCATTCACGGCGATCGGATGCCCGGCCTGGAAATCCTCCGTCAACACGGCGGGCGGATCACCATCGGCCAGGAGACCACGGCCGACGGGGGACGCGTCACGTATACCACCGCTGTCCCGGACCTGGTCGACGCGCTGCACGCCTGGTTCGACGCCCAGGTCAGCGACCACGGCGCGCACGCCACCCGCTAGCGCCCTTCGGCGGGCCGGCTTCGGCCACCCGCCGTCGCATCGGCCGGCCGATC
The DNA here is from genome assembly GCA_037414955.1 of Actinomycetes bacterium KLBMP 9797. Classification (GTDB taxonomy): domain Bacteria; phylum Actinomycetota; class Actinomycetes; order Mycobacteriales; family Micromonosporaceae; genus Phytohabitans. The sequence continues at coordinate 15,818 of JBBEWH010000178.1, forward strand.
GCCTGACCGGGCCGCGGGTTGGAACAGTTCGACCGGGTTGCCGGATGGGTCGTCCAGCACGATCTGCTGGCCTCCCGGCCCGGCCACGATGTCGCTGCGGAAGGCCAGGCCGGCCGCTTGGAGCCGGGAGACCTCGGCGGCGATGTCCGTGACCAGCAGGTGGATCCGGTTCCACCCGCCGGGCCGCGGGCGGCGCCCGTCTGGGTGGCGGCGCGGTGCCGCGGTCCGGCGCGTGGTGGGGCATGATCGAGGCGTTGGAAGCCGGGTGCGAGGAGTGTCGGCGCTGTGGACGATCGGGCGGAGATCTCGACGGCGAAGGATGCCGCGGACCATGAGCTGATCCTGGCCTTCGGCCGGCTGCAGGGAGCGGCCAACCGGCTGGAGTACATCCTGGGGCGGGCCATCGAACGGGAGTGCGGGATCAGTCACCTGATGTTCGAGGTGCTGCTGATCCTGGGGCGGGCGGGCGCTCCCGGATTGTCGATGGGCGCCATCGGCCAGGAGCAGGTGCTCACCACGGGCGGCGTGACGCGGCTGGTCGATCGGATGCAGATGGCCGGCTTGGTGGAGCGGGCCAACGATCCGGACGACCGGCGGGGCCGCATCGTCCGGTTGACTCCGCTGGGGGAGCAGACGGTGGTGCACGCGTCCCGGGTGCATGTGGAGAACATCGAGCGGTACTTCCTCGAACCGCTGCCCGCCAGCCACCGCGCGCGCTTCATGGAGGATCTGCGGATCCTCAGCCACTCGGCCCGGGACGTGCTGCCGCGCCTCCGCTGACTTCGGGCGATCCGGGTCACATCCGGCGGGTACGATTGCGACGAGATACCTGACGCGTCAGACTCTGTTGTGTCAGATACCGCTGATCCGTCCCGCACTTCCCGAGGAGCAGTCATGAGCGCGCTCGACTTCGCCATCGTCGACCTGGACTTCCCGGTCGGCAGCAAGAACAAGACCGCCACTCTCGTGACCGGTGACAGCGAGGCGCTGCTGGTCGACGCCGGCTTCACCCGCGCCGACGGTCACCGGCTGGTCGCCGAGATCCTGGACTCCGGCAAGCGGCTCACCACCGTCTTCATCAGCCACGGCGACCCGGACTTCTACTTCGGTGCGGAGGTTGTCGCGGATGCCTTCCCGGATGCCGCCTTCGTGGCGACCCCGCAGACGATCGCGCACATCAACCGTTCCTACGAGGGCAAGCTCAAGGCCTGGGCGGCGCTCGGCGTCAACCTGCCCACCCGGCTGGTCGAGATCGCCCCGCTGACCGGGGACCTCACCCTGGAAGGGCACCGCTTCGAACTGCGCGGCGGCCCGGCCGTGCTGCCCAGCCGGCACTACCTGTGGCAGGTCGAGCACCGCGCCATCCTGGGCGGGGTCCTGCTCTTCCAGCGTGAGCACGTGTGGGTCGCCGACACCGCCAAGCCGGAGCAGCGGGCCGCCTGGATCGCCCTGCTGGACGAGATGGCCGCGCTCGACCCGCAGCTCGTGGTGCCGGGCCACCGGCTGCCCGACACGGCCGCCGACGCCAGCGCCATCACCGGCACCCGCGAGTATCTGCTCGCCTTCGAGGAAGAGCTCGGCAAGGCCGCCGACGGCGCCGCGCTCACCGCCGCGCTCACCAGCCGGTACCCCGAGCACGGCATGCTCATCGCCGCCCAGATCGGCGCCAAGGTCGCCAAGGGCGAAATGGCCTGGGGCTGAGCGATGACCGACTTCGCCACCTCTACCGCGCCCGCCGACGTGGTACGCCGCCAGTACCTGGCCTCCGCCGCGGGCGACCTGGAAGCCCTGCGCGCCACCCTGGCCGCCGACGTGGAGTGGACCGAGATGGCCGGCTTCCCCCTCGCCGGCACCTATCGGACGCCGGCGGGCGTCACCGCCAACGTGATGGAGAAACTCGCCGCCGACTGGGACGGCTGGACCGCCCACGACGACACCTACATCGTCGACGGCGAGAACGTCGCCGTCCTGGCCCGGTACACGGCCACCAACAAGGCCACCGGCAAGCCCATCGACGTCCGCGTCGCCCACCACTTCGTCGTACGCGGCGGCCAGATCGTGCGCTTCGAACAGTTCGTCGACACCGCCAAGGTCCGCGACGCCATGCCGTGACCCCTCGCCGCTACGGCGGGCCCATCCGGGAGGAAACCGGATGAGCCCGCCGCGGTCTGGACGGGTCGGTTACAGCGTTACCGTCCTGCCGCCAAGGGTCACGACGAGGCGGCCGTCGGAGGCGAAGGACCAGGCCAGGGAGCCGCTGAAGTTGGCGCAGCGGGATCCGTTGGTACCGGACCAGAACTGGTTGGAGCCGTCGCTGTTGCCGATGATGCGGTCGTTGTCTCCGCTGTTGCAGGAGGTGTTGTTGCGGAACACCGAGCTGCCGCCGTCGAAGTTGAAGTTGCGTTCGGTGTTGCCGATGGCCAGGTTGTTCGAGATCGTCATCGTGCCGAGGTTGCGGTTGTAGGTGATGCCGTGCTGGCCGTTATCGATGGCGATGTTGCGACGGAAAGTGTGGTTGATCGGGACGTCCTCGCCGCCGAGCTTGAAGCCGTTGCGGTCACCGGCGCCGGCCTGGCCGCCGTTGCTGAGCGTCCCGTTGTCGTATGCGAGTGAGTCCTCGATGGTCACCGCACCGATGGGGTCGTAGTCCGAGTACGTGTAGAGGTCGTAGCCGTCGTCGATGTTGTTGTGGGCCACGGTGTAGCGGAAGACGTTGCCGGAACCGACGGTGAGTTTGGGGGCGAAGCCGTCGGCGTCCTCGCCGTCGGAGTCGACGTTGTCGTGCGACACCGAGCTGAGCACGAGGTTGTTGGACGGCCACTGGTCCCTGGGAGCGCCGGCGACGAGCCGGGAGAGCTGCAGCCCGGAGTCGCGGTTGTGCCGGGTGATCACGCGTTCGATGATGTTGTTGTGGCCGCCGAGCAGGATGCCGTTGTCCCCGGCCCGTTCGACGATGATGCCGCGGATGTGCCAGTACGATCCGCCGATGGCCAGGCCGCGGTTGGCCGGGTCTTCGCTCTGGGCCGAGAAGTTGAGGATCGGGGTCTCGCCCTGATGGGCGAACAGGTTCTTGCGGGCGCTGGCGGTGCCGTTGTTGTTCTGGGCGATGGTGACCGTCTGGGAGAGGTTGTACGTGCCGCCGCGCATGGAGATCGTGCCGCCGGCGGCGATGCGGGTGATCGCCGAGGTGAGCGTCGTCGGGTTCGCCTGCGTGCCGGCCGCGCTGTCGCTGCCGTTCGGCGCCACGAACAGCGTGTCGCCCGCCGGCGGAGGCGTTGTCGTCGGCGGCGGTGTGGACGGCGGTGGGGTCGTCGGCGAGGTGCCGTTCGTGGTGACGTCGAGATAGTCGATGTTCGCCAGGCCGGCGGAGGCGGTCGGGGTGAACCGGATCGTGTTGCTGCCCGCGTTCAGGGTGACGGTCAGCGTCTTGGTGACCCAGGTGTTCCACGCGCCCGTGCCTTCGAACGAGACCGACTGCACGGTCGTGCCGTTGACCACCAGGCTGGCGGCGCGGCTGCTGGTGGTGCCGTTGGCGAACCGCACGCCGAGAGTGGCGGTCCCCGCTGCCGAGGCGGTCGCGGTGAACTGGGCGTACCCGCTGGTGGAGTTGGTGCCGTTGCAGAAGCCGGAACCAGAGAATCCGGAGTGCTCGGTGTCGATCGTGCCGGCGCAGATCGCCGGGGATGTCTCGGCCTCATAGCGCGCGGTCGCGGCGAACGCCGAACCGGCGGCCCAGACGCCGACCGCCCCCACCGCCACGGCGGCGGTGGTGCCGGCGACGAGAAGCTTGTATCTCATCATCTTTCTCCCATGGGTGAGCGCGGCGCAGGCACAGCGCCCCAACGCCACAAACGGCCTCGTGTTCCGCGTCCCTCGCCGGGGTCGACATCGAAACATCGATGAACCCGAGGGTACGGAAAGCGCTTTCCGGATCTCAAGGGCTGGCGTTTGCAGGTTTGTTGCAGGCATGTTGCCGGGCGGACCGCCGTCATCGCCCTGGTGGGCCTCACGGTGCCGGTGGGACGACGCTCATGAGGCGTCCGTTTCGTTCAAGCCGACACGGCTCGTGATCTTTAACGTGGAACATATGACCACATCACAGGTGCGGCGCGCGGCCGACTTCGTCTGGCTGACCGGACGGGCACTCGATCAGCGGCGCATGGAGTTTTTCAGTGGTACGGAGTTTTTCAGCGGTACGGAGTATCTCAGTGGTACGGAGTCTTTCAGTGGTACGGCCGACGCACGCGGAGTTCTTCTTGCCCTGGAGGGGTATTCGACCGGGGACGGCGGGTACGCGTATGGACTGGAGCCGGACGTCAAGGGTCCGCTGGCGCATCCCTTGACGGTGATGACAGCGCTCCGCGTGCTCGACGAGGTCGACGCGGTGGACGCCGCCCGGGTCGAGCCGCTGACCCGCTGGCTTGGCGGGCATATCGCGCCCGACGGGGGCATCCCGGCGCTCTTGGGGACTATCCGCGACTATCCCCGGCCGCCGTGGATCGCGCCGCCGGACCAGCCCGTCGGTGGCCTGCTTCCCACCGCACGGATCGTCGGCCTACTCCGCAAACACGGCATCACGGCGCCGTGGCTGGACGCGGCGACGGCGTTCTGCTGGAAGGCGCTGGAGACGATGACGGCTACGCATCCTTACGAGGTCCACAGCAGCGTGGTGTTCCTCGACCACGCGCCCGACCGTGATCGTGCGGTGCAGGCCGCCGCGCGTCTGGGCGAACTGGTCCGCGAGCAGGAGCTCTTCCTCGCCGATCCGGATCATCCGGAGCGGGGTCGCGCCGCACCCGGCTACGCCGAATCGGAATTCCACTACGCGCACGACTTCGCGACCACACCGGACAGCCTGGCGGCACAGTGGTTCACCGAGGCCGAACTGACCGCCAGCCTCGACCACCTGGCGGCCTCCCAGCAGGCCGACGGCGGCTGGCAGATCAACTGGCGCCGCTGGGCGCCGACGACCGAATCGGAGGCCCGTCCCGGCGTGACCATCGAGAAGCTGCGGATCCTTCGGGCCTGGAATCGCGGGAGCCGGTGATCGGCATGGCAATGGGGCCGCGGAGCATTGGCTCGGCGGGTGTTCCGCGAGGGCCACCTCACGGAACACCCGCCGGTCACCGCCGGGCGGCGGTTAACGGATCAGCGGATCAGCATGACGCGAACGGCAGGTTTCCGGCCAGGGCGGAACGCGGGTAGAAGCCACCCTTGTTGCCCGCGGAGGAGCCGGCGATCGGCGGCACATAGATGAGCACGAAGGTGCTGCGGTTACAGAACGCGGCAGCCCCGACATTCTGCGGAATGGCACCGAACGACCGGCAGGTACTGCTCGCGCACGAGCGCAGGGTGGACGCGGTGACCGTCACCACGCCGAACTCGGGATTGCTGTTGCACACGGTGAACTGCGTGCGATCCGCCAGATTGGCGCGCGGAATGAACCCGCCTCGACGGTCGACCGAACCGGTGTACACGAGATCCGACGCACCCAGGGTGCAGAAGCTGGTGACGTTCCTGCCGGACGCGACGTCCGGGGTGTCCGCCGTGCAGGCGGAACCATCACAGGCGCGCAGGGTTGACGCCCGGATCGTGGTGGTGGGCAGGGCGAAGGCGCTGGCCGGCGCGGCCACGAACACCGCCCCCATGGTCCCCAGCGTCGCCGCTACCGCCAGCAGCAACGCGTATTTGAGCAGATTCCTCATCGCTCCTCCTGTCATCGAAACGAACGAGCATCGAACGAACGAGCATCGAAACGAACGAGCATCGAATCGAACGAGGAGAAGTCTCGCCCCCCTGGTTCATCGAAACTGCACGAAGACGTTCATCGCCGTCGCATCGCCCCTGGTCACCCGGGTCTTGCCAAGCGCCATGATCAAGGCGTCCCTCACGTAGCTCTAGCGACGTGCGGGACGCCCTGATCATGGGGGGCCTAGCTGCGGTTCAAGGTTTCCACAAGGTTCATCCGAGGTCGGCTCGCCACATTGACCGGGTGACTGCGAGGAGATCGATAGCCGCCGCCTTGGTGCTCGCCCTCGTGGCGAGCTTTTTTGCCGCGCCAGCCGAAGCCGCCAAGCCCACCAAACCCGACAAGCCCGGCTGGTCGGAGGTGCCGAAGTCCACATCGGTCCGCGGCGCCGGCCTCCGCCCGCGGCCGCGCGCGGCAGACCCCGCGGCGACCGGAGCGGTGACCAAGGCGCCGGCCGTGACCTGGCCCAAGGCCGGCAGCGCCGACGTGGAGCTGGCCAACACCGGCGCCGTCCGCGCCGGCGGCCTCCCGGTCTCGGTCGCACGCCGCGCGGGCGGCGCCGCCGAACGGGTCCGGGTCGAGGTGCTGGACCGGTCCACGGCCGAACGGGCCGGCGTCGACGGCCTCCTGTTCCGGGTACATCGGACGGACGGCGCGAGGACGGCTGAGCCGGTCACTGTGGACGTCGACTACTCGGGCTTCCGGCAGGCGTTCGGCGGCGACTACGCCGCCCGGCTGGCGCTGGTGCGGTTGCCCGCGTGCGCCGCGTCGACGCCGCAGCGCCCCGAGTGCCTGGCGGGGACGCCGGTGCCGGCTCGCAACGACGTCCGCGCCGGCCGGATCCGGGGCGACGTGACCGCCGCGGGTGCGGCTGGTTCGGCCGCGGCGGTGTACGCGGTGGCCGCGACCGCGAGCGGCAGCGCGGGAAGCTTCAAGCCGACGTCGCTGGCGCCCTCGGCGATGTGGGAGGTCGGCCTGCAGTCCGGCGACTTCAGCTGGGCGTACCCGATGGACGTGCCGCCGGTGGCCGGCCTGGAGCCGTCGGTGGCCCTGTCGTACTCGTCCGGCGCGGTCGACGGCCGGACGTTCTCCACGAACAACCAGGCGTCGTGGATCGGCGACGGCTTCGACTTCCAGCCCGGCTTCATCGAACGCCAGTACACCTCCTGCGGCTCCGACATGGCCGGTGGCAACAACACCGCCGCGACCGGTGACCTCTGCTACGCGTCCGCCAACGCGGTGGCGGCGCTCCCGGGCCTGGCCGGGGAGTTGGTGTGGGACGCCAGCAAGCGGGTCTGGCGGGCCGAGGAGGACGAGGGCTGGCGGGTGGACCAGATCTTCGGCGCCAGCAACGGCGACAACGACGGGGAGCACTGGCGGCTCACCTCGCCGGAGGGCACCCAGTACTTCTTCGGCCGCAGCGGCGCGACCCGGTCGGCGTACACCGTACCGGTCTTCGGCAATCAGACCGGTGAACCCTGCCACGCGACCTCCTTCGCGGCGTCGTGGTGCCAGCAGGCGTACCGGTGGATGCTCGACCACGTCGTGGACCGGCACGGGGATACCATCGCGTACTTCTACGACACCGAGACCAACCACTATGGACGCGCCGGGTCCGCCGGGAACGCCACACCGTACGTGCGTAGTGGCCAGCTCGCCCGGATCGACTACGGCCTGCGGGAGGGCCAGACGGAGCCGGCCGCGCGGGTCGTGTTCACCGCCGCGGACCGGTGCATCCCCGGCTCCTCCTGCCAGCGGTCGCGGCCGGCCGACTGGCCGGACGTGCCGTGGGATCAGCAGTGCGACGGCGGCGTGTGCACCGGCACGTCGCCGGTGTTCTTCGGGACCAAGCGCCTGGCCAAGGTGACCACCCAGGTGCGCAACGGCGGGCAGCTCACGGACGTGGACTCCTGGACGTTCCACCATCTCTTCCCGGCGAACAACGACACGACCAGCCCGAGCCTGTGGCTTGAGTCCATCGTCCACACGGGACACGCGGGCGGCTCATTGAGTGCGCCCGAGGTGAACTTCGACGGTGAGCTGCGGGACAACCGGATCGAAGCGGCCGACGGCGAACCGTGGATGCGCAAGTGGCGGCTGAAGCGGGTGAACACGGAGACCGGTGGCCAGATCGAGGTGACCTACGCCCCGGCGGGCTGCAGCGCGGGCAGCCTGCCCACCGTGGACACCAACGGCCTGCCCTGCTTCCCCGCACAATGGACGCCGCAAGGCGCAACCCAGTCGCGCCTCGGCTGGTTCCACAAGCAACTGGTCTCCGAGGTGCGCGAGATCGACCGGGTCGGCGGTTCCCCGGACGAGGTCACCTCGTACGAGTACGTCGACAAGGCCGCCTGGCACTACGACGACGCCGAGCTGGTGCCCGCCGAGCTGAAGACCTGGGGCCAGTGGCGCGGGTACAACACGGTCAAGGTGCGCACCGGCGCGCCGGGAAGCGTCCGCACGCTGGTCGAGCACAAGTTCTTCCGCGGCATGCACGGCGACAAGAAGCTCGACGGCACCACCAAGCAGGACGAGGTGGGCGGCCGGGAGGACCTCCCTGTACTGCGCGGGTTCGCGCACCTGGAGATCACCTACCACGGCGACGGCGGTCCCGAGATCGAACGCGCGCTCAACGAGCCGGTCATCATCGGGCCCCACGCCGTACGCCGCCGCGCGTCGGGCGACCTGAGCGCGTACACCACCGATGTCAAGCGATCGTGGACCCGGACCGCGCTCGCGGGCGGCGGCTACCGTGAGACGGAGGAGATCCACGAGTTCGACCCCTATGGCGTGCCGGTTCGGATCGACGACCGGGGCGACTTGTCCACAACGGACGACGACCGGTGTACGGAGGTCAGTTACACGCCCAACCTGAACGCATGGTTGATCGGCTTGCCGCACCGGTCCGAGACGGTCGCCGCCGCCTGCGGTGCCGTCGTGAACCGGCCGGCGGACGTGATCTCCGACGTCCGGGCGTACTACGACGGGTCCGACGCGCTCGGTGCCGCACCAACCAAGGGCGAGGTCACCCGGAGCGAGGAGCTGTCCGCATGGGGCGACGGTGGGCCCGTCTACACCACCCTCAGCCGTTCGGTGCACGACGCGCATGGCCGCGAGATCGAGGAGTACGACGCGCTCGGCCGCAAGACGACGACGGCGTATACGCCGGCGGTGGGCTCCCCGGTGACCGAGGTGCGGGTGACCAACGCGCTCGGACACCAGACGGTGACCGGGCTGCACCCCGCGAAGGGCTCGTCGCTGCTGGTGGTCGATCCGGCCGGGCGGCGCACCGAAATGGCGTACGACCCACTCGGCCGCCTGGTTAAGGCGTGGGGGCCGGGCCGGCCCCGGAACGGCGGCCCAGAGGTCGAGTTCGAGTACCTGGTTCGCAACGACGGCCCGTCAGCCGTTACCACCAAGACGCTTCTCGGCAATGGCGGATACCGCGCCGACCACTCTCTGTACGACGGGTTCCTGCGGCACCGGCAGAGCCAAGGCCCGGCGCCCGGCGGCGGCCGGATCGTGGCCGACACCATCTACGACTCCCACGGCCGGGTCGCGAAGACCAATGCGGCGTACCACAACCTGGACGCGCCCGGTACGACGCTGCTGGCAGTCAACGACGCTGCTGTTCCCGCCCAGACCCAGTTCGTCTACGACGGCGCCGGCCGCGAGGTGGCCGAGGTCTTCAAGGTCGAGGGCGTGGAGAAGTGGCGCACCACGACGACGTACGGCGGGAACTGGGTGCGCGAGGACCCACCGGCGGGCGACACACCCACCACCGAGGTGTTCGACGTCGAGGGCCGGCCGACCGAGCTGCGCCAGCACAAGAACGCATCCGAGCACGACACCACCCGCTACACCTACACCAAGGCCGGCCAGGTTGCGACGGTGGCCGACGCAGCGGGCAACGTCTGGCGTCACCAGTACGATCTGCGTGGTCGAGAGATCAGAGTGGACGACCCGGACATGGGCACGAGCACGATGACCTACGACGACGAGGATCAGCTGCTCACCACGACGGACTCGCGGGGCCGGACGACCGCCTTCAAGTACGACGCGCTGGGCCGGACGACCGCCACCTTCGACGGCTCCACCAGCGGCACGAAGCTGACCGAAAAGACGTACGACAGCCTAGGCGAAGGGCTGCCGGTCGCCTCGATCCGGTACGCAAACGGGCACGCCTACCGCAGCGAGGTGACGGGCTACGACGAACGAGGGCTGGTGACCGGCACAGCCGTGACCATTCCCGCGGTCGAGGGTGCCCTCGCTGGTCGGTACGAGTCCACACCGCACTTCAACGACGTAGGTCAGGTGACCGCCGTGACGCAGCCCGGCGTGGGCGGGTTGCCAGGGGAAACGTTGCGAACCGGCTACGACGAACTCGGGCTTCCGGTGTCGCTAATCGGCCTGTCGACCTATGTGGATTCGACAAATTACACCAACCTAGCTGAACTCGGGGAGTACATTCTCGGCGGCGAGGATGGCAAGCGCCTGCAGCAGTCGTTCGAGTATGAAGCCGGCACACGCCGGGTCACCCGGTCCCGAGTGCGACAGGAGTTCCCGGAAACACCAACGGTGGAGCGCGGCTTCACGTACGACCCGGCCGGGAATCTCACGAAGCTTGTGACCTCCGCCCGGGATCGCGCCACCGACACCCAGTGCTTCGCGATCGACTACCTGCAGCGGCTCACTGACGCCTGGACGGCAACGGACGACTGCGCGGGCGGTCCGAGCCTGGACAAGCTCGGTGGGCCAGCGCCGTACTGGCACTCCTACACCTTCGACAAGGTCGGCAACCGGCTCACGGAGACCTGGCACGAGGCGGCCGGCGACACGACCCGCAAGTACACGTATCCCGAGGCCGGATCGCGGCAGCCGCACGCCCTGCAGTCGGTCACTCAGACCGGTCCGGGCGGCACGCGCACCGACACCTACGAGTACGACACCGACGGCAACACCACCGCGCGTCCGGGGCAGACACTGACCTGGAACAGCGAGGGCCAGTTGGATTCCATCAAGGTCGGTGCGGACACCACGTCCTTCCTGTACGACCCTGACGGCGAGCGGCTGATCCGGCGGGAGCCTGGTGCCACCACGCTCTACCTGGGCGACACCGAACTGCGCCTAGACGCGAAGACGGGCAGCGTCAGCGGCACCCGATACTACAGCTTCCACGACGCCACGATCGCGGTCCGTACACCGGCCGGATTGAACTGGCTCTTCGGTGACCATCATGGCACCGGCGAGACGACGGTCAGCGCCGAAAGCCAGTTGGTAACCCACCGACTCCACCTGCCGTACGGCGCTCCCCGCGGTGGGACGCCCACCAACTGGCCCGGCGAGAAGGGGTTCGTCGGCGGCACGAGGGACGCGAGTACCGGGCTCACCCACCTCGGCGCCCGCGAATATGACGACTTGACCGGTCGGTTCCTCTCGGTCGACCCGGTCATCGACGTGGCAGACCCGCAGCAGATGCAGGGGTATGCCTACGGCAACAACAACCCGGTGAGCTTCAGCGACCCGGACGGTCTCAAGGCCAAACCGAAGAACAAGAAGACCAAGACGACCAAGGCAACCAAGAAGACCACGAAGTCCAAGCCGAAGAAGAGCAGCGCCAAGCCGACGCCGTGTTACAGCGAGCGGCAATGCGAGACCGAGGCGCGGATCCAGGCGAAGAAGAAGAAGCCGAAAGCCAAGGCTCCCAAGGTCTATCCCTGCAAGAGTGAGCGTAACTGTGAGACCGAGGCGCGAATCAGGGAGAACAAGAAGAACCAGCAGAGGGATAGGGCGCTTGCTAAGTGTGGCGGCACCATACGCGCTTGCGAGCACCGCGACGAGCAGGTGCGGAAGGATCGGGAGTCGAAGGAAGGATTGGCGAAGTGCGGTGGGACGAAGCGCGCGTGTGAGGAAAAGGAGAGGCGCAGGCCGCGAAAGCCATCACTGGGTGACCGGGTGAAGAAAGGGCTCGACGCCGTCCGTCCGCTCGCGGAGGTAGGGCATGAGCTCGGTGCGGGGGTCAACGCACTCGCATCGACGGTTGCTGGAGCATGTGCTATCGCCCGGCAAGCGGGATGCGCCGCAGTGGCCGCCAAGGTAGGCAAGGCCGGCGCGGGCCTGCAAGTCGTGTCGGGTGCGGCGATGGCGGCTGATGAATGCCTCAACGCCAAAGGCAAGTGCGCGTTGCAGTCAGCCGCGTTCGGCAATGACATCGCCAGTGTGTTCCTCCCGAGCGCATCGGTGAGCGTTTTCGCCAAGAGGTTCGCCCCAGCGCCGGTGGTCGGCAACACGAAGCGAGATCTGTACCCCTGGGAGACGTGGTACCCGAAGCGGAAGAAGGCGCCCCGGCGATGAAAGCGCAGAAGATGACGCAGTCGGTGATGGTCGCGCTCGTGGTGGCGGCGGCGGTAGCGGTGGCGGCGCCCGCGCAGGCGAAGCCGGACGGCTTCACGGTGCCACCCGCGGGGGCGGGACGGTCGGTGGCGGGCAAGGCCGCGCCGAAGGCGCCCCGGCCCGCCCTGGCGGTGGACGCGCACGCGGAGAAGCGGGTGGCGGCGGCCACCGCGCCGAGGGTGCGGGCGGCTGGCGCCGGAGATCCGGCGGTGAAGGTGCTGAAGCGCACCGCGAGGGACCTGACCTTCCAGGTTGGACGGACGGGCGCGGTGGAAGTGGACTACGCCGGGTCCCGGCGGGCGTTCGGCGGCGACTACGCGGCGCGGCTGCGCGTCGTGGACACCCGCACCGGCGCGGTGATGCCGGCGCGGAATGACGTGGCCGCCGGCAAGCTGCGGGTATCGGCGGCCGCCGGCACGACGTACGCGGTGACCGCCGGCCCGTCCGGCGCCGCCGGCAGCTTCGCGCCGACTTCGTTGGCGCCGTCGGCTACCTGGGCGGTGGGTATCCAGTCCGGTGACTTCTCCTGGAACTATCCGATCCAGGTGCCGCCGGCGCCGGGGCCGGCGCCGCAGGTGGCGCTCGCCTACACGTCCAGTGTCGTGGATGGACGGACGGCGTCCACCAACAACCAGGCATCGTGGCTGGGGGAGGGGTTCAGCTTCGATCCGGGCTTCATCGAGCGCACCTACACCGCTTGCGCGGAGGACGGGGCGGCCGGCAAGGGCGACCTGTGCTGGGACCGGCAGGCCGCGCACCTGGTCCTGCCCGGGATCACCGGGGAGCTGGTGTGGGACGCCGGCCGGAACGTGTGGCGGGTCGCCAACGACGACGGCTGGCGGGTCGAGCTACGCACCGGTGCCGGCAACGGTGACAACGACGGCGAGCACTGGGTGGTGACCGGGCCGGACGGCACGCAGTACTCCTTCGGCCGGACCACCGCGGCGAAGTCAACCTGGACGGTGCCGGTCTTCGGCAACGACGCCGGCGAGCCCTGCCACGGGCCGTCCTTCGAGACCTCGTGGTGCCATCAGGCGTACCGGTGGACGCTGGACACGGTCACCGATCCCCACGGCGACCAGATCACCTACCACTACGACACCGAGGTCAACCACTACGGCCGGGCCGGCACCCCGAGCAACGCCACCCCGTACGTCCGCGGCGGCCACCTGACCCGGATCGACTATGGACAGCGCGCGGGCGCCGAACCGTCGGCGCGGGTCGTGTTCACCAGTGCGCCGCGCTGCGCGCCCAACTCGGCCTGCCAGGCGAGCCAGCCGGCCGACTGGCCGGACACCCCGTGGGACCTGGACTGTGCGGGCGGCAGCTGTGCCGCCGCCGGCCCGAGCTTCTGGGGCACCAAGCGGCTCGCGAAGATCACCACCCAGGTGCGCGACGGCGGCCAATTCACCGACGTGGACTCGTGGAGCCTCGCCCACATCTTCCCCGCCACCAACGACCCCACCAGCCCCACCCTGTGGCTGCGGTCGATCCTCCACACCGGACACGTCGGCGGCACGGCGAGCCTGCCGGAGGTGCTGTTCGACGGCGTGCGCCTGCCCAACCGGATCGGTGCCGGCGACGGGGAGCCGCCGATGAACAAGTGGCGGCTGTCCCGGATCTACAGCGAGGCGGGCGGCGTCACCGAGGTCGCCTACCAGGCACGGTGCGAGGCCGGGACGTTGCCGCGGCAGGACGTGAACGAGAAGAACTGCTTCCCGGCGTACTGGCTCCCGCAGGGCGCGGCGGCACCGAAGCTGGGCTGGTTCCACAAGTACGTGGTGCGCGAGGTGGCCGAGGTGGACCGGGTCAGCCAGGCGCCGCGCAAGGCCACCCAGTACGAGTACGTGGACACCGGCGTCGCCGCCTGGCACTACGACGCGGCCGAGCTGGTGCCCGGGCGGTTCAAGACGTGGGGCTCCTGGCGCGGCTTCCAGAAGGTGAAGGTGCGCACCGGCGGGGCGGGTGGCCCGCAGATGCTGACCGAGCACCTGTTCATGCGCGGCATGCACGACGACCTGCTCCTCGACGGCTCCCGCCGCCGCGTGACGGTCGCGAACTCCCAGGGCACGGCGCTGGAGGACAAGCCGGGGTACGCCGGGTTCGCCCGCGAGACCATCGTCCGCGACGCGGTGACCGGTGCGGAGATCTCGGCGGAGTTCCAGGAGCCGTGGCTGTCCGAGCCGACCGCCGTGCGCGACCGCGAGAGCGGCCCGCTGGAGGCGCGCATCCTGAAGGTGGACTCCGTGCAGACCCGCACGGTGCTGGCCGCCGGTGGGGCGCGGGTGGCGAAGACCGCCACGAAGTACGACGGCTACGGCAGCGTGATCGAGGTGCACGACCACGGCGACGTGGCCGTGCCGGACGACGACATCTGCACCACGACGTCGTACGCACGCAACACCACCGCCTGGCTGGTGGACCTGCCGAAGCGGGTGCTCGCCGCCGCCGTGCCGTGCGGCACGGCGCCGAAGCCCGCCGACGTCGTGTCCGACGAGCGCACCTACTACGACGGCGCCGATTCGGTCGACGCGGCGCCGGCGAAGGGCGACGTCACCCGGACCGAGCGGCTGTCCTCATGGGACGGTGCCGAACCCCGGTACGTCACCACCTCCCGGGCCGGCTACGACCAGCACGGGCGGATCGTCGAGGCGTACGACGCGCTGGGCGCGAAGACGACCACGGCCTACCAGCCGGCGGCCGGCGGTCCGGTGACGAAGGTGACGGTGACCAACCCGCGCGGCCATGCCAGCGTCACCGAGCTGGACGCCGGGCGGGGCCTGGCCCGCGCCACGGTGGACGCCAACGGTCGCCGCGGCGCGCGCGCCTACGACCCGCTGGGCCGGCTCACCGCGGCCTGGCAGCCCGGCCGCCCGGCCAACCAGCCGCCGACGGTGCGGCACGAGTACCTGATCCGGCCGGACGCGCCGGCCGTCATCACCACGCACGCGCTGCTCGGCGACGGCGGCTACGGCACCACCCACACCCTGTACGACGGCCTGCTGCGCGAGCGGCAGACCCAGCGGCCGGCGCCGGGCGGTGGCCGGATCGTCACCGACACGCTGTACGACGCGCACGGCCGGGTCGCGCGTACCAACGCCGGCTATCACAACGACGGCGACCCCAGCGCGTCGCTGCTGGTGGTCACGGACAGCGCCGTGCCGTCGCAGGAGGTCGTGGAGTACGACGGCGCCGGGCGGACGAGTGCGGAGATCCTCCGCTCGTACGGCACGGAGCTGCACCGCACCAGCTACCGCTACGGCGGTGACCGGGTGAGCGTGGACCCGCCCGCGGGCGGCACGCCCACGACCGAGGTCACCGATGTGCGCGACCGGCTCGTCGAGCTGTGGCAGTACACAGGGGACGGGCCCAGCGGCGACCACCTCGTGACGAAGTACGGCTACACCAAGGCCGGACTGCGGTCGTCGGTCACCGACCCGGCCGGAAACGTGTGGCGCTACGGCTACGACACGCGCGGCCGCCAGGTGCGGGTCGAGGACCCGGACAAGGGCACCGCCACCATGACGTACGACGACAAGGACCGGCTGGCGACGGTCACCGACGCCAGGAACGTCACGCTGGCCTACACCTACGACACACTGGACCGGCGGACCGGCGTGTTCGAGGGATCGCCGAGCGGGCGCCGGCTCACCGAGTGGACGTACGACACCGCCCCGAACGGCGTGGGCGAACCCGCGGCGGCGATCCGTTACGTGGACGGCGCGGCGTACCGCACGGAGACGCTCGGCTACGAGGCGCACGGCTGGCCCACCGGCACCGCCGTGACGATCCCGAGCCGCGAGCGCGGCTTGGCCGGCCGGTACGAGTCCACGGTGGACTACAACCAGGTCGGCCAGGAGGTCTCCGCGACGCTGCCGGCCGCCGGCGACCTGCCGGCCGAGACGGTCACCACCGGATACGACGCGCTCGGCCGGGTGGCCACCGTGGGCTCCGGCCTGGAGCAGTACGTGGCCGAGACCGGCTACACCAACGTCGGCCTGCTCGGGTACCGGATCCTCGGCGGCCGGGTGATGCGCAGCTACGGCTACGAGGACGGCACCCGCCGGCTGACCGGCCTGCGCACCGAACTCGACACCGGCGCGGTCGCCGTGGACCTCGGGCTCCGCTACGACCCGGCGGGCAACGTCGTCGCCAGCGCCGACGCCGCCGGCGACACCCAGTGCTTCCGCCACGACGCGCTGCGGCGCCTGGTGGCGGCGTGGACCGCCACGGACGACTGCGCCGCCGGGCCCAGCCTCGCCGTGCTCGGCGGGCCGGCGCCGTACTGGCACTCCTACGGGTACGACGACGCGGGTAACCGGACCCGCGAGGTGCGGCACGCCGCCGGCGGCGACACGGTCCGCGACCACGCCTATCCGGCCGCCGGCGGGGCCGGTCCGCACCGCCTCCAGCGCGTGACCACGGGGTCCCGGGTGGACAGCTACGGGTACGACGCGGCCGGTAACACCGTGTCCCGGCCGGGACAGACCCTGACCTGGTCCGCGGAGGGCCGGCTCGCCGGGGTGGACGCGGGTGGGCAGGCCACGTCCTTCGAGTACGACGCCGACGGTGCGCGCCTGATCCGGCGGGACCCGGACGGCAGCACGCTGTACCTCGGCGACACCGAGGTGCGCGTGGACAGCGCCGGCGCGGTCCGGGGCACCCGCCATTACCGTGTGGACGGTGACACGGTCGCGGTGCGCACCGGCGCCGGCCTGGCCTGGCTCGCGGACGACCACGCCGGCACGGCGGGCGCCGCGATCGACGGCGACGACCTCGCCGTCACCGTCCAGCGGCGGCTGCCCTACGGCGCACCGCGCGGAGCGGCCGCGACCGGCTGGCCCGGTGAGCGGGGCTTCGTGGGCGGCACGACGGACGCCGCCACCGGCCTGACCCACCTCGGCGCCCGCGAATACGACCCGGAACTCGGCGCGTTCCTGTCCGTCGACCCGATCCTGGACGCCGGGTCACCGCAACAGCTTCACGGCTACGCCTACGCCGGCAACTCGCCGGTCACCTACGCGGACCCGAGCGGCCTGACCGCCGAACTCGCGCTGGGGTCGGCGCCGTCGATCGACTGGGACGGCGCGGTGACCGGTTTCCGGCTGCTCGAGGGCCTCGCGTCCGGTGCGCTCTACACCCCCCAGGCGGCGGCGCAGTTGCCGGGCGCGCGCGGCAACCCGGACCTCCACGCGGCGATCACCCACGCCATCGGGACGCGCAGTTGGTCGCCGAAGGTGCCGCCGGGATACACGGTGCCGCCGGGCACCACCACCCCGGAGCCCGGGCGCCCGACCCCGCTGCCGAACTTCCCGAATCTGCCGAGCCTCCCGAGCGGCGGCGGCTCGGCCGACTACCCCTTCCACGACCCCGGGGAGGGCACCTGGCTGGTGAAGTGCCAGACGCAGGGCGCGGTGCACAGTTGCCAGTACACGCCGGTGACCTCGTACGGCTCGTACTCGGGCTACTCCAGTGTGGAGTGCGCGGGCTTCGGGATGTGCGGCGGATCCCAGGCGGACTACTACGAAGAGATCCACGGCGGTGACATCTTCGAGCGGGACATGTGGGAGTACGACCAGTGCACGTCGTGGAACCCGTGTGACAACAAGCCCGGGAAGATCGAGGGCTACAGCCCGCCGGGCCTCTACGGCAAGAAGGCGACGACCAAGAAGCCGGTCACGAAGACCAAGACGGGGTCGGCGTCCGGGTCCAAACCGAAGCAGAACAAGTCGTCGCCCGCGAAGTCGAAAAAGAAGAAGTAAGGCGGGATCCGGTAATGCGTACCTCCGTCCGCGCCGCCCTGCTGGCGGCGGTACTCCTGATCACGTCTCCCGCCGCGCCGGGCGGCCGTGCCGAGGCGGCCCCGGCGCCGGCGGCGCCGAAACCGCCCTCCCCACCGTCGGGAACGGCGGCGGGGCCGGCGTCGGCATCGGCGGCGGGGTCGGCCGAAGCCGCCGCGTCCGGACGGGCGCGGCGGACCGGCCGGCCGGTCGAGGTCGACGCCCTGGGCACGGTGGACACCAAGGTGGTCGCCAACCCCAGCGGCACGTTCACCGTCACCATGTACAACCGACCGGTCCGGGCGAAGACCGCGCGCGGCTGGGCGCCCATCGACACCACGCTGGTCGCCCGGCCGGACGGCACGGTCACGCCCCAGGTCTCGGCGGTGCCGGTGCGCTTCTCGGGCGGCGCCTCGGTGCCGCTGGTGCGGGCCCGCGGCGACGGCGGGGACTTCGGTCTGGACTGGGCCGGCCGTCTGCCGAAGCCGCGGCTCGCCGGGAGCACCGCCACGTACCCCGATCTGCTGCCCGGCGTGGACCTGAAGCTGACCGCGACCGCCACCGGCTTCACCGAGCAGATCGTGGTGCGCGACGCCACCGCGGCCCGTGACCCCCGGCTGCGGGCGCTGCGGTTCGGCCTGCACACCACCGGACGCGCGACCGCGCCGACGACGCAGGGGCTCGCCGAGCCGGCCGGCCCGAAGGGACGGCGGCCCTTCGCCGGCGCGACGCCGGTGGGCTGGAAGGTCACCGGCAAGACGCTCACCGTCCAGCCCGACGCGGCGGCGCTGGCCGACCCGGACACCGCCTATCCGCTCACCATGGACGGTCCGAGCTTCGGCGAGAAGCTGCACTGGATGCTGCTCCGCCACGACCCGACCACCGGCGCGAAGGCGGCGTTCTGGGATTCCTCCGAGTACATCGCCCGGATCGGCCGGGTCCGCGGCGAGAACACCCGCTGGCGGTCGTACTTCGAGCTCAACACCGCGGCGATCGCTGGCAAACACGTGCTCCGGGCGGAGTTGCAGGTCTATGAGTGGTGGGCCGAGTCCTGCACCCCGCAGCCGGTGGAGCTGTGGCACATCGGCGCGATCAGTCCCACGACCACGTGGGGCGACGCGACCCCGTTCCACCGCAAGGCCGCCGAGGTCGCCACGGCGAAGGGGTACGACGAGACGTGCCAGGCCGGCCGGGTGGGGTTCGACGTCAAGGACCTGATGGTGGAGGCGGCGAACGGGAGCTGGCCGACCACCACGGTGGCGTTGAAGGCCCGCGAGGACGACGCGTCGTACGGCGCGAAGGAATTCCTGTACCGCCCGGTGCCGGAGCTCGGCTTGACCGACACCGTGCTGGCGATCGCCGCCGACTACAACTCCATCCCGGACCGCGCCACGGACCTCAAGGTCAACGGTGCGGCGTGCACGACCGCGGGCTTGACCATCAACGACGCCACGCCGGCCCTGGGCGCGAGCATCAGCGACGCCGACCCGGAGAACATCCGCGGGGTGTTCCGGTGGTGGGAGGACACCGGCGGCCCGCCGACCGCGGTGGCGAGCGCCGCCACCCAGCTCGGCGGGCCGGGCGCGGTCAGCGTGCCGGTCCCGGACGACCGGCCACTGCGCGACGGCGCGCGGTACGCCTTCGGCGTGACCGTCGAGGACGAGACCGGTGACGCCAGCGACGGCCAGCCGTGGTGCCGGTTCACTGTGGACACCACGAGCCCGGCGGCCGCGCCCGCGGTCTCGTCGGCGGAGTTCCCGCCGGCACCGGCGACCGGGCCGCCGCTCTACACCGCCGGGCGGTTCACGTTCGACGCCGGCGGCGATCCGGACGTGGTGGCGTTCAAGTACGGCATCGGCCGGCCCCCGGTGGCGAACACGGTGGTCGCCGCGGACGCGCCGGGTGGCCGGGCCACCGTCGCCTACACCGCCGACACGCTGTCGACCAGCTTCTCCAACCCGTCGGTGGCGGTGTACGCCGTCGACCGGGCCGGCAACCTCGGCCCCCGACGGGACTACGCGTTCAAGGTCTCGCCGGTCGTCAACGCCTCCACTGTGTACGGATACTGGAAAGCGGACTCGGTCGCCGGCGGGAAGCTGGCGGACGACAAGGCGAAGTACGACGCGACGATCTCCGGCACTATGACCTCCACCCGGGACCGGCTCAACAACGCCACCGGTGCCGTGCGCCTCGACGGCACCGCCTCGCACGCCGCGACGGGCGTGCCCCTGGCGCCGAAGACCGAGCAGAACACGTTCGGCAGCTTCACGGTCATGGGGTGGGTGCGGCTGGACCGGGGCGGCGACCACGCCACCGCGCTGAGCCAGGACGGCGACACCGACAGCGGGTTCGCGCTGAAGTACACCGCCCTGCCGCGGGCCTGGCAGTTCTCCATGGAGAACACCGCGTACGCCGAGGCCGTCGCCGTACCCCAGGTGGGCGTGTGGACGCACCTCGCCGGCGTCTACGACCACCAGGCCGGCAAGCTGGTGCTCTACGTCAACGGGCGGCGCGGTGGCGAGGCCGACCACACCAGCACCTCGTACGCGGCCGGTCCCACCGTGTTGGGCCGGGCCAAGTACGGCGGGCGCTTCGACGACTTCTGGCCCGGCGACCTGGACGAGCTGCAAATCTACCCGTGGGCCGCGTCGGACTACGAGGTGCGGCACCGGATGAGCGGCCCGGCGTGGGGGCCGAACGCGACCTGGACCTTCGCCGAGGGCAGCGGCCAGAGTAGCGCTGACAACACCACCAACGGCCACACGCTGGGGCTCACCGGCGGCAGCTCGTGGGCCACCCCGGGCCGCGACGGCACCGGCAGCGCGCTGCGCCTCGACGGGCAGAGTGGGTATGCGCACACCGGGGGACCGGTGGCCGCCCGGAGCCCGGACGGCACCTTCGACAGCTTCACCGTGATGGCCTGGGTCAAGCTGAACAAGCTGGACTCCTGGGCCAGCGCGGTGAGCCAGGACGGCCGGCGGGACAGCGGATTCAGCCTCGGCTACTCCTCGTACCCCCGGGGCTGGAACTTCGGCATGCATCCCGCGGACGCGGACGGCGGCGGGGGAGAGGGCTACCTGGTCGCCGACCCGACGCCGCAGACCGGGGTGTGGACCCACCTGGCCGGTGTCTACGACCACGCCGCCGGCACCATCAGCCTCTACGTCAACGGCCGGCTGGCCAAGAGCATGGCGCGCCCCAGCACCTGGTACGCGACCGGCGGGCTGCTGGTCGGCAGGGGCAAGAACGACGGGTGGTGGGTCGACCACTGGCCGGGCGAGATCGATGACGTCCACGTGCTCGCGGGCGCGCGGTCCGCCAAGCAGATCACCGACGCCATGGCCGGACCGGAGTTCGCGGCCGGCGCGGCCTGGTCCCTGAACGACGGCACGGCCGACGCGACCGGGCACGGCCACACCCTCTCGCTGTGGACCGGCGCGTCGTGGACCACCGGCAAGGAAGGCAGCGGCCTCCGGCTCGCCGGGCCGGAGGGGCACGCGTACACCGCCGGCCCGGTCGTGCGGCCGGACGCCGGCTTCACCGTGCTCGGCTGGGCGAAACTGGACACTGTGGACCGGCACCAGACCGTGGTGAGCCAGGATGGCCAGCTCCACAGTGGATTGCGGCTCTACTATGACAACGACGCGAAGGCGTGGTCCTTCGCCATCGCGGGGAACACCCGCGACGGCGGCACGGTGCCGGACGGCGTGGTGCGCGGCACCACCCCGCCCCGCGCCGGCGAATGGACGCACCTGGCCGGCGTCTACGACCACGGCGCCAAGCAGATGCGCATGTTCGTCAACGGCCGGCTACAGGGCAGTGCCGCCTACACCAGCGTGGCGAAGGCCGACCAGGTGCTGGCGATCGGCCGGGCGCGCAGCCACGGCTGGTGGGTGGACTACCTGACCGGTGTGGTGGACGAGGTCGAGCTGCGGCCCGAGGTGACGCTGCCCGAGGAGGTCCACCGGCTGAGCAAGATCCAGGCTCCGCAGTCCGAGCAGAACCAGCCCACCCGGATCGAGGATCTGTCCACTGCCGAGAGTTCCATTCCCACGCCGCTGACCGGCGTCACCGCCGAGATGACGAGCACCCTCCAGGTCCACGTGAAGATCACCCACAGCTACCGGGGTGACCTCGTGCTCCGCCTGATCGCCCCGGACAACACCGACTACCTGCTGGAGGACCTGTCCGGCACCGGTGACGTGGACAACTTCGAGAAGACGTACTGGCTGAACGCCTCGGGGCGGATCGTCAACGGGGTCTGGAAACTGCGGGTGGCGGACCGGGTCCTCGGTGACACCGGCACCATCGACCGGTGGAAGATCTCCGCACCGGTGAGCAACGAGCCCGGCCCCGCGGTGCCCTGGGCGAAGGTCGCGGGCTACGGGTTCACGGTGGCCAACAGGTCCACCACCGAGCGCACCGTCACCGTGTCCGGCATCCCCGGCAACGCCCCGCGAAACCTCCACCTCGCCATCGACAAGACGACGTCGACCTCCGCGCGCGACCTGAAGGTCACCCTGATCGCGCCGGACCGGCGGGAGTATGTGGTACACGACGGGGCGGCGCCGCCGACCTCGCCGCCGCCCAGCGATCCGTGCTCGGTATCGGACACCTACGACCTCAAGAAGTCATTCTTCGTGAACGCCGGCACCTCGCCCGCCAACGGCGTCTGGACGCTCCGCATCCTGCACACCACCACCAGCGGCGCGCCCACCATCACCGGGTGGAGCCTGTCCTCGGCGATCAACCTCCAGGCCTCGGCCGCCGCGCCCAACACCAAGTTCGCCAACCCCACCGACGTCGCCATCGACGAGTACTGGACCACCAGCTCGGCGTACGCCTGCGGGGTGCCCGGTACGGCCGCCAACGACGTGCGCGTCGCGGTGGACATCAAACACCCCAACCGCGGCGACCTGCGGCTGGAGCTGCAGGATCCGGAGGGCGCCGCGAGCTACCTGCTCGAGGACGTGCCCGACACCGACACCGGCGAGGACGTCCGCAAGACGTACACCGTGCCGGGTGTGGCGCAGATCGCCAACGGCGCCTGGACGCTCCGGGTCATCGACACCCGCACCGACTGGGCGGGCGTGGTCAACGAGTGGAGCGTCCAGATCCTGCCCAGCGCGCAGGCGGCGCCGGCGGCGGGGTGGCAGGTGGAGAACACCACCGACGTACCGATCGTCGACGACGGCTGGACCGAGTCGCCCATCACGGTCTCCAACCTGACCGGCATGGCGCCCAAGGACTGGCGGGTGACGGTCGCCATCACGCACACCCACCGCGGCGACCTGGCCCTGTACCTGCAGGCCCCGGACGGCACCGGATACCTGCTGGAGGATCTCACCGGCACCGGTGACGTGGACGGCTTCACCAAGACCTACACGGTCAACGGCTCGGCCGAGATCGCCAACGGGGAATGGAAGCTGCGGGTCCTCGACGCGGTGTGGGGCGACACCGGGCACATCGACGCGTGGAGCCTGTCCACATCGACCTTCCCGGCGGTTGGCACGACCGCCCAGGTGCCGGTGGTCGACCTGGCCACGGCCGAGAGCCCGCTGACGGTGTCCGGGATGGACGGCAACGCCCCCAACGGCCTGCAGGTCCGGGCGAAGATCACGCACGCCAAGCCGGAGCAGCTGGTCGTCACCCTGCTGGCGCCGGATGGCACGGCGTACCCGCTGCACGACAAGAAGCCGGTGCTGCCACCGACCTTCGCCGTCGACCTCGCGGCCGAGCCGCTCAACGGCGTCTGGAAGCTGCGGGTGGCGGACACGGTCGGCAGTGAGGCCGGCACCATCGACTCCTGGGGCATGGCGCTCACGCCGGCGGTGGCCTGGCCGGAGCAGCGCGGCTTCGCGTTCGCCGTGGACAGCAGCGTGACCGGCGCCTCGGCCAGCGGAAACCTGCACGTCGGCGGGCTGCCCGGAAACGCGCCGGCCGACCTGCGGTTGACCGTGCACACGTCGTACTACTGGGTGAGCGAGCTGAAGATCTGGCTGGTGGCGCCGGACGGCTCGACGTATGTGGTGCACGACCGCGCCACCACCATGCCGAGCACGTTCACCGTGAACGCGTCCGCGGAGGTGGCCAACGGGTGGTGGAAGCTGACCGTACAGCGGGCCAGCGGCACCGGCACGGTGTCGATCAGCGGGTGGAGCCTGTGGTCGCCGGCGAACCAGCACGCGACGCCGGCCGGGCCGGCGACCAAGTTCGCCAACGGCACCGACGTGGCCATCGCCGACGGCGCGTACACGCCCACCGAGAGCGCGGCCCGGGTCGACGGGATCACCGGCACGGCCGCCAACGACCTGCGGGTCACAGTGGACATCAAACATCCCAACCGGGGCGACCTGAAGCTGTCCCTGCAGGCACCCGATGACGCCGGGACCTACCTGCTGGAGGACTTCCCGGACAGCGACACCGGAGACGACGTCTTCAAGACGTATACGGTGCCCGGGGTCGCGCAGCTCGCCAACGGCCACTGGTACCTCGCCGTCCTCGACAACCGGACCGGCAACACCGGCACCATCGACGGCTGGAGCATCCAGATCCTGCCCAGCCCGCAGGCGGCGCCGCCGGCCGGCTGGCGGGTCGAGACCGGCACCGGCACCGCGATCCTCGACTACGCCACAGTGGAGTCGCCGATCACCGTCACCGGGTTGGCCGGGATGGCGCCGAAGGACTGGCAGGTGTCGGTGGCGCTGCGGCACACGTACCGGGGCGACCTGAGGCTGGACCTGGTCGCGCCGGACGGCACCGGCTATCTGCTGGAGGACCTCACCGGCACCGGCAACGTCGACGACCTCACCAAGACGTACACGTTCAACGGGTCGGCGGAGCTCGCGAACGGCGTCTGGAAGCTCCGGATCCGCGACGGGGTCTGGGGCGACGCCGGCCATCTCGACTCCTGGAGCCTCGCCGCCGCACCCGCCGGCGGGCCCGCGCCCGCGGTGGCGTGGCCCGCCGTGACCCGCGGCGGTTTCACCGTGGACGGTGCGACGTACGGCGTGACCGGCACCGCGTACGCCCAGGTGACCGGGGTACCGGGAAACGCACCCCAGGACCTGCGGCTGACCATGAGCACGTCGTATTCGTGGGTGCAGGGGCTCAAGGTCTGGCTGACGGCGCCGGACGGCACGGCGTACGTGGTGCACGACGGCGCCAGCACGATGCCCGGCACGTTCACTGTGGACGCGTCCGCGGAGGTGGCCAACGGCTGGTGGCAGCTGACCGTGCAGCGCAACAGCACCAGCGGCACCGTGGCGATCACCGGGTGGAGCCTGTGGTCGCCGGTGAACCAGACGCCCTCCGCGACCGGACCGGCGTTGAAGTTCGCCACCGGCACCGACGTGTCGATCACCGACGACGGCTACTCCTCCGCGGACAGCGGCATCTGGGTCTCCGGCGTCCCCGGCAACGCGCCGGCGATCCTGCGGGTCGCGGTGGACGTCAAACACCCGAACCGGGGTGACCTGATCCTGCGCCTGGTTGCCCCGGACGGCACGGTGTACCTGCTGGAGGACTTCCCGAACACGGACACCGGCGACAACGTGTTCGCCACCTACGAGATCAACGGGTCCGCCGAGACGGCGAACGGCTCGTGGCGGCTGCGGGTGTCCGACACCGTCGCCGGCAACGCCGGCAGGATCGACGGCTGGAGCCTGAACCTCGGCGCGCCGTAGCCCCACCGCGCCCCGGGCGCGCCCGGCGCGCCCCGATCAAGGCCTCCCCCGCCGATCAAGGGCTCGGGCACGTGGTTCGATCTCTCTTCCGGGTGCCGGAGCCCTTGATCGGCGGAGAAGTCCTTGATCGGCGCGCCCGGCGCGCCCGGCGCGCCCCGGGCGCGCCCCGGGCGCGCACCCGCCGGGCGTGGACGGGCGGGGGTTACCCCCGGGAGTCTTGCTTGCACTGATGGATCTCTATATAAAGGGTGGGCTTGATCGCGGGCGGATTGATCCGCCCGCGCCGCCCGCCCGTACCCCCGGTGGGTGGGTGGACGGGTCCATACGGCCGGATGGGCGGCCGCGGGTGGTGGAGGTGAGGGTCGTGGCGGGCGGCGACGCGCAGGTGACCGAGTGGGCACTGGCGGCCGGTCGCGGCGACCAGGCCGCCGCGGCGGCGTTCGTGCGCGCTACCCAGCCCGACGTGTGGCGGTTCGTCGCGCACCTCGCCGGCCGCGCCGACGCGGACGATCTGACGCAGGAAACGTATGTGCGGGCGTTGCGGAACCTGCCGGGCTTCGCCGGCCGCTCCACGGCCCGCACCTGGTTGTTCACGATCGCCCGGCGCGCGGTGGTCGACCATTTTCGCGCGGCGGCGGCCCGGCCGCGCCTCGCGGCCGTGGAGGACTGGGAGGCCGCCGTCGACGCGGCCAGGTCGGGCCGCGGCTCCGGGGTCGAGGATCGGGTGGTGCTGCGCCAGCTGTTGGCCGGGCTCCCGGTCGAGCGGCGGGAGGCGTTCGTGGCCACCCAGGTGCTCGGGCTGTCGTACGACGAGGCCGCGCAGGTGTGTGACTGCCCGGTCGGCACGATCCGGTCCCGCGTGGCCCGGGCTCGGGAGGATCTGGTCGCCGCGATGGCCGAGACGACCGGGTCCCGCGCCCGCCGCTCCGGCTGAGCAGGTCGGGCCGCCGCTCTCATCGGTGGCGCGCCCCCTCCAGGAAATTTCTCCGCACCTCAGGAACTCTCCGACCGCCGCACCCGACTAAGAAGCCTAGGTCGATGTCCAGCGTGCGGCGTACCCCAGGAGGCTTCCTTGTCCACGACGGCCAGCTCGCCCCCGGACCCCGACGCTCCGCGACCGGGGGCCGCGACCGCGGTCGCGGCCCGGCCGGCACGGACGACGCCAGGCGCCGGTGGGCACCGGTCGATCAAGCCGCTGGTACTGCGGCTGCACTTCTACGCCGGTGTGCTGATCGCTCCGTTCCTCGTGGTCGCGGCGCTGAGCGGGTTGGCGTTCGTGTTCAGCCCGCAGCTCGATCGCCTGGTGTACGCCCACGAACTGCGCGTCGACCAGGTGACCGGTGCCGCGCGTCCGCTGGCCGAGCAGGTCACCGCGGCCCGCGCCGCGCACCCGGACGGCGGCCTGGCCATGGTGATCCCGCCCGTCGCGGCGACCGACACCACCAAGGTGGTGTTCTCGCTGCCCGAGTTGGGGGAGAAGCAGCACACCGTCTACGTCGACCCGTACACCAACGAGGTGCGCGGCACGCTGACCACGTGGTTCGGGGAGACGCCGCTGATGACGTGGCTGGACGACCTGCACCGCAACCTGCACCTCGGGGTCGTGGGCCGGCACTACTCCGAGCTCGCCGCGTCCTGGCTGTGGGTCGTCGTCCTGGGTGGACTGTTCCTGTGGCTGCGGCGACAGTGGACCGGCAAGCGGCGGCTGCGGCGCACGGTGCTGCCGGATCTGGCCGCCGGCAAGGGGGTGCGCCGCACCCGAGGCTGGCACGCGGCGACCGGGGTGTGGCTGGCGATCGGGCTGCTGGTGCTGTCGGCGACCGGGCTGACGTGGTCACGGTACGCGGGCGCGAACTTCGACCTGTTGCAGAACGGGTTCAACGCGCACAGCCCCACTCTGGACACCGCCCTGCCGGGCAGCGCCAGCGGCGGCGGTGAGACCGGTGGCGGCCATCATGGTACGCCCGCCGGCGGCGGCGGTGACATCGGTGCGTCCGATGTGGACCATGTGGTGATCGTGGCGCGGCAGGCCGGGCTCACCGGTTCGATCGAGGTCAGCCCACCGGCCGAGGCGGGCACCGCATGGGTGGTGGAACAGTATGACCCCGCGTGGCCGGTCGGGTACGACCGCGCCGCGATCGACCCCGGCACCGGTGCGGTGACGGCGCGCAGCGACTTCGCCGACTGGCCGCTGCTGGCCCAACTGTCCAAATTGGGCGTCGCGTTCCACATGGGGTATCTGTTCGGTCTGGTCAACCAGATCCTCCTCGCCGCCCTCGCGGTGGGCCTGCTGTGTGTGATCGTGTGGGGGTACCGGATGTGGTGGCAGCGCCGGCCCACCCGCGCCGACCGCGCGGCTCCGCTCGGTGCGCCGCCGGCGCGCGGCGCGTGGCGTCAGGTCCACCCCGCCGTTCTGGTGGTGGGCCTGCTCGTGGCGGCGTTCGTGGGCTGGGCACTGCCGCTGCTCGGCGTCACCCTGGCCGCGTTCCTGGTGTTCGATCTGATCGTCGGGCTGGTCCGGCGGCGCCGTGCGGCCCGGGCCGTGCCGACCTCGCCCGCGCCCGCCGGGAGGTGACGGGCGGCGGGAGCCAGCGGTGTCGGGGACATCGCTGGCTCCCGCGCTCGGGAGGCGGCGAGGTCCCCGACATTCGCCGGAACCGTCAACGGGCGGCGGCCTCCAGGAGGTCCAGTGCCAGCTTCTGCAGCTCTGGTCCGGCCTTTTCGGGGCTGCCGGTGTCGAACGGCGGGTCCGGGTCGTACTCGACCGCGAGTTGCAGCGCCTGCGCCACTCGCTCGCCGGCCAGCTTCGCCGCCAGGTGCAGCGCCATGTCGATGCCGGCGGACACCCCTGAGGCGGTGATGATTTTGCCGGACTCGACGAACCGGCCCGGCGTGTAGATGGCCCCGAATGTCGACTCCAGATAGGAGCGTGAGGCCCAGTACGTGGTGGCCGGCACCCCGCGCAGCAGGCCGGCTGCGCCCAGGATCAACGAACCCACACACACCGACGTCGTCCACGTCGTACGCCGGTGTAGGCGGCGCACCCACTCGATCGTCTCGGCGTCCGCCATCGCCGCGATCACGCCCCGGTTGCCGGCGCCCGGGACCACCAGCACGTCGGCGTCCCGCACCTGGCGCAGCGCCTTGTCGGCGACCAGGCCGAGCACGCCGGTGTCGGTGCGCAACTGGCCGGCGCGCTTGGCCACCGTCACCACTTCGGCATTCGGCACCCGGCACAGCACCTCGTAGGGGCCGACCGCGTCCAGCGCCGTCAGCCCGTCGTACAACAGGATCGCGATGCGCGGCCCGCCGCCCGCCGCGGTCGCCGGCGCGGCCAGCCCGGTCGCGGCCAGCCCGGCGCCCACCCCGCCGGCCGCCGCGGCCCGCAGCACCGCCCG
Source organism: Actinomycetes bacterium KLBMP 9797 (assembly GCA_037414955.1). Taxonomy (GTDB): domain Bacteria; phylum Actinomycetota; class Actinomycetes; order Mycobacteriales; family Micromonosporaceae; genus Phytohabitans. The sequence goes on from JBBEWH010000178.1 coordinate 44,823, forward strand.
ACGTCCATTGTCCACATCAGCCATACCCAGCTCCTCCCCATCGGTACACGGTCATGGGGTAGTCGATCCGGAGCCGAGCCTGGTTCCCACCCTCCATGATCAAGGCGTCCCTGTGGTCGTTATGGCGACTACAGGGACGCCTTGATCATGGAGGGGTTAGAAGTCGTCGTCGAAGGTGACCGTGCCGGTCACGCCGACCTGGTAGGCCGACACCCGCCGCTCGAAGAAGTTCGACAGCTCCTGCACGTCCTGCAGTTCCATGAACGCGAACGGGTTCTTGCTGCCGTACATCGGCTCGATGCCCAGCGCGGCGAGCCGCCGGTCGGCGACGTGCTGCAGATACTCGCGCATGTCGCCGAGCGACATCCCGCTGACGCCCTGTTCGAGCAGGTCGGCGGCGAACTGCACCTCGCACTCGACGGCCTCGGCGAGCATGTCCTTGACCTGCTGCTCCATCTCGGCGTCGAACAGGTCGGGTTCCTCCTGGCGCACGGTGTCGACGACGTCGAAGGCGAACGCCATGTGCATCGACTCGTCGCGGAACACCCAGTTGGTGCCGCTGGCGAGGCCGTGCAGCAGACCGCGGGAGCGCAGGTAGTAGACGTACGCGAAGGCGCCGTAGAAGAACAGGCCCTCGATGCAGGCGGCGAAGCAGATCAGGTTGAGCAGGAACGCCCGCCGGTCCGCGCGGGTCTTCAGCTCGCGCAGCTCGAAGATGGAGTCGATCCACCGGAAGCAGAACTCGGCCTTGCGCGCGATCGAGGGAATGTTCTCCACCGCGGCGAACGCCTCGAACCGCTCCTGCTCGTCCGGCACGTACGTGTCGAGCAGGTTCAGGTAGAACTGGACGTGCACCGCCTCCTCGAACAGCTGCCGGGAGAGGTAGAGCCGCCCCTCCGGCGAGTTCACGTGCTGGTAGAGGTTGAGCACGAGGTTGTTGGCGACGATCGTGTCACCGGTGGCGAAGAACGCGACCAGGCGGCCGACCAGATGCTTCTCCGCGGGGGAGAGCTTTCCCAGGTCGGCGAGGTCGGAGTGCAGGTCCACCTCCTCGACCGTCCAGGTGTTCTTGATGGCGTCCTTGAAGCGGTCGAAGAAGTGCGGGTAGCGCATGGGCCGCAAGGTGAGGTCCATACCGGGGTCGAGCAGCATCATTGGCACGCCTCGCAGGATTCGGGGTTTTCCAGGGAGCAGGCCAGCGCCTCATCATCGGAGACGCCGGAGACGCCGGAGACGCCGGAGACGCCGGAGACGCCGGAGACATCGGCGACGAGCGCGATCGGCGCGGTGGTGACGGCGACGGTGGCCTGCTGGATCCGGGTCGCCGGGCGGGATCGCAGGTAGTAGGTGGTTTTCAGGCCGGCTTTCCAGGCGTACAGGTACATCGAGGAGAGCTTGCCGATGGTCGGTGCGCTCAGGAACAGGTTCAGCGACTGAGACTGGTCGATGTAGGGTCCGCGCGCGGCGGCCAGGTCGATCAACGCCCGCTGCGGCAGCTCCCAGGCGGTGCGGAACAGCTCGCGGACGTCGGCGGGCAGCTCGGCGATGCCCTGCACGGAACCCTCGGCCCGCTTGATCTGGTCGCGGATCGGCGCCGTCCATAGCCCGCGGGCCTTCAGCTCGCGTACCAGATAGGTGTTGATCTGAAGGAACTCCCCCGACATGGTCTCGCGCTTGAACAGGTTGGACACCTGCGGCTCGATGCACTCGTAGCAGCCGGCGATCGACGCGATGGTGGCGGTCGGCGCGATCGCGACCAGCAGCGAGTTGCGCAGCCCGGTCGCCGCGATCGTCGATCGCAGCGACGCCCACCGATCCGTCTGGGACGGCTCGACGCCCCACAGGTCGGGGTGCAGCTCACCCTGGGCGGCACGGGTTTCCGGGTACGCGGGATGTGGCCCGAACCGTTCGGCGAGGCCGGCGGACGTCTCCAGCGCGGTCAGGAAGATCTCTTCCTGTACCCGGGCGGACAGTTCCCGGGCGGCGTCGGAGTCGAACGGCAGCCGGAGCGTGAAGTACGCGTCCTGCAGGCCCATCAGCCCCAGGCCGACCGGCCGCCACCGCGGGTTGGACGCCGCGGCCTGCGTGGACGGGTAGTAGTTGATGTCGATCACCCGGTCCAGGAAGACGACCGCGGTGCGGACCGTCGCGCGCAGCCGCTCCCAGTCGACACCGTCGGCCGTGACGTGCGCGCCCAGGTTGATCGAGCCGAGGTTGCAGACCGCGGTCTCGTCGTCCGAGTTGACCTCGAGGATCTCGGTGCACAGGTTCGACAGGTGGATCGTGTTGCCCGGCGCGCCGGTCTGGTTGGACAGCCGGTTGGACGCGTCCTTGAACGTCATCCACCCGTTGCCGGTCTGCGCCAGCGTGCGCATCATCCGCCCGTACAGCTCCCGGGCCTTGACCGTCCTAACCGCCTTCTTCTCGGCCGCGCGGTACGCCTCGTCGAACGCCTCCCCGTACAGGTCCGGCAGCTCCGGCGCGTCGCTCGGGTCGATCAGCGACCAGTCGGCGTCGGCCTCGACCCGGCGCATGAACTCGTCCGGGATCCAGTTCGCGAGGTTCAGGTTATGGGTACGCCGGGCGTCCTCGCCGGTGTTGTCCCGGAGCTCGAGGAACTCTTCCACGTCCGGATGCCAGGGTTCGAGGTAGACGCAGGCGGCGCCCTTGCGCCGGCCGCCCTGGTTGACCGCGGCCACGCCGGCGTCGAGGGTCTTGAGGAACGGCACGATGCCGTTGGACTTGCCGTTGGTGCCGCGGATCAGCGCGCCCCGGCCGCGAATCCGCGACCAGGAGATGCCGATGCCGCCGGAGAACTTCGACAGCTTCGCGACCTGGTGGTAGCGCTCGTAGATGGAGTCCAGCTCGTCGCGCGGCGAGTCGACGAGGAAGCAGGACGACATCTGGGTGTGCCGGGTGCCCGAGTTGAACAGCGTCGGCGAGCTGGGCAGGTAGGCCAGGCTGGACATCAGCCGGTAGAAGCCGATGGCCTCGGCCGGCGTCTCGGACAGGCCGCAGGCGACCCGCAGCAGCCAGTACTGCGGCGTCTCCACCACCAGCCGGGTCTGCGGGTGGCGCAGCAGGTAGCGGTCGGCGACCGTGCGCAGCCCGAAGTACTCGAACCGCCGATCCCCGTCCGGATCGACGGCGTCGTCGAGCTTGCGCGCGTTGCGGGCCACGAACGCGGCCGTCCCGTCGCCGATCAGCCCTTGCTGGTGCGCGTGGCGGATCGACTGGCTGAAGCTCGCCACGCCTTGCCCGCGGACCTCCTTGTCCACGAACGCGGCCAGCAGCCGCGCCGCCAGCTTCGAGTACTGCGGCTCCTCGCCGATCAGCTCGGCCGCCGTCTGGATCGACAGCCGGTCCAGCTCGGCGGTGGTCGCCCCGTCGTACAGCCCGCTGATCGTCTTGGTCGCCACCCGCAGCGGGTCGACCTCGTCCAGGTCGCCGACCCACCGCTCCACCGCTCGCACGATCTTGTTGACGTCGACCGGTTCGGTGTCGCCGTTGCGCTTGCGTACCCGCATCACCGTGTCCCCCTCCTCGCGCCTGTGCACCAGGTCGCCGGGCACGCGGGGGAACGCCACCGGGTCCCGATCGCGGTGACCCGCGCGGAACCGGCTGATGGCGTCGGCCGTCCCGCGCGGCCTTCGACCACCGCACGCCCGGATGGCGTGCGGTGCGCTGGCAGGTTTTCGGACTCGCGGGCATGACCGGTCGGTCGCCTACTGGCCGTCGCTTCCCAGGCCGGCAAAGGCCCAGTGCTGAGATGACGGCGGTCGTTCCCACTTACCGCTGCGGGGCAGTCCCGGACTCACACCGGGTTCCCTCTTGCCTCAACCCTCCTGGATGGACGGCCGAACCAGCTGCAGGCAACACCATATATGGGTGTCGGCTCGAACCAACAACACCAGATGGTGTGTCGGGCGTGTCGCGCGCCTCACGTCACGCTGTGTACTGCCGCCATGATCAAAGCGTGCCGTCCGGCGTGCGGGAAACCTTGATCATGGAGAGGGGTGGCGTAGCGGAGTACGTCGAGAGGCGTAGGCGTGGGGAGGCGCGGGTGGCGCCAGGACGTAGTCGGCGCCGCTCGTGAGCCGACGACGCGGCGCACGCTGGCCGGCAGCATCGGATCCGTTGTCCCTGAAGGAGGATCCGATGACCGTTACCCTGCCCAGAACCGACGATCGCGCGGCGCCGGTCCGCGCGCGGCCGGGTGTGCTCGGCCGTCTCGGCGGGTTGGCCTTCCGCCGGCGCGGGCGGGTGCTGCTGGCCTGGTTGGTGGGCCTCGCGATCGCGTTCGGGCTGTCGTCCACGTTTGGCGGTGACTTCGCGGCCGACTACTCGGCGCCCGGCTCGGACTCGAAGCTGGCCCAGGACCGGCTGGCGCAGCGGTTTCCCGCGCGCGCCGGGGACAGCGTCGACGTGGTGGTGCGCGCGGACGCCCCGGTCACCGACCCGGCGGTACGCGCGGAGGTGACCGCCCTGCTCGGCGAGCTGGCCGGCCTGTCCCATGTGGCCGGCGTCGACGACCCGTACGCGTCACCCGGCGGCGTCTCCCCGGATGGCCGGACGCTGCTGGCCAGGCTGAACCTCGACGTGACCAACCCGGCGGACATGCCGGTCGCCGACACCGAGCGCCTCCTGGCGGCCGCCGAGGCTGCCGGCCGCCCCGGCCTGGAGGTCGTGCTCGGCGGGCAGACCATCCAGCAGGCCGAGGCGACCGAGGTCGGATCGGAGGGCATCGGCTTGCTGGTGGCGGCCGTCATCCTGCTGATCATGTTCGGCACGGTGGTCGCGGCGGGCCTGCCGCTCGGCGTGGCACTCGCCGGGCTGGCGGTCACCGGCGTGCTCACCGGACTCGTCGCCGCGCTGCTCGACGTACCCGATTGGGCGCCGGTGCTGGCCTCGATGCTGGGGATCGCGCTGGGCATCGACTACGCCCTGCTGATGGTGACCCGCTTCCGCGAGTGGCGCGCGCTGGGACTGAACCCGGAGGCGGCGACGGTGGCCACGATGGACACGGCCGGCCGGGCGGTGCTCGTGGCCGGCGGCACCGTGATGGTGAGCATGCTGGGGCTGTTCGCGATGGGACTGTCCTTCATGAGCGGGGCCGCCGCCGTCACGATGGTGGCTGTCTTCGTCGTGCTGGCCGCGGCGGTCACGCTCTTCCCCGCACTGCTGGGCTACCTGGGCAAGTGGGTCGATCGGCTGCGCGTGCCGCTGGTGCCCCGGAAGCCGGCGGACGCGGGGCCGGCCCGCGGCTGGGCGTGGTGGGACCGGTTGGTGCGCCGGTACCGTGCCGTCAGCGTGCTGGCCGGGGTGGCGGCGTTGCTCGCCTTGGCGACGCCGTTCCTCGGCGTCAACTTCGGGTTCCCGGACGCCGGCAACGACGGCGAGACCACGTCCAGCCGGCGGTCGTACGACGCGGTGGCCGAAGGCTTCGGGCCGGGTGCCAACGGGCCGCTGTTGCTGGTCGCCGACGCGGCGGTCGCCGCCCGTCTGGGTGCCGAACTCTCCGGCACGCCGGGCGTCGCGGCGGTGTCGCCGGCCCAGCTCAACCCGGCCGGTGACACGGCGCTGCTGACCGTGGTGCCGGCGACCGGGCCGCAGGACGCCGCCACCGAGGACCTCGTCCACACCATCCGGGACAGGGTCATCCCGGCCGCGACCGCCGGTACCGGCGGTGAGGCGCACGTGGGTGGGGTGACCGCGACCGCGATCGACACCAACACCAACATCGCCGATCGGCTACCCCTGCTCATCGGCGGCGTGGTGCTGCTGTCGATGCTCCTGCTGATGCTGGCGTTCCGGAGTGTCGCGATCCCGCTGACCGCGGCGGCACTCAACCTGCTGTCGGTCGCGGCGGCGTACGGGGTGGTGGCGCTCGCGCTGGAGGGCGGCTGGCTCGGTCAGCTGATCGGCATCGACACCGCGACGCCGCTCGCCGCGTTCATCCCGGTACTGATGTTCGCGATCCTCTTCGGACTGTCCATGGACTACCAGGTGTTCCTGCTCAGCCGGATGCGCGAGGGCTGGGTCCGCACCCGGGACAACGGGCGCGCGGTGAGCGACGGACTCGCCCGGACCGGGCGGGTGATCACCGCGGCGGCGGCCATCATGCTCGCGGTGTTCGCGGCGTTCGTGCCCAGCTCCGACGTCGCGGTGAAGGTCCTCGGCTTCGGCATGGCGGTGGCCATCCTCATCGACGTGACCGTGGTGCGGATGCTGCTGGTGCCGGCCGCCATGCACCTGCTCGGCCGGGCCAACTGGTGGCTGCCCGCGTCACTGGAGCGCGCGCTGCCACAGCTCCACGTCGAGGGCCAGCTGGTCGAGGGCCACGTGGACGCGGTGGACACCGCCCTGCCCATGTCGACCGTTGACGGCCGGCGGTGACCGGGCCGGAAACCGCGACGTCATAACGGCCGGCCGCGGGACGACCCGTCAGGGGGTCGTCCCGCGCTAGCGGGGGGTCAACACACAGAATTCGTTACCGTCGGGATCGGCCATCACTACCCAGCTGACGTCACCCTGGCCGATGTCGATTCGGGTCGCGCCGAGGGAGACGAGACGGTCGACCTCGGCTTGCTGATCACCGTCAGCCGGGGGAGCGAGGTCGAAATGCAGCCGGTTCTTCTCGGCCTTCGGCGCCACCGGCGGACCGCCCCAGGTGATCTTCGGACCGCCGTGCGGCGAGCGGATCGCGGTCTCCTGGTCCTGGTCCCAGACCAACGGCCAGCCCAGCGCTTCGCTCCAGAAGTATCCGACCTCCTGCGAACCGTCGGACGCGAGCGCGCCGATGAATCCGCAGTCAGCGAGGAACTTGTTGCCCGGCTCGATGACGCAGAACTCATTGCCCTCGGGGTCCGCGAGCACCACGTGACCCTCCTCCGGGCGCTGGCCGACATCGATGTGCCGGGCGCCGAGGCCGAGCGCCCTCGCCACCGTCTCCTGCTGGTTCTCGAGGGACGTGCTCGTCAGATCGAAGTGCATCTGGTTCGGTCGGTCCTTCCGCGCCTGGGTCGGAAGGAATCCAAGCCGGAACCCGGTGTCGTCGCTGGGCAGGAGCGTGCTGCCGTCGTGCTGGTCGCCGGCCATCTCCCAGCCCAGGACGCCGGCCCAGAAGCGCGCGAGACGGAGTGGGTCGTTCGCGTCGAAGCAGAGCGCGACGAGATGAGAAGTCATTCCGCTCGGCATCTCCAATCTGCTGACTCGCGGTCGCAGTGGGCCGGCCCTCCTGCCATGAGGAAGGCAACGCTAGGCGCTCGGGGACGGCCGGGCAACGCGATTTAGCCAGCGTGCGAGGCCGGCAGGGCAGCACATATATCGCATCGGTATAGGTCCGTGCCGGATATCTATTGGACCTGGATCAGAAACGCCGGTTAGCTCGGGTTGATCTTGTAGCCGTCACGGGAGGTGTGCCGATGACCCATAACGTTCCCCGCCTCCGCCGCGCCGCCACGCCGCGCAGGGCGGCCACCGCGATCGTGGCCCTGCTGCTCGTCGCCCTGCTCGGCCCCGCCGGCAACGCGGATGCCGCGCTCGTGCGCGCCGCCGCGGCCTCCCACGTGGAGGGTGTGCTCCCGGACGGCTCGGCCTACGTGATGGACGTGCCGGCGAACTGGAACGGCACCGTACTGCTCTACAGCCATGGCTACGTGCCGGACAACGTGTCGAACCCCGCCCGCAACGCGCCCAGCGACGGCGTCCGCACGGCGCTGCTCGCGGCCGGATACGCCCAGGTCGGATCCTCGTACCCGGAGACCGGCTGGGTGGTGGAGCGGGCGGTGCCCGCCCAACTCGCCACGTTGGACGAGTTCCAGGCCCGGTTCGGCCCGGCCCGGCGGACGATCGCCTGGGGTACCTCCATGGGCGGCATGATCACGACCGGGCTCGCCGAACGATCCGGCCACCGGTTCCACGGCGCGGTCACCATGTGCGGACTCGAACAGGGCGCCGTAGCCAACTGGAACAACGCCCTCGACACGCTCTTCGCCATCCGCGCCCTGCTGGCGCCGGGCTCGACCGCGCCGTTGGTGCGCCTGCCCGACCAGGCCACGGCACTCGCCTCGGCCGCCGAACTGACCGCCGCCCTCGACGCGGCACAGGCGACCCCGCACGGCCGCGCGCGCATCGCGCTGGCCGCGGCGTTGCGCAACGTCCCGGCATGGACCAACCCGGCGCGGCCGGAGCCGGACACCGACGACTACGACACCGCGCAGCGCAACCAGTTCGAGGTACTCCGGCAGTTCATCACCACGGGAATCTCCTGGCGGCTGGATGCCGAGGAACACGCCGGCGGCAACATGTCCTGGAACACCGGCGTGGACTACGCCCGCCTGGTGGCCCACTCCGCCATCCGGCCGGAGGTCGAGGAGTTGTACGCGCGGTCCGGGCTGTCGCTGCGCGACGACCTGGCCGCACTGGCCGCCGCGCCGCGCATCACCGCCGATCCGGCCGCGGTCGGCTACATGAGCCGAAACATCTCCTTCACCGGCCGGCTCGCCACGCCGATGGTGAGCATCCACACCACCGGCGACCCGCTCGTGCCGGTACAGGCCGAGCGGGCCTACGCCGAGGCGGTCCGGGATGCCGGTCGCTCGCGGCTGCTCCGCCAGGCGTACGTGCGTCGAGCCGGACACTGCACCTTCACCACCGGCGAGATGCTGGCGGCCGTGCGCGCCCTCGAACACCGGATCGGCACCGGGCACTGGCCCGACACCGCCCCCGTCGCGCTGAACCGACTCGCGGCGGAACTGGACCCCACGGCCACGCACGCCTACGCCGCTTACCGGCCCGCCCCGTACCCCCGGCCGTTCCACCTGTCGCACTGACGTGCTGGCTGTCGCGGCGTGGCAATCGTTGCCGAGGGCGTTTTGCTCCATATGGTGATTGCATGGAGCAAACAGGGCATATCTCGCCGGTGTTCGTGGACTCGACCGGTCGCCGGCGGCGCCGGCTGCGGCGGGTTGCCTATCTGTTCGGCACCGTGTCGCTGGTGTACACGGGCCTGGTCAGTGCCAGCTTCTCCAGCGGGCCGGGCAGCCCATTCGGGCTGCCGCCCCTCCCGGATCTGCTGGATCGCCCGGACCGGGCACCGTCGACCGCGCCCCGCGAGCGTCCGGTGGCCGCGCCGGCCGGTGAGAGCCCGATCGGTGTCTGGGTCGAGGCGAGGAATGCCGGGCCGAGGAGTACGGACCGGGGCGGCGCGCCGGTGCCGCTGCGTCCGGCCGGTCCTGCCGGTGCGGTGAGCACGCCCGGGCCGCTGGCCGCGGTGGGCGAGTTGGGGTCGGCCGGCGGCCCGCCGGTTCCGGTCGCCATGCCGGAGTCGACGCAGGCTCCGCAGGCCAGCGCCTCGCCACGGCCGGAGGGCGACCCCGCGCCCGCGCCCGCGCCGGAGCCGGAGCCGGCGTCGCCCCAGCCAACGGTGCCATCGGACCCGTCGCCGGAACCGGCGGGCGACCCCGCGCCGGTGAGCGCGCCGGCTGAGCCGTCGGACGGCGTGTCGGGTACCCCCGAATCCGCCAGCGTGGACACTTCACGGGCCGGACGGCCGAGCCCACGCCCGGGCGGCCGGGCCGCGGCGCAGACGTCCTGATGGCGCGCCCTTCGCCGGTCGCGCCGGCCGGTCGCGCCGGCCGGCGCCGGTGGCTACGTCCCCGCCGGGTGGTCGCCGCGATGCTCTTGGTGGTGTTCGGCGGCGTGCTGCTGCTCCAGGCGTACGTGGACACCGAGTTCACCCCGGACGCGCAGGGCGGCGCCCCGGGGAAGAGCCACGCACGGGTGCCGAACGCCATCACGGAGGGCGGGCCGATCATCCATCCCGCGGCCGATCGGGCCCGGTCGTACCGCCTGCCGCCGAAGACGATCGCGCTCACGTTCGACGACGGGCCGGATCCGTGGTGGACGCCGCGGATCCAGCGGGTGCTGGATCGGCATGGTGTGGACGCGACGTTCTTCGTGGTGGGTTCGCAGGTGGCCCGGCATCCGGACCTGGTGCGGCGGTTGGTCGCGGGCGGTCACGAGTTGGGCGTGCACACGTTCACCCATCCGCGGCTGTCGGCGCTGTCGCGGTGGCGCCGGCACGCCGAGTACTCCCAGACGCAGCTCGCCATCGCCCGGGCGGCCGGGGTGCGGACCGCGCTGGTGCGGTTCCCGTACTCGTCCCGCCCGCAGGCGATCGACGATCAGGAGTGGGCGCTGGTCCAGGAGGCCGGCCGGCTCGGCTACCTGGTCGTGGTCAACGACACGGACAGCGAGGACTGGGCCCGGCCGGGGACAGCGGCGGTGATCCGCAACGCCACCCCACCGGACGGTGCGGGCGCGGTCGTGCTGATGCACGACGCGGGCGGCGACCGCGCCCAGACGGTGGCGGCGCTGGAGGAGTTCATCCCGCGGATGCGCGCCAAGGGGTACCGGTTCAGCACCGTGACGGAGGGTCTGAACCTGGCGCTGACCGATCCCGCGAAGACCGCGTCCGCGCCGCCGCCCCAGCTGACCCAGAATCCGCCGGCGTCCGCCGGTGACCGGTGGCGCGGCGCCGCGTTGATCGGCGCGGTGCGGTTCGCGGGCGGCACCATGAAGGTCCTCATGGTGCTGTTCGTGATCGCGGGGGTGCTCACCGCCGGCCGTACCGTGCTGGCCATGCTGGTCGCGCGCCGGCGGCTGCGCCGGCCGCTGTTGCACCAGTGGTCCTGGACACCGCCGGTGATCGAGCCGGTGACGGTCATCGTGCCCGCCTACAACGAGCGGGAAGGCATCGCCGCCGCCGTCCGCTCCATCGCGACCGGCGACCACCCCGACATCGAAGTGATCGTCGTCGACGACGGCTCCACCGACGGCACCGCCGACCTCGCCGAAGGACTGGGCCTACCCAACGTGCGCGTCATCCGCCAACCCAACGGCGGCAAAGCCAGCGCACTCAACACCGGCATCACCGCCGCCACCCACGAACTCATCGTCATGGTCGACGGCGACACCATCTTCGAACCAGACTCCATCCGCCGCCTCATACAACCATTCGCCGACCCCACCGTCGGCGCCGTCGCCGGAAACGTCAAGGTCGGCAACCGGCACAGCCTCGTCGCCCGATGGCAACACATCGAATACGTCATCGGCTTCAACCTCGACCGCCGACTCTACGAAACACTGCGCTGCATGCCCACCGTGCCCGGCGCCATCGGCGCGTTCCGCCGCCGAGCCCTACTATCCGCCGGCGGCGTCAGCGACGACACCCTCGCCGAGGACACCGACCTCACCATGGCACTGTGCCGCGCCGGCTGGCACATCGTCTACGAGGAATCCGCACGCGCCTGGACCGAGGCACCCGCCACCCTCGACCAACTCTGGAAACAACGCTACCGCTGGAGCTACGGCACCATGCAAGCGATGTGGAAACACCGGCG
>JBBEWH010000179.1:0-89722 GCA_037414955.1 Actinomycetes bacterium KLBMP 9797
GGACGCCTTGATCATGAGAAGTTGGCGCGGATGTGGGCGATGTCGGTCAGGTAGAGCTCGACGTGGCCGCCGGCGAGGTGGGCGGCGAACGCCTCGTCGCCGGCGGCGGCCCGGGTGCGGATCAGGTCGATCACGGCTTCGAGCCGGTCGAGCACCGCCGGCACCAGCCGGCTCCGGTCGGCGCCGTCCACGCCGTACGCGTCGCACAGCAACCGCAGCCGGCGCGCCTGATCCGCGACCGTGCCGTAGCTGTCGGGGTTGCTCGCGGCGGCGAGCGGCACGAAGCGGTAGGCCGCATAGGCCAGGTCCCACACCCGCGGGCCGGGGTGAACGGTGTCGAAGTCGATGAACGCCACCGGCCGCCCGTCGCGGAACACGCAGTTGTAGGGCGCCACGTCGCCGTGGCAGATCACCTCGGCGGGTGCGCGCGGCGGCAGGAACCAGGTCGCGCCCGGCGGCGGCGTGAAGTCCACAGTGGCATCGTGGTAGGCGCGCAGCAGCCGCCCGACGGCCTCGATCGTCGCGTCCGAGCGGACGTAGCCGGGCAGCGGGTAGTGGCCCACCTCGCCGGGGATGAAGTCGACGACCTCGCGGCCGTCGGCGTCGAAGCCGTGCGGCCGCGGCGCGCCGGCGAAGCCGGCGGCCGTCACGTGGGCCAGCAACGCATGGACGGCAGGGGTCCACGGCCCGGCGGGCCGGCGCACCACATCACCGGTGCGCCGCACCGTGTTGACGCCGCCCCGAAACTCCTCGTCGTCCATCCCACCTCCCATGATCAAGGCGTCCCTCAGGTCGCTCTAACGACATGAGGGACGCCTTGATCATGGTGGCGGGTGTCGCTAGTGGTCGGCGCTGTTCCAATCGTGGCCGGCGCCGACAGAGACCTCCAGCGGGACGGACAGCGGGTAGGCGCCGCCCATCTCGCGGCGCACCAGCTCCTCCAGCGCCGCCCGCTCGCCGGGCGCCACCTCGAAGACCAGCTCGTCGTGCACCTGCAGCAGCATGCGGGAGCGCAGCCCGGACCCGCGCAGCGCGCCGTCGACGCGCAGCATGGCGACCTTGATGATGTCGGCGGCCGACCCCTGGATCGGGGCGTTCAGCGCCATCCGCTCGGCCATCTCGCGCCGCTGGCGGTTGTCGCTGATCAGGTCGGGCAGGTAGCGCCGGCGGCCGAGGATGGTCTGGGTGTATCCGTCCTGCCGGGCCTGCCCGACGATCTTCTGCAGGTAGTCGCGCACGCCGCCGAACCGGCTGAAGTACTCCTCCATGAGGCCGCGCGCCTCGTCGGTGGCGATGCCGAGCTGCTGGGAGAGGCCGAAGGCGCTCAACCCGTACGCCAGGCCGTAGTTCATCGCCTTGATGCGCCGCCGCTGCTCCGGCACCACCGCGTCGAGCGGCACCCCGAACACTGACGACGCGGTGGCGGCGTGGAAGTCGGCGCCCGAGTTGAACGCCTCGATCAGCGCCTCGTCGACGGACAGGTGCGCCATGATGCGCATCTCGATCTGGCTGTAGTCGGCGGTCAGCAGGGTCTCGTATCCCTCGCCGACGACGAACGCGCGCCGGATGCGCCGCCCCTCCTCGGTGCGGATCGGGATGTTCTGCAGGTTGGGGTCGGTGGACGAGAGCCGCCCGGTGGCGGCCACCGTCTGGTTGAACGTGGTGTGGATGCGCCCGTCGTCGGAGACCGACTTCAGCAGGCCGTCCACGGTGGATTTGAGCTTGGCCACGTCGCGGTGGCGCAGCAGGTGCTCGAGCACCGGGTGCTGGGTCTGCGCATACAGCCCCTGGAGGGCGTCGGCGTCGGTGGTGTAGCCGGTCTTGATCCGCTTGGTCTTGGGCAACTCCAGCTCGGTGAACAGGATCTCCTGCAGCTGCTTGGGCGAGCCGAGGTTGAACTCGCGCCCCACCACCTCGTAGGCCGACTGGGCCGCCGCCTTCACCTCGGCGGCGAAGTGGGCCTCCAGATCGGACAGATAATGGGTGTCGGCCGCGATGCCGACCCGCTCCATGCCGGCCAGCACCTCGACCAGGGGCAGCTCGACGTCGGCCATCAGCTGCGTGGACAATTCACCGTCGCGGGCCAGCTCGGCGTCGATCGCGTCGGCCAGGTCGAGGGTGGCGCGGGCGCGGAGCATCAGGTTTTGCTCGACCTCTTCGCCGCCCAGGCCGTCCAGCGTGAGCTGGCCGGTCTCGGGGGCGTCGACGCGCAGCTCCCGGTGCAGGTAGCGCAGCGCCAGGTCGGTGAGATCGTAGGAGCGCTGGTCGGGGCGGGCCAGGTAGGCGGCGAGCGCGGTGTCGCGGGCGATGCCGCGCAGCTCCCAGCCGTGGGCGGCGAACGCGAGCAGCGCCGGCTTGCTGTCGTGCAGCACCTTGGGCCGCGCCGGGTCGGCCAGCCACCCGCCGACCGCGGCCTCGTCGGCCTCGTCGAGCGCGGCCGGGTCGAACCACGCCGCCGGGCCGCCAGCCGTCGCCAGCGCCACCCCGGTGAGCGCGCCGGTCCCCCGGCCGAAGGTGCCCGCGACCGCGACGCCGATGGGTGCCGCGGCCGCGTGCGCCGCCAGCCACGGCGCCACGCCACCGGTGCGCAGGAGCTCACCGGCCAGCTCGAAGCCCGCCTCGGCCTCCGGCTCGACGGCGTCGAGGTACGAATAGAGACGGTCGCGGAGCACCCGGAATTCGAGCGCGTCGAAGACCTGGTGCACCGCCTCCCGGTCCCAGCCCTGCCAGCGGGCGTCCGCGGGCCTCATCGGCAGGTCGAGGTCGCAGACGAGCTTGTTGATCTCGTAGTTGCGGATCACGTTGGCCAGGTGCGCGCGCAGGTTTTCGCCGGCCTTGCCCTTGATCTTGTCGGCGTTGGCGATGACGCCCTCGAGCCCGCCGTACTCCTTGATCCACTTGGCGGCGGTCTTGTCACCCACCCCGGGCACGCCCGGCAGGTTGTCGCTGGTCTCGCCGACCAGGGCCGCCTTGTCGCGGTACAGCGAGGGCGGCACGAAATATTTCGCCTCCACCTCCGCCGGGTCCATCCGCCGGACCTCCGAGACGCCGCGCACCGGGTAGAGCACGGTCACGTGCTCGTCGACCAGTTGGAACGCGTCGCGGTCGCCGGTGCTGATCACGACCTCCATGCCGGCCTCGCGCGCCTGCGTGGTCAGCGTGCCGATCACGTCGTCGGCCTCGTAGCCGGGCATCTCCACGACCGGGATCCGCAGCGCCTCGAGCACCTCCTTGACCAGGCTGACCTGCCCCTGGAACGGCGCCGGGGTCTCGGAGCGGCCGGCCTTGTACTCCGCGTATTTCTCGGTGCGGAAGGACTGCCGCGACACGTCGAACGACACGATGATGTGCGTGGGCCGCTCGTCGCGCAGCATGTTGATCAACATCGAGGTGAACCCGAAGACCGCGTTGGTCGGCTGCCCGGTCGTGGTGGAGAAGTTTTCCACCGGCAGGGCGAAGAACGCCCGATAGGCCAGCGAGTGCCCGTCCAACAGCAGGAGGCGCGGCGTTGACTCTGTCACAGCTAGCGACTCTAGTCCGACCCCCCGAAACCAAACCCCCGCCCCCCCCGCGCCCCCATGATCAAGGCGTCCTTTACGTCGTTAGAACGACGTGAAGGACGCCTTGATCATGGAAGGACGGGGCTAGGCGACGCCGAGGTACGCGTCGCGGACCCGGCTGTCGTGCAGCAGCTCCTGGCCCGTGCCCTCCTGCACGATACGGCCGGTCTCCAGCACGTAGGCCCGGTGCGCCCGGGACAGCGCCTGCTGGGCGTTCTGCTCGACCAGCAGGATCGTGGTGCCCTGCTGGTTGATCTCCGTAATGATCTCGAAGATCTGCTGGATCACCATCGGGGCCAGGCCCATCGACGGCTCGTCGAGCAGCAGCAGCTTCGGCCGGGCCATCAGCGCCCGCCCGACCGCGAGCATCTGCTGCTCGCCGCCGGAGAGCGTGCCGCCCGCCTGCTTGCGCCGCTCGGCGAGCCGCGGGAAGAGCCCGAACACCCGTTCGAGGTCGGCCGCGATGCCGGCCGAGTCCCGGCGGGTGAACGCGCCCATGTCCAGGTTCTCGGTCACCGTCATGCCCGGGAAGATGCCCCGGCCTTCCGGCGCCTGGCAGATGCCGCGCAGGACCCGCAGGTCGGCGCGCAGCCCGGTGATGTCCTCGCCGGCGAACCGGACGCTGCCGCTGGCGACCGGGCGCAGCCCGGAGACCGCCCGCATGGTGGTGGTCTTACCAGCGCCGTTCGCGCCGATGAGGGCCACGATCTCGCCCTCGTCGACGGTCAGGCTGATGCCGTGCAGCGCCTCGATCCGGCCGTACCGGAGGGTCAGGTCCTCGATCTCAAGAAGCATCGGCCGGCACTCCCAGGTAGGCCGCGATCACCCGGGGGTTTTCCCGCACCTCGGCGGGGCTGCCCTCGGCGATCTTCTTTCCGAACTCCAGCACCACGATCCGGTCGGTGACGCCCATGACCAGCCGCATGTCGTGTTCGATGAGCAGTACCGTGTACCCCCGGTCGCGGATGTCCCGGATCAGCTTGAGCAGCTGCTCCTTCTCCGCCGGGTTGAAGCCGGCGGCCGGCTCGTCCAGGCAGAGCAGCTTGGGCTCGGTGGCGAGCGCCCGCGCGATCTCCAGCCGCCGCTGATAGCCGTACGGGAGGTTGCGCGCCTGCTCGTTGGCCCGGTCGGCGATGCCGACGAACCGCAGCAACGCCAGCGCGCGCGCCTCGGCGGCCCGTTCCTCGAGGGTGTGCCGGGAGATCCCGAACACCTTCGCGCACGACAGCTTGGTTTGCTGCCACGCCCGCACCAGGCCGTTGGTGCTGTCGACGACCGGCAGCTCCTCGGGTTTGGCGCGCTTGCGGTAGAGCCGGAAGAGGGCGCCCGGCACGCTCGTGACGTGCTGCGAGTCGGTGCCCACCAGGACGTTTTCCAGGGCGGTCATCTCGGGGAAGAGCCGGATGTTCTGGAAGGTCCGGGCGATGCCCATCCGGTTGATCTGGTGCGGCTTGCGCCCGGACACCCGGGCGCCGTCGAACCGCACCGCGCCGGAGGTGGGCTTGTAGACCCCGGTCATCGCGTTGAAGCAGGTGGTCTTGCCGGCGCCGTTCGGGCCGATCAGCCCGAGGATCTCGCCGCGGCGCACCTCGAAGCTGACGTCGTCGAGCGCCACCACGCCGCCGAACCGCAGCGTCACGTGGTCGAGGACCAGCAGGTCGTCGCGGGTGGGCTGTTCTTCTGGAGGAAGCGACACCAGGTCGTCGGTCTCAGGCATTGGCCGGTGCCTCCTTCGCGCGGTCCTGCAGCTCTCGGGCGCGCCGCCGGCTGGGCAGCAGGCCCTGCGGCCGTAGCAGCATCACCAGCACGAGCGCCAGGCCGAACACCAGCGTGCGGTACTCGGAGAAGTCGCGGAACCGCTCCGGCAGGTACGCCAGCAGGAACGCGCCGAGCGCGACGCCCGGGATGTTGCCCGCGCCGCCGGCGACCACCGCCGCCACGAACAGGATGGACAGCTGCGCGCTGAACTGGGTGGGCTCGATGAACGCGTTCCGGCTGGCGAACAGGAAGCCGGACAGCCCGCCGAGCGCGGCGCCCATCGCGAACGCCCACAGCTTGAACTTGAAGCCCGGCACGCCCATGACGGCGGCCGCGTCCTCGTCTTCCCGGATCGCCAGCCAGGACCGGCCGACCCGGCTGTTCTCCAGCCGGCGCACCGCGAACACCATCAGGATCACCACGGACAGCGCCAGCCAGTACCACGGCGTGGGGTCGATCAGCCCGAAGATCTCGTTGTCGGCCGAGGGCGCGCCCTCCGGCCCGGGGATCGCGGCGACGCCCTGCGGGCCGCCGGTCCACGTCGAGTTCCGGGCGACGATCCGGATGATCTCGCCGAACCCGAGCGTGACGATCGCCAGGTAGTCGCCGCGCAACCGGAGAGTCGGCCAGCCCAGGAGCACACCGGAGACCATCGTGAGCGCGATCGCGATGGGGATGCAGACCGCCCACGCGACCGCCCAGTCCGCCGGCAGGTCGAAGCGGTTCTGCAGCGCCTTCACGACCGGCGACTGGGTCGAGCCGAACAGTGCCACGCTGTACGCGCCGACCGCGAAGAAGCCGACGTACCCGAGGTCGAGCAGGCCGGCGAGGCCGATGACGATGTTCAGGCCGATCGCGATCAGCACGTAGACCGCGCAGCTGAATAGCACGCCGGCCCAGTTGTTGCCCTGCGGGATGGTGTCGGTGCGGAACCAGGTGAGCCCGGGGATGCCCAGGTAGGGCAAGTAATACAAGATCGCCACGAAGGCGACCACGCCCAGCGCGCGCTGCCACTTCGGCAGTGCCCGCCAGCGGTCGCCGATGCCGGCGGTCAGCCGGGCCCGGCTGTCGTTGACCCGGCGCAGTGTCTCGGTCATGCCGTCGCCTCCTCGCTGGCGCTCGGCTGCGCCGGCCTGACATGATGCCGGATCACTCGCAAGCTCGCGATCATGCGCGTGCCCTCCCGAGTGACTCGCCGAGCAGACCGGTCGGCCGGAACAGCAGCACGATCACCAGCACCACGAACGCCGCCACGTCCTCCCACCGCGAGCTGGTCACGGTGGCCGAGTAGACCTCGACGACGCCGAGCACCAGGCCGCCGAGCAGCGCGCCGCGCAGGTTGCCGATGCCGCCGAGCACGGCGGCGGTGAACGCCTTGAGGCCGAGCACGAATCCGACGTTGAAGCGGGTGTTGCCGTACCGGATGCAGTAGAGCAGCGCGGCCGCGCCGGCCAGCAGGCCGCCCAGCAGGAAGATCAGCGCGATCACCCGGTCCTTGTTCACGCCCATCAGCGCGGCGGTGTCCGGGTCCTGGGCCACCGCACGCACGCCCCGGCCGTACCGGGTCTGGTTGATGAACTGGTCGAGCGCGATCATCATGATCACAGCGGCCACCACGGTGATGAACTGGACGTTGGTGATGCCGATGCCGGCGACCGAGAAGAGTTCCGACTGCGGCACCACCGTCGGCATGCCCACCACCAGGCGGCCCTGCCAGACGCCGAACGCCTCGGACAGCACGAGCGACACGCCGATCGCGGTGATCAGGAAGATCAGGGGTGGGGCGTTCATCCGCCTTAACCGGCGGTACGCCACCCGCTCGACCACCACAGCCGTGGCGCCGGACGCGAGGGCCGCGGCGACCAGCGCGGCCAGCAACAGGAGGATCATCATGCCGGCCCCGGGGCCGTCGGTCGCCCCTAACAGGCTCCAGGTGCCCACCACCGTGAAGGTGCCGACCATGAACACCTCGGAGTGGGCAAAGTTGATCAGCCGGAGGACACCGTAGACGAGGGTGTAACCGAGCGCGACGAGGGCGTAGATCGATCCCTTGGCGAGCCCGTCGACGGTGTGCTGGCCGAGATCGTTGATCAGGGCATCAAAGTTCACAAAGGCTCCCTATACCGCGCACGGCCGGGGGCCGTGCCCCCGGCCGTACCACGTCGTCACGCTCAGCTGAGCTTGATCTCCGTCTGCGGCGTGATCGCCCCGCTCTTGATCTCGTACGCCCAGATCACGACCTTGGTGGGATCGACGTCACCCTCCGGCGTGAACTTGATGTGCTTCGACACGCCCAGCTTGTCGTAGGAGTCCACCCACGAGAGCATGTCGGCGCGCGTCGACTTGCCTTCCTTGATGCCGTCGAGCAGCACCTGCGCCGCGTCGAAGCCCTCCGCGCCGTAGGAGCCCGGCGCCTCGCCGTACTCCTTCTCGAAGTCGGCGGAGAAGGTGCCGCCGGCCTCGGCGGCCGGGAGGCACGGGCAGGTGACGACGGCGCCCTCGGCACCGGCGCCGGCACCCTGTGGGAACGCCGGGTCGTAGAGGCCGTCGAAGCCGACGAACTTGGCCGTGATGTTGGCGGCCCGCATCTGCTTGAGCAGCGGCGCGGCCTCGTTGGTGTAGCCGCCGTACGCGATCGCGTCGGCGCCCGAGCTCCGGATCTTGGAGATCGTCGCGTCGAAGTTGGTCTGGTCGGTCTGCACCTTGTCGCTGTTGACGACCGTCGCGCCCAGCCCCTTCTTCACCTCGGCGATGATGCCGGAACCGTAGGTGGTGCCGTCGTCGATGACGAATACCTTCGTCGCCTTGACGGTGTCCCTCAGGTAGACGACGGCGGCCGCGCCCTGGGTGCCGTCGTTACCGACCACCCGGTGGAACGCCTTGTTGCCGCCCGCGGTCAGCTCGGTCGCGGTCGCGGACGGGCTCACCATCACGAGGCCGGCGGCCTCGTAGATCGGCATAGTGGCCTTCGACTCGCCGGAGAAACCGCCACCGATGACGGCGATGAACTTCTGGTCCTGCGCGATCTGGTTGGCGATCGGCGTGGCCTGCTCGGGCGTGCCCTGGGTGTCGAACTCCTGCAGGGTGACCTTGCAGTCCGGGTTCTTCTCGTTGAACTGCTTGACCGCCAGCTTGGAGCCGTTGAGCGATGGGATCACCAGGCCGGCGTTCGGACCACTGAAGGCCCCGAATGTCGCGATCGTGCCGCCACACGAGGCGGCGGCGTCCGTGTCGTCGCCCCCAGAGCTCTGGCAACCGACGGCGGCGACCATCGCCGCCGCCAGAGCGACGCCCCCGAGCGCCCGTACATGAATTCGCCTCACGGCTTTCTGACCTCCTCCAGAGACAGGCGGCGGGCATGGTGTCATGCGGGTTGTGTCCCGGCAAGAGCCACCGCCTGCGTTGCGGCTCGTGATGGCGGAGCGTACTTGCCCCCGGACGCTCGTCGGAAGAGCCTGGGCCGGCACTTGCGAAACCGTTACAAAGACGAGCGCGAGCGGCTCCTCTCCCGTAACATCCGGACGGGGATTCACCCCTTATCGGACCTCGGTGTCCGGTGCCTTCCCGGCCCTCCCCCGGCGCGGATCTAGCCAGTGACCAGCGGGCTCGGCGCCGACCACAGCCGGCCCGCCCCCGCGTCGTCCGTCAACAACAGGACCCGGCCGTCGACCGCGAGCGCCGACGCGGTCCGGTCCGCGCCCGCCGGCAACGCGGCCGGCCCGGCCACCCGGCGCCACGACCCACCGCCGTCGCCGGAGAGCCACACCTCGAACTCGGCGCCGCCGGTGAGCACCGCCACCAGCTGGCCGTCCGCCCCGGTCAGGGCGCGCACCGACGCGGGCGCCGGGCCGGTCGCCGCCCCGAACGTCCCAGCGGCGCGCCACTGGTCACCGTCCAGGCGCCAGGCGCCGAACGCCCGCCCGCGCAGCCCCACGGCGTAGGCCGTGCCGTCCAGCACCGCGACCCGCTGCATCTCGTCATACTCCGCGACGGACTCCGCCGGCGTCCGCCGCCAGGTCACGCCGTCCGCGGACCGCCAACTCAGCGGGTCCCGGTCCGTCCGCCCCTTGAGGATCACGCCACCGACGACCAACCACCCATCGGGTACCGGCACCGCGTCCGCGCCCCACGTCTCACCGCGCTCGTCGCTGGACAGCTCCGGGGCGTCCTCGAGGATCTCGAAGCGCGCCGAGTCCGGGGACCGCCACACCGCCGCACCGCTGTACCGGTTGCCGGTGATCAGCCACCCCGCCGGCCCGGCCGCCAGCCGGGCCACGTTGACCGCGACCGGTCCGCCGAACAGCTCGAACCGGGCCCGCACCTCCTCCAGCGCGCCGTCCGCCCGCTGGTGCCAGCTGCTGACTCGCGGATTCGCGTGCGCACCGCCGCTCTTGGCGCCCACGGCGGCCACCCGCCCGTCCTGGCACGCCACCGTATACAGCACGTTCTGTGGCCCGTAGTAGCTGTGCGCCACGAACGTCAACGGCGTCCAGGACCGCCCGTCCGCGCTGGTCCAGGCCGCGGGCCGGGTCTCCCCCGCCGCCGTGCCGACGCCACCCACGACGTACCACCGGCCGGCGCACGCGGTCGCGTCCCGGAGCATCAGCCGGCCCGGCGCACCGGGCGGGACCGGCAGGGTCAGCTCGGTCCACGCCGGGCGTACCCGGTCGTCGTCCTTGTCGTCCCCGTCCCCGCCAGTGCCGCAGCCGGCAGCGGTGAGCACCACCGCGGCCAGCGCCGCCGCTACCGCCCGGCCGGCCACGGGCCTAGCCGGCCGGCGCCGGCGGCGGGTCCGGCGTCTCCGCCAGGATCCGCTCGGCCACCTCCCGCATGGTCATGCGGTGGTCCATCGCCGTCCGCTGGATCCACTTGAAGGCCTGCGGCTCGGTCATGTTGTACGTGGTCATCAACATGCCCTTCGCCCGCTCGACGGCCTTGCGGGTCTCCAGACGGTCGGTCAGCCCGGCCACCTCGGACTCCAGGACGGCGATCTCCTGGTAGCGGGACAGCGCGATCTCGATCGCGGGCACCAGGTCGCTCTTCTGGAACGGCTTCACCAGGTACGCCATGGCGCCGGCCGCCCGGGCCCGCTCCACGAGGTCGCGCTGGCTGAACGCCGTCAAGATCACGACAGGCGCGATCCGCTCGCCGGCGATCCGCTCCGCGGCCGCCAAGCCGTCCATGATCGGCATCTTGATGTCGAGGATGACCAGATCCGGCTTCAGCTCCTCAGCCAGACGCACGGCGGTCTCACCGTCGCCCGCCTCACCGACCACGTCGTAGCCCTCTTCGACGAGCATCTCGGCCAGATCCAGCCGGATGAGCGCCTCGTCCTCGGCGATCAGCACCCGCCTGCGCTCGGCACCCGCCTGCGTGTCGGCCACAAACCCCTACCCCTCGCGCTTTTCTCTCGACACCCCGCCCAGTCGGGTGCCGTCGCCCTCAGCGTAGTGGGTAGGCTAGTCGCGGCCGAATCCCCGGAGCCGGCCTGTAACGTCCCCGTATCCCAACCGGCAGAGGAACGGAGCTCAAACCTCCGACAGTGTGGGTTCGACTCCCACCGGGGGCACGTCACAGATCTGCAAAATTGCAGTGTCATCGGCCGGCAACTACGCGTAGAGGCATCGTTCGTGCTGGCTTAGGTAGCTTCCGACGGCCCCGGGCAAACGCCCGGGGCCGTCTCCGTCACGAGCGACGGCCCAGTGCCTCCAGAACTGCGCCACCTGCCACGCCAGATCCCGACTGCACAAGCTCGGCTCGCGTTCGCGATGTGCAGTCGGGCGGACGTGGCCCTTCAGTCCTTCCTGCCTGGTTCCGGCGAGGCGGAGCCCTGCCGACTGGCACGGAGCATGGCTTTGTAGAAGGCGCGGGGCTCGGGCGGGTCGGGCAGGGGGCCGCGGGCGGGGGCCTGGAAGGACTGGAGCATCAGGGCGACGACGCGTTTCCAGGCGTGGGGAGCGGCGTCGCCGGTGGCGTTGACGACGCCGGCGGTGACCATGTGCATCAGCACCAGGTCCTCCGGGGAGAAGTCTTCACGCAGCCGTCCTGCGGCCTTGGCGCGGCCGATGAGCTGGACAACGGCCTCGTACGCCTGGTTTCGGCGCTCCTCCAGAGCCTTGGCGGTGGGGAAGGTCATGGTCAGCACGTCGGCGAAGCCGTGGTCGGCGGCTTGCATCGCGCAGGAGGTTTCGATGAACCCGGCGAGGCCGTGCCAGGGGTCGGGGTCGTCGAGCGCGACGCCGACCGCGTCGACGTAGGCGTCCATCCGGTCGGCGAAGACCGCGGCGACCAGTTCGTCCTTTGTCGGGAACCGGCGGAACAGGGTGGCGATGCCCACTCCCGCCTCGCGGGCCACGGACGCCATGGAGGCATTCAGGCCCTCACGCCTGAACACCGCGCGGGCGGCGGCGACGATCCGCGCGCGGTTGCGCTCCGCGTCGCTGCGCAGAGGCGGCGCGGCAGGGTCATCGCCGGCCTGGGTGCCAAGGGTCATGGCACCCAGCCTACCGAACCGGATTGCCCTATCCACTTCTTGTGTTATCGTGGGCCTCGCGAAACCGGATAGGCCTTTCCGGATCGTGAATCGGATAGCCCTGTCCGAAATCGAGCTATACCGATGCGAGGAGTTGATGATCATGCGCGCTGTGACATTGGCGCAGGTACCCGGCAGCCCCGAGGTGACCGAGGCGGAGGTGCCCCGCCCGCAGGCCGGTGAGGTGCTGGTGAAGGTGGCCACGTCCTCGGTGAACGGCTTCGACCTGGGCACGGTGGCCGGATACCTGCAGGGCATGATGGAGCACCGCTTCCCGCTGATCCCCGGCAAGGACTTCGCCGGCACCGTCGAGGCGGTCGGTGCGGGTGTCGAGGGTTTCACGGCCGGCGACGCCGTATTCGGCGTGGTCACCAAGGCGCACCTGGGCACCGGTTCGATGGCGCAGTACGTCGCCGTTCCCGCTGCCATCGGCATCGCCCACCGGCCCGACGCGGTCTCCGTGCGTGACGCCGGCGCGCTCGGGCTGGCGGGCACCGCCGCCTTCGACGGTCTCGCCCTGCTCGGCCCGCTGGAGGGGGCGACGGTGCTGATCTCCGGTGCGACCGGCGGCGTGGGTGCCATCGCCGTACAGCTGGCCGCGGCCCGGGGCGCGAGGGTGATCGCCACGGCCAAGTCGGGTTCCGAGAGCGGCTTCGTCTCGGCGCTGACCGACGCTGAGGTGACCGTCATCGACTACACCCAGGACGTGACCGCGCAGGTCCGGGCGATCGCCCCGGACGGCGTGGACGCGGTGCTGCACCTCGCCGGGGACGTGGCCGAGCTGACCGCGCTCACCCGCGACGGCGGTGCCGTCGCCTCCGCCCTCACCGTCCCCGAGGCCTCGGAGGACCGCAAGCTGCAGACCGCCATGATCCGGTCCAACCCGACCGCCGGCACCCTGTCCACCCTCGCCGGGCAGGTCGCCTCCGGCGCTCTCAAGGTGCCGGTGAACTCCGAGTTCGACCTGGAGCGGGCCCCCGAGGCGTTCGCCGCGTTCGGCGCCGGCACCGTCGGCAAGATCGCCATCACCGTCGCCTGACCCGTCCGTACCCCAAGACGCTTCCCCCATCGAAAGGACTTCGCCTTGCCCAGCATCGCCATCGTCGGAGCCGGCCCCGGAATGGGCCTCGCCATCGCCCGCGCCTTCGGCTCGCGCGGCTTCGACGTCGCTCTCATCGCCCGCAACCGCGCCAAGCTCGACGACCTGGTCGCCCAGCTCGCCGCCGAGGGCATCACCGCCGCCGCGTTCCCGGCAGACGTGCTCGACCACGACGCGCTGACCCAGGCCCTCAAGAACGCCGCCACCCGCTTCGGCGGCATCGACGTCCTCGAGCACTCCCCCGCTCCGAGCATCGACTCCATGACCCTCACCTCCCCGTCCCAGACCAGCCCATCCGACGTACAGGGATGGATCGACTTCCTGCTCGGCAGCGCCATCACCGCCACCCAGGCCGTCCTGCCCGCGATGCGTGAGGCCGGCGCGGGCACCCTGCTGTTCACCAACGGTGCCGGCTCGGTCGACCCCATCCCGATGCTCGGCAACGTCAACCCCGCCCAGGCGGCGCTGCGCAACTGGGCGCTCAACCTGCACAAAGAGCTGGCCGGCACCGGAATCCAGGCCGCGCACGTCGCCATCGGCGTGTGGATCGGCGCGGGCGGCCCTCCCGAAATCCCGACCGCCGAGGCCGACCAGATCGCCCCCCTCTACTGGGACCTGCACACCCAACGCGACGAAGCCGAGCGCGTCTTCACCGGCTGACGCCGCATCGGCTCTCCGCAACCTACTGGAAAAAGCCCGGCGACTTCGACCGCCGCACACCCATCGCCCTGGACGAAACGATCACCGGCCGCATCATGGCCGGTTCGCAGGAGGTCACCGGTGTCTGAAACGACCATTCGGGAAGCCAACCGTCGACCTCGAACCAGCGCCGGCCGGATCATCACCGCGCTGATCGCGGCGGTCGTCGCCAGCTCGGCGGCGAACGCCGTGATCGCCGTGCTCGCCCGGGCCGCCGGCGCATCCGACGATTTCGTGCCGCTCCAAGCGCAGGCCTACCTGTTCCTCACCGTGACCGGTGTGCTGGCCGGCGCCGCCGGCTGGGCAGCGGTACGGCGGCGGTCGCGCCGGCCTGACGCGGTCCTGCGCTGGCTGATACCGGCCGTCGTCGCCGCCTCCCTCATCCCGGATGTGGCGCTGCTGTTCACCGACGTGCAGCCGCACACCAGCGGTCTAGCCGTCACCGCACTCATCGTCATGCATTTGGCCACCGCCGCCGTCGCGGTGCCGCTGTTCGCCCACGCCCTGCCGGTGCGGGCAGCCACCTGACGTCCAGTCCTCACCCAAGCTGAGGAGAAGTTCATGCCAACAGCGGTCATCATCGGCGTCGGCCCCTGGCTGGGCATGTCGGTTTCCGTGGGTCAGTGACGTCTCGACACCCGTGGTGCGTCTGATCGGCGTCGCCGAACTCGCCGGCGCCCTTGGCCTCAACCAGAACAAGAACTTCGACGAGGACCTCGCCACCCTCCTCGAACTGCTCCGCACCGGTGAACTGCGACCCGAGGTGGCGGCACGGCTGCCAGTGTCCGAGGCCGCCAAGGCGCTCCAGAGGCTCATCGACCGCACGGTCGTGGGCAAGATCATCCTTCTTCCGTACACCGGCCAAGAACGAACGAGCGCCGGCCCGCTGTCACCTGGCTACGCGATGCATCCCGTTCGCGGTCGACCACCAGTGCGGCTTCTGGGCGGGCCGCGAAGGTGACGGCCACCCATGAGTTCGGCCGGCGACAAGCTTCTTACCCAGCATGCGCGAAGCGGAACATCCGCTGTCGGTACGAGATGGAAGGAACCGTGACATGGATAGGCGAACAGTGTTGGCGGGTGCGGCGGCGATCGGCGCGTCCGCGTTGACCGCTGGTGTGGTGCCGGGCGGTCCGGTGGCGCCGGCGTCGGCCGGCACCAGCGGGTCGTGGCGGGCTGGACTCGCGCGGCTGCACGAGGCGATGGCGGCCCGCGTCGCGCGGCGCGAGCTGCCCGGCATCGTCTACCTCGTCGCCCACCGCGGCCTGCTGCACGTCGACACGATCGGCACCTTGACGCTGGATGGCCACGAGCCGATGCGACGGAGCACGCCGTTCCGGATGGCCTCGATGACCAAGCCGATCATCGCGGTAGCCACGATGATGCTGGTAGAGGAGGGCCGGCTGGCACTGGACGAGCCGGTCGACCGGCTGCTGCCCGAGCTGGCCAACCGGCGGGTGCTCACCCGGATCGACGGACCGCTCGACCAAACTGTGCCGGCGGCGCGCCCGATCACGGTCGAAGATCTGCTGACCTTCCGCATGGGCCACGGCATCATCTTCGAACCCAGCTTCCAGCCGCCGTACCCGATCATCACAGCCGCCAACGGACTACAGCTGGTGATGGACCAGCCGGACCCGCGCACACCACACCACCCGGACGGATGGATCCGGCGGTACGGCACCCTGCCCCTGATGTACCAGCCCGGCCAGCGGTGGCAGTACAACACCGGCTCCAACGTGCTCGGCGTGCTGATCGCCCGGGCCGCGCGAGAACCGCTGGAGAAGCTTCTCCGCAAGCGTGTCTTCCGGCCGCTGGGCATGAACCACACAGGATTCTCCCTGTCACGCACCGACGCCTCGCGGTTGCCCGGCCTGTACAGGGCAAACCCGCAGACCGGACAGTTGGAGCTCCAGCCCTACTCGCGGCCGGAGGAGTGGACCCGGCCGCCCGCGTTTCCCTCCGGTGCCGCAGGGCTGGCCTCAACCATCGACGACTACCTGGCATTCAGCCGGTTCCTACTCAACCAGGGCGTCCACCATGGCCGGCGCCTGCTTTCGGCCGAGTCGATCCGGCTGCTGACCACCAACCACCTGACGCCGCGGCAGCTCGCCGATGCCGGCCCATTCCCGCTCACCGGTCGCGGCTGGGGATACAGCATGGCCGTCAGCGTCACACCCGACGAGGTCTCGCAGCCGGGCCGCTACGGCTGGGAGGGTGGCTACGGCACCAGCTGGTTCAACGACCCACACCGCGACCTGACCGCGATCGCCATGACGCAGACCATCGACTTCTGGTTCAACGGCGTCTACGAGGAGTTCCAGCGATTGGCCGCGGCGGTCGACACTCCGCGGTAGGGCAGGCGTCACGGCTTGCGACCGACACTTCGGAAGGCGTCGACGTCCTTCGGGTCGTCGCCGGGGTCCGGGCGCCCGCGTGGATGGCAACGGTGCTGCGTTCATGGCTCAACCGAAACCCACCGCGTGGAGTACGGGCGCAAGCCATCCTGGATGTCCTCACCTGGGCCGCTGAACAACAGCGGCACGCCGGCGAGGCTGCGGCTAGCCGCGCCGGCCAAAGTCTAGGTGAGGAAGCTCAACGAACACTGAGATGCCGCCGATCTCGGACACCAGGATTTTGCAGATCTACGACGTGCCGCGTATACACCGAGGTTCGACCCACCGAACTCAATGTCTGCAGACCAGTTTGCGGCGATTGTGTAGTTTCTACAAAATCAACATGTCCGGCTTCGCCATGCTTGGCCCTAGCGCAGGTTCGACTCCTCCCGGGGGCACCCAAAAGAACTGCGCCACCACACGGGGCGTGTTGATCATCGAAGCGGCCTACCCCTTGCCGCCGCTACGGCAGCCCTGAGCAGCGACAACCAGACGTTCCCACGCGGTTGGGTGGTTCGGCACGAGCTGGGCCACCCGACCCCAACGCTCGGTGTCGGGCAATCGGCAGGATCTAGCCGGGCCGAGCGGGCGAACTGATGATCCGCCGTCCTCCCGTGATGCGTCGCAGCGTCCTGTTCTAGCCGAGTTGAGTGTGTCGAGCCGGCCGACCCTTGGCGCGGCCGTCGGTGGCCCCTGCCACCTATAGATAGGTAATCATTACCGACCGGGAAGAACAAGACTTGATCTTGAGTGGGGTCGGGTTCACGCTTTCACTATGCAATGGGACCCGCATACGACCCTGCAACGTGCCCTTTGGATCGGCGGCGGCCAGTGAGCCGGCAAGACGACTGTCGCGGGCATCCTCGCCGAGCAGCACGGGCTTACGCACTACCACTACGACTACCACGACGCCCGCGGCCATCAGGACCGCCGGATAGCCCGGCAACTCCGTCTCGGTGAGATCCTTGCCGAACCGGACGCGGAGTCCGTGTGGGTGCGCTTGACGCCCGAGCAACTGGCCGAACAAGCCTTGGAAGTCTTCGTCGAGCGCTTCGAGGCGGTACAGGACGACCTGCGCGCCCTCGCGTCACCGCGCCCCATCGTTGCCGACGGTTGGGGCCTCCGTCCTGAACTCGTGGCGCCGGTCACCTCCTCCACACAGCGTATGGTCGTCATGGTGCCCACAGAGGAGTTCCGGCAGCACCAACTGGCTCGACTACCGCGCGCCGGCACCTTCTGGCTCCAGGTCAGCGACCCCGAGCTTGCTCAACGAAACCGGATCGAGCGCGATCGGTTGGTGGCGGAAGACGCAGTCCGTAACGCGAGGCGACTGAACATCCGCGTCATCGAGGTCGACGGAACCCACGACGCTATAGCCATCGCCGGTATGGTGGCCGAGCACTTCCGGGAATTCCTGCCATAGACGTCAACGGACGCGCTGATCTCCCGCGATCCGCGCTTGCGGCCGAAGAGGTCGGCCGTCTCGGGCGTTCGATGACGCTACGGGCGTCAGGCGAGGGCTGCAGACGCACCGAGCAGGGAAACTCTGGTGACGTTGAAGGGTGCGGTCCAGCAGAGGGTCACCGATCTTCTTGATCGAGCGTGCCGTGAGCCTGCGCCGAGAGGTCCTGCCAGTCGGCCCAGGTCTTGAGCCGGTCGCGCAGATCAGACCACAACCGGGCCGGGATGCGCGCTGAGAACGCGGTGGCATTGCGCCGCACCTCCTGCGCCGAGCGCATACCGACCACGATGCCCGCGACCGCGGGGTGGCGCAGCGGGAAGGCCATGGCGGCCTGGGGAACGGTCACGCCGTGCGCCTCGCAGACATCCGCGATGCGGTTGACCCGTTCCAGCAGCTCCGGGGCGGCGGGTGCATAGTCGAACCGCGCCCCCTCGGCGGGCCGGTCGGTTGCCAGCAGACCGGAGTTGAAGACGGAGGCGGCCAGGACCGAGACTCCGCGTTCGGCGCAGGCGGGCAGCAGTTCGTCCAGGGCGGTGTGGTCCAGCAGCGTGTAGCGGCCCGACAGCATGACCACGTCCGCGTCGGTCTCCCGCACCAGGCGGGTCAGCTTGCCGGGGTGGTACATGCCCGCGCCGACGGCGCCGACCACGCCCTGGGAGCGCAGCTCGGCCAGTGCCGGGTAGCCGTCGCGCAGGGCAGTCTCGAAGTGCTCCTCGGCATCGTGCAGATACAGCACGTCGATCCGGTCGACGCCCATGCGGGCCAGCGAGTCCTCGACGCTGCGCAGGATGCCGTCGCGGGAGAAGTCCCAAACCCGGCGGTGCGTGGCCGGCACGGCGAAGCCCTCGTCCATCCGGCCGTTCGGATCCCGCGGGACCAGCAGCCGGCCGACCTTCGTCGACAGCGTGAACTCTGCCCGCGGCTTGCTGCGCAGCAGCTCGCCGATGCGGCGCTCAGAGTGCCCGATGCCGTAGTGCGGCGAGGTGTCGAAATAGCGGATTCCCGAGTCCCAGGCGGCCGCCAGTGCCTGCGCCGCGGTGTCGTCGTCCACCGGTTCGAACAGGCCGCCCAGCGGCCCGCCCCCGAAGCCCAGTTCGGTGACCTCCACCGTGCTGCGACCGAGGCGATGAGTGCGCATGTGACTTGTCTCCCTCGTGTGCGGTTCCGGCTTCCGGCCGGACATTATGATGTTCATGCCGATCTGATCCGCTTCGGCGCCCGGTGTGATGAGGACTCCGGTGAGACGGCCGTCCGAACCAGCACGTTCCGGGGACCAGGTCGTCGTGGCTCACCACCTCGGCGCCGTTGCGCGACGGTTGCCGTAGTCGGCTCCAGATGCGGCGAAGCCGCGGCACGTCCAACGCCCCTCGCCTTCCCGGAAGCACTGCTCCATCCAGGGTCGCGGTGGGTGCGATCGTCGCCGCGTCCTGCGCCGCTGAAGCGCCGGCTCTCCAGTGGAGTCCGCCAGGCGACGTCCTTGGTCTCCAAAGCGCCCGTCAGAAGGCGGGGAAGGCCCAGCCCGAGGGGTGGAAGGGCTCGCGCTCGCCACGGAAGGCGAGCGAGGCGGCGGTGACCGCCCCGGGGCGCAGTTCCTCGACGCGGCCCGCGGCCGCCAGGGCCGCCAGGGTGGTGCCGCCCAGATAGGCCGCACCCAGCTCGGCGGAGGTCAGCCGCAGGCCCGGCCGGGCCTGGGTGCGTTCGCAGGTGACGGAGTCGCCGTCGGCCCACAGGTGGTGGCGCCCCGCGTTCCATGGGCAGAACGTGTCCTGAACCTCCAGGACCAGGTCCAGCGGAGTCGAGTAGCGGCGTGCCGCCAGCGCGCGGTCGACGTCCACCAGGCGGACCCAGAGGTTGTCGATCACGCTGGTGCGAGCCGCGCGCGGGTCGGTCAGCAGGTGCTTCAGCGGTTCGTCGACGGCGCCGTCATAGGTGAGGCCGGCGTGAGCGTCGAGGTCGATGAGGTAACGCCACAGGGCGGCGTAGGACTGCCTAGTGGTGGCCGCGACCTCGATGACCTGCACCAGCCGCGGCTTGGAGCGGTAGAAGACGTAGCCGCTGACCTCGCCGCCGGGCTCGGTGTGGACGGCGAAGCGCAGGGCCGTCCCGCCGTCGCGCGCGCGTTCGCCGTCGGCCAGCCGGGCCTCCCAGAACTTCTCCGTACGGTCCACCCAGCCGACCCCGGTACGGCGGGCGGTGTCGTAGACCTTCTCTAGCAGCGGCCGGGCCTGCCGGCGGTCGAGCAGGCGGATCGTCCCGTCGCCGAGGTCGGTGCCGGGCCTCAGGGCCAGGAGCTTCTTGTCCGCCTGGATCTCGGCCACGCAGCTGGCGACGCCGTACCCGAAGCGGCCATAGATCGTGGCCTCGGCGGCGTTGAGCGCGGCGATCGGCTCGCCGCCTGATTCGTGCAGGTCGGTAAGCTGCTTGCGCATCATCGCGGTGAGGATGCCGCGGCGCCGGTGGGTGGGCAGGACCGCGACGAGCGTGATGCCGGCGACGGGCGTCACCGCGCCGGGGACCGTCATGACGCGGCCGTAGATCGACGCACCGCCGACGATCTCCTCGCCGTCGTAGGCGGCGATCGTGCGTCCGGGCTCGATGGAGTCGGCGGCGTTCCGCAGGCCGCCCTCGTACCAGTCCTGGCCGTAGGTCGTGGTGATCATGCGAGCCCACGCGTCGAGCTCGTCGGCGCGGATCGTCCGCAGGGGGTAGGTCGCCGTCATGCTTCGAGAATGGCCGGGTAAACAGGCACCGCACATCAAGTGATCTGTGTATTTATATGCTGGCGTCGTGGTGGCGGAGCGCGTGGTCAGCCCGGTGTTCGTCGGCCGGGGCGAGGAGTTGTCGGCGCTGGTGGCGGCCCTGGACACGGCTGTCGGGCAGGGGCCGGCGGTGGTGCTGGTGGCCGGGGAGGCCGGGATCGGCAAGTCGCGGCTGCTCGCCGAGTTCGCGCGGTCGCTGGGCCGGGGCGTGCGGGTGGTCGAGGGCGCCTGCGCGGAGCTGGGCGGCGACGGCCTGCCGTACGCGCCGTTCGTGACGGTGCTGCGCAGGCTGATCCGGGTCGAAGGGGTGCTGCCGGGGCCCTACCGCCAGCTGGCCCGCTGGTTCCCCGAACTCGGCGAGGCGGGCGACGCGGAAGGCGGCAAGCATCTGCTGTACGAGGAGGTCCTGACGCTGGTCGAGCGGGTGGCCGCGAACCAGCCGCTCGTCGTCTCGATCGAGGACCTGCACTGGGCCGACGCCGCCACCCGCGAGCTGCTCGGCTTCCTGGCCAGGAACCTGACCCAGGCCGGTGTGCTCCTGGTGATCACCTACCGGCCGCCGGAAACTGGCAACGGACTGCTCGGGCCGCTGCTGTCCGAGCTGGCCCGCCGCCCGCGCACCACCACGCTGCGGCTGCCTGGCCTGGACCGGCAGGGCGTGGGCCGGCAGCTGGCCGCGATCCTCGGCACCGAGCCGGACGCGGCCGCCGTACGCCGCGTACACGAACGCAGCGACGGCACCCCGCTGTTAGTCGAGGCGCTCGCCCACGCCGGTGAACGGACCCCGGACAGCCTGCGCGACCTGCTGCTGCACGGCCCGCGGTCGCTTCCCGGCCCGGCGCGCGAGCTGCTGCGCATCGCTTCGGCAGCGGGCGGCCGGGTCGGCCACCGGCTGCTGGCGCAGGTGGCCGGGCAGGACGGGACCGGGCTGGATGCCTTGCTGCGCGAGCTCGTCGACCGCAGCCTGCTCGTCACCGCAGGGGACGGCTACGACTTCCGCCATGCCCTGATCCGGCAGGCGGTGTACGAGGACCTGCTGCCCGGCGAGCGGGCGCGCCTGCACGCGCGCTACGCCGAGGCCCTGCGCGATTCCGGCGCCCACGCGGAGCTGGCCGCACACGCCCACGCCGCCGGTGATCGCGGGCTGGCCTCGTCCGCCGCTTACCTGGCCGCGGGCCAGGCGCGCAGGTCCTACGCCTACGAGGAGCAGGTCCGCATGCTCGACCAGGTCCTCGAACTCTGGGACCCGCAGGCGCGGCTGGGCGTCGACAGGATCGACGTACTGACCGGCGCGGCCGAGGCCTGCATGCTCAGCGGCGACTACGCTCGCGGGGTCGAGTACGCCAGCGCCGGGCTGGCCGCCGTGGACGAGCGGCGCGAGCCCGAGCGGGCCGCCCAGCTGCTGGAACATCGAGGCAGGCTGCGGCACCGGCTGGAGGCGACCGGCGTCTCCGACTGGGAACGAGCCCTGGAACTGGTGCCCGCCACCCCCGGCGGCGTTCAGCGAGGGCGGCTGCTCGGCGTGCTGGCCATGGGCCTGCTGCCGGAGGTGGACCGGGCTCGCGAGCCGTTCGAGGAGGCGCTCACCATCGGTCGGCGTACCGGCGATGCCACGGTCACGGTCCGTGGGCTGCTGGGCGTCGGGTCCATGACGGGCGACCTCGGGATGCTGGCGCAGGCCCGCACGCTGGCCGATCGGCTCGACGGCCACGACCTGCTCATGACCGTCCCGATGTACGAGGCGACGCTGCACACCAAGGCCGGTGACCACGACCGCGGCATCGAGGCGGCCCGCGACGGCATCCGCCACGCCCGCCGGTACGGGCTGGGCCGCAGCCGGGGCGCCGAGCTCGCGCGCTTCGCCGGACACAGCCTGATCCTGGCCGGGCGGTGGGACGAGGCCGCCGCCGTGCTGGAGGAGAGCCTCCAGGAGGACCCGCCACCGCTGCCGCGGCAGGCCCTGCGCGTGCTCGCCGGCTACCTGTCGCTGCTGCGCGGAGACTTGGCCAGGGCGGCCGACGCCGCGGCGGCCGTGGAGCACACCGGCAACGGGGGCCTGTTCCCCCGCCATCAGCTGCTCTGCCTGCTCGCCGTCGCCCAGGGCAACCACGAGAGGGCAGACCTGCTCCTGGACCGGGCGCTGGCCGACCCGGCGCTCACCCGGATCTACAGCAGCGACGCCCGGCCGGTCCTGGTCGCCGGCGCATTGGTGCAGCGGGCCCGGCTCGCGCACGGCGACGGCAGGGACCTACGGCAGCGGGTCGCGAAACGACAGGCCGAGCTCTCCGCGGCCGATACGGCGCTCGGCGTGGACGGGCCGCTCGACCGAGCTTGGCAGATCATGCTGCGCGCGCTTATCAAGGACGACGGCTGGGACCACGCCGCGGGTGCCTGGCGGGAGCTGCGGCAGCCGTACGAGCTGGCGCTGAGTCTGTTCCACGGCGCGCGAGCCGCGCTGGCGGCGGGCGACCGGCCCGGGTCAACGGCCCGCCTCAGGGAAGCCGCGTGGCTGGCCGAAGACCTGGGCGCCGCGCCGCTCACCCGCGAGATCGCCCTGCTCGGGCGACCCCGACCGGCTCAGGGTGGGCTCACGGAGCGCGAGCGTGACGTGCTCAGGTTGATCGCCGAGGGCCTGAGCAACCGGCAGATCGCCGCCCGGCTGCACATCTCACCGAGTACGGCGGGGGTGCACGTCTCCCACATCCTGACGAAACTGGGCGCAGCCACCCGCACCGAGGCGGCGGCCATCGCGTTCCGTGAGGGGCTGGCGGGGGTCCTTCCCCGCTTAGCTTGACGTTTACCTTTCCTGGTCCGGTGACCGTCTCGACGCGCTTGGTGGCCTTGCCCACATCGTGCTGCGGGCAAGACTGGCCTGGTCGGATCTACAGCGTCAACGAATCTGACACCAAGCCCGGTTCGCCGTTCCACTCCTACTGGCAGGCCGGCTTGAGGGCGGCACGTCGTCCGCTGGGCAGCCGCTCCACCTGGACGCAAATGACCGTGCCGGACAGGATCGGCGCTTCGGCCCGGTGGGCGAAGTGGTCTTTCTTGTCCAGCTTGAGGTGCAGGCCGTGCCAGGCGGTGACGCTGACCTGGCCGTAGTGCCCATCGTGGAGGGTCAGCTGCTGGTCGGGCTCGCCCCAGGTGTCGGGGCGGGCGCAGGAAAACGGCTCGCCGTGGCGGCCGGGGACGTCCGGCGCAGCCGCCGTTTCCGGCTCGCGCGGCGGCGGATCACGATACAGCAGCCGGTCGTTACGGATGCCGACAAGAGCTATTGCAGGCGGATCGCCTCGGCCGCGCGGCGGCCGACCGGGTAGACCGGGTTCCCGCCGGCGTCCAGCCCCTCCACCAGACGGTCATCGATCACCACGACGTCCCACTCGCCCGGGGCGACCCTGCCCACCACCAGGCCCATCAGCCACGGCCACCACGTCTCATCGGTGTCGCCGGCCGTCAACGGGTAGCGGACCCGCACCGGAGACGCGTCCGGGAACGGGTTCGCCTGCCGGGCCAGCGCTCCCGCCAATGCCTCCACGCCCAGCTCCAGGTCCGACTTGGCCAGCGCCGCCTCGATCGTGCCCGCGGCCAACTCATCGGCCAGCGCCAGGATAACCGTGTTGCTCGCCGCGGACGCCTCCACCGCCGCCACGTACTGATCGACCTTCGCCGCCTCGGCCGCGGTCAGGTCCTGAGCCTGCCAGCGCTCACCGGTCTCGACCCACAGCCACATGTGATCGCGCTGCTGCCTGATTACCTGCTTGATCCGCTCCACGGTGTGGTCGTCCAGCAGATGCGGGGCGGTCTCGGGCTGCTCATGCGCGATCACGTGCACCAGCCAACCGATGACCTTGCTGGC
This sequence comes from Actinomycetes bacterium KLBMP 9797, assembly GCA_037414955.1. Taxonomy (GTDB): domain Bacteria; phylum Actinomycetota; class Actinomycetes; order Mycobacteriales; family Micromonosporaceae; genus Phytohabitans. The sequence continues at coordinate 24,122 of JBBEWH010000179.1, forward strand.
GCCGCAGTGGAACTGCGCTCTATTCCGCCACCCCCGCACCGGAGCCATCTGGTACGTGATGCATCTCGGCGAAGCCCAGTGGGACTGGGAACAGGCCGGCGAGATCGACACCCGCAGCGACGTCTTCTACGCCGGTCAGCAGATCCTGTCGCACCTGCACAACATCGCGACCATCCTCGCAAACTCCACCAGCTAAACACCGAGTCGCACACACCCGCGTTGGCGCCAGCTCGCGGCGATCTCCGTCCTTGCGAATGCCGGTGTCCGCACGGAGCCCTCCGGGGCCATCAGAGCCACGACGGACCTGCTGGGCCTGCCCACCGGGTGCGCAACGCCGGCAGCGGCGCGGGACCTGCCATGTGAGCGGGCTTGGCCGTCCTCGCTGTTCCCGGCTGGCTGGGTGCGCGATGAGATCCCGCCCGGCCGGCCGGCCACCCACCTTCCGTGTCCTCCGAGCCGCGCGAGCGCGGCCCGCTTCCTGGGACTTGGTGAGCCGAATGAACACGCAACTTGCTCTACCCCTCCCGATGCCGCAGGCCATGCCGGCACGGGTAAGGCCGCAACGCACTTCGCTGCAGACCTACGCCCGGCCCGGCCGGGGTCGGGGCCTACGCACCGCGATCAGACGTGTCCCGTTCGGACCCGAACACATCCCGCAGTTCCTCCAGGACGACTGGTACCAGCAGCATCTCGCCCGCTTCGACGGCATCAACACCGCCCAGCTGCGGCGAGCCGCCGCGCTGCACCTATGCCAGACCGCCATGGGCGGCTCCATCCGCGAAGCCGCTTGCCGCCTCGGCCTGCCCGACACCCGCAAGGCGTATCGCCGCAGCTACTTCAGCGTCTCAGCGGTGCATGCCTGGGCGCGGCTCCGAAGCGACCCGCACGAGTTCGAAGCCGCAGTCCACGACATCGCCGACCGGATCGAGGCCACGCCGCAGCCCATCGACTACCACCGCCGCCGCACCGCCCTGCGCGACTGGTACATCGACCCCGCGAGCTGGACCACCATCGTCGGCCAACTGCCAGCCCACGGCCGCGGACAGCGACCCAAGCTCGGGGACCGCCACCGGGACTGCGCCTCGATCATCGTCTGGTCCCGGATCACCGGCAGCGAACGTATCTTCGCGCCACACCCCATCCGCGACCGGCAACCCGCCGACACAGCCGAGCAGTGGCGGCTGCGCGCCCGCAAAACGTTCGCCCACGTCCGCGACGACACCGGACACCCGCGCGACGCAGCCCTCAATCAACTCCTCACCGCATACGCGCAATGGCTCATCCGCGCCATCGACGCCACCGGCATGACACCGCCCGGATCCTGGACCGGGACGCACCCGCAAACCAGCGGCGGTATCTCGTCCAATTCCACCACCGGTACTCATCGCAGGGTGAGCGGGGTTTCGGATTCGACGCGGGTCAGCTTTTCCGGGTTGCGGACGTAGTAGAGGCCGGTGATACGGGCGTCTTCGACATGGATCGCCATGACGCCGTCGATCTCGCCGTCCAGGCGTACGAGGAGTGCCGGGTTGCCGTTGACCACGGTCGGTTCACCGGTGAGCGCGCCTTCGACCTTGCCCAGACCACCGAAGAGCATCCGGACCACCTTCTCAGCGCCGATGACCGGCCGCAGCGCGGCCTGCTTGACGCCGCCGCCGTCGCCCACCAGGACGACGTCAGGGGCGAGCACGTCGAGCAGACCCTGCAGGTCCCTGGTTTCGACCGCGCGCTGGAACGCTCCCAGAGCCGCCCGGGCCTCGCTCGGGGAGGCCACCTGGCGGCGGCGGCGGGCATCGACGTGCTGGCGGGCACGGTGCGCGATCTGGTGGACCGCCGCAGGGCTTTTGCCGACGGCGGCCGCGATCTCGTCGTAGCTGACACCGAAGGCCTCACGCAGCACGAAGACGGCGCGCTCGGTCGGCGACAGTGTCTCCAGGACGATCATGAGCCCCACCGACACACTCTCGGCGAGTTCGACGTCCTCGGCCACGTCCGGCGTGGTGAGCAGCGGATCGGGAAGCCAGGGGCCGACGTAGGTCTCCTTGCGGTGTTTCATTGCGCGCAGCCGGTTGAGCGCCTGCCGGGTGGTGATCCGGACCAGGTAGGCGCGCTGGTCGCGTACGTGCTCCGCGTCGACCTTGATCCACCGCAGCCAGGTTTCCTGGAGGACGTCTTCGGCGTCGGCCGCCGATCCGAGCATCTCGTATGCCACGGTGAAGAGCAGGTTGCGGTGGGCGACGAAGGTGTCGGTCGCCGGATCAGTGGCGTGGCTCATATCTCGACCCTCTCCTTCGCGAGCGACCCTGGTTGCCGAAGGCCTTCAATCGTGCATCCACTGCAAGGGCCTGATCCTGGCTGGGCTGGTCGTGCTGACGACGTTCTGGTTCTGGCAGGACCGGCGACGCCGCGCTCGTATCCTTGATCCAGGTCTGTCGGGTGCGTCTGGCCGGCGAGCAGCCGGTCAATCCGGCCGAAGCCACCGCCGGGGCGGACCGTGCGTCGGATCACCCGCGCCCGCACGGCACCACCCGCCAGCGGCACATCGTCGTCAGCCGGTGAACGGCTCAAGGCTGAAGCGGCCCCACGCGATGAACGCCGCAAGCACGAGATAGATGAAGTTCAGCATTACCAACGTGAACTGACCAAGGCGGCCGTGAGTGATCATCGCGCCGACCATGAGCAGAACCCAGCAGACGGCAGTCACCGGCACCATGAATGGTGCGATGTCAAGCGCGCCGGGCAGGATCAGGCCAACCGCGGCCAGGAGTTCGAGGACCCCGATAGTCTTGACGAAGCCGACGCTGACGTGTCTGAGCCATTCCCCGCCGCTATGCGCAGCAGCCAACTTCTCCTTGGGTACGAATGTCTTGGTGATGCCGCTGAATAGGGACAGGGTTGCTATCAGCCCGGCAGCAATCCAAAGAGCGACGTTCACGCGGTCTCCTCGCCTTGGTAGGTGAATCCGGTGTCCTGGAAACCGGCCAGCACGGCGGAGCTCCGATGGGACACCCTCGATAGTCGGTAATCGTTCTAGCTGGGATCGCCGATGCGTGGCCAGGCTGTCTGTTCAGCGGCCGGCCCGCACCTCGCCGCGCTTGGCCCGCAGCAACTCCTGGCGCTTGTCATCCTTGACCCAGGTGAGCGAGCCGGGCTTGCGTGCCTCGTCCGCCAAATGCTTGACGGTGTGCTTGCGGACGAACTCCTTGAGCTTCGCGCCCGGGCCGCCGCCGATGTACAACCCGTTCGCGGTGTCGTCCTTGGAGGCGAACTGGAAGATACCGGCGCGACGCCCCAGGCTGATGCACTGACCGAAGAACCCCAGGTTGATTGGCGCCGGCTGCTCACCCGCGATCCGGGCCAGCACCGTGTCGGCGGCGTGCGCGCCGATCCTCGTCGCGGCCTGGCAGCTCATCCGGAACGGCAGGTCCGACGGCGCCGCCGAATCCCCGGCCGCGACAATGCGCACGTCGTCCACGCACGTCAACGTCTCATCGGTAAGCAGGCGACCCAGCGCGTCGATGCTCAACCCACTGCGGCCGGCCAAGTCCGGCACCCCGAACCCGGCGGTCCAAATGGTCACCTGGCTCGGCAACTCGCGGCCGCCGCCGATCCGCACGGCATCGCGAGTCACCGCCGTCACTCTCGCGCCGGGGCCATCGAGCACCGTCACACCGAGCCTGGCCAGCCGCTTGGCAACCGAGCGCCGACCCCGCTCGTGCAGATACGGGCCGAGCACCCCGCCGCAGACCAGGGTCACGGTACGGCTCGCCTCCGCCAGCTCGGCGGCGGTCTCGATGCCGGTCGGACCGGCGCCGACCACCGTCACCGGGACCGTCGCGGGAGCGGCGGCGATGACCGGCCGCAGCCGCTGCGCCTCCTCCAGGCTGGCGATCGGGTAGGCGAACTCGGCCGCTCCGGGCACGCCCGGGTCGGCGCTGCCACTGCCCACCGCATAGATCAGGTAGTCGTAGCCGACCGTGCCGCCGGCTGCCAACGTCACACTGCGCTCGGCCGCGTCGATCCGGGTCACCGTGTCGACCACCAGCCGGACACCCTCGGCCAGGACCTCTTGGTAGTCGACGATCGCGTCGTCGGACCCGCCCACCACTTGATGCAGGCGGATCCGCTCGACAAACGTCCGGCGCGGATTGATCAACGTCACGGCCACATCGTTGCGCCGCGTCAGGCGATTGGCCGCCATGACACCGGCGTACCCACCGCCGATCACGACCACATCAATGTTCCCAGTCATCGCGGCTCCTCCATTTCCAGGGGTTCGGCCACAAGACACCGCGAGACCGAGCGTTCTGACAGCGTGTGAGGCAGACCACTCCCACAGGCTCGGGCACGACACACGCAGTCCTCACGGTCGGCGCCGATGCTCAGGGAAATGCACGCCACCGGCGGCGAACACACCCCCTTCAGGACAGGTCACTGCCAGCGTCCTCAACACCACCAACCACCCAGCCCCGGGCAACCAGACGGTCGAAGAACCAATCGGGGCCGCACAAGCCCGGTGGTGCGCGCCCAACGCCGGTTCCGACCGGACAAGGCTCCCGCGGCCAGCATCGCTCATGTGCTTTCAGCGATAGGTGGCGGAAGCGGGCAGGCTGGCCAGCGGCTTTACTGCTGTTCTCAGCGGCAGTTGGCGGAGGCTAGCAGCCGTAGTTGGCGGTTTCGTTTCGGCTGGCTGCTCGCCGCGGCGTCAGCGGCGCAGCTCACCGGCAGCCCGCCTCTCGACTCCGCCGGATAGGTGTGAGAACCGCCAACTACGAGTGCGATGCACAGCTCACTGATCACGGTCCGTAGGGGCAGTGCCATCTGTTGCTGAAAAGTGCCAACTACGACTGAAAGTCACAGCGGACCCGCTGCCGCGGGTCACCGCCGCCGGACGCGTGGTCTTCCCGGGGCATGTCGGCTTCATCTACCAAGCCGGCGGGTTCATCCTCGCCGGCCGCAGCGAGCGGCGCACCCTGTGGCAGCTCCCGGACGGCGTGGTCCTCAACGGTGTCACGATGCAGATTAGTTGCGCTGCGGGGCGCCAGAAAGGCGCCCATCCGCGCGGCCGATTTTCGGCCCGCCAGCTGCATGGTCGGTCGGGTCGCTGGACGACGGCGTCGGCACCGTTGGGTTCTGAACCGTTGGTCGTCCACCCGACAGCTCGCCGTGCCGTTCTTTAGCTCGGCCTGCATCTGCGCCGCCTCGGCGTCGCGAGCATCGTTGGGCGGCGCTCCCGTCGCTCTGTGATGCATGTCACATGCTGCTCCTGTCAGCAATCGGTGGGCCGCCCCGCTCAACTCACCGAGAGCAAGCGAGCCGACAGGAGCAACACATGAAGCACCGCATCGTCGTTCTGGGCGCCGGCTTTGCCGGGGCCTATGTGGCCGGAAACCTGGCCCGTCAGTTGTCGCCGGAGGACACGGAGATCACCGTGGTCAACGCTGAGCCGTTCTTCGTCGAGCGGATGCGGCTGCACCAGGTCGCGGCCGGCCGGGAGATCGAGGCTCTGAAGCTCGCCGACGCCTTCGCGGGCACGGCGATCCGGCTGTGCGTGGCTCGGGTCACCGCCGTCGACCCCGAGCGCCAGAGCGTCGCGGTGGCCGACGCCAACGGCGGCGGCGAGCTCGGCTACGACACGCTGGTCTACGCGCTGGGCAGCCGCGTCGACGATCGCGGCGTCCCCGGCGTGGCCGAGCATGCCTTCAACGTCGCCGGCCGGCCAGCGGCGCTGCGCCTGCGTGAGCGCCTGGACAGCCTGGGCGGGGGAGGAAGGGTGCTGGTCGTCGGCGACGGGTTGACCGGTATCGAGTGCGCCGCCGAGATCGCCGAGTCCCGGCCCGGCCTGTCGGTGGCGTTGGTCGCCCGTGGTGAGCTGGGCGCGCGGCTCTCCGCTGGGGCCCGCGGTCACCTGCGCCAGGCCTTCGACCGGCTGGGTGTCACCGTCGTGGAGCACACCAGCGTCGAAGCCGTCGAAGCGACGCGGGTGCTGGGCGCCGACGGTACTGCGCTGGCGTCCGACGCAACCGTGTGGACGGCCGGGTTCGCGGTCAACCCCATTGCCGCCGCCAGCGGGCTGGAGGTCACCGAGAACGGTCAGATCGTCGTGGATCGCACCATGCGGTCGGTCTCGCACCCGAACGTGTACGCCATCGGCGACAGCGTCCACGCCATCGGCGACAACGGCCGGCCGCTGCCCATGTCCTGCGGTTCGGCCGGCTTCACCGGCCGGCAAGCCATGGAGGCGATCGTGGCGCGTCTGACTGGCCGCGAGGTCGCGAACACCAAGCTGGTCTACACGTACAACTACATCACCCTCGGCCGGCGCGACGGGATGTTGCAGCTCGTCGACGATCAAGGGCGGGCAAAGCCGAAGCATCAGGGCGGCCGGACGGCTGCGCTGATCAAGGAGGGCATCAACCGGATCGCGTTGTGGACCATCTCGCACCCGACCTTCGGCCTACCCAAGCGCAGGCACCGCCTGGCCGCCGTGCCGGATGGATTCCGCCGAGAAGGCCGTCGCGCAGCCGCCTAGGTTGGTACCCGTGGACAGCACCACCACCGATCGCTTCGACACCAGCCGGTTCGAGGCCAGCCGGAAGCGGCTGGCCTCGCTGGCCTACCGGCTGCTGGGCTCCGCAGCCGACGCCGAAGACGCCGTGCAGGACGCGTTCCTGCACTGGCAGGCCGCCGACCGGCAGCAGATCAAGGTGCCTGAGGCCTGGCTGACCAAGGTCGTCACCAACCTGTGCCTCGACCGGCTCCGCTCGGCACAATCCCGCCGCGAACGCACCGTCGCCTGGCTGCCGGAACCGCTGCTCGACGGCGACCCGATGCTCGGCCCGGCCGACAGTTTCGAGCAGCGCGAATCGGTCTCCCTGGCCGTGCTGACGCTCATGGAGCGCCTGTCACCCGTCGAGCGGGCCGTCTACGTTCTGCGCGAGGCGTTCTCCAACAGCCACGCCGAGATCGCCGACATCCTCGACATCACCGAGTCCGCAAGCCAGCAGCACCTGCACCGGGCCCGGCGCCGCGTCACCGCCGCGCGTCGCGGCGGCGGCGAAGTCGACCCGGCATCCGCCCGTAGGATCGTCGAGGAGTTCCTCGCCGCTGCCTCTTCGGGGCGCACCGAACGGCTGGTGGCGCTGCTCACCGACGACGCGATCGCGATCTCCGACGGCGCCGGCCTGACCGAGACGCTGCTGCGGTACGACACTGCGCAGCGCATCGCCGCCGTTGCACGGGCGGGCTTCAAACCCACGCCCGCGAAGCGGCGACTTGCCGGCGGTACGCCGGCCGTGCACTACGCGTGGGTCAACGGCGCCCCCGCCGTCCTGTTCGTGCTAGTCGACCTGATCGTCGGCGCCGTGACGTTCGACATCGCCAACGGCAAGATCGCCACCGTGCGCGGCATCGCCGCTCCCACCCGCCTCACCCGCCTCACGGAAGCCTGGCGGGAGCACGAACCGGACAGGCCGCTCATCACCCAGTGGTGACCCGACGCCGAGTCCGCCTGTGCAAACCCTTCGGCCGGCTGCTTGCTGAACGTTGGACGTGAGCCTCGGCGAGTGACCCGGCTCACGCGCTGTTATGCCAGTCCCTCGGGCGGTGTCTTGTGGCCGAACACCGAGGTACGAGGGAGACATCATGACGGAGAACATCAGGGTGGTCGTGGTCGGCGGCGGATACGCCGGTGTCATGGCGGCCAACCGCCTCACCCAGCGCGACGACGTGACCGTGACCCTGATCAACCCGCGGCCGAACTTCGTTCACCGCATCCGCCTGCACCAGCTCGTCGGCGGGACCGGCGACGCGGTCGTCGGCTACCGCGACATCCTGGCCGACCGCGTCGCGCTGGTGGTCGATACCGCCAGCCGGATCGACACGGCCGAGCGCACCGTTGCGTTGGCGAACGGCGGCACGGTGGGCTACGACTACCTGATCTACGCGGTGGGCAGCGGCAGCGCCGACCCGAGTGTGCCCGGGGCCGCCGAGTACGCCCACAGCATGGCCAGCCTGGAGCAGGCGCAGCGGCTGCGGTCGGTGCTCGACGCGACCCCCGCGACGGACGTGGTGACGGTTGTCGGAGCCGGCGCGACCGGCATCGAGGTCGCCGCCGAGCTGGCCGCCGAGGGCCGCACCGTGACGCTCGTGTGCGGCAAAGTGCTCCACCCGTATCTGCACCCCCGGATTCGCCGCAAGTTCGCCAAGCGGCTGGCCAAGCTGAGGGTGAGCATCATCGACGGTCCCGATGCGAGGGTCACCGGAGTGAGCCGTGACGCCGTCCGGCTGGCTGACGGCCGCGAGCTGCCCAGCACGGTGACCATCTGGACGGCCGGGTTCAGCGTCCCCAAACTGGCCGCCCGCAGCGGGCTCACGACCGACGCGGCCGGACGCCTGCTGACCGACGAGACGCTCACCAGCATCGACGACGACCACATCGTCGCCGCCGGGGACTCGGCCGCGCCGTCGAACCTGCCGCTGCGGATGAGCTGTCAGGCCGCCAATCCACTCGGTGCACATGCGGCCGACACGGTGCTCGCCCGGATCGCGGGCGGACAACCCACGACCATCGCCATCGGCTTCTTCGGCCAGTGCGTCAGCCTGGGCCACGGCGCCGCCACCGTCCAACTCGCCTCGAAGAACGATATCGCCAAGGGTTTCGCGGTCGGCGGCTTCCTCGGCGCGAAGATCAAGCGCGACAGTTTCCCGGGCCTGATCGAGCACCTGGCGCACGAGGCGCACCAGCCCGGCTCCTTCACCTGGAAGTTCCGCGACGACACCCGCCGCCAGCGGCTCCAGACGCTCGCCGCCCGCTGACCCGACCATCGAAATGGAAGGTCTCGCAGTGGACACACCGCCCGCCGACCCCGCCACCGAAACCTTCGTGGCCCACCGGAACCTGCTGTTCACCGTCGCCTACGAAATGCTCGGTTCGGCGGCCGACGCCGAAGACGTCCTCCAGGAAACCTGGCTGCGCTGGGTCAAAGTCGACCTGGCGCGGGTCGGCGACCAGCGCGCCTACCTGGTGCGGATCACCACCCGGCAGGCGCTCAACCGGCTACGTACCATGCAGCGCCGAAGGGAGGCGTACGTCGGCTCCTGGCTGCCGGAGCCGCTGCTCACCGCACCGGACGTGGCCGACGACGTCGAACTCGCCGAGAGCATGTCGATGGCGCTGATGCTCGTCCTGGAAACGCTGGCGCCGACCGAACGCGCCGTGTTCGTCCTCCATGAAGTCTTCGATGTCAGCTACGACGAGATCGCGGCCGCCCTCGACAAGACACCTGCGGCGATCCGCCAGATCGCCTACCGGGCCCGCCAGCACGTCCACGCCCGCCGCCCACGCCAAGTGGTCCCGGCGAGCCTGACCCGGGCGGCGCTGGACTCGCTGCGGCACGCGATCGAAACCGGGGACCTGCAACGACTACTCCACGTGCTCGCCCCAGACGTGGTCCTGGTGGCCGACGGCGGCGGCATCAAACAGGCCGCGCTGCGGCCCGTCATCGGCGCCGACAAGGTAGCCCGCATGTTCGTCGGCGGCCTCGCCAAAGTGGACAGCATCCTCACCGCCGAGCCGACCGTGGTCAACGGCAACCCATCACTGGTACTGCGCCTGGACGGCCAACTCGACGGCGTCCTCGCCGTCCGCGTCGAAGACGCCCGCATCACCGGCCTCTACTACGTCCGCAACCCGGAGAAGCTCACCCGCGTCGAGTCCGCAACCCCGCTCACCGTGCGATGAACACCGTCCTATCTGGAGGAGCCGACATGCCCGTTCAGGCCCAGCCCGCAACCGATGCACCGCCATCGCCCTGGTCGGCGGTGGCCCGGGCCGTCGCCCTGCTCACAGTGGCTGTCAGCGTGCTCCTGACCGCCTTCGCCTGGCCCTCGGTACGCTCGTCGCTGCACGACGTACCGATCGCCGTCGCCGGACCAGCACCCGCGGTCAAACAGATCAGCGCCGCCCTCGACGAACGCCTCCCCGACGCCTTCGACATCACCGAAGTCGCCGACACCACCGCCGCCGAACAGCTCATCCGCAACCGCGACGTGTACGGAGCGATCGACGTAAGCTCCAGCACCCCACAGGTCATCCTCGCCTCCGCCGCCAGCACAGCCGTCGCCCAGACCCTCAACAACATCGCCACCGCGCTCAGCCAGCCGCAGTCCCAGGGCACCAGCACGGGGGCCGCCGTCCGCGACCTCGTCCCGCTGCCGGCCGACGACCCCCGTGGCGCCGGGCTGGCCGCCGCAGCCCTTCCCCTGGTCATGGGCGGCCTGCTCGCCGCATTTCTGCTGACCAGACTCATCCTCGGCACCACCCGTCGGGTTATCGGAGCGCTCGCCTTCGCTGTCACCGGCGGCCTCGCCCTGACCGCCATTCTGCAGTTCTGGCTCGGCTCCCTGACCGGCTCCTACTGGGCGAACACCGGCGCGGTCGCCCTGACCATCGCGGCCACCTCCCTCACCATCCTGGGGCTGGAATCCGTGCTCGGATACACCGGGCTCGGCCTGGGCGCGGCCACCATGATGCTCATCGGCAATCCCTTGTCAGGCACCGCGACCGCGCCCGAAATGCTGCCCGGCTGGTCCGGCACACTCGGCCAACTGCTACCGCCCGGCGCCGGTGGCCGGCTACTGCGGTCCACCGCCTTCTTCGACAGCCACGGCGCCACCCATTCCCTCATCGTCCTCGCCACCTGGCTGACGCTCGGCATACTGCTGTGTCTTGCCAGCGGCCTGCGCCCGCGTCGCCTAGCCGCCGACCCAGTGACCACCACCGCGCAACCGGCCGCCAAGGCGACCGTATGAGGTGCAGCGGCGGCATCACTCGCATCGCAGTGCGCCGCCGCTGTCCCGCAGTCGAGGCTGCCGACTGGCGGCCTGCGGTGCGTGCCGGCTCGGACGTCCTGGTGGGGCAAATGCACGGCGTTTAGAGTCGGCCGCCTCAGCGCGACGGTGCACCTCGCCGCTCGGCGACTGCCAATGCGGCCTGGGTGGCCGAAAGATCACGCTGCAGGGGCACGAACCTGCGCCATTCCGGGGACATCTACGCGCAGGTCGGAGGCCGCATCGCCGCTGCTCATAGCGCCGTCGACAGCCTCGGCGGGCGCAGGGATGTCTCTAGCCGGGGGCACGTCACAGACTGCAAAACTCAGCGTGATCGATCGCCGACTGACGGTCGAAGCAAGCTATCAGGTGACCTAGAGACACCTGCCAGACAAGGCCTCGGCATCGCCGAGGCCTTGTCCATATCGTCGTTGAACATGCTTGAACATCCGGATCTGCGGCCCGCCCGACGGCGACGACCTGGCGGGTCGAACCCGCCACGCGCAACGGGCTTGGCCTGCGGCTTACCAGGTCGCCGTCGGCGCAGTAGATGGCGCTGCGACCGCGGGTGGGTGATCGCGGTCTACGGCCGGCGCTGTGCGCAGCCAACGGTTGTAGTGGCCGATGAACAACTCGGGGTATCCGCCAGTGTGCAGGAAAACCACGGGTCCCTCTGGTAGCCGTCCACCGATGGCGTGCGCGAGGAGGCTGGCCATCGCCTTGGCGGTGTAGACGGGTTCGAGGAGCAGACCTTCGGTACGTGCGGCTAGTTCCAGGGCGTGACGCCCGGCCGGGGTCGGCTGACCGTAACCGCCGCCGATCTGCCCGCGGTCCAGGCGTGCAGAGCCCGTCGGCGCGGGCAGTCCGGCTGCGCCTGCGGCATCGGCGGCCATCCGTGGCACCGCGTCGAGCAGGTCGGGTCGATTACCGGTGTCCACGCCGAGGACCAGCCGGTGGTCGCCAAGGCCGGCGACCAGCCCGGCATGCGTTCCACCGGAGGCGTCCGCCGTTATGACCAGCGCGAGGTCCGGTAGCTGGCGGCGTAGTTCGACGGCGGCGGTGACGTAACCGAGGTCGCCCGCCAGCGACGCACCACCCACCGGGAGCACGTACGGGCGGGAGCCGTCCTGCCGAGCGATATCTGCCGCCTCGGTGATTGCGGCGTTGAGCCCGGCGTAGTCCACTCTCCCGGCCCACCGCACCTGCACGCCAAGCAACTCGCTCAGCAGCAGATTGCCCTCCCACGTGCTGGGCTCGGTACCAGTGAGCACCGCGACGCAGCCCAGGCCCAGCCGGGCAGCCGCAGCCGCGGTCATCCGCACGTGGTTGCTCTGCGCCGCGCCTCCGGTGACCAGGGTGTCCGCGCCAGCGGCGAGTGCCTCCGCTGCGGAGTACTCCAACTTGCGGGCCTTGTTGCCGCCGAGCGCCAGCCCGGTGAGATCGTCCCGTTTGACCCACAGCCGCCCAGGCGGCAGACCTAACCGCTCGCCGAGGCGGTCCATCGGCTGAAGTGGGGTGGGCAGCGCGGCCAGCGCCACCCGCTCAACCGTCACCTCCACCATGTTCGGGTTCATCATGACTCGCTCCGTCCGTCTGCCAGCGGTAGGCGGTTCCACTATAGTGGATTTCCGTTATAGTGGAGGAGTGATCTTGGTTTCGCTTGACACCGGCCGCGATTGGCCGCCGACTGCGCGACGAACGCCGCCGGCGGGGCTTCACGCTGGAGGGGTTAGCCACCGCGAGCGGGGTCAGCCGCAGCATGCTGTCGGAGGTGGAGCGCGGCAGCCGGGTCCCGACGGTGCTCGGTGGTGTTGCGGCGCGATGAGCAGGACGTGGCCCGGGACGCGTCCGGCTGGGAGCGGCGTGTGCTCAGCCCGGTGCTTCCCGGCGTGGAGTTCGAGTTCATGCGCGCCACCATCGGTGCGGGTGTCGACGCGGGCGTCTTCCAGCCGCACGGTCCCGGATCCCGGGAGTACCTGGCGGTGGAAGCGGGCACGTTGCGCTTGTCGCTGGACGGCGACGAGGTGGAGTTGCACGCGGGCGACAGCGTCTTCTACGCCGGGGACTGCCACCACGAGCCCAACACCCCGCCTGGCGCGTCCTGCATAGGTGTCCATATCCAGCGGCAGACGAACATGCGGCGACGGCGGGGCGGTGCTACGACGTCATTGCGGGTCGGACGGGCTGGGCGGACTGACGCCCGGCATGTACCCGCTAGGCCGGCTGTCGACGCTCTCCGAAAATTTGGCCACGAGCGCTCGTAGAAAGTCGAGCCTGGCACTACAAATCGTCGTCGGATTAGTGCCGGCGAGTTACGAACCACGGCGCGGTGAGGCCCAGGGCTGCTCCGCTTGCTGTCGGATGGCAAGCTCGGGTCCCGTGACCGATGATCTCGCGAAGGACTACCTGCACGGCCAGCTCAGGCGGGCACGTCAAGCGCTGGTCTGGAAGCTCGAGGGCCTGTCCGAGTACGACGTCCGGCGTCCTCTGACAGCGACGGGAACCAACCTTCTTGGCCTGGTGAAGCACTTGGCGACGGTGGAGGCCTGGTATTTCGGCGAGGTCTTCGGCCGCTCGTTCCCGGTGCCGCTGGGGCGATGGCAGGACGCGGACGGCAGCGACCTGTGGGTGACCCCGGACGAGACTCGCGAACAGATCATCGACTTCTATCAGCGTGCCTGGGGGCATGCGGACGCGACGATCAAGGAGCTTCCCATCGACGCGCCTGGCCACGTGCCGTGGTGGTCACGCCCTGATGTGAAGCTGTTCAACATCATGGTCCACGTCCTTCAGGAGACCGCCCGGCATGCCGGACAGGCCGACATCTTGCGGGAGCAGATCGACGGCCGGACCGGGGTGGCGGCTGAGTACGAGGAGCAGATCGACACGGCGGCCCGCGAGGCGCATCGGGCGAAGATCGAGCGGGCTGCGCAGGAAGCAGCCGACGGCTCGCGTCATGCCGACCAGCCCGACACGCATCGCGCGGTGGGGACGCTGTGAGAATTCCGGATCTTGTGGAGGCTCGCCCGTGAGGGCGGTCATCGTCGCGGCCGCGGTCGCGTTCATCATTTCCCTGTTCGGCACGCCAGTGGCGATACGCGTCTTCACCGCGCTCAAGGCCGGCCAGCCGATTCGATCCATCGGGCTCGCCAGTAACCAGGGCAAGAAGGGCACGCCCACGATGGGTGGCGTCGTCTTCATCGTGGCGACCGTCTTCGCCTACGTCGCCGGGCACATCGCCCTGACCACCCTGCCCGAACGGCAGATCGCGCAGGAAGGGCCGACAATGACGGCCCTCGTCCTGCTCGGGCTGTTCGTCTTCTGCGGCGCGGTCGGCTTCCTCGACGACTTCCTCAAGGTGCGCCGGCGCAACTCCGACGGACTGTCCGCCAAAGGCAAGCTGCTCGGCCAGGCGATCGTCGGCGGCGGGTTCGGCGTCGCCGCGCTCTATGTGGCCAGCACCAATGGCCAGACCGTGGCCAGCGAGCACATCTCGCTCATCCGCGATATCAGCTGGCTTAACGTCGGCAAGGTCGGCTCGGTGATCGTGTTCGTCTTCGTGATCACGGCGATGTCGAACGGTGTGAACCTCACCGACGGCCTCGACGGCCTGGCCACCGGCGCGTCGGTGCTGGTGCTCGGCGCGTACGCGCTGATCGGCTTCTGGCAGTACCGGCACTGGTGTGGTGACACCGATTACGCCCGCGTGAACGACTACTGCTACCAGGTCCGGGATCCCTTGGAGCTCGCCATGATCGCGGCGGCGGCGGCCGCCGCCTGCGTGGGCTTCCTGTGGTGGAACACGTCCCCGGCGCGGATCTTCATGGGTGATGTGGGCTCGCTCGGGCTGGGTGGCCTGATCGGCGGGCTCGCGGTGGCAACCCGCACCACGCTGCTTTCGATCATGATTGGCGGGCTCTTTGTCATCATCACGACGACCTGGGTGATCCAGATCGTCTCGTTCCGGACCACCGGTAGGCGTGTCTTCCGGATGGTGCCGTTGCACCACCACTTCGAGCTGGCCGGGTGGAGCGAGGTCAATATTGTGGTCCGGTTTTGGATCGTGGCCGGCGTCTGCGTGGCGGTTGGCCTGGGCCTGTTCTACTCGGAGTTTCTGGCGGTCGTTGGATGAAAGCCACGCGACACGCCTGTGTCGTGCCGCCGACGGTGATCTGCCGGGGCAAGCCCAGTTCCCCCGTGGTGTGCAGCCACAGGTTTCCAGTGTTGGTGTGGAACGCGACGGTGTATTCGGCGCCGCCCGGTGCCGGGGTGATGGGACAGGGCTGGTGCCGATCTGCATCTTCAGGTTCGTGTTCGGCCCGCCGTCGCCGGAGGGCGGCTCCCTGCCGCAATCCTCGCTCGCATGCTCGGCATCCACATCACAGTCGCCGTCGCCTGGCAACAGGCCGCGTGCGGCGACTGGACCACCTACGCCGCCGACGTCAGCCGCCGTCCAGACCAGCACGAAAACGACACCTGACCGCGCGAACCGCTGACGTGCCCCGTTACGAGCATCCTCCAACGGACGTCCTCATCTGGCCGATGAGCGGATGGTTGGCTACCTGGACGATCATGGTTGCCATCACCTTCTGATGCGAGGCGGGGAACGCCGAGGGGTGCGGCGGATAGGCTACGGCATGATCATCAACAAGGCGCCCGAACCGATCAAGGGGGTCATCTTTGACTTCCACGCCACGCTGGTTGAGGGCGGCGACGCCCGTCGTTGGATCGACGCCGCTCTACGCCGCCTGGCCGAGGCCGGGGGCGCGGAGCCGGATCTGAGCGCCGACCAGATCACGGGCCTGGGTGAGCATCTTGACCAGATCTGGCAGCACGCCCACACGATCGACCCCAGAAGCGAGCGCGATCTCAGCCAGGATCGCCATTGGGACGTCTTCAACAGGACGGTCGCGCGGTATCCCGGCATCAAACCCGATCTGATCGCCGCACTGTACGCAGTGATGCCGGATCAGTGGGTGCCCTTCATCGACACCCTCCCTGTCCTTCGAGAACTGAAGTCGCGCGGCGTCAGAATCGTGGTGCTGTCCAATATTGGGCTGGACATTCGTCCGCTCCTCGATCGGGTCGGTGCCAGTGGTCTACTCGACGGTGTAGTGCTGTCCTTCGAGGTGGGTCTGGTGAAGCCCGACCCGGCGATCTATGCCCGCGCGCTGGAACTGCTTGACGTTCCGGGCAGCCAAACCTTGATGGTCGGCGACAGCCCCAGGGACGATGTCGGCGGAGTTTCTTTGAAGATCCGAACGTTGATCCTGCCTCGGACGGAAGGCCCGGTGCACGGCCTGGGCACGGTTCTACAGATGGTCGGGAACGGCACAGGCAATCCGGCGCTCTCATGACGGCCACAGGCATGCCGAGACGTGCGCGGATCTCGCCGCGATCCGCTCGTTACAAAACGTCACGACGGGCCCGCTGGCGGACGCGGGGCGATGCTTGCGGAGCGCGTACTTGTGGTCCACGAGCGCGACGAGGAGCGACGACCAGACGAGCGGTCGTGCGTGCCCGGTGAAGATTGGCCGGTGCCCGAACGATCCGCGGTAGCCCATTCAGACCGTTCCAATATCCGACGTCACCATTACAGATCAGGTGACCCATCCCCAAGGGCCGCAGTCCGGGCCAGACGCTGCTGAGCACTACGACTCGCTCATAGCGGGGTCGGCGCGGTTGGAACTGACGGCCGGTGTGGTGCATCTTCGGCCGGAGGACGCGATGGTCGAGGCGATGCTGCGTGCCGGGCGGGCGCAGCAATTCGCCCAGGGCCTGCACGAAACTTCGATTCTGGACCGCGGGCTGCTGGCACGCCGGTTCCTAAACGTTCACGAACGAGTATCCGTGGCAGTGGACCCGCGGTTCGGATTACCCGATCATCCGACGCTGTTGCTGACCGAGCGGGGCGGCCGGCTCCAACCCGTGGAGATCAACGCACGGTTCGTGGCGTACCGGGACGCGTTGCGACTGCCGGTCTGTCGAGCTGCGGCCCCATTCCTTGCGGCACGCCTACGTGACGCTCCTGAGAGTGAGCCGACGCGTAGGGCGTGGCTGCTGCAGGCTGCTGTCGATTCTTGGTAGAAGCAGTCATTGAGGGTGCCCGGGGTGCAGTGTTTTGGTCAGGTGGCGCAGCATGGTCCGCAGCCTGGCTGGGCTGGCGACGGTGCCGGGCAGGTCGCCGAGGTCGCGGCGGATCCGTGCGAACTCGGCGTCGACGCGTTTGGTGGCGCCTCCGCTTGAGTGTGGTCGTTGGCCGGTTGGGCGCGCGCTTTCAGGTCAGGCGGCGTCGTGCAGGGCCTGGCGTAGTTGGGTGGCGTATGCCCTGGGGTGGGTGGTGTTGCCGTTGTGGCCGCCGGGGAACTCGGTCAGGTCGGTGCGAAGGAGCGTGGCGAGTTGTTGGGCGCAGCGGTAGTCGAAGACGGTGCGTGGGGTGGTTTGTCCGGCGGCCGGGATGATGCGGATGTTGGTAAGCGCGGCGATGTCCGCGGGGTTGAGGGTGTCTCGCGTGATCGCGGTGAAGTCGTGTCGGATGAAGACGTCGAAGTTGGCGATTCGTTGCGGTGTCATGGGTTGCGGGGTCAGGTCGGGCTCGGCGTCCTGGTTGGTGGGGTCGATGCCGAGAACGGCGGCGATCTGCGGGAGGGCGGCGGGCAGGCCGCCGTCGCGGTAGGTGCGTTGCAGGCCCTGCAGTTCGCGTTCGTGGTGGGCGCGTTCGGCCGGCGGTAGTAGCCATGGCGCGACGGGTTCGTGCGCGATGAGGGTGCTGATCTGGCCGGGGGGGCGGACGGCCAACTGGAGGCCGATGACGGCGCCGAGGCTGCAGCCGAGCATGAGGGCTGGCTTGTCGGTGAGGGTGGCCAGCAGGTGGTGCACGTCGTCGGCGTGTTCGGTCATGGTGCCCGGTCGTGACGGGTCGGTGAGGGTGCTGCGGGACAGGCCGCGGCGGTCATAGGTGACCACGGTGTGGTCGGCGGCGAGGTGGTCGACCAGGTCGGTGCTGCGGTTGGCGTCGCCTTCACCGCTTTGGCTGATCAGCAGCACCGGTCCGGTGCCGCGGACCTCGTAGTGAACGGTGGCGCCGGGGACCGGCAGGGTTCCGGTGGTGGCGGGTTGGGTGCTGGTCATCGAGTCCTCCGGGTTGGGTGGCTTGGAAGATCACGGTAATCCATCCGATCAGATGTATCTAGTGGGATGCATCTGATCCGATGTATTGTTGGTCACGTGAACGGAATCGAGTTGTTCCTGCTCGGTCGGACGTTGATGAAGATCGGCGAGGAGGCCATCCCGACCGACGGTGTCGGGGCGTACTCCACCAGCCACCGGTCGGTGCTGATCGTGGCCACTGACATCCGCGCGCACCCGGACAGCTCGGTGGGTGAGATCGCCGAGCGGACCGGGTTCCCGCAGAGCAAGGTGTCCGCCTGCATCGCCCGGCTCCGCGAGTCGGGCGCGATCGACACGGCGGCCGACCCTGGTGACCGGCGCCGGCTGCTGGTGCGGCCGGCGGCGCGGGTCTCCCCGCGCGTCGCGCGGGTCCGCTCGACGCCGATCGACGCCGCCCTCGCCACCGCGCTGGGCACCGACGATCCGCGGCTGATCGCCGAGGTGGTGTCCGCCTTGGACACGCTCGCCCGGCACCTGACACCACAGGCGCTGGCCAGGCTCCGAACGGCGTCCGACTCCTCGCCGGGCACCGGCTGATCGCCGGTGATTCGGGGGATTGTTCGTGGTCAGCAGTCGCCGGCGGCACCGCCGCAGCCAACGCCTGCACGACCGTACGCCACGACACCCGATGTGCAAGGCGCCCAGGGACGGTCGCGCATCCCACCCTGGACGGCCTGGCCGGTCCGGCCGTGTAGGCCGACGCGCGGACGGTTACCCTGCACGCAAACGTATAGGCGGGCAGTCGGAGAAACGCGCGATTTCGCTTATGTGGCCGGACGCAGGATCGCCTCTGGAACGACCTCCAACCCACCCCTGTCTAGCACTACCGCATATCGGTTTTCATCTGCCAACTGAGCTTGAAATCGCTGGATTTTGCGGGAATCTAATAACCCCCGCCGTACCCTCGCTGTATGGTGCTGGCCGCGCCACTGCTGGTCGGTGTCCTCGTCACCAGACGAGCCGCTCCGGCGCGGTCAGTGGGTGTCTGGTCTGGGGATATGGATGCCCGCGGCGCGGAGCTTGGCCTCGACGAGCGCGACCCCCGGGCCGTGGCCGATCCCTGCTGTTCGCCGTGGTGGGCGATCAGATGGTACCGGGCCGCGGCGTCGGTGCGGGCTTGCAGGCCGGTCACGATCTTCAGGTGTGCGGGGTTGGCGAGGAGGTGGTCGGCCATGACGGTGGCGAGTTCGGCCAGGCGCGGGTCGTCCGGCTCCCATGTCGCGGCTTCGATTGCGCGCTTGCTCAACGCGACGAAGCGAGGGTCGTCGAGGGCGTGCTCGACATGGGTGAGGTAGTCGTCGAAGCCCTCGGGGACCAGGGCCCTGGCCAGCACCCAGCCCTCCCTGGCGGCCGCCACCTCGTCCGCGGGGAAGCCGAGGCCGGACATCCGCTCCAGCAGCGCCGCAGCGCGGTCGGGCAGCAGTGCCCGGTCTCCGTCGGCGAGCCGGTGCAGCATGTCACGGCGCGCGATCAGCTCCTCGATCCGTTCGGTGAGCTGCCGCTCGACGTCGGCGAGCGCGGCGGCGAACTGGACGGGGTCGGCGTCGAGCAGGGGCCCGGTCTCGGCCAGCGGCACCCCGGCGGCGGCCAGCGTCCGGACCTGCACCAGCCGCAACAGCTCGGCCGATCCGTACCTGCGGTAGCCGGAACTGTCGCGTTCCGGCTCCTTCACCAGGCCGAGCTTGTGGTAGTGGCGCACCGTCTTCACGGTGACGCCGACGAATGCCGCCGCCTGCCCGATCGTGACCCCGTTCATCGGCAACATCCTGCCTTGTACTCGAGTTCGGCGACCAGGCAGACCACAGCTCACGTTCTACTTACCGCACGACCGGAAGGGCTCGCCTCGCCAGGCGTACGGGGCACAGGTGTTCAGTGCGCCGGCCGAGCCGGATCGGCCTGCTCGCCGCAGAACACTTCGCTGACGAGCCTTTGCTGGGCGTTCTGAAACGCTGCCGCGATGGACATGTCGGCGTCGTCCACCCAGTTCAGTACGGCGGTCAGGGTCTTGCCGCCGTCGGGCGTGCTGTACATCAGCGACGCGGAGCCGACGTTGCCACCGTTGTGGGTGATGACGGTGCCACCGCACTCCGTTTTCCGGACGAACACTCCCAGCCCGTAGTCCATGTTCGGGATGCCCGTGGCGCGCGGGGTGCACATCTCGGCCAGCAGCGGGGCCGGCAGGAGCCTGCCGCCTACCAACGCGGAGATGAACGTGGCCAGGTCCTGGCTGGTCGAGATCATGTCACCGCCGGTGGAGACCCAGGAGGGGTTGTAGCGGGTGATGTCGATCGTCGTGTGCCGGCCGGCTTCCTCGTAGCGGTAGTAGATGTGGGCGTGCGGCTCAGGGATCTCCGGCGAGGCGTCCGGCACCACCGTGCCCGACAGCCCGAGCGGCCCCAGGATCCGCTCCTGCATCTCCTCGGCCAGCGACCGGCCGGTGACCTTCTCGATCAGCAGCCGGGCCAGCACGTAGTTGGTGTTGGCATAGCTCCAGCCCGTCCCCGGCTCGAACCGAGCCGGCTTGGACAGCGCCAGACGGACCAGTTCCTCGGGCCGGTAGGTGTGGAACCGGTTGTCCACCCACTCCTTGCCCGTGCTGCTGTAGGGCACGGGGACCCCGTGCATGATCGACCCGTCGTCGTAGACCTCGCCGGTGAAGTTGAACAGCCCGCTGGTGTGCTG
The DNA here is from genome assembly GCA_037414955.1 of Actinomycetes bacterium KLBMP 9797. GTDB lineage: Bacteria > Actinomycetota > Actinomycetes > Mycobacteriales > Micromonosporaceae > Phytohabitans. The sequence continues at coordinate 44,804 of JBBEWH010000179.1, forward strand.
CAACAGCATCCGCACCGTGATCCGCCGGTCCAGCCCGAACGCGGGCAGGTAGTCGGCCGCCGGGGTGTCCAGCTCGAGCTTGCCCTCGGCCACCAGTTGCAGCACCAGGGTCGCGGTGAAGGTCTTGGTGTTGCTGCCGATCCGGGCATGCCCGTTGACCGGCGGCTTAGCGGTCCCGCCCAACTCGGCCACCCCGGCGCTGCCGGCCCACTCGCCCCGCTCATCGCGCACACGCAGCGAAACTCCGAGGAAACCGGACTCGACGAGCTCCTCGATCGCCTTCTGTAGCTCCGGGCGATCCTGCCCGGCTGCCGACACGGCCCCGCTGTCCGCAACGGCCACCCCAGCGGCGTCGACGACGCCGGACGCGGCAATCCGCAGGGTGCTCTTGTCCTGATCAGAAAGATTGATCGTCATGGTGGTTGCCCTTCGAAGTTGTTATGCCTGGGTCGGCGTCGCGCCGCTGCGCCGAGGTTCCACCTTGACCCAAGGTCAACCTCAACCATGACCTAGCTCACATCTACATTGGGCCTTTGAGACAGCTTCGGGAGCCGGGACGGCGTCCCCGCAAGCCCAACCACGCGAGACCACGTGATCTCCACAGGTGGCGCTCGAACTCAGCGACATTGATCATGCGCGGATAGCGAGCACGGCGCTGATACCCACCAACATTCGGCGCTGATACTCACCGGCGACATCAACCAGGACGGGATGCCCTCCATGACCACGGTTCTGCTCATCCACGGCGGACTCTGGGAAGACATGAACACCGAACGCTTCTGGCACCAGCCAGGCATCGTCGCCGGACTGCAGCGCCACGGCATCCACGTGTTCTCTCCCGACCGCCTCTGTCGAGCGTGGTCGCGGCGGTGAGGGCTGTGTTGGTGCCGATGGCCCGCACCGGGAGCAGCGGTGCGTGGCTGGAGGCGGTCAGGCGCACCAGCGCCCGGGCGACGCGGGTCGCCGCCAACTCCCGGATCACGTCATGGGTTCCAGGTCCAGATGGTGCCGTCCCAGTGGCCTGACACGACGACGGTGCCGCCGTTGATCGTGCTGATCGCGATGGATTCGGCGGCTGTCGAAGGGCCAGTGAGACCGCTGCTGTACGGGGCGCCGGTGACCAGGTCCCAGATCCTGATGGTGCTGTCGTCGTTGCCGGAGATGGCAACGGTCCTGTCGTCGATGGTGCCGATGGCCACGGTCTTGACCGCGTTGCGGATCCGGCCGAGCGTAGTGCCGGACGGCTTGGACAGGGTCAGGTCCCAGGCCCGCACCTCGCCGTCTTCGCTGCCGGACACCGCCAGGGTCTTGCCGTGTACCGTGCCGATCGCGACGGTCCCGACGATGTCGGCGTGCATGCCAAGCAGCCGGACGCCCCGGCGGCTGTCCAGGTCCCAGAGACGGACGGTGCCATCCGCGCCGCCCGAAACGGCGATCGTGACGCCGTTGAGGGCACCGGCGGCGATGCTCTTGACCTCGGTGTCGAGGGGCGTGCCTACGACTTTGCCGGTGCGGCGCGGGGCGGCGGGGTCCCACAGCCGTACCGTGCGGTCGTCGGCGGCGGACACGGCGACCGTCCGGCCGCCGATGCTGGCAAGCGCCACACTGTTGACGCCGGCGCCGAGCCGGCCGCCCAGGCGGACGCTGGTCGGCGGGTTGGCGGTGAGGTCCCAGGCCCGTAGCGTGCCGTCGACGCTGGCTGACACCGCGAGGGGACCGCGCAGCCCGATGGAGTACACGGGCTTGTCGTGACCGGCGAGCGGGCCGCTACGCGCCTGGCCTGCTGCGAGGTCCCACAGCTGCACGGTGCCATCGCCCCGGCCGACGATCGCGACGGGTACGCCCTTGAGCACGCCGATCGCGACGGCCCAGACCGGGTCGTCCAAGGCGATCTGTGGGCTGAGAAGCCTGCCCACGGAGCTGTACCCGTCAGCCGGACCGCCCGTCACGGGGTTGGACCGGCGCAACCAGCGCGGCACCACGACGCTCCCGGCGGCCACGACCAGTGCGGCGGGCGTGGCCATGATGACCCGTCTTCTGGTGAGGATGGGCTTTCGCCGCCGCGCCCGGTCATCCGCCGGATCCGAGTCGCGCGGCGGATCGACGGCAGGCGGTTTCGGGAGGGAAACCGTGAGCCTGGGTGCGGGAACAGTGCGGGGCGGGGCACGGTGCGGGCTGCGGTCGAGTCGCTCGCGGAGCTCGCGGTATGCCTCGTCCCAGAAGTGGCGGTCGCCAAGATCAGGCGGCAGCGAAATGTTCTTGGCCGCCGCTACGCGTAAACAGGTGTCGACGAAAACCTCGAAATTCGCCAACTCCGGTCGAACCGGGCGCTGCTGGCTCATCATTCCTGCGATCGTGGCGCGCTTGAGCCGGATTGTGCCTTCTCCGCGGCGGCGCGGCGTCCGCTCACTTTCGATCTCGAGCTGTCGCACGGAAAGACCGGTGGCTTGCCGCAACGCTTGCAATCGACGGGCGAAATCCACACGCGGGTCCACCGTCTCGTCCACGTGTCCCCCTGGGCTCTCTGGAGGGTGTCCGGCGTCGCCGGACACCTACGGCGCCTCAAATATACGGCCGCTGGCCAGGGAATTGTGCGCGGGAGGGAAGGGATGTGTCCGGACCTCTTGCCGGACACCGCCGTCGATTGGCACCGTTCGTTCATGGCCCCGAGTGGAATGGGTGGCGGATGGGAAGCCAAAGATTCTGGGTGCGTCGCCATGACTAACGTCGACACGCCTGGGCCTGCGGTTAGGGAACCGATCCCACCCACTGAGCTGGTTGCGCGAATTGAAGCTGCGTTTCGGGACGTCTACCTCACCCTCATCAGCATCATCCAGGGCGTCGCCTTCGGCTTCCTCGCGACCAGCGCGTTCGCCGACCCCTTGCCCGACCTTGGCCAGTCGATCGCATATATCGCCTGCCTGCTCGCGATAATCGTCGTGTGGCAGGAGTACATGGTGGGGTCCACGGCGTTTATCTGGACGCCGACGCTGCTGGACTCATTCGTTCCGTTCGGGGTTGGCCTCGTCGAGTTCCTACTTATCGCTAGCGCACGGAGAACCACCGGCGCTTTCCTTGCTTGTCTCGTACTCTTCTTCGCCGCGGGCGTCGTCGGCTACGGCAACTGGCTATTTCACGCCCGGCGCGGCGGCGACCTCAACACGCGGACCTCCTATCCGATACTCGGACGCTATGTCAGGTTCGGTACGACAGTCTGTGCGCTGGACCTGCTTGCCGCGATCGGTCTTCTTGGGCTACATCACAGGGGCACCGGTCTCAGTGACGTCGCCTTTGCATCAGCCGCATTGGTTCTCATGCTGCCTCTATCACTGCATTCGATCGCCAATTGGAGTATTCCATTGCGCCGAATCAACGACCGGCCGCCCACCGCGCGACCGTGACCTGGCATTTGACTATGCGTGGCGGCCTTTCGCCCCTGCCGCGCCAGGAAGGAGCACGTATGGCAAGTCGAACACGCCGGTTGATGTCGACCCTCACGGTGGCGGTGCTCGGTACCGGCCTGACTCTGCTCAACGCATCGGCAGCACATGCGGTGTTGATGGTCCGAGTAACGGTCACGATCCATCACATCTGGGAGGTCCAGTGCGACGACAACAACAGCGCATTGGGAGATGCCTGCGGCAACGACTACTTCACAAAAGTATTCTTTCCCGACGGCGAACGGGCTTCCCCCCGCGCGCCCGATGACCTGCACGAGGTCGAGCCCAACTGGCAACTATCCGGATCGGTCGAACGCGACGCCGGACCGATCGGGGTACGGATCCAACTTTGGGACTTCGACAGCACCAGCGGCGAGGACCAGATCGACATCGCCGCGGGTGACGACAACCTGGACCTGACCATCGACCCGCGTTCCGGTGACTTCTCCGGGGAGATCCCCACACCGAACGTCGGGTACGCCACCGGCACCGGCGAGGACTCGGCGGCGATCTATTTCTCTGTGACCCTCGGCGACAAGGTCGACTACGACGGTGACGGGATCCATGACGGCATCGAACGGTCGGGGATCGTGACCGACCGGCTCGGCACCATCCCGCCGCACGGCCTGCTGCGCGCCCTGACCGCGAACGATAGCCCTTCGCCGGTGGCCGCCAACCCGTGCCGCCCCACCGTGCTTGTCGAGGTCGACTTCATGATCGGCCCGGACGGTCCCGATCCGGACACCCTGCCCGACCACACTCACCGGCCGAGGTCAGACGCGGTGCGGGAGTTGGTCGACGCGTTCAACGCCGGCGATGTGTTCAGCCGACCAGAGTGCCCGTACCTGAACATGGACCGCAGCGGCGGGGTACAGCTGGTGATGGTCATCGACGAGGGCCTGCCCGAGACCGACCGGCTCAACTGGGCCTCCGGGCCCGGCGGTGTAACCGGCCAGTCGATCCGTGCGGCACATCTCAACCCGGCCCTCCGCCCCTACTATCACTACTCGCTGTGGAACCACCGCCAACCTGACGTGCCGTCCAGCCCAGGCGGACCGCTCGTGCCCAATACCTCCTCCGGCTCGTGTTGTTCCGACAGCGGCAAGGACGTCATGGTCAGCCTCGGCGGCTGGACCAATGACGTCGGCAGCACGCGTGAGCAGGCCGGTACCTTCGCCCACGAGCTGGGACACGCGCTCGGTCTCGGCCACGGCGGCGGCGACAGGATCAACTGCAAACCCAACTACCACTCGATCATGAACTACGTGTACCAGTTCACCGGCATCCCCGACTCGCGGCTGCCCGCGCCTACAGCGGATCTCAACGGGGACTCCATAGTGGACGCGCGGGATAAGTTCCGGCTGGACTACTCCCGGGCCCTGCTACCCGAGCTGGACGAGGATCGGTTGCACGAGAACGTGGGCATCGCCGCCGGCCCTGACCTCTTCTTCTGGGACGGCGACGGAGCCGCACCCTGGCGGGAGAGCGCCGGCAACGCCGCAGTCGACTGGGACCGCGACGACCCGACCAACGGATCCAATCCGATTGACCCGCTACCCATCGCCGCCGACATCAACTGGATGAACATCGGCAACGCGAACGACCCCGCCGACGAGGGCTGCGCCCGTGCCACTCCACCGCCAGGCAGTCTGGGAGTGGCCGAGCACAAGGGGTATGACGACTGGGAGCACCTCGTCTACAAAGGACCGCTGTCCACACCGGCCATGGGCGTCCCTTCGGGTCGCGAGCTGACAAAGCCCACCGCCGACTTCATCCGCTCGGCCATACGCGACGCGCAGAGCAGCGCCGACGTGGTGGTCACCCTCGCCAGCTCTGCCGACCCGGTCACGGCCGGCGCCCAATTCAGGTACACGCTTCGGGCCGTGAACCATGACGCGCTCAACACCGCGTATGCCACCCGGCTCACGCAAACCCTGCCGGTGGGCGTCAGCTTCGTGTCCGCGTCCGGCGGATGCACCATCGCCTCCGCCAGCGTCACCTGCCTCGGCGGTGACCTCTCGCCGGGTTCATCGACGACGGCCACGATCACCGTGAGGGTCCCGGCCGACCTCGTCGCCACCGGCACCTCCACCCTCCGGTCCACGGCACAGGTCAGCCACGACGGCCCCGACCCGGGTACCGCCAACAACACCGCCACCACGACCACCCAGGTCGTCGAGATCGCCGACCTGTCCCTCACCAAGACCGCCGACCGGACCTCAGCCACCGCCAACGACCCCGTCCAATACACCATCACCGTGACCAACACCGGACCGTCGTACGCCAGCAAGCTACGTGTCAGCGACGAGCTGCCCGAGACGGCTGAGGCGAGCCTCGATGCCGCTACCGCGGACCACGACGGCACTTGCGTCCTCGACGCGTCCGGCGACCTCGCCTGCAGCTGGCCCGACTCGCTACCAGTCGGCCAGTCACGGCAGGTACGCGTGAGCGTCCGCGTCACCGACGACGGAGTACAGGACCACATCAGCGATAGGGCTCACACCTCATTCGCGGGCACCGACCCCGTACCCGCCAACGACAGCGCCTCGCAGACGACGGCCATCGTCAAGGTACCCACCACCATCGCCGCGACCCCCGTCGTGGCACACATCCTGCCCGGATCGCAGGTGTACATTCCGGAACTGTCCGCCCGCCTCATCCGCGGTGACGACGGCCGACCCGTCGCCAACCGGATCATCACCTTCACCACCATCGGTCTCCTCGGCGGCCAAACCCTTTGCGCCGCCCGCACCGACACCAACGGAGTCGCCAAGTGCGGCAACCTGGTCACCTCACTCGCCGCGGTAGTCTCCCTCGGCTACCGCGCATCGTCTACAGAGGACGGACGCTACCTCGCTACCACCAATACCGGATCCCTCGTCTTGATCGGATGACGAACTGCCGGGGCCACGTGAAACGGTGACCCCGGCAACTCCGGCTCCTCAACCCACTACTCGTCGTCCATATGTCTCGCGATCCTCACAGGAGGTGTCCGGCGCCGGATCAGAATCGGCGGCCGGCTCGTCGCGGCCGGCTCGGTCGTGACGGCCGCGGTGCTTCTGCGCGCCGCTCCGGGAACCTGCGTGATCCTGTGTCTGCCAGTGCCGCATGGACCTGGTGGACCGCCGAGTTGTCGGTCTCACCAGGCGTATGCCTGCGGTGCTTCCCCGGGCCCTGGCCAGATTTGGTCGAGTCGCGCCAGAACCTCGTCGTCCAACCGCACGGACAGCGCGCCGAGGTCCGAGCGCAGCTCCTCGATCGTCATCGCTCCGACGATGGTGGTGGAGACGACGGGGTTGCGTAGTAGCCAGGCCAGCGCCACGGCCTCCGGTTTCGCGCCCAACTGTCGGCACAGCCCTTCATACGCTTCGAGCTGGTCGCGGTGTGCCTCGACGCGTTGCCGCACCGAGTCGTCCGAGATACGCCCCTCGGTGGCGGCTTGCAGGGCGCCGGCGAGCAGACCGGCGTGCAGCGGGCTGTACGGAATCAGACCGACGGCGAGGTGACGCAGCGCGGGGATCAGCTCCTGCTCCACGGCTCGCACGGCCAGGTTGTAGAGGCTCTGCTCGCAGGCCAGGCCCATGAAGTGACGCGCCGAGGCGGCGCACTGGGCCAGCGCCACGTCCCAGCCGGCGAAGTTGCTGCTGCCCACGTAGGTGATCTTGCCGTCGTGGACCAGTTGCTCCATCGCCTGCCAGATCTCCTCCCAGGGTGTGGCCCGGTCGACGTGGTGCATCTGGTACAGGTCGATGTGATCGGTCTCCAGCCGCCGGAGGCTGGCCTCGCACGCGCGCCGGATGTGGTAGGCGGACAGCCGGCGATCGTTCGGTCCGAGTCCCATCGGTTGGTACACCTTGGTGGCCAGGACGATGTCGTCGCGGCGTCCACTGCGCCGCAACCAGCGGCCGACGGTCTCCTCCGAGATGCCGTATCCCTTGGCCATGTCCGGTGACTGCGGGCCGCCGTAGACGTCGGCGGTGTCGAAGAAGTTGACGCCCGCGTCGAGGGCGGCGTCCATGACAGCGAAACTGCTGGACTCGTCCGCGAGGTAACCGAAGTTCATGGTCCCGAGGCCGATCCGGCTCACGAGCAGACCGCAGCGGCCCAGGTGCCCATAGGTCATCTCGCCGCTCATGCTGGGAGCATATGTGCTGTTGTTTCGGCGAGGGATGCTTTGTCAGGGCACCCCACAGACGAGTAGAGGGGATGTTGTTGGGAGCGTGCGCCCTTATGAGGTAAGCGGCGTGGGCGATCCGAGGTTGGTCGCGGTGTGATCGGCCCGCCGGTCCTTTCTTGCAAGGCCGTCGGCGGCGACCGCCAGGTGGCGCCCAGGGGCCGGGCACCGGGACCGTCGCGGCCGACCAGCCGGGCCAGTACGGCCCGCCGGCCGGCGCGGCGGTGCGCGTCGACGAACGACCAGACCTCGTGCAGCATTACTGCAGCATCTCGGCGGTGATCGGCAGCTCGCGGATGCGCCGGCCGGTGGCGTGGAACACCGCGTTGGTGATCGCTGGCGCTACTCCGACGAGGACGATCTCGCCGATGCCTTTGACACCGAGCGGGTCGGCCTCCAGGTCCTCACCGTGCAGGTAGATCGCGCGCAGGTCCGGCACGTCGGCGTTCACCGGAACCAGGTAGTCGGCGAAGTTGGCGTTGGTGATACGCCCGTCGCGGGTGTCGGTGACGGTGTGCTCCAGCAGCGCGGCGCCGATCCCGCCGACCATGGCGCCGATGGCCTGGCTGTCGGCCAGCACGGGGTTGACGATGCGGCCGGCGTCGTACACTCCGAGCAGCCGCCGGACCCGGATGATGCCCAGGCGTGCGTCGACGGCGACCTCGGCGAAGGTGGCGGCGTAGGCGTAGAACGAGAACCGCTCCGGACCCGTGGGCAGGGTGAACGAGCCGTTGGCCGCCAGGTGGTCACGTCCCTGCCGGTCGAGTAGCTGACCGTACGTTTCACCGCGTGCCGGCTGGTCCCGCAGCGACAGCCGTCCCCGCCGCACGACCACCTGGGCGGGGTCGGCGCCGTGCAGCGGTGATCGCGGATCCTGCACGGCCAGGGTGATGGCCTGCCGGCGCACGTTGTCGCAGGCGTCCTTGACGGCGGAGCCGACGCTGGCCATGGTCATGGAACCGCCGTGCGGGGGTGTGGCCGGCATCCGCGAGTCACCGAGGCGGAACTGCACCTGGTTCATGTCTAGGCCGAGTGCGTCGGCGGCGACCTGCGTCATGGACGTGTAGGTGCCGGGGCCCATGTCGCTGGTGGCCGACTCGATCACGGCGGTGCCGTCGGCGGACAGCCGTGCCCGGCTCTGCGCCGGGGCGCGGGCGGTGTCGTATATCCCGGCGGCCATGCCGGTGCCGATCAGCCAGTCGCCGTCGCGGACCGACCGCGGCGCGCGGGGGCGCCGCTGCCAACCGAACTCGCGGGCACCTGTCTGCAGGCATTCGCGTAGCCGGCGGGTGGAGAACGGCAGCCCGGTGGACTCGTCTTCGGACGGTTCGTTGCGGTGGCGCAACTCCACCGGGTCGACGCCCACCCGGTAGGCCAGCTCGTCCATCGCCGACTCGATCACGTGGGCGGCGCTGGCGTAGCCGGGTCCGCGCATCCAGATCGGCGTGTTGACGTCCAGCGGCACGGTGGCGTACTGCTGGCTGACGTGCGGCAGGCTGTACAGCACCTGTCCCGCCGCCAGGATGGCTTCGGTGAAGTTCTCGTACCGGGAGGTCTCGGCCCGCACGTCGTGGGTCATCGCCCGCAGCCGGCCGTCGCGGTCGGCGCCGATGCGCAACCGGTACTCATACGAGGGCCGGAAGCCGGTGCCGAAGTACATCTGCCGCCGGGTCAGCACCAGCTTCACCGGCCGGGCCACCTGGCGGGCGGCCAGCGCGGCGACCGTCACATGCGGCCACGCCCGCAGGCCACTGCCGAACGCGCCGCCGACGAACGGTGACAGCACCCGCACCGACGCCTGTGGCAGGCCGAAGACCGCGGCGAGTTCGACCTGCGTTCCGGCACCGACCCACTGGGTCTTGTCCCACAGGGTGAGCTGGTCGCCGTCCCAGCGGGCGATGGTGGCGTGCGGCTCCATCGGATTGTGGTGGTTGCGGGCGGTGCGGTAGGTGACGTCCAGCCGCACCGGCGAGGCCGGCAGCGCTTGAGCGGTGTCGCCGCGCGCATAGGTTGTCGGTTCGTTGGTCGGGGCGGACGCCAGGTCGAACGACGGTGTCTGGGCGTCATAGCCGACCCGCACCAGGCTGGCGGCGTGCTGCGCCTGCTGCAGGCTGGCGGCGACCACGACGGCGACCGGCTGGCCGAAGAAGTGGACCTGGTCGTCCTGGAACACGCGCAGTCGCTGCCCGGGCGGGTTGTTCGAGCCGGTGTTCTCCCGGTAGGGCAGCCGGGGCGCGTTCAGGTGGCTGATCACCGCCCGGACGCCGGGCGCGGCGGTCGCCGCCGCCGTGTCGACACTGGTGATGCGGCCTCGGCCGACCGTGCTGTCGACCATGACGGCGTACAGCACGCCGTCCACCTGATGGTCGGCGGCATAGCGGGCGGCACCGGTCACCTTGAGCCTGCCATCGACGCGCCTGCTGTCGGCTCCGACGGCGGTACGGGGCTGAGTCACTTGGCACCTCCCACCACGCGCAGTTGACGTTCGACGGTGCGTTTGAGCAACTCGACCTTGAAGGCGTTGTGCCGCAGCGGCTGGGCGCCGTCGGCGGCGTGACCGGCCGCGTCCGCCCACAACGCCGGCGAGGGCCGCTGCCCGACGAGGCGGCGTTCGACCGCGCTCAGCTTCCACGGCACGGTACCCACTCCACCGGCCGCCACGTTCGCCTCCCGGATCACCCCGCCACGCACGTGCAGGGCGACCGCGGCCGAGGTCAACGCGAACTCGTACGACTGGCGGTCGCGCACCTTCAGATAGCCCGAGGCCAGGGGACGCGGACGCGCTGGGATGTCGATCGCGGTGATCAACTCGCCGGGGCGCAGGTCGTGTTCACGCTGCGGGGTGCTGCCCGGCCGCAGCAGGAACTCACCGATGGGCACCTGCCGCACTCCGGCCGGGCCGAGCAGATGCACGCTCGCCTCCAGCGCGGTCAGCGCGACGGCGAGATCCGACGGGTGGGTGGCCACGCATGCCGGCGAGGTGCCCAGGATCGCGTGGCTGCGGTTCCAGCCGTCACGGGCGGCGCAGCCGGAACCCGGATCGCGTTTGTTGCAGGCCGCGGACACGTCCCGGAAGTAGGTGCAGCGGGTGCGCTGCATGATGTTGCCGCCGAGGCTGGCCATGTTGCGTAACTGCGGGGACGCGCTCAATTCCAGGGCCTGCGACACGACCGGGTAGGCGGTGCGCACCAGCGGATGCCGGGCCGCGTCGGCCATGCGCACCAGGGCGCCCAGCCGCAGGCCGCCGCCCCCGGTGGTGGTGATGGTGCGCAGCGGCAACGCCTCGATGTCGACCACCTCACCGGGACGTTCCACGGTCTCGCGCATCAGGTCGACCAGAGTGGTGCCGCCGGCGATGTACCGGCCGCCACGAGCACCGGCCGCCACCGCGGCCCGGGTGTCGGTGACTGTGGTGTAGATGAAGGGGAACATCGCCTCACCGCTTCCCGGCGGCCTGCTCGACCGCCTTGACGATCTTCACGTAGCAGCCGCACCGGCACAGGTTGCCGCTCATCCACTCGCGGATCTCCGCCGCGGACCCGGTATGGCCCTCACGGATGCACGCGGTGCCGGAGACGATCTGACCCGGCGTACAGAACCCGCACTGGAAGGCGTCCTGCTCGATGAACGCCTGCTGCAACGCGGTCAGGTCATCGCCGTCTGCCAGACCCTCGATGGTGGTCACCTCGGCGCCGTCCAGACGCACGGCCAGGGTGAGGCAGCTGTTGACCCGCCGGCCGTCGACCAGAACCGTGCAGGCCCCGCACGCGCCCTGATCACAGCCCTTCTTCGTGCCGGTCAGGTCCAGGTCCTCGCGCAGTAAGTCCAGCAGCGATGTGCGGGTGTCGACGGTGAGCCGGTGGCGCCGGCCGTTCACCCGCAGCGTGACGGTACGCGAAGGAACAGCATGCGGCGGTGCCGCCTCGGCCGGAGTTTCCGGCAGCAGGCCACCAGCGGCCGCAGTACCGGTGACGGCGGCCGTCGAGGCGATGAACGTTCGCCGCGACAGCGACGACACCGAAAGGTCACTGGACACGTTCACTCCTTACGAAAGCGAAAGGGGACGTCGGACCGAACCGCCGAAACGGCGCAAACATGACGCGGTCCACGTAAGCAGCTTTCGGCCGCCGCAGGGATACCCTGCTGGTACACCCCACGGACGTCAGACTTTCGCCCGCCTTTCGCATTGGCGTGCCTCAAAGCGAGACGGTCGCGGGCCCGCGCCGGGCTAGCACCAGCAGGCCGTACATCGACAAGGCGGCACCGCCGATCATGAGCAGCGCCATCGGTACCGCGGTGTGCTCGCCGCCGAGCCCGGCGATCGGGGCGATGATGCCGGCGGCCACCCACTGGACGAACCCAAGGACCGCGGAGCCGGTGCCAGGATGCTCGGGAACCTCGGCGGAGGCCAGCGCACCACCGTTGGCGATCATCAAGCCCTGCGCGGTCATCAGCACGAAGAAGCAGCCGACCGCCAACGGCAGCGGCGTGCCCCACCACAGCGCCCCGGCGAGCATCACCACGCCCGCCGCCAATGCTGCCACCTGCCCGACTGCGATGACTTTGCGGGTGGAGACGCGCCCGGCCAGCCTGGCCGTGACCAGGGCGGCCACGGTCATGCCGACGGCATTGGCGGCGAAGTCGACCGAATACGCGATCGGTGACATGCCGTTCATCGACTGCAGCACGAACGCCGAGGTGGCGACATAGGCGAACAGCGCACCCATCGCCGAACCGGTGACCAGCAGATATCCGACGTAACGGCGCCGGGTCAACACCTGCCGGCCGGCGACCGCGAAGGCGCGCAGACCACCGCCGTGCCGCCGCTGCGCGGGCAGCGACTCCGGAACCGCCACCAGCACCGCCACCACCATCGCCACGCCTAGAGCCGCAACGGCCCAGAACGACACCCGCCACCCCGACAACTGCAGGATGGCCGCGCCCAGCAACGGCCCGGCGATCGGCGCGACACCGCCGACGCCGGCGACCACGTTCAGCACCCGGACCAACCGGGCGCCGGTCGCCAGGTCGACGATCACCGCCCGGCCGATCACCATCGCCCAGCCGCCGGTAAAACCCTGCACGAACCGGGCCACCGTCATGACCCCGATCGACGGCGTCAGCGCACACACGACCGACGCGGCGACCATCAGCACGAGCGCGGCGATCAACGGCCGGCGCCGGCCCCGCTGATCCGAGACCGGGCCGCCGATCAACTGGCCCAGGGCCATGCCGACAAAGAACGTGGTCAGGGTCAACTGCACCTGCGTCGCCGTCGCCGACAGGTCACCGGCCACCCGCGGGAACGCCGGCACGTACATATCCGTGGCCAACGGCGCGATCGCCGTCAAGAAGATCACCGTGGCAACCAGACCGGAGGTGAGCGCCGCCTGGCGACCCACCCGATCGGCGTTCTCCCCGGGGGCGATCATCGGCTCGGGCAGGGACGTCAATGAGGGCATCTTGTTCTTTCTCCGCGGGGCTGGAAGCTTCTTGCCGACCAGCACACCCGCTGCATTCGCCGCGAGGAAGTCACCAACGATGGGTGTACTCGCGGTACATCCCAGATCGCCGACTCCATGTTCGATCGGCTCGACCAGGCGTTCCGCGGCCAGCGTCAGCTCATCGACGACGCTTCCCACGAACTGCGCAGCCCGCTGGCGATCATCCACACCCCATCTGGACGCCACGCTCACCTATCCAGACGCCACGGCGGAGCAACGTGGACGGACGGTGAGCGTCATCGACCGCGCTACCGACTGGTGGAAGACCTGCTGGCGACCGCACGCAGGGACGCCGACGCACCGCCGGGCGGATCGAGCCATCACGCCCGCGGCAGCAGCCGCACGCTGACGCTGCTCGGCATCACCTGACGACTATGCCGAGGCCTGACAGGGGTGCCCTGCTGGTACACCCACCATCAGGAACTCCCCGCCCGCCGGTTGACGCGGTTTGCTGATTTCCGGCGTGCGGCACGGCCGCAGGGCGGCCCACGGGTCCGCCTGCCGGAAGCCAGGCCCAAACGGCTTCCGCCACATCATCTGTGAGAAAGAGGACCGACGAACAATGACAACGAAATTCAAGATCGCCCCGCGTGCGCTGATCCTTCCGCTCGCCATCGCGGTTGTGCTGCTGGTGTCCGCGTTCTTGTTCGCCCAGCCCAGCATGGCCCATCGCGACACGTCGCCCCTGGTTGGTGGATGGCGCATGACCTCCCTGGAGGTCGGCACCCCCGGCAACCTGCGACCCGTGCCGTACTCCGGCCAGATCATCTTCACCAAGTCCGGCACCATGTCGGTGCAGGCCATGAACCCCGACCCGAACGCTGCGGACACCCCGTACACGATCAACGGATACGAAGCCTTCTACGGGACCGTCGCCGTCAACAAGGCCGCCCGCACGTTCGTCGTGACCGTCGAGTCGTCAGCGGTGCGCAACCTCATCGGCCAGCGCCTGACGCGCGTCTTCAACGTCTCGGGTGACCGGCTGGTCCTGACGCCGACGGACCCGGCAGAAGGCTGGCGCGTCACCTACGAGCGCTTCTGATCGCAGCAGGGTTGGCGGGCGGGTCGCACGGGGTGAATACCTACAACACAACGAACGTCAACTACAACAAACAGCAAACTCCACATGGCAACGCCCGCCACGGGGATAGCCCGGCGGCACCCCGAGCTCCGCGTCAAGGCGGTCACCCGCCGACTGGATACCCACGCTCATGGGGGTCCACAACGGCCCTTACGCCCCCGACGACCTCCGCGAGAGCTACACGACCCTGGTTCTCCTGGCCGAAGACACCTACCCGGGAGGCCAGTCTCCCACAGGGAATCTGAGGATCGCGTTCACTCCGACGCATACGACGAGGCGGCGCAGGACGCCCTGGTGTCCGCCTTTGCCGAGCGCACGGGGGTATCGCTCAGCTAAGCGATACCCCCGCAGAAGAGGACCGCCCGGTCAGTAACCCCTACGGCAGGCACTCCCCTTCTCCTGCGAGATGAGGGTCCGCTGGATGCGGATCACCTCAGATTCACCATGGACGAGGTGGGCGGCGGCATCGACCACCCGGTCGGTGCCGCGCGCCGGGCCACGAAGGTGGGTTCAGCGGAAACATCCGCGCCGTCTATGACCTGCACCGGGTGCGCGGCTGGCGGCAGGGAACCGAGGTCTATGACCTTCAAGATAGGATCGACGGGTACGGAACGGGATCGATGACAAGCATAATCCTCAACTACGGCAAGCATCGTCGGGAGGGGCGTGCAGCCTGTGGAGTCCACATTGACCATTCGCCAGGTGGCGGAGCGCGTCGTCGAGCTCGGCCTCGTAGATGCGCCGACAGTGGTAGATGCCCTGGAACCGGCCATGTTGGACAGGACGCTTGACTACTTCGGTGTGCCCGACAACCGGGCCGTGCTGAGGCTGCTCAACAGTCTGGGGATCTGGTACGACGTCGACCCAGATGCCTTCCGCGGAGTATGTGAAGACGGGCCCAGCTGTACGAGGAGCAGTTGCGGTTGATCGCAGACCGCACGCGTGGACTGATCACGATTACGGACGTCGACGTGGTGGACGACGAGGCGGGCGGTCACCACGTGCTGCGGTTCCGCTGCGGCGGGGAGCCGCGCGAGTGGCGGATCACGCACGACGAGGACGAGGACGAGGAGGAGTTCGATGCCGTGATGACGTTCAGCATGCGCATTCACGAACTCGTGCCGGCCGGCTCGCCCGCTCGGTGGTGCGCCGTCGAGATCAACGACGGCGCCTACGGTCCGCAGGCCGTCTTCGGCGATCCCGAGGCGATGCGGCAGCCCGTAAGGCGATTTTCGTGCTGGTTGCCGCCCTCGCCGCGCTGGTGTTCACCGGTGCCGGTGCGGCCGTCGCCGTGGCGACGTCCAAGAGCGGCACCACGGTGACGCGGACGGTGGTCTCCACCGAGAACGCGGCCACCACCCACGCCGGCGCAACCTTCACGACGGTACGGACGATCGGCGTCTTCGCGCAGTCCAGCAGCTTCATCGTGGCCCGCTGGACCGCCGAAAGCGCGTGCTACGGAGGCACCGGCTACTGCTCGGCGAGGATCCTGATCGACGGCGTGGAAGCCGAGCCGGTGGCGGGCAACGACTTCGCGTTTGTTGACCGAATGTGTTCTCGGCGAAACTCGCTGGCGATGGCCCCGCCATGGGGCCGCACGCGCCGTACAGAGGATGGTGGCGTCGTCGGGGGTTGGATCGCAGGCTTGAGTTACCGCCGGTCGGATGCTCGTCAGCTGATCGCCTCGAAGACCGGACCGTACGCAGGAACGACGATCGCGCTCGCGGGTGTGAGGTCGACGCGGTAGGTGCCACCGGCTGTCACGCCGGCGAGAACGGCTTCGGCCCGCGCTCTGCTGGGGAATCGCTGGGTGCGGAGGATCTCGGGGGCTCCCGGAGTCGGGCGGTACGACTCGACCGGGCCGCTATCTGGCAGGAATCCCTCGTACGAGTCGTGCACGTCGGCGTAGAACTGCACGTAGTAGCCGTCGGGATCGTGCACGTAGCTGTCCCGTTCGATCACGATGCCGTCCGCCAGCAGTGGGACCTTCGGGTTCACGTTCATGTGCTTGTCGTATCCCCTGATCACCTTGCCAGCGTCCATCAGAGTGACGGCCACGTCGCGTGCGCCGTTCTCACGGCCGGGTTTGAATGGCCCGTAGGTCTCGATGCTCTGGTAGTTCGGCTGCGTGTCGCTCAGGGCGTGCGTCGCGACGGCGTAGCGCTTCTCGTTGAAGTTGACGAACTCTCCGGTGGTGAGGGCGTCGAGCATGTCGAGCGGGCGTCTGCGGTTGGCCGGGTCGTTGTTGTATGCCTTGAGCGCCTGGTACACCTCCACGATCGGGTACTGGTTGGTGTGCGAGGGTGCGACGTATTCGACGTCGACGCGCTGCTGGAGCCAGGATAGGCCGAGTTGGAAGCTCAACCGGCGGAACCCGTTGGTCGCCGTCACCCGTTCCATCCCGTTGAAGCCGTAGCCGCCCATGAAGCCGAACGTGACGCGACCGGCACCGTCCGGGTCGTCGATGTCGAAGACGAAGGACGTCGTGCCCACCGTGTGTCCGGGGGTGGGCACGGGCATGACTCGAACGTTCCCGAGGTCGATGAACGTGTCGTAGACGTAGTATCTGGCGCGCTCGCGCAGCAGTCTCTCAGTCGCTGGTAGGGCCGGCGGGATGTTCCAGGTGTTCCCGAGTCCGTCGTGCTGGATGCCCTCGGTGTCCGCGCGGGAGGCGTGCAGGGTGACGTCGCCGCCGGCGTTCTCGATCATGGTGACGAGTTCCCGTGTTGTCCCGTAGTGGTCGAGATGGGCGTGTGAGAGCAGCACATCGGTGATCTGGCGCGGGTCGAAGCCCATACGCTCGATGTTTTTCCAGTACTGGTATCCGCTGTTGGGCCACCCGGTGTCCACGAGGACGAGCCGGTCGTCCGACTTTCTCGGTGTGCCCATGTCCGCGTTGATCAGGTAGAGGGCCACCTCGTTGTCGCCGACGTAGAACAGCGTGTCCTTCACGATTTCGAAAGGCTCGGTGCTGCGGGTGTAAGGCGCCTGGCTAACGGCGGTGGCCAGGATGTCGGCGTACGGGCGCCCGGACACCGGGTCGATGCCCTTGTCGTTGAGCAGGGAGCTTTGGGTGGGCACGTCCCAGACGGGGAGGCCGTCTGAGGTGTCGGGTGGCGTGAAGTAGTAGATGGTCCGCACTTTCGCCGAGTCGGCCTGCCGGTGGTCGCGGTCGAAGACGACGACGGCGGCCTGCCGCTCGGTCGTGGCGTAGTCGTAGTCCTTCGTCACCGGGATCCGGTCGAACGACGACGGTCGCGACCGGGTCAGGTCGGCGGTGTTCACCTCGTAGACCTCGGCGTCGCGGTCGACGCGGTAGGTCTCCTCGTATCGCTTGGCGGCCTTCGGCAGCGCCCGACCGCCGATGTCGTGGGTGACTTTCCGCCCGTCGCCGATGGTGATCTGTCCGTTGCGCTTGCCGTGGACCCAGCCGGCGGCGACCAGGTCGCCGGGCCGGCCGTCGCGTGGCGCGAGTTCGGGCCCGTACTCTTTCATGTCGAAGACCGGCGTCCGTCCCTTCGTGAGTACCGTGTGGAAGGTCGCGGATGGGTCCGGCGGGACGACGACGTCACGGTGCCAGATGCGATAGTCGACGAGTGCCCCGGGTGCCACCGAGTTCTGGATCGTCTCGGCCACCGAGACCGGCACGATCTCGGTGACCGCCCACGTCCGCTGTCGGCCGGTGAGTACCGGGACCGCCACCTGCGCCCCTTCCCCGCGTGCGCGCAGAGTGGGTTCGCCGATCACGAACCCGACCATGGCGGTGGTCTTGTCGCCAACTGAGCGCGGCGTCCCTTGGCTGGGCGAGGGCATGGCCGGAAGGCCGATCGCCAGAAGGCCTGCCGTGGCGCCGGCGAGTCGTCGTCTCATCAGCTCTCCTCAAGGGCTTTGGCGATGCGGCACGGCCTGGTGCCGTCGGGCAGGATGGGCGCGAAGGTTCAGGCCTTGACCGTGACCTCCGCCCGCTCAGCGAGGTAGGCGCGAGCGTCCTCGCTGACGGTCAGGCCGAGACCTGGGCGGGCCGGAACCAGCATGTAGCCAGCCGCCTCGGCGTCGCGGGCCATCTCCACCGCCCGCGCCGTCCCGTAGCCGGCTGGGGCGATGATCGGGACCGTACTGGCCGTCTCCCGCACCGCCGCCCGCACCACCCGCCCGACCTCACCCGTCGTCAGCGAGAAGAACTCACCGGTGCCGCCCGCGACGAACAGCCCCGCCGCCGGATGCGACGACAGCCACCCCAGGTTCTCCCGGTACGCCGCCTCGTCGAAGTCCAGCCCGGCGGTGAAATGGGTGACCGGGAACGACAGCAGCCCGCCGCCCAGCACCTGCCGAATCTCCTCCGGGGCATGACGCGTCATGACTTCAAACTCCGTTTCGACGAGGTGACCGGTACGTTAAGCGAGCAACGCCATACCGATCCAACACAGATTTGGCATCACCTGATACCTTCTCGGCATCAGGAGGCGTCGATGTACACCCTCGATCAACTTCGGGGTTTCGTGGCCGTCGCCGAGGAAGGCCACGTCGGCCGGGCTCCCCGCGGGCACCCGCTCACCACCCTCGGCCGTCCACCCCGCCTCGCCGACCTCGCCGAGCACGATGTCGTGACCTACTCACCGTCCGAGGCCTGGTATTTCTACGAGCTGGTCGTCACAGCCTTCCACCAGGCCCGATTGACGCCCCGCTACGTCCAGCACATCAGCCAGGTCCACACTGTCCTGGCCGTCGTGAACGCCTGCCTGGGCGTAGCCCTCGTGCCGCGTTCCGCCTCGGCCCTGCGGCTGGAGAACCTCACGTTCCTCGACGTCGAGGACGTCGAGGAAACACCGTCACCCTGCACTGCGTCTGGCGGACCACCAACGAAAACCCAGCGCTGGCGGCCCTCCTGGCACGGGTCGCGGCGTAGCGGGGCAGACGCACATAGCGGAGCATGGACTCGGCCCCAGGCGGTCTACGCGCCGAGCGCCGCCACGATCGAGGCGGCGAGCGCGGTCACGTATCCCGTTGGCAAGGGAGTGCGGGAGACGGCGAGTCGCCAGTAGATCGGGCCGATGACCAGATCGATGGCGGCGTCCGGGTCAGTGTCTGCCGGCAGTTCGCCGCGGTCGATGGCCCGTCCGATGAGGAGCTCGGACACCTGGCGCTGGTTGGCCCGCAGCGCGTCCTGGAGGGTCTGCGCGATCTCCGGGTTGCGGGCCGCCTCGGCGAGCAGGTCGGGGATGATCTGCGAGGCCAGCCGGTGCTGGAGGGCGCGGGCCACGATCCGCAGCAGCATCTCGATGTCGCCGCGCAGGCTACCGGTGTCGAGCAGCGGCAGGCTCTGACCCGCGACCCCGGAGACGATCTCCAAGACCATCTCCAGCTTGGACCTCCACCGGCGATAGATCGCGGTCTTGCCCACCCCCGCACGGCGTGCGACCGCTTCGATCGAGAGTCGGCCGTAGCCCACCGCGGCGAGCTCCTGCATGACGGCCTGGCGGATGGCGCTGGTGACCTCCTCCCGGAGGACTGCCGCGCCAGCTGGTGGTCTCTTGTTCGCGGCCGTCACCAGGGCAATATAGCCCAACGACGCTACGGTTGCGTATCGACGTCGGCGTGGCTACCCTACGCGTGGCGTCGATACGGTAGCGTTCTATCGTTCGCTGGTCACGAAGGAGCGCTGTGCCGATGACAAGGATGGGGTCATGACCGACACGGCGGCAGCAGTGGCGGATCCCGCCGCGCGCCTGGCGCTGGCGGAGCTGGCCGCCAAGCACGGTCTCACCGTCGCGGGCGCGCGACCGAGCCTCGCCGCGTACACCGGTCGCCTCTGGTCGTACCGGCACTTCATCTCCGCATACGCCGACGCGCGGGTCGTCTCCGCATTCAGCACGGCCCGGCTCGGGCGGCTCTGGCAGGTGCTCACCCCGCTGACCAACGCCGCGGTCTACTACCTCATCTTCGGCGTGGTGCTCAACACCAAGGCCGACGTCCCTAACTTCATCGCCTACCTGTGCACCGGGCTGTTCGTTTTCGTCTTCAGCCAGAGCGCCATCCAGGGTGGCGTGCAGGCCATCACGGGCAATCTGGGCCTGATCCGGGCACTGCGGTTCCCACGGGCCTGCCTGCCGATCGCGGTGACGCTCACCCAGTTCAGCAACATGGTGGCCTCGATCGTCGTCCTGGTCGGGATCATCCTGGTCACCGGTGAGCCGATCAGCGTCGAATGGCTGGTGGTCGCGCCCGCGCTGGTGCTGCAGTCGGTGTTCAACGCCGGCATCGCGTTGGTCATGGCGCGGCTGGGCGCGAAGCTGGCCGATCTGAAGCAGCTCATGCCCTTCATCATGCGGACCTGGATGTACGCCTCCGGCGTGCTCTACAGCGTCACGCTTTTCGAGCGGCACCTGCCGACGTGGGCCGCCCGGTCACTGGAGGCGAACCCGCTGCTGGTCTACATCGAACTGATGCGACACGCGCTGCTCGAAGGGGCGCCGCTGGCCTCGTCCGTGCCGGTGCTGTGGGCGCTGGCCATCGGTTGGGCACTGGTGGCCGGCATCGGTGGGTTCGTGTACTTCTGGCGGGGCGAACAGGAGTACGGCCGTGGCTGAACGAATCCCCACCATCATCGCGGACGACATCCACGTGGTCTACCGGGTGCACGGGGCCGGCGCGCCGGGCACCGGATCGCCGGTGGCCGGCCTGCGCCGCCTGGTCACCCGCAGCCGCCCGCCGACCATCCGCGAGGTGCACGCGATCAAGGGCGTGAGCTTCACGGCGTACCGGGGAGAGGCGATCGGGCTCATCGGCACCAACGGCTCCGGCAAATCGACGCTGCTCCGGGCCATCGCCGGGCTGTTGCCGGTCGACCGGGGCACCCTCTACGCGATGGGCCAGCCGTCGCTGCTCGGCGTCAACGCCGCCCTGATGAACGATCTATCCGGCGAGCGCAACGTCGAGCTCGGCTGCCTCGCCATGGGGATGAGCAAGGCCCAGGTGCGCGAACAGACACCCAAGATCATCGAGTTCTCCGGGATCAACGACCGGGGCGACTTCAGCTCGCTGCCGATGCGCACGTACTCGTCTGGCATGGCGGCCCGCCTGCGGTTCTCCATCGCCGCCGCGAAGCGGCACGACGTACTGCTCATCGACGAGGCGCTCGCCACCGGCGACGCGCGGTTCCGCCGACGCAGCGAGGAACGGGTACGCCAGCTACGCGCCGACGCCGGCACGGTCTTCCTGGTCAGTCACACGATGGCATCGATCGTCGACACCTGCGAGCGGTCGATCTGGCTGGAGTCAGGCGTGATCCGAGCCGACGGACCCACCGAGACGGTCGTCAAGCAGTACGAGGGCTTCGTGACAGGCCGGTCCGCATAGCGCTGTCCTCGTGGACGCGGCGACCAAGGGCGCCTCATCCGACCTCATCCGACCTCGGATGGGCGGCGGACCGGCGCGGATCGACGCTTATCCAAGTTGCTTTATTTAGCGGCCCCGGAGACCGACCGGACCCGCGCCCCCTCCGCGCTGGACGGCTGCGACCAGGTATTGACTTTCATAACTGGCCTAACTAAGGATGGCTGGTAGCGCTTCCATCGATCTCTCTGAACCCCGAGGAGATCACCTGCAACGTCGTCATGCCCTGCTGGCCGCAACCGTGGCCCGGCGGTCACCGCCGCCTCTCCGCGCGTGACCCGTTCAGTGGCCCTCCATGCGTGGCGCGCCGCTTCAGACGGTGTCCGTCGACACGGAACCCGCTTGCCTCAAGGAAGGACCCGCACATGCGCGAGAAGGTCGCCGGCGCGTTGTCAGTCGCGCTGGCCGTGGGCGCGACGGCGGTCGCACTGGTCACGATGAACGTCCCGAGCGCCAGCGCCGCCCCGTCCGTGCCGTATTCCTGGAGGAACGTCCGCCTCGACGCGGGCGGATTCGTCTCCGGTATCGTCTTCAACCCGACCGAGCGGAACCTCATCTACGCGCGCACCGACGTTGGCGGCGCGTACCGGTGGAACCAGAGCACGAGCACCTGGCGGCCCCTGCTGGACTGGGTGGGTTGGGACCGCTGGGGCTGGAACGGCGTGCTGAGCCTGGCCAGCGACCCGGTCAACCCGGCCCGGGTGTACGCCGCCGTGGGGATGTACCTCAACAGCTGGGATCCCAACAACGGCGCGATCCTGCGCTCCGCCGACCGGGGCACCACGTGGCAGGCCACCGAGCTGCCGTTCAAGGTGGGCGGCAACATGCCCGGCCGGGGTATGGGCGAACGCCTGGCCGTGGACCCGAACAACAACAACGTGCTGTACTTCGGCGCCGAGGCCGGTCAGGGTCTGTGGCGCAGCACCAACGCCGGCGTGACCTGGTCGCAGGTCACGAACTTCCCCAACGCCGGGAACTACGCGCAGGACCCGGCCGACCCCAACGGATACCTGTCGTTCAACCAGGGCGTGGTATGGGTCGCTTTCGACAAGGCCAGCGGGACCTCCGGCAGCACGACGCCCGGCATCTACGTGGGCGTGGCGGACCTGCAGAACACCGTGTACCGCTCCACCAACGGTGGGTCCACATGGGAGCGGGTCCCCGGCCAGCCGACCGGCGCGTTCGCCCACCAGGGCGAGGTCGCCGGCGGCGCGCTGTACATCGCGACCAGCGACAAGGGCGGCCCGTACGACGGCGGCACCGGCGCGGTGTGGCGGTACCAGATCTCCACCGGCACCTGGACGGACATCACCCCACCCACGCCGGGTGGCGGCGACAACTGGTACGGCTTCGCCGGCCTGTCCATCGACAAGCGGGCCACGAACACGGTCATGGTCACCGGCTACAGCTCGTGGTGGCCGGACACGTTCATCTTCCGTAGCACCGACGCCGGCGCGACGTGGCGGTCCTTCTGGGACTACCCGAACGGGAACCGCACCAACCACTACAACCTCGACATCAGCTCGGTGCCGTGGCTGACATACGCCGCCCAGCCCTCCCCGCCGGAGCAGGCACCGAAGCTCGGCTGGATGACCGAGGCGCTGGAGATCGACCCGTTCGACTCCAACCGGATGATGTACGGCGGCGCCTCGGTCTATGGCACGACGAACCTGACGGCGCTGGACACCGGCGGCACGGTCAACCTGGCACCGATGGTGCGAGGCATGGAGTCGAGCGTCGTCACCGATCTGGTGAGCCACCCGAGCGGGGCGCTGTTCTCCGGCATGCTCGACATCGGAGGGTTCCGCCACACGAACATCGACGCCGTCCCGGCCCTGATGTATACGCCGTTCATGAGCGCGGTCACCAGCCTCGACCACGCCGAGCGCAATCCGATGTGGATGGTCCGCGTCGGCCAGACCGACCGCACCAACTCGGCGAACATCGCGTACTCCACCGACGCCGGAGCGAACTGGTTCGCCGGCAGCGTGCCCGACGGCGCCCAGCGCGGCCACGTGGCCATGAACGCCGACGCCAGCCGCGTCGTGTGGAGCAGCGAGAACGCGGGCGTGTTCTACTCCACCAGCGTGGGCGGCTCGTTCAGCCAGTCCAGCGGCCTGCCGAACCAGGCCCGCATCGAGGCCGACCGGGTCAACGCGAACAAGTTCTACGGGTTCTCCGGCGGCACGTTCTACGTGAGCACCAACGGCGGGCAGAGCTTCACCGCGGCCGCGACCGGCCTCGGCTCGACCGGCCAGTTCACGACGATGCCCGGCGTCGAGGGCGACATCTGGCTCGCCAGCGACACCGGCCTCTACCACTCGACCGACTCCGGCTCGACGTTCAACGAGATCGCGGCGAGCTCGAGCGCGGTGAGCATCGGATTCGGCGCGCCGGCCCCCGGCCGCACGAACAAGGCGCTGTACACGATGGCCACGATCGACGGTGTCCGGGGCGTGCACCGGTCCGACGACGCGGGCGTCAGCTGGGTGCGGATCAACGACGACCAGCACCAGTACGGCAACGCCGGCCAAGCCATCACCGGTGACCCGAACGTCTACGGCCGGGTGTATCTGGGCACCGACGGGCGCGGCGTCCTCGTGGCCGACCCCACCGGTCCACCGACGAGCCCCACGACGTCGCCGCCGCCGACCGCCACGTCTCCACCGCCTACCACGACGTCCCCACCGCCACCGACGACCTCGCCGCCGCCGACGGGCACGGATGGCTGCTCGGCCACCTTTGTACGGATCGGCCAGTGGGGCACCGGCAGCGGCGGCTTCCAGGGCGAGGTCCGGGTCGCCAACACCGCAACGACCGGCACCACGAGCTGGACCGTGACCATGACCTTCGCCAACGGCCAGACCCTGTCCCAGATCTGGGGCGGCCGGACCGCGATCCCCGGCAGCAGTCCGTACACCGTGCGCAACGAGGGCTGGAACGGCGCGCTGCCACCCGGCCAGACAGCGACATTCGGGTTCATCGGCAACTGGAACGCAGCCAACAACCCGCCCACGGTCAGCTGCACCCGCACGCCGTAATGGCGCCTGGGCCGGGTCGCCGACCCGGCCCAGGCGGATCGGGTAACTACTTCGCGACGGTCTGGGTGCGCGTACGGCCGTATTCGGCCAGTGCGTGGAACGCGGCCTTCGGCGTCCACGAGCCGTCCGGCAGCACCCGCACGATCCCGCGCGCGGCCAGGTCGAAGTCGTGCGCCGGGTCGCCAGTGGTGGGCAGGTGCCGGTTGGCGAACGTGTATACGAACGCCGCCTCCACCCCACCGGCCTCGTAGTCGCGCAGTAGGTCGACAATGTAGCGGGCCTGGCCGTCCTCGTCACGCTCGAGCGGTGCGGTGAGCTTCGCGGCGCGGCCGTGCTCGTCGTAGGTCACCGGTTCTGCCGCGCCCGCTACGTCGGCCGCGCCACGGAAGGTGCAGCAGCCGAACTCGGTCACGGCGTACGGCCTGCCCTGCCCCACCGCCGCCGCCAAGGTCTGCGGAAACGCCGCGGCGTTGGTCGCGTCGCGGTAGCCGGCGTCGCTGGCGATGATGTCGAACGGCGCCCAGTCGACGTCCTCCAGCGGGATCGAGGCGTAGCTGACGGGGCCGCCGAACCGCTCCCGCACCGCGGGCACCACCTCGGCGAGGAAGTCGCGTACCGCGGCGCGCGCGGCCGGGACCGCCTCCCGCATCCGCATCGGATCGGTGAACAGCGCCATGCGCTCGGCCAGGTCACGGCCGGGCAGGAAACCGTCGGTGCACATGGAGATCTCGGAGCCCGTGAGGTACACGACCGAGGCCCCGCTGCGCCGCAGCCGCTCGGCCCGCTCGGCCGCGTCGAGCACGAACGCCATGAGCCCGTCGCGGTTGAGGCCGTTGGTGAACGGGCAGTACCACACCTCGAGCCCAGCCTCGGCGGCGAATCGCGCGGCCAGCTCCAGCCGGTCCTGGACACCACCCGTGGCGCGCACCGCGTCGCAGTGCAACTCCTCACGGATGACGCGCATGTCGCGCCGCACGGTCTCGGGGTCGAACGGCTCATGGGTGGTGGAACCGGCGCTGACGAAGCCGGTGTCGTAGTTCATGCCGAAGGCGCGCATCAGAAATTCCTTCTTCCATAGGGTACGCCACGTACCCTATAGGGTACGTGACGTACCCTGCAAGACATGAGCACGAGGCGCAGGGGCGAAGAGCTGGAACGAGCGATCCTGCACGCGGCGGCGGACGAACTGCGCGAGTCCGGCTACGCGGGGATGACCATGGATCGGGTCGCCGCCCGGGCCGGCACCAACAAGAACGCCATCTACCGCCGGTGGCCGCATCGGGCGGCGTTGGGCGTCGCCGCGTACCGCCACCTCACCGACGCCGCGATACCGAACCCGGACACGGGCACCCTGCGGGGCGACGCGCTGGAGATGCTCCGGCGGGCGAACGAGACATGGTCCTCGCCGCACGGAGCGGTCCTGCGCAGCCTGCTGGCCGCCGCCGCGGATGACCCGGCGCTGCTCGACCTCATGCGCGAACAGACGGGCGCGCAGACCATGGACCGCGCCTGGCTGACCATGCTCGAACGCGCCGTCGCACGCGGCGAGGCACCCCCGACGGCCGCTCATCCGCGCGTCGCGACCACGCCGATGATGCTGCTACGCGCCGAGTACGCGATGCGCGGCATCCCCTCGGTCCCCGACGAGGTGCTGATCGAAATCGTCGACGAGGTCTTCCTGCCACTCGTACGCGGCCGCGCCTCTCGATCCCACCGTGGCCAGGAACCGGCTCGCCGCCCCGCCACTTCGCCCTGAACGTCCCGCTTCGCGCGTCCGGCATACGGCCATCTGTCGGCTCTCCTACCCTGGTGCGAATGACGGACGTTGACTGGTCACGGATGGGCTGGCACTCCTGGTCGGATCTCGGCGAGGTGCGGGCCCGCCTTGCCGCCGGAGCCGACCCGAACACCCTGGTACGCGGGCGCGGCCGACCGCTGCACCACGCCGCCCGTGAGGGCTCGGCCGAGGTGGTCGCGGAGCTGGCCCGCCTCGTCGACGACGTGGATGCCGTAGAGGACGGGCGCACCGCGCTGTGGCTCGCCGTGAACGAGGACAAGCCCGACAACGCCCGCGCGCTCGTGGCCGCGGGCGCGGATCCCCACCGGCAGATGATGGCGGGCTGGACGCCGGCTCGGCTGAGCCTGGCCGGATCGACGCCGGACCTGTTCGACACCGGCGCGACGCTCACCCCGCAGGAGGCCGCCGCCGTCGCGGAGGCGCGCCGCCTCACCGACGCGCTCGCGGAGATCGACGGCGACGGCATGAGCCTGTGCTGCGTGGCGGACGTCGACTCCACCGAGGCGGTGCGGCGCCTGGACGCCACGATCATCGACGAGGAGATCGACGTCGAGGACCTGTGGGACGGCCTGGACGACGACTCGATCCTGACGCTCGGCATCACCGACGTGCCGGGCGGCTGTGTCGTCAGTCAGCCGTGGGCGTACGGCGCGTCGATGCCACTCGTCCCGCTGCTGCTGTCGGCCGGCACGGTCTGCTACGGGATGTACGCCAACCCCAAGAGCGGCAACCAGGGCGAGTCGGTCCACGACGGCGTCATCACCGGCTCGGACCTGCATCCGGGCGGCGGATGGTGCGCGGCCGACGCGCCCTCCGCCGAGGTCTTGCGCACCTTCCTGTACCGCGACCGCGCCATCGAGTACTGCTGCGCCTACGCCGGCGTGCGCCCCGCCGACGCCCGCCCGTTCACCGAGCCCGACCGCTGGTTGCGACTACCCGCCCGCAACTGGTGGGCGGTCTCGCACTAGCGGCGCACGTGGCCAGCACTCTGGCCAGTGTCGGTCACGGACCGTCACGGTTCGCTTCATCGACCGAGTCTTGACATCGATACTCGTGGCTGCTTCCCTATGGGACATCATTTGATGTTCCTGTCTCCGTCGGTTGTCTAGCTGGGCAACAGGCCATTTCTCACACGAGCTCGCCGTGTGTGCGGTGACCGGCCGTTGCCCGCCGGGTAGCGAGGAAGGCGGCGCAGCGGGCGCATCGCAGTCTCCCGCGTCCTCCGGGCGGCGCGCGGGTTCTCGTGAAGGGAAACCGCGACATGCGCGATCGTCCCCATCGCCGGCGACGGCTGGCACTCGCCTCCGGTGCCTGCGCCGTCACCGTCCTCATCGGACTGCTTGGCGGTAGCGCCTTCGCCGATGAGACATCGGCGTCAGGTCTGCCTGCCGATGAAGCCAGCCTCGGCATGATCTACAGCGGCTTGATGCTCGCCAAGGACGGACCCTGTGCCGGCCTGCTGCAGGTCAAGGACGTCACACCGGCGATGTGTACGCACGGTCCCGACCCGGCACCGGCTGGCCTGTCGGTCAACCGCCGGGTCCAGCCGATCGCCGGCACAGCTTCGGCCGCCAGCGCTCTCGCGGTCTGCGAAGGCGACGGCACCTCCGGCCGGCGCGTCGAGGTGCTCTACGTGCGCGGTTCGACCAGCCGCTACGCCCAGTACCTCGAGACCTTCCGGTCCCTGGCCGCGGGCGTCGACGTCATCTTCAACGAAAGCGCCCGCGAGACCGGCGGCGAGCGCCACGTGCGGTACGTCACCGAGAACGTCAACGGCGCCTGCCGCCCGGTCGTACGCGACGTGCAGATCCCGGATTCGGCGCTCAACGCCAACGACTGGGCACCACTACTCAACGCGGTCAAGGCCGCCGGCTACACCCGCACCGACCGCAAGTACCTCCAGTTCGTCGACGCCAATGTCTACTGTGGAATCGGTGGGTTCGCCGGCGACACCCGCAAGACCGACGGCAACCGATCAAACTCCGGCCCCGAGTACGCCCGGGCCGACAACGGCTGCTGGAGCGCCGGAGTGGCCGCGCACGAACTGGGCCACACCCTCGGCGCGGTGAACAACAACGCCCCCAATGCGTCCGGGCAGGCGCACTGCACCGACGAGTGGGACGTCATGTGCTACAAGGACGGCCCGAACGTGGTCATTCAGACCAAGTGCACCGACCGCGCGCACGACCAGCGGCTGGACTGCAACCATGACGACTACTACCACACCAGTCCCGCCGCCGGCTCCTACCTGGCCACCAACTTCAACGTCGCCGACAACCTGTTCCTCATCAGGGGAGCGGGTTCGGGGCCGGGTCCGGAACCCAACCAGAACCGAGCCCCGGCCGCGACGGCGTCCGCGTCGTACACCTCCTCATGGGAGAGCGTGACCGCCATCAACGACAGCGCCGAGCCGCTCCAGTCGAATGACACCGTGAACCCGCGCTGGGGCACCTGGCCCGAAACCGGCGAGCAGTGGGCGCTGCTGACCTGGCCCTCCGCGCAGACTCTGGACTCGGCCGAGGTCTACTTCTTCGACGACAACGGTGGCGTGCGCGTCCCGGCATCATGGAAACTCCAGTCCTGGAACGGCAGCGCGTACATCGACGTATCCGGCGCCAGCGGCTATCCCGCCGCCCTCAACCAGTACAACCGGGTGACCTTCAGCAGCGTGAGCACGACCCGGCTGCGGGTGCTGCTGCAGGGCAGCGAATCGGTCGGCCTGCTGGAAGTCAAGGCGTACGGCAGCTGATGAACCGCGCCTTGAGCCGGCTGGTCTGCATCACACTGGCCGCACCTGGGCTGGTTGACCGGTGCTGAACCTATTCTCTTCGCGAATGCTGGCGCGGCCGGCGGAGTTTGTCGCGGAGGGCGGCGGCGTCGTGGTGGTCGAGGCTGGTGAGGATGTCGAGGGCCTGCTGCCAGGCGATGCGGGCGGCTTGGTCGTCCGCTGCGGCCTCGTGGGTGTCGCCCAGGTCGCTGAGGCAGACGGCTTCTCCGTACCGGTCGTCGAGGCGGCGGTAGATGTCGATGCCGTGTCGGTAGCATTCCGCAGCGTGGGCGTGGTCGCCGAGGTGGTGGTGGGCGTAGCCGACGCTGTGCCAGGTTGCTGCTTCGCCGTTCTTGTCGCCGATCTGCTGTAACAGCCTGAGGGCTTGTTCGCAGAAGGCGAGGGCTTGGACGTGGTCGCCGTTGAGGGAGTGATACCAGCCGACCAGGTTGCGGGCGAACGCCGGCCCCGTGGGATGGCCGGCGGTTTCGAACAGTGTGAGGGCCTGCTGTGCGTGCTGCAGGGCTCTGTCGATTTCGCCTTTCCGCTCGGCCAGGTGTGAGAGGTTCATCTCGGTGTGGGCCTGGCCGGCCGCGTCGCCGGCCCGGGCGTAAAGGTCGTGGGCGTGCCGCAGGTGGCTGCCGGCGTCGTCGTACCTGCCGAGCTGGGTGTGGGTACGGCCGAGGAATCTGTGGGCGTCCGCCTCGGCGATCGGGTCGGCCAGCCTGCTGGCCGCGGCTGCCGCCACCTGCCACGCGGTGATCTGGTCGTGGCGGTGCCCCCGACGGGCCAGGTAGGTGTCCAGCGACCAAGCGAGCTGCCAGGCGTAGCGGTCGAAGCCACGGTCGTGGGCGTGGTGGAGGGCAGCGAGCAGCACCTGGTGCTCGGCGGTCAGCCAGGCCATCGCCTTTTGCTGGTCGGCCGGGTGTTCCGGGTACGCGCCAGGTGCGGTCGGGACCAGGGACAGCTGGATCGGATCGCGGCGCGGGTACAGCAGCCGATCGGCGGCGTAGGCAGTGTGCAGGTAGTGGTCCAGCAGGCGCGTGGTGGCTTCGCGGCGCTGTTCGGCCGAGTCGTGGCGGTCGGCCTGCTCGGCGGCGTACGCGCGGAGCAGGTCGTGGAAGGTGTACCGGCCGGGACTCTGCTCGAGCAACAGGTTGGCGCGGGTCAGGTCGGCGAGCAGCCGGCGGGTGTCCGATGTCGGGTGGGCGGCGAGGCTGGCCGCCGCAGCGGCGGCGGTGTCCGGGCCCGGGTGCTGGCCGAGCAGGCGGAACAATCGCGCCGCGGGCGGGTCGAGGGCCTGGTAGGACCAGGAGAACACCGCTCTGATCTGGCTGGGCTGGTCGCCGGCGTCGAGCGTGTCGAGCCGACCAACCCCGGTGAGCTCAGCGGCGAGGCTGGCCAGGGGAAAGCCGGTCTGCCGCGCCCGGGCGGCGGTGATGGCCAGCGCGAGGGGCAGTTGGGCACACGCGGTGATGATCTGCCCGACCGCATCCGGTTCGGTCGCGGTCCGGGCGGCGCCGAGCCGGTTGGCGAGCAGTTCCCGACACTCCTCTGTGGAAAGTACGTCGAGGACGAGCGGGACAGCTCCATCGACGGCCACCAGCGACGTGAGCTGATTGCGGCTGGTCACCACGGCCATGGCGGTCGGTGTGCCGGGCAGCAGGGGGCGGACCTGGTCGGCGTCCCGGGCGTTGTCGAGCACGACCAGCATCCGCTTGCCCGCCAGCAGGCTGCGGTAGAGGGCCACCTGACCATCCGGCGTGGACGGTA
Organism: Actinomycetes bacterium KLBMP 9797; assembly: GCA_037414955.1. Taxonomy (GTDB): domain Bacteria; phylum Actinomycetota; class Actinomycetes; order Mycobacteriales; family Micromonosporaceae; genus Phytohabitans. Next base: position 75,774 of record JBBEWH010000179.1, read on the forward strand.
TGCGCTCGGGTGGGACGCCGAGGGTGTCGAGGAAGCCGCGTACCGCCTCCGCGGGAGCCGTCAGCCGGCCACCGGGGTCGAAGCCGCGCAGGTTGACGTACAGCTGCCCGTCGGGGAAGCGGCCGGCCACACGGTGGGCCCAGCGCACGGCGAGAGCGGTCTTGCCGACGCCTGGCGTCCCGGTCAGAGCGGTGATCACCACGGTGCTCGCCCGGTCGGCGGCCATTAACCCATCCAGCGCTTCCAACTCGCGATGGCGGCCGGTGAACGCACGGACCTCGGCCGGCAGTTGGGCCGGCACCTGAACGGCCCGGGCCGACCCTGACGCGCGTGGCGGCGGGACGAGGGAGCCGCGCAGTATCGCGCCGTGCACCTCCCGCAGATCGGCTCCCGGATCGATGCCGAGGTCGTCGGCGAGCCGACGCCGGATGCGGTCGAATACAGCCAGCGCGTCAGCTTGGCGGCCCGCTGCCGACAGCGCGGCCATCAGCTTGCCGTGCAGTCCTTCGTTGTAGGGGTTGGCGGCGGCGAGCGTGTCCAACTCGGGCAGTAGTGCCGCATGCCGCCCCAGCGCCAGCTCAGCGGCGAGGCACTGCTCCAGCACCTCGGCGCGGTGCTCGTCCATGCCCCGCGCCGCGGCCCGGATGGCCGGTGTGTCCACGTCAGCCAGAGCGGGGCCTAACCACATGGCCAGCGCTTCACGCAGCCGGCCGGTCCCTGCCTCCAGCAGACCATCGGCGAGCGCGGCCCGCCCGTCGGCCACCAGCCGCTGCCACCGGTCCCAGTCGATCGCGTCGGGTGGGACGGTCAGCAGGTAGCCATCTCCCCCGGTGTCCAGCCTCACACCGTCTGCGGACATCTGCCCCAGCCAGGCACGCAGCCGGTAGACGTAGGTATGCACGGCGACACGCGGCCGTGCCGGAGGCCGATCGCCCCACAATTCGTCGACCAGACGGTCCACCCGAACCAGCTGACCGGCGTTGAGCAGCAGCATCGCCAACACCGCACGCTGCTTCGCCGCTCCAATCGACATCGACCGCTGCCCGGTCCACACCCGCACCGGTCCGAGAATGCGGAACACCACCGCGCCCTCCCGCTTCGGCTCGCACGCTTCTTCCCTACCAGCCAGCCGCCGTCAGTGGGCTGGTCCCGTCAGAGAGACGTCAGTCGAAGTTCAACACACCGAGCGACAGTACCGGTGACACAAATCCACCGCGTCGGCGGTGGAAGGCCGGTGAACCGATTTCTCGGATGTCCTGTTCCTCGAATCGGTCGACCATCCGCTGACACCGCGTCAACTGCCATCGTCGGCTAGCACGAACGACATGGAACGGGCTTTCGGAGGAGACCGATGCGCGACAACGGGGGACGTATACGAGTGCTTGTCGTCGATGACCAAGTACTGATCCGGGCCGGCCTGGCGGCCCTGCTCCGCGCCGCACCCGGCATCGAAGTCGCCGGCGAAGCCGCTGACGGCGAACAGGCCATCACCCTCGCCGCGGCGGCTTGTCCACATGTGGTCCTCATGGACGCCCACATGCCCGGTACAGACGGCATCTCCGCCGCCCGTCAGATCATCGCCACCGGCGGCGTCGACCCGCCCCACGTCCTCGTCCTGACCACCTATGACATCGACAAACACATATACGCTGCCCTCCGTGCCGGCGCCAGAGGCATCCTGCTCAAAAACACCCCACCGGAACGCCTCCTAGCCGCCATCGCCGCGGTCGCCGGCGGCGACATGCTGCTCGCACCACCCATCGTGCACCGCCTCATCAGCGGGTACGCGCCCCAGCCCGTCCCCGAACTGCAGACACTCACCGACCGGGAACGCCAAGTGCTACGCCTGGTCGGCAAAGGCATGTCCAACACCCAGATCGCCGCCCACCTCATCATCACCGAAGCCACGGTCAAAACCCACATCAACCGCACCATGACCAAACTCGACCTCACCAGCCGCGCCCAAGCCGTGGTCGCCGCCTACGAGTCCGGCCTCGTCATACCTACCCATGAACCACAGCGGAACTCGTAGATGACTCCTTCCACCCCCGACGGACGACGGTTCGTCCTAACCGAACTGCCAATAGTCCCGCCCGCGATCCGCAAACATCCCGGAGCGATTCAGGTCGGTTAAGGGCTCACACAGCAGGCTACGTACGCCCGTGGACAGGCCGCGGGCGAGAGGAGGATTAGCATGAGCATCAGGAGAACACTGGGGGTTGGTCTCGCGCTGCTGATCGGCGCCGGCCTCGCGCTCGCAGGGCCGATTCCCGCACACGCCGAAGACGACGCGGAGGTCGGGGCGCCGTTCCTCGTCGAGGTGCCGGCGGAGCAGTGGGTCGCTCCGGCCGGTGGCGCATGCACCTGGCTGTACACGAAGGACCCCGCGCCCACCGGCGCCGCGGCCTACGTCTGCAAGACGTGGACGCGCCAGGCGAACGGCGAGTACCGCGGTGAGCTGTGGGGACGTGTCTACGACACCGACCCCGATGGCCGCAGCGCATACCTCCGCGTCAAGTGCGACGCCCGCACGCAGCGCGCCGCCCAGGCCAACGGAGCCGCCGACAGCCCGAAGTACTTCTCCGGCAGGTACGAGAACTGTGCATGGGTCGGCTACCGCCTCGGGCTGGTCAACACGAGCAACGGTGAAAAGACGTACTGGAGCAACTGGTGGTGATGTGATCCAGGTGTCCCTGAAGTGGCTCTTACTACTTCGGGGACACCTCGATCACGTCGCCGTCGCGGCGAATCCCCATGATCAAGGCGTCCCTCAAGTCGTTAGAACTACTTGAGGGACGCCTTGATCATGGGGAGGGCGGGTGTTAGACGGGGGTGGGCCAGTCGATGCGGTAGCGCTGCTCGGGGCCGACCGTCTTGTCGGGCTTCATGACCGTCTTGAGGAACAGCGGCATCAGTATCGGCATCAGCGCCTGCCCGACGCGGCCCGGTACCTTAGCTTGGTTGATCTTCCCCGCGCGGGCGGCGACCCGCTCCACCCGGTCGCGGCGCAGCCGTTCGTAGGTCGCGAAAGCGGCCGGCACGTCGTCGATGTCGCGCAGGCACCGGGCCAGTTGGATGGCGCTCTCGATGGCGAGCGACGCGCCCTGGCCGGAGCTGTTGGACGGCGCGTGGACCGCGTCGCCGACCAGCACCGTGCGGCCGCGATACCAGAGCGGCACCGGCGGCATGATGTACAGCGCGCCGGTCGCCTGCAGCGCGTCCGGCTCGGTGTGGCGGAGCAGGTCGCCGCCCGGCGTGTCCGCGCCGTAGATCTCGCGCAGGGTGCGCATCCACCGCTCGTTGGACACGGCCCGCGCCTCGGTGAGGCTGAGCGGCCGCGCATGCGGCAGGTTGGCGCCCCACACCGTGCCGCCGTTGGCCCCCGGCCAGTAGAGGTAGTAGGCCCGCTTGCCGAAAGCGAACGTCATCGTCTCCGGATCCGCGTCCACCTTCCAGCTGGACATTCCCTCGAAGCCGAGCATCCCGGTGTACTTCGGGCCGGGCGCGTTCGGGTCGACGAGGCGGCGGACCGTGGAGTGCACGCCGTCGGCGCCGATGACGACGTCTGCCTCGGTGCGGCTGCCGTCGGCGAAGACCGCGACGGCCGACGTGGTGCTCTGCTCGATGTCGACCAGCCGCTTGCCGTAGACGACCGGGATGCCCTGCTCGACCGCGCGTTCCTGCAGCACCCGGTACAGGTCGGCCCGGTTGACGACGCGTAGCGGCCCGACGTCGGGCAGGCTCGGCAACTCGAGGCGCTTGCGGCTGCCGATGGTCATGACCATGCGCGAACTCGGCCGCCCCGCCGCCACCACGGTGGCCGCCGCGTCGACGATCTCCAGCGCCGCCATCCCGTTGGGCGCCAAGGCCAGCGAACCGCCGATCCCGTCGGCGTTTCCCGGGTACGCCTCGTAGATGGTCGCCTCGATGCCGGCCTTGCGGAGCGCCAACGCGGCGACCGGGCCGGCGATGCCGCCGCCGATGACGGCGGCGGTGCGTACTCGTGTCATGTCTTTCTCCTCCGGTGCGATTCGGCATGAACCGACGCGCGGAGAAGAACCCGGATATCCTTGTGTTGCCGCCTTAGGACCGGGCGTGTTCCCGCACGTGTCGGTTCGGGGTTTTCGACCTTGGCGGCGGTGTTCCCGCACCGCCGCCAAGATCTTGCTCAGCTCTCGACGCTCCTTTCCGCGAGCTGGATCAGGTCGTCCGGCAGGTGGCCGGTTTCGTGAAAGCCTCGCCACTCGGGCAGGCCCGACATCGTGCCGTCGGTGAGCTCCGCCAGCAGGGCGCGCACCCAGCCGGCCTCCGCCGCCAGGATGGCCACGTCATACTCCACCTCGAGCAGGAACAGGCGGGGCACCTCGGCACGGTCGCGCGCGAGCGCCTCCCGCCGCGCGGCGACCTCCGCGTCCAGCGCGTCGAGCCGCCGCCGGAGCAGGTCGGCCACCTCGTCGGGCGGCAGCGCCGCCATCACGGACAGGCCCGCGCGGAAGCGCGGAAACTCGCGCTCCGCCACGGACAGCAGCTCCCGGGTCCAGTCCACCAACTCCGCGCGGCCGGCCGCGGTGATCCGGTACACCGTGCGCTCCGGGCGGCGTCCCTGCCGGCTGCTCGCCACCTCTTCCAGGAATCCGTGCTTAGCCAGGTTGCGGACCACCGTGTACAGGGAGCCCCACTTGATCTCCATGTCCTGGTCTTTGCCCCAGTGGCGCAGGGTGGCGGCCATCTCGTAGGGGTGCATCGGCCGCTGCGTGACCACGGAGAGGATGGCCAGTGCCATCAGGTTTCCCACCTTGCGCCGCTGGGCCATGTCGTTACCTCGTCCGCGAGTACTTGCAGACGAGTATATAGGACAGGCGCCGCTGGAGGACGGTCTATGGAGACATCAGTGGGTGTTGCCGACGGACGAGCGCGGTGCCCTTGACCACGACCGCCACCGCGTCCGAGGCGATCGTGACCCGGTGCGGCTCGATCCTGTGGCTACCGATGCCCCTTGCCCTGAAGAAAGACGCGCACGAGCACGCGACCGTGGCCGGAACCACCCTCGCCACCCGCTGATCAACGCTGATCAAGGAGATCTACAGGTTTCTGGAGGGGGCGGCACACCGCCGATCGTGCCCGGCGCCGAGTTCGTACGCCCGGCGGCTTCCGTCGCTGTCGTCCAACCGCTTCGGGACTTCACTGGGCTGGCGGTGGATCGACGTAGGTCGGGACGCCGATATGACGGATGCGGTGACTGGGGACGCCGGCGGCGGCGAGGCGTTCGGCGATCGCTGGGGTCGAGTGGTCGAGGAAGACGGCGACTTGGTGGTCGTCCCCGAGGTGGCAGGCCGCGGCGAGGGTGCCGAGGTTGATGGCGTCCAGGTCGTGGAGGTCGTGCAGGTCGAGGATGAGCCGTAGTGGGCGGATCCGCCGAACGGCTTGCACGAGGGTGCGGCATAGTTCGACGGCGTCTTCGGCGTGGAGGGTGCCGTGAGGTTGGATGACCAGGGTGCCGTCGGTGGTGGTGTCCACGTCGACCGTCGCGCCGTTCATCGCGTTGCCTTCTGTTACCCGAAGTTTTCCGAACGGTCAGGTTACGACCCCTTCGCGGGACGCGTCGACCACTGCGGGGAAGAATTCATTTGGTCACGGAAGGGTCACATGGGTACGGCTTGAAGCCTGACCCGCCTTGGCGTCGCGGCGCCGGCGGGATGGTTTGTCCCGGATGGGGGCGACCGGTGGTGATCGGATCAGCTGGTCACTCGCCGTTCACGCGTCAGCGTAGTCACGTGGTTACTGTGGCGCCATGACCGGTCTTGGCCCCACCGGGGATGTCCACCGCGCCCGTGACCTCGCGCAGCGGCTGCTGGTGGATCTGCCGGAACGATGGCGGCACACGATCGGGGTGGCGCGGCGGGCCGAAGGGATACTCGGCACGGTCGGGTCGCGCGACGAGGGCGACGTGCTGCTGTCAGCGGCATGGTTGCACGACATCGGGTATGCCGCCGCGCTGCGCGACACCGGATTCCATCCGATCGACGGGGCCCGTCAGCTCCAGGCGGCGGGTTGGTCGTCGCGGATAGTCGGTCTGATCGCCCATCATTCCGCGGCTTGGTACATCGCCCAGGTGCGCGGCCTGGTCGACGAGATCAACCAGTTTCCCCGTGAGGACTCCTCGGTTGCTGACGCGCTGATCTACGCGGATCAGACGGTCGGACCGAACGGCCGGGTCATGGACGTTGAGCAGCGTCTGGCCGACATGCTGCACCGGCATGGGCCCGACTCGCCCAACGCCGCCGCGCACGCACAGCGGGCCCCCCTGCTACGTGCCGCGGTGCGGCGGGTCGAGCAACGCCTTGCCGTAGCGGGCAGCCCGTCCTCGGCCGCCTGACCTCGCACCGATCCTCGGTGCGGGCGTGAACCACCACTCACGCTCTCCCCGACTACCGGCCAGCCCAGCCGCACGGCTGGCCGCCCGCCGGTCCGGACCAGCTGATCGGCATGACGCTGGGAGGCAACCCGACGTCGCGGGCGTTCGTCCACAATGGAAAGGGCTACCGGATCGAACTCGTCACCCCGCATCCGGTGTACCACGACCGGCCGGTAGATCCGGAGGTGGCTTTCGAGCGCACGCTGGTCGACGCGTTCGGTGCCACGTACGCGTTTCGGTACACCGGTGGGCTCAATGGGATCGGTGAGTTCCGCGTGGAGCCCTACGGGGTGACGGTTTCGGAGCCGGTCGAGGGTCGACCGTTGCTGTACGGCGGCGATGTGTATGTCGTCTACCGACCGGACTCGTGCGGCCGATCGGGCGGATCGGATGCTCCGAAGGATTCAGGTGGCGCGGGTACCCGGGAGCGGTCGGGTGGACATCGGCTCAGCCTCTGGCGGCCGTCGCGGGGCGCATCCGGAACGCGACGACGAAGGCGAACACGACGACCACGGCCATGGCGAGGAAGGCGTCGGAGAAGGCGGCGCCTGCGTCACCGGACCGCACCGGGTTGATGGCACCGCCGCCGCTCTCCTGCCGCGCGGCCACCAGCACGCCGAAGAGGGCCGGCCCGGTGCCGGCACCGAGAAACTGCGCTCCTTGCAGGATTCCCACGCCGACGCCGACCTGGTCGGCCGGCAACGCGCTGGCCGCCGCGCTGATGATCGGCGTCATGACGAGGAGGAAGCCGACACTGAGCCCGAGGATCCCGACGCCGGCCGGGATCACCGACCGGTGCCCGGCGACGCTCGAGAGGTACAGGGCGAACAGTCCGATGGCCGCGAGGCCGATCAGCACCAGGGGTCGGGTGCCGATGCGGTCGGCGACGCGGCCGACCAATGGCGAGAGGACGGCGACGGCCACCCCGGCGGGGATCATGACCAGGGCGCCTTCTCCGGGTTCGAGGCCATTGACATCGACCACCAGCAGCGGCACGAACACGAGGCCACCGAGGTTGACGACCATGGCCAGAAACGCGACGACGACCGCCGCCCGATAGACCCGGTTGGCGAACAGCGCGGGCGGTACGAACGGCTCCGCGACACGGACCGTACGCCATCCGAAGAGCACGATCGCCGCGACCGCCACCATCAGGCTGCCCCAGCACGACGGTGCGTCCGGGCCGGCGACCTGCGCCTGCGTGATGCCGAACAGCATCAGCCCGGCACCCAGGCCAAGAAGGGCGCCGCCGATGACATCGAAACGGCTCGCACCCGCCGGCGGCTCGTCCGGTAGCACCCGCCACGCGCCGGGAAGCAGCACCAGCGCGACCGCGAGCATGAGCCAGAACAACGCGGGCCACCCGAGAACCTGGCCGATCCCGCCGCCGACCGCCGGTCCGGCGGCCGTGCCGATGCCCGCGGCGGCGGAGAGGACACCGATGCCCGTCCCACGCCGGCCCGCCGGGAGCAGCCGGGTGACCGCGATGATCGAGAGCACGGGTATCGCCGCCGCGCCCACGCCCATCACGATCCGCCCCAGCACGAGCACGAGCAGATCCGGTGCCACGGCGCAGACCAGGCTTCCGACGGCGTAGGTGAACAGGCCGAAGCCGAACAGGCGCCGCATGCTCACCCGGTCGGAGAGGCGGCCGTACAGGGGGATGCCGACGGAAAACATCAGCAGGAAGCCGGTGACGACCCACGCGAGCTGCGCCTCGGAGGCCTGGAACTCCGCACCGATCGTCGGCAGCACGAGAGTGACCATGTCGCTGGCGATGACGGTGGCGAGCATCGCCGGCAGGAGTACCGCCAAGAGGCTCAGCCCTGAGCTGGTTCGTTCGGTCATGGTCGACGTAGATGTCATCGTGCCGTCCCTCCGCGCGGCAGATACTGCCACTGTAGTAGTTACAGTTAAGGCAAAGAAAATGGCGAAGGGCACGCCTCCGCCATCGACCGGCTAGCGATTCAGTCGCACGACCCCGCGCTCGATCGCCAGCACGCGCTGGACCAGGTGAGCGATGGTCGTGCGGCCGAGTCGCGCCTCCATCGCCTGCTCCGCTTCCCGGAACTCCTCCTCGAGCAGGGCCTGCATGTTGCGCCCGACCTCGCACGCCTCGCTGGGCGGATGGGCGTGCCGGGACAGGACCGGCCCCTCCTCGACGGCGGCATACGCGTCGTGGAGCGTGATGTCGCGCGGCGGCCGGGCCAGCGTCCAGCCGCCGCCACGCCCCTCGGTCGACCACACCAGGCCGGCGTCGCGCAGGCTACCGAGGATGCGCCGCACCAGAACCGCGTTGCTCGCCAGGCTGTCGGCGATCTCGGCGGAGGTCAGTGAGCGACCCTCCCAGCGCCCCAACAGCGTGAGCGCGTGAATCGCGACGGCGCTCCGACTACTGAGCCCCACGCACACCCCCTTCGCGTCACCCGAACTGCAACCAACCTAGTGTCAGTTGGAGGCGACCGTCAAGCATCGTGCTCCATCCGACCGATGGCGAGCCCGCACAGGTCATCCAGGCACCGGAACGCCGGGCTGCGGCAAAGCTTCCAAAGATCGTTAGACCGGGAACTGGACGCCGGTGAGCTCTTCCGAGACCGTCCACAAGCGGCGCTGGCTTGCCACGTCGTGTGACTGCGGGGTCGACTCGACGAGCGCCGGGTATCCCCGGGACCCGCGGCATTCTCGACATGCTCACAGCACGTCTATTCAAGCGCCGCCTTCATGATCCAGGAGGTGACACGAGGATGGCCGGGGAGTTCTCCACGCCCGGTGGACCAGAGGAGTACCTGGACCGGATTACCCGCCGGAGCGTCGGGGAAGAGCCGGGCAAGCACGGCTTCGCAGAGAAGCTCCGGCGGATGCCAGCCGATCCCGAGCCCTTCGGTGATGTCATAGGTGTGCATCAGCGTCTCGTTCACCCCCAGGGCCGCGAAGCCGCTCAGGTCGGTCGGTCCCCAGTGCCACGCACAGACCGTGGGCTCAGATGCCGCCAACGCGTTGCTCAACAGCCGCCCACAGCCGGCAACTATCCGCAGCAGGTCGCGGGGTGACGCGTCCTCGCGGACGACGAGGTCGAACGGTAGGTAGGCGCTGTCCGGTCGAGCGGCGACCTGGCCGGCGTACGCCAGAAGGTCATGTGCGACATGGGCGGCTGTCGTCCAGCAGCTCCAGTCCAGCGTGCCGGCTCTGACTTGCCAGTCCGCGGACTCATACGGCGTGAGCACTCGTACCATCTCCGCCACGGCTTGTTCGACGTCGTGGCCGTCCATCCCAGGCATACCGAGCAGCTTTCCAGACCCCGTGTCGCCGCACCCGACGCCAGCTGCCGACGACGGTCGACTAGTCGACCAGGTGTGGCCCGCTGGTCTGGGCATGGTGGACGAGGCGATCGCGGGCGGTGGTTCGATCGTGCTCCGCCGCGTCTCGGTGCTGCCAAGCCGGGGTTTGATCGCGGGAGACTGACGACAGATTCGGAAGGAGTGGTGATGCGACGATTCGAGGGCAAGGTTGCGCTCGTTACGGCGGCGGCACAGGGCATCGGGCACGCCGTCGCGCGGCGGGTCGCCGCCGAGGGCGGCGCGGTGGTCGTCACGGACCTGCGAAAGTACGGGGCTGCGGCGGTGGCCGAGGAACTCGGCGCGGAGCACGCGCTCGGGGTCAAGGTCGATGTCACCTCACGCGCCGACGTCGACGCTGCGGTCGCTGCGGCAGTCGGGCGGTTTGGCCGGCTCGATCTGGTGGTGAACAACGCGGGCGGTTGCATCGTCACCTCGATGCCCGAGGACACCTCAGCCGAGGACTGGCACCGTCAGCTCGACCTCACCCTCGTCGGCGCCGCCCGCTGCATCCAAGCGGCTATCCCGCACCTGGTGAAGACCCGCGGCAACGTAGTCACAATCAGCTCGGTGAACGGCATCGCGGCCTTCGGCGACGTCGAGTACGCCGCGGCGAAGGCCGGCCAGATCGCGATGTCGCAGAACTACGCCGCCCGGTACGGTCCGCTCGGCGTGCGCTTCAACGTGGTCGCCCCCGGCACCGTCCGGACCCCGAATTGGGACTCCCAGCCCGACGCGCTGGAGAAGCTCAAGGCGATGTACCCGCTCGGCCGCCTCGGCGAGCCGGAGGACATCGCTGCAGCGGTCGCGTTCCTCGGCTCCGACGACGCCGCCTGGATCACCGGGCACACCCTGCCCGTAGAGGGTGGCGTGCTGACCGGCCCCAGCCCGATCGACCTGAGCCCGCCAGGCCCGCTCCACAAAGGCTTTTAGCGACCGCGCATCAATCCACCGACACGCAAGAGACCGGCATGAACGCACGCTGTGCGGCCATGAGCGGACGTACTTGTCGGCCTACCGACGCTAGGCATCGACCTCATAGATGATCTCTAGGCCATCCTCATCATCCCACTGCTCACCGACCTCAACGAAGCCGTACTGCGACGCCAACTGATAGGACGCGACGTTGTCCGGACGGATGGACACCCGCACCGTGTGTACCAGCGGCTCACGGGCAGCACGCTGGAGCAGAGTCACCAGCGCCGCACGGGCAAAGCCACGTCGCCGGTACGCCGGGTCCACCGTATAGCCGATCTCCACCATCCCCGACGGATCGGGTGGCCCATGGTAGCCAGCATGGCCGACAGCTACCTGCTGCCGTTCATCCCAGATAACGCCATTGACCCATGCCGCGCTGGCCGGGTCCTCCTCGATCTGCCTGCTACGCATTCGCCACACCCCTCTCGACCCAGGGTCGATGAAGAGCGCCGAGAGCGGCACCGGGCTCACCGCGTTCGCGGCCGCCAGGTCACCATCAGCCAGGGCCTGGAACACGGGCCCCGTCAGATGCACGATGCGCACATGCTGCCTGGGACGCCGTTCGGGCCCGTCGATCTGCTCCGCGGAAGTCATCCCGGAAATCATGCCGTGCTGACCCGACAGGTACACACGAATTTTCGGCGGATCGAGCGCACGCTCATCGCCAAAGTCGTGAGCCAGCGGTTACGTGCCGGAGGCCATGTACGCGGCGAGGATGTAGTTGGGGTGGCGGTCGAGGTTCTTGCGCGCCCGGTCGTAGCGCATGGTCGTTCGTGGGTCGGCGTGGCGGGCGGCGATCTGTACGTCGCGGAGGCTGACGCCGGCGTCGAGCATGGTGGTCACGAACGTGTGTCGGAGCATGTGCGGGTGCATCCTGGGCATCCGGATTCCGGCGGTGGCGGCCAGGTGTTTGAGCCGGCGGGTGGCGGCGTGGCGGTCCATCCGGGCGCCGAGCGTATTGCGCAGGATCAACCGCTGTATGATCGTTAGTCGAAATCCGTGTAATTCGGGCCCACAGCACGGGTTTTCAACTAATGATCATGGGGCGGAATCCGCGCTTGGCGTGCGGTGGGTCGACCTCCGCTGCGGGCAGCGGGGCTGCACGCGCCCCGGTGAACCCGGCGGAGGCCGATCGGACCGAAACTTGATCAGTCGACGCACGTCGCTTCGTGGGTGGTCTCGTAAACCCATGTGCCGCCCGGAGAGGCGTAGACCAAGCGGGTGTGATAGATCCCAGGGGTGCAGTCGGTGCCGACCGCGAGGATTGCCTCTCGGGCCTTCTGTATGGACTGGTCAATCGCGCCGTTGACGCTTTTGTCCACTCCAAAGCCAATGGCGCTGCGGGGAGTGTCGTAGTCGTTGGCGTGCGCGGCCACGGGCGTGACTACCAGGCCGAACGCCGCCACCGCCGAGACGAGGCCGAGCCGGCGGAACCAAGATTCTCTCAGCATGCTTCTCCTTCGAGACGAGCGCTTAGGTCGATTAATTTACGTCTTTGGATCTGTGAGTGCAAGGGGAAGTGTCGGGCAGGTGGGACGCTACGTAGGAGTGGGCCCGGCGCCCTTGCTGCGAACTGTCAACGAACGGATTGGAGCTGGCGGAAGTGGCGACACCCCGCTCGTCGAGTAGCCGACGGGCACGTTCCGATCAGGTCAAACAGCCGATTGCTCCGCATGACGACAACACTAGTTGTCGCTGTTTCTGCCGCGCCGGAGCACTGAAAGGGCAGATGAGCTGGGGAGATACCAGCTTCATGACTTTCAAAACTCATAAACCGTAACTTCATGTGACGAAGTGTGCCCAAAGGTACCACCGTTCTGCGCCACTCGGTCACCCACAGTAGGCACACCGAGCGTCCTGATCCCACCATGCGATTTCGGTATCTGCACCGCTTTCACCGGAGGCGGGAAGTAGCTACCCGAGGCAACTGCAGATGGCCCGGCACCTTCGCCCACCCCGATTACCAGGGATTCATCACTACTACGAGCCGGTCCGCCAGCGTGTCTCGCGACGGTACTCACACCTCGCGGGCGCATCCCGCTCGGCTACTCCCTCTCACCCGTTGCCGGGACTGTGTCGAGACCCGCCTTCCAACGTTCCATGCAAAAGCCGCAGATCAGGCTCACGCCGCCTCCATGCCGGGCACCGTCTGGCTCGATCCCCACCTGACACCTCTCTCAGCGCCTCTTCCGCATCGCTCACCACGATGGTCTTCAGCCACCGCAGCATGTGGTGGTTTGAAGCCTCCCCCGAAGGGCGGCTCCGAAGGGCCAAACCTGCATCTCTTGCACAGCACCGACTTCTGGAATCGCTCCTACTGCGCGCCCACCCCGGCGTCCGCGACGTCGTCGTCTCCGGCGGCGACGTCGCCAACCGCAGGAGAACTTCCGGTTGATGCGGGCGGCGCCGAATCCGGCCAGAAGTGGTGGCACAAGACCACCACCACCCCATGATCAGGGCGTCCTTCAAGCCCGTCGTCGTCCAGGTACGCCGCAGACGTCCCCGGACTCCAGCGAGGTGCGGTAGTTTGGGCCCGGACGTGGACGCGCCGGCCGCCGACCGGGTGGTTCGGCTGGGCGCGTTCCTAGGAGCGCCGGAGCGGGGCGACGTCCGACGGAAATTGGCGGCAATGGGGGCATCCGAACGTCACGTTTTGTGGCGCTTACATTTAGCACTCCCTGGCCGGGCGCTTCACAGCCTAAGCGAGGACCACGGCGGCCTACCGGACCAGCCGCCACCTCTACCGGCCGAAATCACCCATGTTTGGGCGTGGGCAAATTCAATTGGAAGGCGCATTGCTTGTCGTGCTATGCCACCTCCCGGGCACACTGAAGAACATGGGAGGCACGGCCTGCGCGAAGGCCGCTGAGGCCGTGGAACTACGTCGACCGTGGTGGGGCTGAATGACAAACAACTGGTGGAACGGCTCCACCGATCAGCTCGCGGTCTGCTCGCGCAGCGCCCTGGTGGAGCTGGCGACGGTGCTACCGGCAATGGGCAGGTTCGTCGTTGCCCGGCTTGACGGAACGAGGATGACGGATGCAGACAGCGCCTTTTACGAGTTCTCCGACGCACTGCTGTTTCCCGCCTACTTCGGCTGGAACTGGGATGCGTTGTCCGACTGTCTCCGTGATCTGAACTGGTTGCCCGCGGACGGATATCTGATCGTTGTCGAGAACGCGCCCCGGTTGCTGTCGAGCAGTGCCGAGGATCAACACACC
>JBBEWH010000180.1:0-89282 GCA_037414955.1 Actinomycetes bacterium KLBMP 9797
CGGCGCCGCGCGGGGGTGGGGGAGGGAGGTTTGGTGCTGGCTGTTCGTGGAGGCGTGGAGCGGCTACGGTGGGTGAGGTTACCAACAGGTTTCGCGGCGGCATACGGGTAGCGAAAGGTAGGCGCATTGACTGTCCCGAGAGGACGACATGGGCCGAACGCTTCTATTCTCGGCGCCGTGACGTTGTCGGCGCCCGAGACGACCAACCCGCCATCCCCGACTCGGGGGGACCGCCCGCTGCGGGTGGGCATGGTCGTGGTGAGTGAGTACGAGTCGGACCCCCGGGTGCGCCGCCAGGCGGAGGCCCTGGCCGCGCGCGGTGATGAGGTGACCGTGGTGGCGCTGGACGCGCCCGGCCGCCCCGCCGTCGACACGGTCGAGGGGGTCCAGGTCGTGCACCTGCCCACGCGCAAGTACCGGGGCAGCTCCGCGAAGGCGTACGCGTCGCTGTACGGCGGGTTCAGCGCCCGCGCCGCGGCCTGGCTGGCCCGCCGCCCCCGCACGTTCGACCTGGTGCAGGCCCACTCGATGCCGGAGGCGCTGGTGTTCGCCGCCGCCGTGCCGAAGCTGTTCGGCACGCCGGTGCTGCTGGACGTGCACGACCTGACGTCGAAGCTGTTCGCCTCGAAGTTCGCCGACAAGCCGAGGGTGCTGGCCGCGGTGGCCGCGTCGGAGAAGGCCGCGCTGCGGTACGCCAACGAGGTGCTGACCGTGCACGAGCCGTACGCGGACCTGATCCGCGGCTGGACCCGCCGCCCGGTGTCGGTCGTGATGAACTGCCCCGACGAGCGGCTCTTCCAGCCGCGCGCGACCCCGCACCGGTGGGATCCCCAGGGCGAGGTGGTGTTCAGCTACCACGGCCTGGTGGCGCCCCGGCACGGCCTGGTCGCGGCGACCGAGGCCCTCGCGGAGTTGCGCGCGACGATCCCGGGCGCCCGGCTCCAGGTGCGCGGCAGCGGCGACGGCCTCGACGAGCTGCGCACGCGGGTCGCCGACCTTGGCCTGGAACGCGCCGTCGACCTGCCGACCCGGCTGTACCCGCTGCCCGAAGTGGTCGCCGAGCTGGACCGCGTCCACATCGGACTGGTGCCGAGCCAGCTGGACCCGTGGACCGAGGAGGTGCTGCCGACGAAGCTGCTGGAGTACGCGTCGCTCGGCGTCCCGGTCATCACGTTCCGGAACCCGGTGATCTCCCGCTACTTCCCGGACGACGCGGTGCGCTATGTGGACCCGGCCACCCCGGAGATGCTGCTGGTGGCGATGCGGGAGCTGGCGAGCGACCCGGACCGGGCCCTGGCCCAGGCCCGGCGCGCCAGCGAGGTGATGGCGACCCTGCGGTGGAGTGAGCAGAAGCGGCACTACTTCGAGGTCGTCGACAGGCTAGTCTCGCAGCGTGGCTAGTCGCCTGCTGCGCGAGGGCCTGCTCAGCACCGCCGGTCTGGTCGCGCTCGGGCTAACCCGGCTGTTGCACGGCGTCCTCGTCAGCCGGGCCACCGACCAGGAGACATATGGCCTGGTCGGCTCGCTGATCGCGGTCACCACCATCGGCAGCCTGCTGCTGCCGGCCGGGGTGGCGAGCGCGGCGGCCCGCTTCATCCCCTATGAGCAGGGTCGCGGCGACGAGGCGGCGGCCCGCGGCATGCACCGGCTGCTGGTGCGCGCCGGCTGGTTCGGTGCGATCGGCATCGGGCTGGTCGCCGGGCTGGGCGCCGCCGTCGCGTTCGACCTCGACCTGGTCGACGCGGCGCAGGTGGCCGCGCTGTGCGCCGCCTTCTCCGGATACAGCGTGCAGAAGCAGGTGCTCTACGGCTTCGGCCTGGTGCCGGCGTACGCGAAGCTGGAGCTGGCCTGCTCCGCGGTGGCCCTGGCGGCGACGGTGCTGGTGGTGGCCGCCGGCTGGCCGCTCTACCTGCTGCCGCTGGCGGCGGGTTACGCGCTGTTCTCCGCCGGGTCGTGGTGGCGCCTGCGTCCGGTGACCCGCGGTCCAGCCGCGGACATTCACCGGGCCCGCCGGGAGATCGCCGGATACGTGCTGCTGGCGTGCGTCGGCACGCTCTGCTCGCAGGGCTTCCTGCAGGGCACCCAGCTGCTGGCCAACCGGTTCGCCGCGCCCCGCGAGGTGGCCTACTTCGCGGCGGCGGTGACGCTGATCGCGCCGGCCTACTTCCTGCCGCACCAACAGGTTTCGCGGCGGCATACGGGTAGCGAAAGGTAGGCGCATTGACTGTCCCGAGAGGACGACATGGGCCGAACGCTTCTATTCTCGGCGCCGTGACGTTGTCGGCGCCCGAGACGACCAACCCGCCATCCCCGACTCGGGGGGACCGCCCGCTGCGGGTGGGCATGGTCGTGGTGAGTGAGTACGAGTCGGACCCCCGGGTGCGCCGCCAGGCGGAGGCCCTGGCCGCGCGCGGTGATGAGGTGACCGTGGTGGCGCTGGACGCGCCCGGCCGCCCCGCCGTCGACACGGTCGAGGGGGTCCAGGTCGTGCACCTGCCCACGCGCAAGTACCGGGGCAGCTCCGCGAAGGCGTACGCGTCGCTGTACGGCGGGTTCAGCGCCCGCGCCGCGGCCTGGCTGGCCCGCCGCCCCCGCACGTTCGACCTGGTGCAGGCCCACTCGATGCCGGAGGCGCTGGTGTTCGCCGCCGCCGTGCCGAAGCTGTTCGGCACGCCGGTGCTGCTGGACGTGCACGACCTGACGTCGAAGCTGTTCGCCTCGAAGTTCGCCGACAAGCCGAGGGTGCTGGCCGCGGTGGCCGCGTCGGAGAAGGCCGCGCTGCGGTACGCCAACGAGGTGCTGACCGTGCACGAGCCGTACGCGGACCTGATCCGCGGCTGGACCCGCCGCCCGGTGTCGGTCGTGATGAACTGCCCCGACGAGCGGCTCTTCCAGCCGCGCGCGACCCCGCACCGGTGGGATCCCCAGGGCGAGGTGGTGTTCAGCTACCACGGCCTGGTGGCGCCCCGGCACGGCCTGGTCGCGGCGACCGAGGCCCTCGCGGAGTTGCGCGCGACGATCCCGGGCGCCCGGCTCCAGGTGCGCGGCAGCGGCGACGGCCTCGACGAGCTGCGCACGCGGGTCGCCGACCTTGGCCTGGAACGCGCCGTCGACCTGCCGACCCGGCTGTACCCGCTGCCCGAAGTGGTCGCCGAGCTGGACCGCGTCCACATCGGACTGGTGCCGAGCCAGCTGGACCCGTGGACCGAGGAGGTGCTGCCGACGAAGCTGCTGGAGTACGCGTCGCTCGGCGTCCCGGTCATCACGTTCCGGAACCCGGTGATCTCCCGCTACTTCCCGGACGACGCGGTGCGCTATGTGGACCCGGCCACCCCGGAGATGCTGCTGGTGGCGATGCGGGAGCTGGCGAGCGACCCGGACCGGGCCCTGGCCCAGGCCCGGCGCGCCAGCGAGGTGATGGCGACCCTGCGGTGGAGTGAGCAGAAGCGGCACTACTTCGAGGTCGTCGACAGGCTAGTCTCGCAGCGTGGCTAGTCGCCTGCTGCGCGAGGGCCTGCTCAGCACCGCCGGTCTGGTCGCGCTCGGGCTAACCCGGCTGTTGCACGGCGTCCTCGTCAGCCGGGCCACCGACCAGGAGACATATGGCCTGGTCGGCTCGCTGATCGCGGTCACCACCATCGGCAGCCTGCTGCTGCCGGCCGGGGTGGCGAGCGCGGCGGCCCGCTTCATCCCCTATGAGCAGGGTCGCGGCGACGAGGCGGCGGCCCGCGGCATGCACCGGCTGCTGGTGCGCGCCGGCTGGTTCGGTGCGATCGGCATCGGGCTGGTCGCCGGGCTGGGCGCCGCCGTCGCGTTCGACCTCGACCTGGTCGACGCGGCGCAGGTGGCCGCGCTGTGCGCCGCCTTCTCCGGATACAGCGTGCAGAAGCAGGTGCTCTACGGCTTCGGCCTGGTGCCGGCGTACGCGAAGCTGGAGCTGGCCTGCTCCGCGGTGGCCCTGGCGGCGACGGTGCTGGTGGTGGCCGCCGGCTGGCCGCTCTACCTGCTGCCGCTGGCGGCGGGTTACGCGCTGTTCTCCGCCGGGTCGTGGTGGCGCCTGCGTCCGGTGACCCGCGGTCCAGCCGCGGACATTCACCGGGCCCGCCGGGAGATCGCCGGATACGTGCTGCTGGCGTGCGTCGGCACGCTCTGCTCGCAGGGCTTCCTGCAGGGCACCCAGCTGCTGGCCAACCGGTTCGCCGCGCCCCGCGAGGTGGCCTACTTCGCGGCGGCGGTGACGCTGATCGCGCCGGCCTACTTCCTGCCGCGCGCGCTCGGCATCGTGCTGTTCCCGGCGATGGCCCGCGCGCACGGCGCCGGCGACGCGGCCGGCGTGCGCCGGCAGGCCGACCTGTCCACCCGCGGGCTGCTCGTCGTGCTGGCGCCGCTGTTCGCCGTCGCGGTGCTGCTCGCGCCGGAGGTGCTGACCGCGTTCGGCGGCGGGGAGTACGCTGACGGCGCGCCCGTGCTGCGGCTGATGCTCGCGGCCACCTACCTGGCGGTGGTGGCCGTGCCGGCGGTCAACGCGTTGTCCAGCGGGGCGCACGTGCGGGTGCCGGTAGGTTCGGCGGTGCTCGGTGCGGCCACCGGCCTGGGCGTGGTCGCCGTGCTGGGCGGGCCACTGGGTGCGGTGGGCGTCGGTGTGGGATACCTGTGCGGCACGGCGGTGACCGCCGGCGGGCCGCTGGTGTCCGCGTGGCGGCTGCACGGCATGGCGTGGGGCCGGCCGGTCGGGCTCGGCGCCGGCCTGGTGGGCGCGGCGCTGGCGACCGCCGGGTGGCTGCCGACGGCGGGCCGGATCGCGGCCGCCGTGGTGGCCGTCGCGGCGGCCGCGCTGATCGCTAAGCGTGAACTACGGCCGGACGATTCGGCCGCTGGACAACCTGCCGTCGCCGGCAGTTCACCAATTGGTCGGTAAGGGCGAGTGTTATGGCTCGGTTGTCGTGATGGGGCACCACAGAAGGGGTGACGGGGCGTTCATGCTGGCTGCACAACCGCGGACCGAGACGGCCGCGGCAGACGGACCACGCCCCGACGAACGGCCCGCTGGCCGCGCTTCCCGGTTACTCGGCGGCGCTCTGGTCGTCCTGCTCGGCGTGCTGCTGGTCGAGGTCCTCTTCGAGACCTGGATACAGACGCTGCTGGCCACCCCGGTGGAGGATGCCAAGGGCAACCTCATCGCCGACGGTCCAGACTGGCCGAAGCAGCTCAAGAACGCGCTGTACCTGACGCTACTGGCGGTCACCATCGTCAAGGTGGCCGTCGACCGTCGCTGGCGGGACTTCCGGCGGCCCGCCGACCTCGCGGTGATCGTGCTCGGCCTGGTGATCGTCGCCGCCGGTCTGGCCGGCGACTCGCCGATCCGGCTCATCGCCGAGGCGGGCTACGTCTACCTGCGCGGCGTCATCGTCTTCTACGCCTGGCGCGCCGCCGACCCGGATCGCCGGCAGACCCGCGCGGTGCTCGGCGTGGTCGCCGGGATCGTCGCCATCAACGCGGGCCTCGCCATCTGGCAGACCGTGGCCGGGCCCAGCACCTATGAGGACCTGGGCTGGATCAACATGACGTGGGCCCGGATCAACCGGGCGCACGCGCTGCTCGACCACCCGAACCACCTCGGCCACTTCCTCGCGCTCGCCATGCTCGGCCTGCTCGCGTGGCTGGTGGCGCGGAAGCGGGACCGGGCGTGGCGGTGGTGGCTGATCTTCGGCCTCCTCGCGCTGGCGCTGTCCGCCACCCAGTCCCGCGAGTCGACCCTCGGGTTCGTCGCCGGCGCCGGCCTCATCTGCCTGCTGCGCCGGGGCCGCTGGCTGGCCGGGACCGCCGCGGTGACGCTCGTCGTGGGCTTCGCCGGCGCGCAGCTCGCGATCAGCCCGGACAACCGGGCCGAGCTGGTCCGCCGGCTCGCCGGTGTGACCAGCGCGCTCAACCTGCCCAGCGGCGCCGAGCAGGACGGCTTCTGCGTCGAGGGCAACGAGGGCTGCGACGCGGAGGCGGGCAACCAGATCCCGCAGCGCGAGGTCCGCGTGCTGTACGCGCAGCAGGGCGTCGAGCTGTGGTTGAAGCGGCCGATCCTCGGGTACGGCGTGGGCCAGTTCGGCGGCATCGTCGCCTACCAGGCCGACCCGCTCTGGTACCAGGACACCCGGTTCGGGCCGGAGGGCTTCCGGCTGTACGGGTCGAACGAGAAGCAGGTCGACTCGTTCTGGCTGCACCTGCTCGTGGAGACCGGCACGCTCGGCGTGCTGGCGTACCTGGCGTGGCTGATCCTGCTGATCGGGCCGATCCTGCGCGCCGTCTGGCGCCGGCGCGGGTCCGATGTGCACCCGTTCGGCTACTGGGCGCCGGCCGTGCTGCTGTTCGCGGTGCTCGTCGCCTGCCTCGCGCCGTCCCTGGAGGACCCGCTCTTCCCGGCGCAGCTGTTCACCGTGCTCGGCCTGGCGTGGGTGTGGCTGCGCCGGGGCCAGCTCGTCTCTGAGGGTCCGGTCTCCGCCGGGCCCGTCGCGGAAGGGAAAGACAGTGACTGACGGCAGCGCGTCCGTTGCCCTCATCGGCTTCGGCTACTGGGGACCCAACCTCGCCCGCAACCTCCAGAACCACGGTGAGGGCCGGTGGCGGTACCTGGTGGAGCTCAACCCGGAGCGCCGCGCCAAGGCCGCCGGCCTGTACCCGGACGTGCGCGTCACCGACGACCTCGCCGAAGTCCTCGCGGACCCGGCGGTGGCGGCCTGCGTCGTGGCCACCCCGGCCGCCACGCACGCGCCGCTGGCCCGCCGGGTGCTCGACGCCGGCAAGCACGTGCTGGTCGAGAAGCCGCTCGCACTGTCCACACCGGACGCCATCGAGCTGGCCACGCTCGCGGACGACCGCGGCCTCACGCTCATGGTCGGCCACACCTTCGAGTACGTGCCGGCGGTGCTCCGGATGAAGGAGCTGGTCGAGGCCGGCACCATCGGCGACCTGCTCTACCTGCACTCGCAGCGGCTCAACCTGGGCCGGATCCAGAGCGACATCAACGCGTTCTGGTCGATCGGGCCGCACGACGTGTCGATCGCCAACTTCCTGGTCGGCGAGCGTCCACAGTGGGCGTCCGCGGAGGGCGCGCGCTACCTGAACGCCTCGGTGGAGGACGTCACGTTCGTCACCGTCGGATACCCGGGCGGCGTCCTCGCGCACATGCACGTGAGCTGGCTCGACCCGTCGAAGACCCGGCGCACGACGGTGGTCGGCAGCAAGCAGATGCTGGTCTACGACGACATGGACCCGCAGGCCAAGCTGAAGGTCTTCGACAAGGGCGCGGACAAGCTGCACGAGGACGAGTACGGCGCCTGGCAGTACGAGCTGCGCGACGGCGTGGTGCGGGTGCCCACCCTGGAGTCGGTCGAGCCGCTGGCCGCCGAGCTGCGGCACTTCCTGCACTGCGTCGACACCGGCGAGCGGCCGCGCACCGACGGCTGGAACGGCGTCGACGTGGTCGCCGTGCTGGAGGCGGTCAGCGCCTCGCTGCGGGCCGGGGGAGCGCAGGTGGCGGTGCGGACGCCGCTGGTGGGAGCGCGGTCTTGCTGAGTCCGCTGGCGGTGGTCGCCGAGGGAGTCAAGCTGGGCGCCGGGAGCGTCGTCGAGGAGTTCTGCGTCATCGGCCGATCGGGACCGCGGGACGCGGTTGTGGAGTTCGGCGACGGCGCGACGCTGCGCAGCCACACCGTCGTGTACGCGGGGGTGCGCGCCGGCGTCCGCTTCCAGACCGGCCACCACGTGCTGATCCGGGAACACACCACGATCGGCGACCAGGTCTCCGTCGGGTCGATGTCCGTGCTGGAGCACAGCGTCACGGTCGGCGACCGGGTACGGGTGCACTCGCACTGCTTCGTGCCGGAGTTCTCGGTGCTGGAGGACGACGCCTGGCTCGGTCCCCGGGTCACGCTCACCAACGCGCCGTTCCCGCGCTGCCCCGACGTGTCCCAGTGCCTGCGCGGCGTCCACATCGGACGCGGCGCGCGGGTCGGCGCGAACGTCACCATCCTGCCCGGTGTCCACATCGGAGAACGGGCGCTGATCGGCGCCGGCGCGGTCGTCACGAAAGACGTCGCGCCCGGTGCGGTCGTCGTCGGCACCGCCGCCCGGCAGGTGAAGAGCATCGACGACCTGCTCTGCCCGGCCGGGCTCGACCACCGTCCCTACCCATCCTTGTCGGAGACATCGTGACCGCCATCCCGCTCGTCGACGTCAAAGCCGCCTACCTGCGGCACCAGGACGCCATCGACGCCGCCATCCGCGACGTGGTGGAGTCCACCGCGTTCATCCAGGGGCCGCAGCTGCGGGCGTTCGAGGAGGCGTTCGCGGCGTTCTGCGGCACCACGCACGCGATCGGCGTCGGCTCCGGCACCGCCGCGCTGCACCTCGCCCTCGCGGCCGTGGGCGTGGGCCCGGGTGACGAGGTGGCCGTGCCGGCGCACTCGTTCATCGCCACCATCGAGCCGGTCAGCTGGCTGGGCGCGCGGCCCCGGTTCGTCGAGATCGACCCGCTCACCGGCGCCCTGGACCCGGCCGCGCTGAAGGGCGCCATCGACGGTGTCAAGGCGGTGCTGCCGGTGCACATCCACGGCCGCCCCGCCGACCTGGAGCAGATCGGCGCGATCGCGGCCGACGCCGGGGTACCGGTCATCGAGGACGCGGCCCAGGCGCACGGCGCCGAGATCGTGCGCGCCGACGGCACCGTGGTGCGCGCCGGCGGGTACGGGCTGGCCGGCTGCTTCTCCTTCTACCCGGGCAAGAACCTGGGCGCGTTCGGGGACGCGGGCGCCATCACCACCAACGACGACGCGTTCGCCGCGACCGTGCGCCGGCTCCGCGACCACGGCCGCACCACCAAGTACGAGCACGAGATCATCGGGTACGCCCACCGCATGGACACGCTGCAGGCGGCCGTGCTGCACGCCAAGCTGTCCACGTTGGACGCCGACAACCAGCGGCGCGCCGCTCTCACGGCCGACTACGAGGCGGCGTTGTCCGGCGTCGGCGACCTGTGGTTCCCGCCCGCGACGCCGACCCGGCGCAGCGTCTTCCACCACGCCCTGCTGCGCACCCCGCGGCGGGACGCCCTGCTCGCGCACCTGAAGGAGCGGGGCATCGGCGCGGGGATCCACTACCCGGTGCCGCTGCACCTGCAACCGGCGTACGCGTTCCTCGGCCACCGGCGCGGCGACTTCCCCGCGACGGAGGCCTGGGCCGACGAGTGCCTGTCCCTGCCGCTCTACCCGGAGCTGACCGCCGCACAGCACACGGCGGTCGTGGCCGGGGTGACCTCCTTCTATTCGTGAGAATCCTGGCGGTCACGAACCTGTGGCCGGAGAAGCCCGGGAGCTTCCGGGGCGTGTTCGTGGCCGAGCAGGTGGCGGGATTGCGCCGGCTCGGCCACGACGTCGACGTCGAGGTGGTCGCCCAGGCGCGCGGCAAGCAGGACTACCTGCTCGCCGCGCCCCGGGTGGCCCGCCGCGCCCGCGCCGGCGGCTACGACCTGGTGCACGTCCACTATGGATTGACGGCGCTGTCGGCGCGGCTCGTCCCCCTACCCACCGTGCTGTCCTTGTACGGCAGCGACGTCAACACCCCGTGGCAGGCCCGCATCACCCGGCTGACCGCCGGGCGGCCGGCCGCGCGGGTGTACCCGTCCCGGCGGCTCGTCGAGGCCGCCGGCGACCCGTCCGGCTTCGTCGTGCCCAACGGTGTCGACTTCGGACTGTTCCAACCCCTGTCGGCGGACGACCGGGCGGCGGCGCGTTCCGCCTTCGGCTTCGCCCCTTCCGACCGGGTCGTGCTGTTCGGCGCCGCTCCGGACAACCCGGTCAAGCAGTACGACCTCTTCACCGACGTGCTCGCCGGGCTACGCGCGTCCGGTGTGGCGGCTCGCGAGCTGCTCCTGCCCGGCCCGAACCAGACCCGGGCCGACGTGGTGCCCAAGTACGCCGCCGCCGATGTCCTGGTGGTGACCTCGCGGCAGGGGACCGAAAGCGGTCCGCTGGTGGTGAAGGAGGCCGCCGCGATGGGCCTGCCGGTGGTCAGCGTCGACGTGGGCGACGTGGCCGAGGTGCTCGCCGGCGTGACGCCGTCGCGCGTGGTCCCGTTCCCCGCCACGCGCGAGTCGCTGGTGACCGACCTGGTGACCGCGACCGCCGACGTGCTGGCGACCGGCGAGCGCAGCGACGGCCGCGCGAAGATCGCCCGCTACGACCACACCGAGGCCGTAGCCACCCTGGTCACCGTCTACGAATCCCTCCTAACCCCATGATCAGGGCGTCCTTCACGTCGTCATAACGACATGAAGGACGCCCTGATCATGACCAGCCCGCCGCGCTCCGCGCTGAGCGCGCGCCCGCGCGCTCAGCGCTTTCCTCGCCGATCAAGGGCTTGGGCACCCACTTCGATCTCTATTCCGGGTGCGTATGCCCTTGATCGGCGCGCAAGTCCTTGATCGACGCGCTATGCGCGGCCGACCGATCCGGCTGAGCGTTGCCGGACTTGCGATCTGTCCTTATTGGAGGGCGAGGACGTCGACCACGAAGCGGAGCGGGCCGGAGGGGGCGCCGTTGCCGGCGTTGTCGCCGTACGCCAGGTTGGCCGGGATGTCGAGCTGCACGCGGCTGCCGACCTTGACCCCGACGAGTCCCTGGTCCCAGCCCGGGATGACCTGGCCGCCGCCGAGCGGGAACGAGAACGGCTCCTGCCGGTTCCAGGAAGCGTCGAACTCCTGGCCGGTCTGATAGGACACACCGACGTAGTTGACCACGATGGTCTTGCCGGCGGCCGCGGCCTCGCCCTTGCCCTGGATGATCGGCGTGACGGTGAGCTTGGTCAGCTCGCCCTGCCCGGCGGTCACCTTCGGCTTCTCGCCCAACGCCGGGTCGGCGCCCTTGGGCACCGGCGGGAACTGTCCGGCGGCCTGCGCGGTCGGCGGCGCCGCGGTGGGCTCGCCGGTGGGCTCCCCGGTCGGCGCCACCGGCGTGGTGGTCAGCGCGGGCGAGGAGGCGCCGTCGGCGTCGTCGTCGCCCTGAAGCAGGAAGAAGCCCGCGAAGATCACGGCGAACACGGCGAGGCCGGCCAGCGCACCCGCGATGGCCTGGTTGCGGCGCTTGCGTTGGGCCGCCTGGGCGGCAGCGGCCTTGGCGGCCGCCCGCCGTTCGGTCTTCGTCGGACGCTGGTTCGTGGTCACCGCCACACCGTACCGGGTGCGCCTGTACGCCCGATAACCGCTCTCCCCGCCCTTTGTCCACGCGCGAAGCCAGACTCGATCGAGGACTTGTCGTCCCGATTCGGCGGCGATCGAGGGCCTGTCGTCGTGGTTCAGAGATCAAAGCACGAGGATAAGGCCTCGATCGACGGGGATGGACGACGGTAAGGCCTCGATCGGCGGAGTCCCGCGCCACCCGCACCATGATCAGGGCGTCCCTCAGGTAGCTAGAACGACTACAGGGACGCCTTGATCATGGGGGAGGCCGGATCAAAGGGAGTCGGTGCCGAGGTCGCGGGAGAGGGCCTCGGCGACCCGGCGCAGGGCGGCCGTCGCCCGCTCCTCGGCCTCGCCGGCGAGCGCCACGCTGGTGCCCATCACCGCGATGGCGGCCACGATCTGTCCATGTTCGAGCACGGGGGCGGCCAGCACCCGTACCCCCTGGTTGTCCGGGCTGTTGACGGCGACGCCGGTGCGGCGCACCTCCGCGACGACCCGGCGCAGCTCGGCGGAGGCCGCGAGCCGGCGGGCGACCGCTGGCGTCTCGGCCGGCGGGAGGTACGCGCAGAATATCCGCCCCTGCGCGGAGCGGGCGAGATCGAGTTGCGAGCCGGTGCGCATGCTCAGCCGTACGTCGCCGGTGGTGTTGTCGACGCAGCGCACGACGGTCGGGGTGTCACCGTTCCAGACGCTGAGCACGGCGGTCTGGTCGGTCTCGCTCAGCAGCCGCTCCAGGTGCGGCTCGGCGGCGGTGACGATCGGCAGCGCGGCCCGGGCGGCCGCCTCCAGCGCGAGGATGCGTGGCCCCAGCGTGTACGTGCCGGCGGACGGGTCGTAGCGCAGCAGGTTGGCGGCGCGCAGGGCCCGGGCGTACCGGTGTGCGGTCGCCTTGCTCATCCGCAGCTGGGCGGTGATCTCGCTGAGCGTCAACCGCGGGCGGTCGACGCTGAACGCGCTGAGCATCGCCGCGGCGCGTTGAACAGTCTGGATAGTAGGGCCCTCCGGCATGTGTCCGGAGCCTAGTGCGCGGAACCCCACCATGGCGTGTCGGAATGGTGACGCCCGGTACCGGTTGGCTCTCTATACGCGATAATGTCTCGCATCGCGGTCGAGCGTGGACAGCGGAAGGGGCGTCGATCTCGTAGGCTTCGCATGAGGGTACGGGCGGCGTCTCGCATGGCGTGACAGATGGGGAGGGCCTAGGACTTGGAGGGGCGCCGAATCGCCGGAAGGGAGCCTGCGGCCGAGGGGCAGCCCACAGACGCGCCCGCGATCCAGACGGTGCAGCGCGCCGCCACGATCCTGAGCGCCTTCACGGTGAGCCGGCCCCGGCTCAGCCTCGGCGAGCTGACCGCCAGCCTCGGCACCAGCAAGGCCACCGCACACCGCTACACGAAGGCGCTGCGCGAGAGCAACCTCCTGCGCTACGACGAGCGCGAGGCACTCTACTCGCTCGGCCCGCAGATCCTCACGCTGTCCGCCGCCGCCCGCGCCGGCATGCCGGTGATCGGCGCCGCCGGGCCGCACATGCAGCGCCTGGTCCGGGAGCTGGACGAGACCGTGGTGCTGAGCGTCTGGGACGGCGACACCGCGGTCGTGGTCCGGGTCGACGACAACACCGACCGGGTGATCCGGGTCAGCGTGCGCACCGGCTCCCGGCTGTCCCGCACGGCGTCCGCGCAGGGCCGGGTGTTCTGCGCCTTCCTCGGCGAGGAGGAGTGCCCCGGCCTCACGGCCGACCTGGCGGCCTCGCCGGAGCTGCGCGGCGACGTGGAGAAGATCCGCGTCGAGGGCATCTCCGCGCAGACCCCCGCGGTGAACGGGGTACGCAGCGTGGCCGCCCCGGTGTTCCGGGGCACCGCCATCATCGCCGCCATGGCCGTCGTCGGCACCACCAGCTCGGTGCCCGAGGGCGGCGGCTCGCCGCTGGCCGCGGCGCTGATGCGCACCGCCGCTCAGGTCACCGCCGATTTGACCACCCCGCTCCCATGATCAGGGCGTCCCTGTAGCCGTTCTAACAACTAAAGGGACGCCCCGATCATGGGGGAGAGTGCCCCCATGGGTGAACGAGTCGGGCGTACCATGCGGAACGTGGCGGAGAAGGTCACCCTGACCCTGAGCGCGGACACCCTGGCCCGAGCGCGGGCCGCGGCGCGGCACGCGGGCATGAGCCTGTCGGAGTGGATCGACCGGGCGGCCCGGCGGGCCGCCGTGCGCGACGCGTCCCGGCGACACGAGGAGTGGCTCGCCACGGACCCCGACGCGCGCGCCGAGCTGGAGGGGTTCGACCGGCTGGCCGACAGCCTCGACGGTGGCTGGCCCGACCCACCACCCAACGGCCTGGAGGACGCCGCGTGAACCGTGGCGAGGTGTGGACGATCGGCGACCGCGCCGACCTCCGCTACCGCGTGGTGGTGCTCTCCGGCGACGCGCACAACGAGCGACCCAGCGCCGCGCCCTACTGCGCCCCGGTGGTGCGGCAGCGCGGCAGCACCGACCTGCCGCCGTTCGCCGTGCCGCTGGCCGAGACCGACCCGGTCGCCGGCGTCGTGGTGGTGAACCGGATGCGCCGCCTGCCCGCCACGGCCGGGGCCGAGCGGATCGGCATGGTCACCGGCGCCAGCCTGGCCCGCCTCGACGAGGCCCTCCGCGACCTCTTCGAGCTCTAACCTTCCCATGATCAAGGCGTCCCTCAAGTAGCTCTAACGACTTGAGGGACGCCTTGATCATGGGAAGGGCGGGGTCATGGGGAGGGGGTCAGGGAGGGGCGGGTGGTGCGGGAGATGCGCTCGCGGATCTCGGTGAAGTGCTCGGCCATCGCGGCGGTCAGCACGGCCTCGTCGCGCCCGCGCAGCGCGTCCAGGATCCGGCGGTGCGCGGCGGCCGCCGCCGCCGGCGTCTCGACGGTGCGCGGCAGCTCCGCGTTGACCTTGTCGAACACGCTCCAGAACACCCGCAGCAGGTCGCTGATCAGGTCGTTGCGCAGCGGCTCGTAGAGCGTCTTGTGGAACAGCCAGTCGGCCTCCGGGCTGGTGCGCCCCTCGGCCGCCTCCCGCTCCATCGTGGACACCGCCGCTTCGAGCGCGTCGAAGTCGGCGTCGTCGGCCAGCGCCAGCACCTCGCGGATCAGGCCGATCTCGAGTACCTCGCGGATCTGCACGAGGTCGCGGATGTCCCGCAGGTCGCCGTGCAGCGACAGGTGACTGTGGAAGGTCAGCCCGGCCTCGAGCGGCGAGAACGAGGGGGAGCCGACGAACGTGCCGAGCCCGTGGCGGATGTGCACGATGCCGAGCGCCTGGAGGGCCTTGATGGCCTCGCGCAGCGGGTGCCGGCTGACCGAGAGCTCGGCCATCAGCTCGGGCTCGGTGGGCAGCGGGGACCCGGGTGCCAGCCCGCGCCGGACGATCAAGTCCTTGATCGCCTCCTGGAGCGCGCGCTGGTTCTCGCCGGCTCCCCGCCGTGGCGTCGCCACATCACCCTCCGCATGCAGTCATAGGACGTCCGAGGTTACCACCCGGTCACTCTCGCAGATCCCGAACCGGAACACGCTTGAATGTAATCGTCTCGTACGGCCCGAAGTTGCCCGTCTCATACAGGATGCCCACCGTGGCGGCGTCCAGCTGCACCAGGTCGGAGTACGCCGCCGGCAGCCCGGACAGCGCGCGCGCCGCCCGCCAGGTCGCGCCCTGGTCGGTGCTCACCCGGATGGTCATCGCCGCCCGGGCGGCGGGGTCGGCCGGGCCGGCGAACAGCAGCGGGCCGGCAGGACCGGCGACCTGGAGCAGGCTGCCCTGCACCACCGGGCCGGCCAGCGTCGCCTGCGGCCGGTAGGGCAGCTCCAGGGTGGCCCCGCCGTCCCGGCTGTACGCGTCCGCGCGGCTGCCGGGGCCGGTGCCGTTGTGGTCCCGGGTGTTCAGGTAGAGCCGTCCGTCGGGCAGCTCGGCGACCGTCGTCTCGTTCACGTTGACGTACCCGTTGGGGTTGTCGTCGAGCGCGCCGATCCGCCACGTCGCGCCGGCGTCGTCGCTGTAGAGGGTGTGACCGCCGTAGTACTTCGCCTCGGTGCCGAGGTCGGCGGAGCCGGCCGGCGGCGCGACGGAGTGGTTGGCGGGGATGACGAGCCGGTCCCGGTGCGGCCCGCGCGCCAACCGGATGCCGTGCACCGGGCCGGTGGCGTACCAGCGCCAGTCGGCCGCCTTGACGCCGGCCGTGATCTCCCGGGGCGCCGACCACGTCGTACCCTCGTCGTCGCTGTACTGGACGAAGACCCGGCGGCTCTGGTCGGCCGGCACCTCCCCGCGCATGATCGCCGCCTCGGTGGCGGTGCCGCCGTTGTACGTCGACAGCAGCACCACGCGGCCCTCGGCGGTCAGCACCGGGGCCGGGTTGCCGGCGGTGTTCGGGCCGCTGTCGTGCACGACCTGGAGCGAACCCCACGTGCAGCCGCCGTCGGTGGAGCGCCGCAGGACCAGGTCGATGTCGCCGGCGTCACCGAGGCCGCCGCGCCGGCCCTCGGCGAAGGCGAGCAGCGCGCCGGACCGGGTGGTGACGATCGCGGGGATGCGGAAGCCGGCGTACCCGTCGGTGCCGGACGTGTAGGGGACGGACTGGTCGCAGCGCGGCCGGGCCGCGGGTTGGGCGGGGCCGGCGCAGCCGCCGACGACCAGAGCGGCGGCGCACGCGAGGGCGGGGACGAGGCGGGACACGGTACCTCCTGATCGGGTGATCAGACATAGGACGTCCGTTGTTGCGGAGACGTTAACGGCACCTGAGAACCTGGTCAAGAACCTGATCAATCTCGCTGACGCGGGTACGGTGGCCGGATATGTCGGTTAGCGCCGAGCTGGCCGCGAATGTGGGAAGGATTCGGAATGCTGACATTGACGGAGAACGCCGCACAAGTCATCCGCGACCTGACCGACCAGCCGGAGGTGCCCGAGGGTGCCGGCCTGCGGATCGCGACCGACCCGACGGCGGGCGCGCTGACGCTCAGTCTCGCCGCCGAACCGGCCGCCGGTGACCAGGTCGTGGACGAGGCGGGCGCGCGCCTGTTCCTGGAGTCCACGGCCGCCGAGATCCTCGACGACAAGGCGCTCGACGCCGCGGTCGACCCGAACGGCGCCGTGCAGTTCGCGGTGGCCGAACAACCCGGTTGAGCGAGCCGGAACGAGTAGGCGAGGAGGGCGCCCCCGACCGGGGGCGCCCTCCTCGCGTGTGGCGCCGAATCCCCTTGGGGCGGTGTGGGCGGCCTCGGAATCAATCAAGAATGCCGATACGTGATAGATCGCCCACCACGCCCCGGGGCCGAGGGCACCCCCCGGCGGTGGTGGCTCTCCAAAGGAGACGGGCCATGAAATCTACGGATCTCGGCAAGCCTACGGACACCGGCTTCGACCGCCGGAAACTGCTCGCCGGCGTGGGGTTGGGCACGGCCGGCGCGCTGAGCGCCGCCGCGCTGCGGCCCACCGAGGCGCTCGCGGACATGGTCCGCCAGGAGGTCCAGGTCCTCGCGACCCAGCCGGACCGGTTCGGCCGCATGTTCCCGAACCTGCCGTCGTTCATGTCGACGCAGAACCCGGCTTTCGAGCGCACGGTCAGCGCGCTGGCGGACTTCGGCAACGGTGGCCGCAGGCTGAACGCCAACGACGCGCTCGGCGCGGGGCCGGTCGCGCTGATCGTCGACCCGCAGCTGAGCGTCAACAACCCGAACAACCCGAACCAGACCGCGGGCATGACGTTCCTCGGGCAGTTTCTCGACCACGACATGACGTTCGACCAGACCTCCCGGCTGTCCGTGGCCACCCCGCCGGAGAACTCCCCCAACTCCCGCACGCCCGGCCTGGACCTGGACTCCCTGTACGGCGGCGGCCCCGTCGCCAACCCGGAGTTCTACAACCCGAACGACCGGGCCAAGATGCGGATCGAGAGCGGCGGCCGGTTCGAGGACGTGCCCCGCCAGTCGAACGGCACCGCGATCATCTCCGACCCGCGCAATGACGAGAACCTCGTCATCAGCGGTCTGCAGGCCGCGTTCATCAAGTTCCACAACCGGGTGGTCGACGAGGTGGTGCGGGCGCAGAACCCCGGCCTGAGCACCGAGGCCGCGTTCGCCCAGGCGCGGCAGATCGTGACCTGGCACTACCAGTGGATCATCCTGCACGAGTTCCTGCCGCTGACGATCGGCCAGGACCGGGTGAACAACATCCTGGCGAACGGCCGCCGCTGGTACACCCCGCCGCTGGGGCAGCACTACATCCCGGTGGAGTTCCAGGGCGCCGCGTACCGGTTCGGGCACAGCCAGGTGCGGCCGTCGTACCGGGTGAACATGGCCGGCAACCCCGACGGCAGCCCGTTCTTCGCCATGATCTTCGACCCGGCCGGCCAAGGTCAGGCGGACCCGATCGACATGCGTGGCGGCGCCCGCGCGCCGCGCCGCTTCATCGGCTGGCAGACGTTCTTCGACTTCCCGGGAGCGTTCGACCCGGGTACGACCAACCCGGCGGTGCGCCCGAACAAGCGGATCGACACGAGGATCTCGACACCGCTGTTCCGCCTGCCGCTGAGTGCGATCTCGAGCGGCGACGCGCCGATCGCGTTGCCGGTGCGCAACCTGCTGCGGCATATCACCTGGCAGATCGCCTCGGGGCAGTCGATCGCGCAGGCGATCGGCGCGCCGGTGCTGGGCGCGTCGAGCTTCCCGGAGCTGGGCGGATACGGAGTCGCTCTGGAGTCCAACACGCCACTGTGGTATTACGTGTTGAAGGAGGCAGAACTACTGGAACAGGGGCTGCGGCTCGGGCCGGTCGGCTCGACGATCGTGGGCGAGGTGTTCATCGGGCTGCTCCAACTCGCGCCTGGCTCGTATCTGCGTGACAACCCCGGGTTCCGGCCGACCCTACCGGCGCGGACGGCGGGCACCTTCCGCATGGTGGATCTGTTGACGTATGCCCAGGTCGATCCGGTCAGCAGAGGGCAGTGACCTGGGTATCGCACGACCTGGGCATAACAAGAAACCCCTAGGACCGATGCGCCGTCTGAGGCATTCGTCCGACACTCACACTCACGGAAGTCTATGTAACAAAATGGAAACTTGGCGGGCAATGGTGCCGCGGAGGCCGGCGTGCAGCAGAGATGGTCATCGGGCGCACGATTCGGTAGGGTCGCGATCCGGTCTAGCCGCCGGCTGTTCCGGGACGCGTTGGTCGTCTGTCTGTCAGCGTATCCAGACCTGACAGTCGTCGGACATGTCGCGGACGACGCCGCGCTGTTCGGCCTGTGTGACCTATGTGGACCGGACATGGTCGTCTACGACGCCGGGGCCAACCTCGCGGACGCGCTGCGGCCGCTGCGCGAGCTGCGCGCCCGGTACCGGTACCTGCGCCTGGTGGTGGTGTACGAGCGCCTGTCCGCCGCCGAGCTGGCGGCGAGCCAGGAAGCCGGCGTGGACACGCTCGTCCCGGCGTCGCACGGCCTCGACGCGCTGCTGATGCTGCTGCACCAGCACGCCGAGGCCGCGCGCGTCGGTGGCGCCGCGCGGTCCAGTGGCCTGACCGAGCAGGAGCGGGAGATCCTCACGCTCACCGCCGCCGGCCACACGGTCAGCCGGATCGCCGAGCTGCTCAGCCTCACACCGTGCACTGTGGAGAACGCCAAGCGGCGCATCTACCAGAAGCTCGCCGTGTCCAGCCAGAGCCACGCGGTCGCCCGGGCGGCGGCGCTGGGCCTGGTCAACCGGCTGCCGATCACCCGGCCCCGGGCGTACGCGATGAACAGCCTGCGGCTCGCGGTGCTGCGCGGGCCCGACGTGCCCGCCCGCCACCAGGCGGCGGCGGCCCTGCTGTCGCACCAGATCCCGTTCGTCACGGCCACCGACCCCGGCGGCGACCTCGCGGAGTACGCGGGCGCGGGGTCCGCGCCGGTCGTGCTGGTCGATCCGGTACCGGGCGACTGGCCCCGCGCCGGCGAGGGCTGGGTGCCGGTGCTGCTGGTCACGTCCACGCCCATGACCCGCGCGGACACGCTGGACGCGCTGCGCCGCGGCGCGACCGGCATCGTGGCCGCGGAGCGCATCGGTCTGGCCCTCGTGCCGGCCCTCACCCTGGCCGTGTCCGGTCACCTGACCATCGACCCGGCGGCCGCCGCCTGGCTCATCGACGCGCTCGGCAACCGCGCCGGTGAGTCGGACGGCGGGCTGCCGGACCTGACCACCCGCGAGGGCGACATCCTGCGCTCGATCGCCGCCGGCCACACCGTGCGGCAGACCGCGCGGTCGCTCGGCATCGCGGAGAAGACCGTGGAGAACACGCAGGCGCGGCTGTTCCGCAAGCTCGGCGCCCGGAACCGGGCCGGCGCCCTGGCGACCGCGCACGCCCTGGGCCTCCTGGAACTCCTGCAGACCGACCGGCTCTCCCGCTGACCGTCCATGATCAAGGCGTCCTTCACGTCGTTCTAGCTACGTGAAGGACGCCTTGATCATGGCTATGTGCCGGGTCTTGCTTATATAAGTCTAGGCTGGCATAGTGGCGGGTGTGCACGCGTTCGATGTCCTCGGCGACCCGGTGCGGCGGCGCATCCTGGAGCTGCTCGCCGACGGCGAGCAGGCGTCGGGCGCGATCACCGCGACGATCCAGCGGGAGTTCGGCATCTCCCAGCCCGCCGTGTCGCAACACCTGCGGGTGCTGCGCGACAGCGGGTTCGCGTCCGTGCGCGCCGCGGGCACCCGCCGGCTGTACACAGTGGAGACCGCGCCGCTGCGCGAGGTCGACGCCTGGCTGGACCGGTTCCGGCGATTCTGGGACCAGCGCCTCGACGCCCTGGCCACCGAGCTGGCCCGCGGCAAGCGGGCCCGCCGACTGAAGGAGGAAGAATGAGCGACATCCTTGACGAACTGGCCGCCGTGCACCGTGCGGTGCGCACCGACGGCGCGGACGCCACCGTGGTGCTGACCCGGGGATACGACGCACCCGTCGACGACGTGTGGGACGCCATCACGAGCCCGGAGCGGCTCTCCCGCTGGTTCCTGCCGGTCAGCGGCGACCTGCGGCTCGGCGGCACGTACCAGTTGCAGGGCAACGCGGGCGGCGAGATCCTGCGCTGCGAGCCACCCCAGCTGCTCGCCGTCACCTGGCTGTTCGGCGAGAACCCGTTGCCCAGCCAGGTGACCGTGCGACTGTCGTCCGAAGCGGACGGTGCGACGACGACCCTGGAGCTGGAGCACGCCGCGACGGTCGACCCGAAGTTCTGGGACGAATACGGGCCGGGCGCGGTCGGCGTCGGCTGGGACCTCGGGCTGCTCGGCCTCGCCCTGCACCTGCGCGGCGACTCCATCGGCAACCCCGAGGAGTGGGAGTCCACACCGGAGGGTCGTGCGTTCGCCACCCGCAGCGCGGAGTCGTGGGGCGTCGCGATGGCCGCCACCGGTGCGAACCCCGACGACGTGGCCCGCATGGTGGCCAACACGACCGCCTTCTACGCACCCCCGCCGTCCTAGGGTCCTGTTGGGGACGGCCGCCTAGAGGTGGGCGCCGGCCAGTGCTGGCCGGCCGGCCAGTGCCGGGCGGCCGGCGAGCAGGGGGTCTCCGATCAGCATGGCCCGGTGCGCGGCCCGCAGCTCCCGGCCCGGATCGACGCCGAGCCGATCCACCAGCACCTCCCGCACCGACTGGTAGGCCTCCAGCGCCTCCGCCTGCCGGCCCGCCCGGTACAGCGCCACGATCAGCCGGTACCACAGCGGTTCGCGGAGCGGGTGCTGCGCCGTCAGGTCGCGCAGCTGCGGCACCAGGTCGGCGTGCGCCCCCGCGGACAGCAACAGGTCGATGCGGCGCTCGGCCGCGGCGAACCACTCCTCGGTCAACCCGGGCACGTGCTGGGCGCGCAACCGGTCCGACTCGACATCCTGCAACGGCTCGCCGCGCCAGCAGGCCAACGCCCGGTCGAGCAGGTCCAGCTCGGTGGCGCCGGCGGCGGACCGCGCCTCCCGCACCAACGCCCGGAAGCGGTAGACGTCGACGGAGTGCGCGGGCACCGTCAACGTGTACCCACCCGGCGCGCCGGCGATGACGTCGACGCCGAGGTCCGCCCGCAGCCGGGTCATGGTCGTGGACACCGCCCGCCGGAACAGATCCGGCGGGCGCTCGCCCCACAGGTGCTCCGCGAGCGCCTCCGCGTTCACCGTCCGTCCGGGCGCCATCGCCAGCGCCGCCAGGGCAGTCTTCCGGCGCTGCGCACCGACACCGCGCGGCCGCCCGTCCACGACGACCCGCACCGGCCCCAGCAGCCCGATCTCCAGTTCAGCGGCCACAGTTCCCCCCAGTCTCGGCAGCGACACGCACGGATACAAACACAGGACGCCTGGCCTGTCTCCGGCGTTGTCCGCCATCCCCGACATTCGTTGCCGGATCACGCAACGCCCGCCGCGCCGGTAGCTCTATTGGGGGAGGGTGTAACCGGCGTCGGTCAAGATCGCGCGGAGGCGGCCGAGGGCCCGCTGGGCGTCCGGCTCTGTCTTGGTCCGCAGGAGGAGCGCGAAGGGCGCGTCGGTTTCCGGCCCGTCGTCCCACCAGATCGCCTCGTGCCAGCCGCCGAACTGCGCGCTGAGGTTCACCTCGAACTCCAGGTAGCGCCCGGGCTTACCGCCGGGCGCCGTCGCCGATCCGCTCCGCCAGTTGGCCGCCGTGCCCGAGCCCGGGCGGAGCTGGCGGTTCTCCCGCCACCGCGCGTCGCGGTGCGCGCCGGATTGATACCGGATGAGGTACAGCGTCGTGTCATCCAGATCGCAGAGCCAGCGTTCGGCCTGATTGGGGCCTGGATCGTCTTTGCCGCACTTGTCGAAGGGCAGGCCCGGCGCGAACGACCGGAACTCCGCGGGTACCCCGGCGGTGGGCTTGTCGCCGGCCGGATCGTCCTGAGTGGCGTACCGGTAGGCCGTCGCCGCGCCGATCGCCACGACGCCGGCGAGCAGCGCGGCGAGGAGGAGCCGCCCGCGGCGCGGGCGGGAACGACCGGCGACGATCTGGGTGGCCGCTGCTGAGCCCACCGCCGCCGAGCCGGCCAGCGGCGCCCCCAGCCGTCCCACCGGCGCCGCCGGCTCGCGGTCCGCCGGCTCGCGCGGTGCTGTCTTGCGAGCCGACGTCTTGCGCAGCGACCCCTTGCGCGCCGCGGTCTGACGCATCGCGCCGGCGGCGTGCTCCGCGAGCGCGGCCGCCGTCTCATACCGCTGTTGCGGCTGCTTGGCCAGCGCCCGCTCGACCAGCCGGCGCACGGCCGGCGGCACCTCGGCGGGCAGCGGCGCCGGCGCTTTCTCCAGGTGCATCCACGCCACCGCGAGGTCGTTCTCCGCGTGGAATGGCGGGTGCCCGGCCAGGCACTGGTAGGCGACGACACCCAGCGAATAGATGTCCGAGAGCGGTGAGGCGCTGGCTCCCTGGAACAGTTCCGGGGCCATGTAGGTCACCGTGCCCATGATCTGGTCCACGCGGGTCAGCACGTTTCCCGTCGGGGTCTGTGCGACGCCGAAGTCGGTCAGCACGACCGACCCGTCGTCCCGCCGGAGCAGCAGGTTGCCCGGCTTGACGTCCCGGTGGACCACATCCTTCTCGTGCGCGGCGTGGAGCGCGAGGGCGGCCTGGGCGACGATGCTCATGGTCTCGTCGGGGGAGAGGGCGCCGCGCCGGCGCAACAAGGCCGACAGCGACTCGCCGTCGACATACTCCATCACGATGAACGGGCCCTCGTCGGAGTCGCACACGTCGTAGATGTCGATAACATTGTGGTGGTTGACGCTCGCCATGGCGCGGGCTTCCCGCTGGAAGCGCTCGACGAACGCGGAATCCCGCGTCAACTGCCGCAGCGGCATCTTCACCGCGACGGGGCGCCCCAGGCGGAGGTCGACGGCCCGCCACACTTCCCCCATGCCGCCGTCACCAAGACGTTGTTGGCGGTCATAGCGGCCGTTCAGCATGGCGTGAGCCTACTGGGAACGCCTTCCTGACGGGTGGAGGCTCGTGGCAAGCTGGTCGGTGGGGGGCGATCCGGAACGGTGGGTGATCGGGTGACGACGAGACCGATCGTGAGGTCCGCGGTGCCGGGCCCGACCGGGCACCCGGTGCTCGGCATGGTGCCGGCTTTTCGCCGCGATCCGCTGGGCACGTTGCTGGCCGGCTTCCAGCGCTACGGCGACGTCGTCGCCTACCGGTTCGGGCCTCGCCGGGGCCCGCGCCCGTTGACGCAGAGCCTGGTCATGGCCCACCATCCGGACGCGATCCACGAGGTGCTCACCACCCCGCGGGTGTTCAGCCGCCGGACCACCGGGTTCCAGGTGCTCACCGAACTGATCGGCACCGGCCTCCTGACCAGCGACGGCGACGTGTGGCTGCGCCAGCGGCGGACCCTGCAACCGCTGTTCACACCACGCCGGGTGGCCGGCTACACCGCGCTGATGACCGCCGAGGCGGCCCGCATCGCGGCGGACCCCACCGTCGTCATGGGCTCCACTGTAGATCTCCACCAGCTCATGCAGCTCTACACGCTGCGGGTCGTCGGTCGCGCGCTCTTCGGCGACGACGTCGACGACGCCGTGCCGGAGCTGCAGCGCCTGGTGCCGGTGCTGGGCGACCTCGCGCTGGCGCGCACCCTGCAGGTGGTCCGGCCGCCGCTGAGCTGGCCCCTGCCGCGGACCCGCCGGATCACCCGGGAACGCGCGGCGCAATACGCCATTGTGGACCGGATCATCGCCCGCCACGCCCGCCGCGGCGCGGGCGACAACCTGCTCAGCCGGCTGTCCGCCGCCCGCGACCCGGAGACCGGACAATCACTGTCCACCGAGGAGATACGCGACCAGGCGCTGGTCTTCCTGCTCGCCGGGCACGAGACGACGGCGGGCGCGCTCACCTTCACCCTGCACCAACTCGGCCGCCACCCGGCGGCACAGGATCGCGTCGCGACGGCCGCCGCCAGCGACGGCGGTGACAGCGCCGCCGCGGACCTGGTCCGGGCGGCGCTGCTGGAGGGCATGCGGCTGTACCCGCCGGCGTACAGCACCGAGCGGCTCGCCGGCGTCGACACCACCCTCTCCGGGTACCACGTGCCGGCCGGGACCAGGGTGATGCTCTCCTCCTGGATCACCCACCGGCACCCGGACTTCTGGCCCGACCCGGAGCGCTACGACCCCGACCGCTTCACCGGCCAGCACCAGCGCCCGCGATACGCGTACTTCCCCTTCGGTGGCGGGCCGCGCAGCTGCATCGGCGAACACTTCGCACTGCTGGAAGGCACCATCCTGCTGCGCACGCTGCTGGCGCGCTACCGGGTCGAGGCGCTCGACGAGAAGCTCCGCCTCGCGCCGATGATCACGCTACGTCCGGCCGAGCCGGTCCGCGCCGTCCTGAGGCCGCGCTGACTGGCCCGTCTGCCCGGCGCCCGTCTGCCCCGTGCTCATCTGGCCCGTGCCCGTCTGGCCCGTGCCCGTCTGGATCGCGCCGATCTCGCGGAGGAGGCCGAGGAAGTCGTAGTTCCACCAGCCTTCCTCGATCTTGCCCTCCCGCAGCCGGTGCACGGTCATGCCGTTGAGCGTGAGCCGCTTGCCGGTGGGCGCGGCGCCCATGAACTCGCCGGTGTGCCGGCTCTGCCAGCTCCAGCGGGTGCACACCCGGTCGCCCTCGGCGAGCTGGTCCTCGATCGTGAACCGGAACTCGCTGAACGCCTGCCGGTACATCTCGACCTCGGCGCGCATGCCCTCCACGCCGCGGATGTCCTCCTCGTTGTTCGGATCGTGGTCGACGTAGCGGTCCGAGAACACCTCGGCCAGCCCGCCGAGTTCGCCGCTGTTGGCCATGTCGTAGAAGCGGCGGCACACCGTTTTGTTGAGCTGCTCGTCGCGCACGATGTCGAGGTCGGTGAAGCGCGGCGGCATCTCGCAGAGCGCCACCAACTCCTGGAAGATCCGATCCGTCTCCGGGAGGTTCGAGTTCCGCATCGCCTCCTCGTACGACGGGAACTCGACGATCTCGACGACGTGGTGGCTGTCGGCCCGGTCCTTGGCCAGCGTGGCGTGGGTCGCGGTCCGCCTGCCCTGGGTCTGTTCCACCCAGGTGTCCAGGAGCCGGCTCACGTCGTCGACCTTGTCGGTCTTGCAGTCGATGATCTGAACGAAGGTCATGACGTCCTCCCCACGATGAGGGATTTTGTGGCTTTCGCTCAGCCTAGGACCGGCCGATCTGGTAGGCGGGCGTTCGCGAAAACTCACCGGCGCGGCCGGACTGGCGGCTCGGCGGGTGCGTGCCTCGCCGGGCGGCACCGCAGGGTGACGGCCAGGCCGACCAGCCAGAGCGCGATCGTGACCAGCAGGGCGCGCTCCACCAGGCCGACGACCGCGCCGCGGCCGAGGACCAGCATGCTCACGCCGACCGTCGCGGACAGTGGCAGCGCCACCCCGGCCGCGACGAGCGACCCGCGGCGCAGTCGCGGGGCGGCGCGCGCCACCGCCGGCATCGCGAGCACGCACGCCGCCACCGCGACGATGCTCGCGCCCCCGTGCACCAGGTCCGCGGTGGTGGCGGCGTCGAAGGGCGGCAGCGGGCAACCGGCGCTGCACGTCACCGACCCGGACAGCGCCGCGCCGGCGGCGGCGCCGGCCAGCAGACCGGCCGCCATCCGGCTGGTCGCCAGCACGACCGCCGCGAGCAACGCCAGCCCTACGGCGACACTCAGCACACCCATCCGGTACGCCGACGCGTGCGCCCCCGGTCCGGCACCCGCCTCACTGACGTACCCCGTCCAGGCGGGCACCGGCCCCGCGACCACGGCGACCGTCACCGCGGCGCCGCCCGCGATCAGGCATGCCGCCGCGCCCAGTGCGGCGGCCCGGCGGGTCGGTCCCATACCGCCAACCTAGCGATCCTAGGGTTGACGGGTGCCGGACCGGCGTACGGTGGTGGTCACGGGCGGCAGCTCGGGCATCGGCCTGGCCGCCGCCGTGGCGCTCGGCCGCGCCGGTGCGGGCCACGGCATCATCCGATGTAGGCGAGCGCGAAGCCGACGGTGGGGATCCCGAACAGCATCGATAGCAGCGCCAACGTCGTGATCGTCGGGCGGCGGGTGAGCACCGCGTAGGCGACCAGCAGGACGGGCGCCATGAGCAACTGCGGTATCAGCGTCGACCGGGGCACCAGGACATCCGCCCACGCGCACACCAGGGACAACGCCAGGCCCGCACCCCACAAGGCGATCCCGAGACGGTATGCGAAGCGCGGTCCGAACCGCACGGCGAACGTAGTGTCGCGGGCGCCGGAATCGGCGGCCAGATCGGTCACCGTGGTCGGCACGTACAGCGCGGCGGCGAACAGCAGCCCGATGAGCCCGAACTGCCACGGGAACTCCCACGGCGGCCGGGTGATAGACCAGCCCGCACCCGGCGACACCACGCCGACGACGAGCGCGTTGACCGCGACGTCCCAACCCGGCCGGGTCTTCAGGCGCAACGGCGGCACGCTGTACGCCCAGCCGAGCAGCAGCACCCCGGCGACGCCGAGCACGAACAGCGGCCCCACGAACAGGGCGGTGCCGACGGTGGCGAGCGCGATCGCGCGGTAGAACAACCGCAGACGCCGCGCCGAAATCGCGCCGGTGACCAGCGGCGCGGTGCCCTTGCGGGGATTGTTACGGTCACTGCGCAGGTCGTGCAGGTCGTTCTGGGCCAGCACCGCGCCCCAGATGAGCGGGCCGAGGACCAGCAACGCCACCGCGGCACGCGGCGCGTCGGCGCGGCTCGGCAGCCAGGCATGACCAGCCAGGACGGTGCCAAGGTATGCGGGCACCCAGGAGACCGGCCAGAACCACGGCCGGGACACCGCGACGAGAACCGCGGCCGGACGCTCCAACACCGGGGTCATACCCGAATGGTCGTCCGCGCCGCCTGTGCGCGCGCTGAGAGAAAGGGTGGGGGATGACGGCAACGGAGTTCCGGCTGGCCGCGTACGCGGTGTGCCTCGACGGTGATCGAGTACTGCTGGCCCACTACGTGCCACCGGAGGGGCCGCCGCATTGGACGCTGCCCGGTGGCGGGGTCGACCATGGCGAGGACCCTTGCGACACGGTGATCCGCGAGCTCGCCGAGGAGACCGGCCGCGACGGTGTGGTCGAGCGGCTGCTCGGCGTCGACTCCCGGGTCATCCGGTCTGCCGACCGTCTGTACGGCGGCCCCGAACTGCACAACGTCGGCATCTTCTACCAGGTCCGCATCGTCGGCGGCGAGCCTCGACCCGAACCAAGTGGTGAGACCCGTGAGTCCGCGTGGCTTCCCGTCGCCGCCGTGGACCGGCTGGCCCGCGCGTCGCTGGTGGATGTGGGCCTGGCCCTCGCGTCCCGCAAGCCGGTCACCGGCCATGTCGAACCCGTCGCGGTGACCGGGTTGCTACGTCACTGAGGTGCCCGGGCTCGTCGACGAGGTCGACCGTCAGCACCGAGTGAGCCTTCTGGGGAATGCCGTGTGGGTTCCCGGACGACGAATCGATCTCGACACTCTCGAACGCCTCGCCCAGCGTCCGGCGCAGCGTCTCGAACCGCCAATTCGCGTACCACGCACGCCCGCGCCACCGTGCGAAGGATCGCGGTGCCGGTGTGCGGTTCGCCCGCTCGCCCGATCAGCGACGGCAGATAGGTGGTGTAGCCGGCGGCGATCAGCCGTTGGGCGAACTCCACGACGCCCGGATGCAGCGCGGGCAACTCGTGAATGACGATCACGGCCGGCCCGGCACCGGCCCGGTAGACGTCATGCGAGAGGC
This sequence comes from Actinomycetes bacterium KLBMP 9797, assembly GCA_037414955.1. GTDB lineage: Bacteria > Actinomycetota > Actinomycetes > Mycobacteriales > Micromonosporaceae > Phytohabitans. Next base: position 28,005 of record JBBEWH010000180.1, read on the forward strand.
CAGCATCTGTGAACGCGAACCGCTCGAACCCCGCCAACGACTCCATCGTGTACCACCCTCTGGTAGCTCTCACAGCATGAGGGACGCCCCGCGATGGGGTTAGCTTCGCGGCTGGTCACGCCGAGAACGATGGAACGGCGCGCTCGATGTCCTTGACCGGCTCGCATGGCACCGTGGGCGGAACGGCCCGGGGCGAGTTCACCGCGAGCGGCGCCGCGCACCAGGGATCGCGGGCCGGTGCGGGAGCCCGCGGATCGCCCGGCTGGCCGCGCAGTGCCTGTCCAACCGGGACATCGCCGCACCGCGGGGCCACGTCATGCCGGCAGCGGGTGACAGCGATGTCGGGGGTATCGCGGCGTCCCGCGTTCCGGAATCAGCGATGCCCGCGGCGTTGCGGGGACGCGCCGGCCCGACTCCGAGTTGAAGGCGTCTGACCGGCTGCCCGGACCGCGTCGATGCGAGAGCACCCCCGAGCGCAAGGCGTCCCTCCCGTCGCGGCACGACAGGAGGGACGTCTTGATCACGGGAGACCGGCCCGGGTGCGGTCGGCGCAGTCCAGCTTCACCAGCATCCGAAAGTCGCGCGGCGATTTGGGCGTTGGGCAGCCCGTCGCCGACGCCGGCCAGCACCGCACGCTCGCGCTGGGTGAGCTGGCCGGCGCGGCCAGCCGCCCGATGCCACACCCGCCGAGGGTGCGTCGTGCGCCGCGCGCCTTATCGCTGTGAATCTTGACGTCCTACCGTCGTGATAGCCACGCTACGGCGTCAAGATCGCCAGCGTGGAACCGTGTTCCCGCAAGGTTCCCGGCGTTGCGGGTCCGGCTCTCTGGCGTGAAGGCCTCCCACCGGCCGTCTGGACCGTGTCAATGCGGGCGTCTACTACGTGAGGGACGCCTTGATCTTGAAAGAGGTGCAGGTCAGGGCATGAATGTGCCCGACACGCCGGGAAGCTCGTGATCGACATTGATCCGCCTCATACGAGCGTTCGAAGATAAGAGCATGTTGGAGACGTTGACGCAGCTCGGTGGCCTGGCCACCGGAGTCGTCGACGCCCCCGTATGGCCGCTGTCCGACAACGACCTGGTCACCTCGCTGGACGAGGTGCACCGGCTGGAGCAGCAGTTGGCCGCGACCCGGCTGCACCTGATCAGGGAGATCGACGGCCGCTCCTTCCTCAACAGTGAGCATCTGACCTCGACGGCGGCGTGGTTGCGGCACCGGTATCACGTGTCGGCGCAGACCGGCACCCGCTGGGTCACCCTCGCCAAAGACCTCGACCAACACCCCGGTCTGGACGCCGCCCTGTCCAAAGGCGCCGTCAACGCCGAGCAGGCGCAGGTGATCGCCCACCAGTTGCGGCAACTGCCCGACGACCTCGACCCCGACCTGACCGACCTCGCCGAGCAGATCATGATCGGCTGGGCGGATGAGGCCGGCTTCGACCCGAAGACGTTGCGGGAGATGGCACCCACGATCCTGCACCGCATCGCCCCCGACATCGCCGACAGGGTCGATGAGGAGGCGCTACGCAGGCAGGAGAAGCGGGCCGGGCAGACCAAGGCGTTCAACCTTGCCAACAACGGCGACGGCCGCTACCGGGTTAGCGGGTGGTTGCCGGCCGAAGCGGCCGCGATCGTCAACAACGCCCTCGACCCGCTGTGCAAGCCGCTGCCGGAGGACGACCGGACCGCGACGCAGCGGCGGGCGGACGCGTTGACCGACGTGTGCCAGCGGGCGATGGACGCCGGCGACCTACCCGAACAAGGCGGTGAGCACGCGCACGTGGCGATCGTCGTGGACTGGGACCTCCTGCGCCGCCAGGTAGGCATCGGCCAGTTGGACACCGGCGAGCGGTTGACCCCGGAGCAGGTGCGCCGGTGGGCGTGCGACGCCCGCCTGATCCCGTTCGTGCTCGGCGGGCAGAGCCAGGTCCTCGACGCCGGCCGCTCCCGGCGGCTGTTCGACGGACCGCTGCGCCGCGCCATCATCGTGCGCGACCGTGGCTGCGCGTTTCCGTCGTGTGACCGGCCGGCGAAGTGGTGCGACTGCCATCACATAATACATTGGACAGACGGTGGGTCGACCTCGCTGGACAACGGTGTGCTCCTGTGCCGCTTCCACCACCGCTTGATCCACCAGGAGGATTGGCAGGTGCGGATCGCCGCCGACGGGCTGCCCGAGTTCATCCCACCACAATGGGTGGACCCGGAGCGACGGCCACGCCGCAACATCTACCACCGAAGGACATAGGGCGAGCCGGTCCTCCAATGTGGTCGCCCACCCCAGGAAACCGCCGCAGCTTGGCTGATGGTGAGGGTGTACGCGCACGGGTGGCCGTCCGACGAATACCGTTCACCGTCACGCGCCGCGGTCTGGGCGCGGGCCACAGCGGCGGCTCACACCAGGGCTACGCGTCGTTCTGCGGGGACCTGATGCTCGCCGACCTCCCGCAGTCCTCCTCCAACGGCAGGCCGTTCCACGCGGCCGCGCCCGATGACGTACCAGGCTTGACCGGCCGGGATCGGCAGGTGCTTGTGGCCGGTCAGCGCGAGCGGGAGCGCGGCGGCGTCGGCCGCGTTGTAGCGGTTCGCGGAGACCGCGCGCCGCGACGCGGCAGGCGTCCGGGTGACCGGCCGGGACAACCTCGCGGCCAGCCCGCCGGCGCCGTCACCGTCGTGCCGACCGTGACGGCGATGGCGGGCTCCGTCACCGGGGCCGCGCACCCGGCGGGCGGCCGACGCCTTCAGGTGTCGCGATCTTGGCTCTGCGGCTCGGGTCAGCCGGATGACATCGCCGTCAGGGTGCACGTGCGGACCCAGGGGCCGGGGGCGACCGGCTGCCGGTTGCAGGACCACGTGGAGTTGATCGTCGAGGTACCCGGGGTCAGGCTGTAGGTCGAGCCTTGCCACGTGCCCTCCGGGAAGGTGATGTACCCGTAGTACTCGCTCCAGCTCACATAGCACCTCACGTCCAGTTTGATGCTGGTCGCGCTCGCGGGGATCACCTTGGTCCATACCCTGGTCGGGTTGGTGCGGTCGAACGGGGAGACGGAGTCCACCGGAAGCCATCCGGGGCCGGGTGCGCCGGGCCACCCGCCGCTGTCCACGCCTACGTACGGTCCGACCGGAGGCACCGCCCCTCCGTAGCAGCTCGTGGTCCCGCTGATGATCCGGGTACTGTCCGCCATGGCCGGTGGCGGCGCGACGGCAACCGCCGCCACCGTGGTCATCGCCAGCAAGCCGAGCGTGGCCGTGATTCGCCGCAATCTTCCAGTAGCCATCAACGCGCGACCGTCCTTTCTCGGGGCACCCCGGTCGGGTGCTTGAGGGCATCCTCGGTGGTCGATAGCGTGGACGGCGTTTGGTACGGACAGGTGCGGACGACCGGGGCCGACGTGGCAGGTAGCGACGGTACAGCCGTCCGATGCGCTGGACAGCGCCGGACAATGCCGGGGACCGCCGGTGGCCGCTGACGACGGCCGCCTGCTGCTGCGGCAACTGTGTGACGACCTGCGGCTGCTCCGCTCGCAGGCGGGCGGGCCCAGCCTGCGCGGCCTGGCGGTGCGGGTACGGCTGGGCAAGAGCCAGGTGGGGGCGATCGTCAACGGCCGGATCGGACGGCTGCCGGATTGGGAGGTCGTCCGGGGCGTCGTCGACGGTTGCCGCCAGTACGCCCAGGATCATGGCCGGCTGGACCGGCTGTCGGTGGCCACCGGGATCGAGGAGTTCTGGCGCCCGCGGTACGCCCTGGTGGACTACGCGTTGCAGCACGCCGGGCGGCAGCGGCCACCGGCGCCGTCGCGACCGGCGACGGTACCCCGGCAGTTGCCGGCCGCCACGCGGCACTTCGCCGGGCGGGCCGGTCCGCTCGCCGCGCTGAACGCGCTGCTGGCGGACGCCGCCACCGCGAACACTGCGGTGATCTCGGCGATCGAGGGCACCGCCGGCGTGGGCAAGACGGCCCTCGCCGTGTACTGGGCGCACCAGGTCGCCGACCACTTCCCCGACGGCCAGCTCTACGTCAACCTGCGCGGCTTCGGTCCGTCCGAGCCCGCGATGGAGCCGGGCGAGGCGATCCGTCGCTTCCTCGACGCCCTCGGCGTGCCGGTCCGGCGGATCCCGCCGGAGCCGGACGCGCTGGCTGCCCTGTACCGGACCGAACTCGCCGGTCGACGGCTGCTGATCCTGCTGGACAATGCCCGCGACGGCGCGCAGGTCCGGCCGTTGCTGCCCGGCGCCGCGGGCTGCCTGGTCCTGGTCACCAGCCGCGATCCGCTCACCGGCCTGGTCGCCGCCGAGGGCGCCCAGCCCGTCACCGTCGATCCGCTCGACCACGACGAGGCGAGGCAGTTGCTGGTACGCCGCCTCGGCAGCGCGCGGATCGCCGCCGAACCCCAGGCGGTCGACGAGATCATCACGCGGTGCGCCCGGCTGCCGCTGCCGCTGGCCATCGTCGCCGCCCACGCCGCGACCCGCCGGGTGCCGCTGCGCGAGCTGGCCGCCCAGCTCCGCGACGGCAGGCACGCGTTCGGGCTGCTCAACACCGGCGATCCAAGCACCGACGTGCACGCGGTGTTCGCCTGGTCGTACCGGGCGCTGACCCCGGCCGCGGCGCGGGTGTTCCGGCTTCTGGGCCGGCATCCCGGTCCGGACGCCACCGCGCCCGCCGTCGCCAGCCTCGCCGCGCTGCCGTTGCCCGACGTGCCGCCGCTGCTGGCCGAACTGACCCGCGCCAACCTGCTCACCGAACCGGCCCCCGGCCGGTACGCCTGCCACGATCTGCTGCGCGCCTACGCGTCCTACCTGAGCGACACCCTGGAGACCCCGCCGGACCGCGAGGCCGCGACCGGCCGCATCCTCGACCACTACCTGCACACCGCCGGCGCCGCCGACCGGCTACTGCACCCGCATCGAGACGCCGTCACCCTCGAACCGCCCCGGCTGGGCGCCGCGCCGGAGTCGCTGGGCGGGCCGGCCGCCGCCCGCGCCTGGCTCGCCGCCGAACTTCCGGTGCTGCTCGCGGCGGTGGACCGCGCCGCGGGCGGCGGGTGCGACCGGCACGCCTGGCAGCTCGCCTGGATCCTGACCGGCTACCTGGAACACAGCCGGCGCTGGCCCGACCAGCTCGCCGTCGGCGGGGCGGCGAGGCTCGCCGCCGGACGGCTCGCCGACCCGCGCGCGTCGGCCATCGCCCACCGGATCCTGGCCCGCCCGTACATCGAGACCGGCCGCCACGCCGACGCCCGCGCGCACCTCGAACGCGCCCTCAATCTCGACACCGGCGGCGGTGACCTCGCCGGCCAGGCCCATGACCACCACCTCCTCGCCTACCTCGGGGAACGGCAAGGCCGGTACGCCGTCGCCCTCGACCACACCCGGCAGGCCCTCGCGCTGTACCGCGGGGCGAACCACCGGTACGGGCAAGCCTCCGCCCTCAACGCGGTCGGTTGGTTCCAGGTCCATCTCGGCGACCACGCCCACGCCGTGGCCGCCTGCCAGGAGGCCCTCGCCCTGCTTCGCGCGCTGGGCGACCGTCGCGGCGAGGCAGCCACATTGGACAGTCTCGGCTACGCGTACCACCATCTCGGCGACTACCCGCGCGCCGTCACCAGCTTTCGCCAGGCGGTCGTGCGGCTCCGCGCCCTCGGCGCGCGCTACCCGGAAGCGGCCACGCTCACCCACCTGGGCGACAGTCACCTACTCGCTGGCCGGCCGGGCGCGGCGCGGACCGCGTGGCGGCGGGCGCTGGCGATCCTCACCGACCTCGACCACCCCGACGCGGAAGGCGTCCGGGCGAGGCTCGCCTCCGCTGACGCCGGCGTGGACCGCCCGCGCCGCAGCGCGTCCTCCGCACCGTAGCGCCGGCGAGACACGACCGTGGCGGGTCTAGCGGAGGCGGATGCGGACCCGGCGGTTCTGCTTGCCCTTGCTCTCCACCTTGACCACCTGGACCGTGCCGACCTGGGCCGTGGACGCCACGTGCGTGCCGCCGTCGGCCTGCACGTCGAGGCCGACGATGTCGACGATCCGGACCTCCTCCTCGCCGGGCGGGATGAGGTTGGTCTGGGTGCGGATGATGTCGGGCAGCGCCAGCGCCTTCTCGCGCGGCAGCACCTGTACGGCGACCGGGCGGTCGGCCGCGACCTCGGCGTTGACGGCGTCCTCCAGCAGGCTCTTGAAGCCCTCGGGCACCTGCGGCAGGTTGAAGTCCATCCGGGCCTCGCCGGGCTCCATGTTGCCACCGGTCACCAGCGCGCCGAAGTCGCGGAACACGACCCCGCACAGCACGTGCAGGCCGGAGTGGGTGCGCATCAGCATGGTGCGCCGCGAGTCGTCGAGGGCGCCGCGCACCTCGGCGCCGACGGGCGGCACCGGGTCGCCGTCGGCCGGCGTCAGGTACAGGTCGTCGCCCTTGGAGGTGCCGACGACGCGGGTCTGGGTGCCCTGCCACAGCAGCACGCCGTGGTCTGGCGGCTGGCCGCCGCCGCCCGGGTAGAACGCCGAGCGGTCCAGCACGATGCCCCGCTCCGGGTCGACGTGCAGCACGGTGCAGGTCCAGGTGCGCAGCGACGGGTCGGCCAGGTCGAGGCGCTCGGTGCGGCCATGATGCGTGATCCCCATGTCCCTCGACGCTACCCCATGATCAGGGCGTCCTTCAGGTAGCTCTGGCTACGTGAAGGACGCCCTGATCATCAAGAGGGGGTGGGGGTGAGGTAGCCGCCCATGGTGCGGAAGTAGTCGGTCGCGGCGTACTCGGTGCCGTCCTCGGTGCGGAGCCGGCGGATGACCAGGCCGGGGTTGCGGCCGCGCCGCGCGTCGGCGCCGGCCACGATCACCACGCCGTCGCCCTCCCGGATGAAGATCCGGCCCGGCGTGCCGCCGTACCGGGCCGCCGAGACCGCCGCCGAGAGGATCCGGATCCGCTGGCCCCGGTGGAAGGTGAAAGCGTTCGGGTACGGGTCGGACTGCGCGCGGACCAGGCGCTCGATCTCGTCAGCCGGCCACGTCCAGTCGATGCGGCTGTCCTCGACGGACCGCTTGTGGAAGAAGCTGGCCTGGGTGCGGTCCTGTTTGACCCAGTCGGTGCGGCCGGACGCGATGAGCGCGAGCGCGTCGGTGGTGATGGGGCCGAAGAGGTCGAGCGTGCGGTGGAAGAGGTCGGTGGTGGTGTCGGTCGGGCCGACCGGCACGGCGCGCTGGAGCACGATGTCGCCGGCGTCGAGCTCGTCGTCCATCATGTGCGCGGTGACGCCGACCTCCGGCTCACCGTTGATCAGCGCCCAGATCAGCGGCGCGAAGCCGGCGTACTTCGGCAGCAGCGAGTCGTGCACGTTGAGGGTGCCGAGGCGGGGCAGCCGGAAGACGGCGGGCGGGATCCAGGTGCGCCAGTTGGTGGCGACGATGATGTCTGGGTCGGCCGCCCGCAGCGGTTCTTGGAGATCGTCGGGCCGGTTGCGGACCAGCACCGGTACACCGTGCTTCTCCGCGAGCTCGGCGACCGAGTCGTCCCAGATCTTCTCGTACGCGTGGTCGCTCGGTGGGTGCGTGACCACGAGGGCGACCTCGTGCTCGGAGTCGAGCAGGGCCTGGAGGGTGCGGTGACCCCAGGTTTGGTACCCGAACATAACGATTCGCATCGGTGACCCGTCTCGCATGGTGCCCCTTCGAATGGTGACGTAGGTCAGGCTTGCCTAAGACGGTAACTTAAGCAAGGCTGTCCTAAGTCGCAACGGGCGAGTGATGGGACGGACATGTCACGGGTACCGATGTACGACGTCGTGGGAGTGGGGTTCGGCCCATCGAACCTGGCGCTGGCCATCGCGCTGGCCGAGCAGGACATACCACTGGCGGCGGTCTTCCTGGAGCGCCAACCCCGCTTCGGCTGGCACCGGGGCATGCTGCTCGACGACGCGACCATGCAGGTGTCGTTCCTCAAGGACCTGGTCACGCTGCGCAACCCCAGCAGCGCGTTCACGTTCCTGCGCTACCTGCACGGCAAGGGCCGGTTGATCGACTTCATCAACCACAAGAACCTCTTCCCGCTGCGCGTGGAGTTCCACGACTATCTGGAATGGGCGGCCGCGCAGGTCGAGGACCAGGTCCGCTACGGGCACGAGGTGGTCGGATTGGCGCCGGCGCCGCCCGATGGCGACGGCGAGATCGGGTACGTGGACGTGACGGTCCGACACTCCTCAGAGCAGTCCGACGGTGAGGCGCACACGTACCGGGCACGCAACCTGGTCTTCGCCACCGGCCTGCGGCCCTGCCTGCCCGACGGCGTGACCACGTCCGCCCGGATCTGGCACAACAGCGACCTGCTCGCTCGGCTGGCCGCCCTGCCGGACCCGCCCCGACGGTTCGTCGTGGTCGGCGCCGGGCAGAGCGCCGCCGAGGTCACCGCCCACCTGCACGAGCGATACCCCGGCGCCGAGGTGTGCGGGGTCTTCTCCCGGTACGGGTACAGCCCGGCCGACGACAGCTCGTTCGCGAACCGCATCTTCGACCCGGACGCCGTCGGCGAGTTCTTCGACGCGCCGCAGGACGTGAAGCGGGCGCTCATCGACTACCACGGCAACACCAACTACTCCGTTGTGGACGTCGACCTCATCGACGACCTGTACCGCCGGGTGTACCGGGAAAAGGTGCTCGGCACCGAACGGCTGCGGCTGTTCAACGTCTCCCGCCTCGTCGACACCGTCGAGACTCCCGGTGGTGTGCGCGCCACTGTGGAGTCGCTCGCCACCGGCGTGAAGACGGTGCTCGACGCCGACGTGGTGGTGTACGCCACCGGCTACCAGCCCGCCGACCCCTCGCAGTTGCTGGGCGAGGTCGCGCCCTACTGCCGCCGCGACGAGAACGGCCGGCTGCGGGTGGCGCGGGACTACCGCGTCGTGACCGCGCCGGAGCTGCGCGCCGGCGTGTACCTGCAGGGCGGCACCGAGCACACGCACGGGATCACGTCGTCGCTGCTGTCGAACACGGCTGTCCGGGTCGCCGACATTCTCCGGTCCATCGTGGACCGCAAGGCGGACCGGGTGCACGAGTACGCCTGAGATCCACTCAGTCTGAGAATCCAGTCAGTCTGATATTCCACAAGGGAGAACCCATTGAGTACGCGTTGGAGAGCGCCGCTGGCGCTCGCCCTCATCGGCGCGCTGGCGCTGGCCGGCTGCGGCTCCTCGTCGGACGACGGCGATGACGCCGCGTCCTCCAACACCGCGAGCGTCTTCCCGGTCACGGTCACGCACAAGTACGGCAGCACCGAGATCAAGGCCGAGCCGAAAAAGGTGATCACCCTCGGGCTCAGCGACCAGGACGCGGTGCTGGCCCTCGGTATCAAGCCGATCGGCGCGGTCGACTGGTTCAAGGAGCGCCCGTTCGGCAAGTGGCCGTGGGTGCAGTGGGGCAGCACGCCGCCGGAGATCGTCGGCGAGCGCGACGAGTTCAACATGGAGAAGATCGCGGCGCTCCAGCCGGACCTCATCCTCGCCCAGTACAGCGGCATGACCAAGGAGAACTACGAGACCCTGTCGGGCATCGCGCCGACCGTGGGCCAGCCCAAGGACTACGCCGACTACGTCGCTCCGTGGGAAGTGATGACGAAGCAGATCGGCAAGGCGCTGGGCAAGGAGAAGGAGATCGACGCGCAGATCGCGGCGATCGACAAGCGGTTCGCCGAGGTCCGCGCGCAGCACCCGGAGTGGGCCGGCAAGACGGTCGCCGTCGTCGACCCGTACGTGCCCGGCGAGTACGCGGTGTTCTCCTCCACCGACCCCAAGGCGCTGTTCATGACCCAGATGGGCTTCAAGGTCCCGGCCGAGATCGACAAGCTCGCCGGCAAGGACAACGCCACCGTGATCAGCTCCGAGCGGCTCGACCTCGTCGACGTGGACCTGCTGCTGTTCCTTACCAGCGACGCCGGCGCCGAGCCGCGGGTCAAGGCCGACAAGGTGTACCAGAACCTGAAGGTCGCCAAGGAGGGGCGCGCGATGTTCCTGCCGTACGAGGACCCGCCGATCGGTGGCGCGCTGTCCTTCAACACGGTGCTGAGCATCCCGTACGCCATCGACCAGGTGGTACCGATCCTGGCCGGCGGCACGAGCAAGTAAGTAAGGGTGGGTTGGCTGTGAGGCTGGCGACGTTTCCGGAGCTGTTCGCGGCGCGCGTGCGCGAGACCCCCGACGCGGTGGCGCTCGTGTACGAGGATGTCGAGCTGACCTATGCGGCGCTGAACGCTCGCGCGAACCGGCTGGCCCACGCCCTGATCGCCCGGGGGGTGGGGCCGGAACGCGTGGTGGCGCTGGCCCTGCCCCGGTCGGCGGACATGATCGTGGCCCAGGTGGCCGTGCTCAAGGCCGGCGGGGCGTACCTGCCGATCGACCCGGACTATCCAGCCGAGCGGATCGCCTACATGCTGGCCGACGCGTCGCCGGTCTGCCAGCTGTCCACTGTGCCCGCGCTCGACGGGCATCCCGACACCGACCCCGAGGTGGCGCTGAGCCCGCGGCACGCGGCTTACGTCATCTACACCTCCGGCTCGACCGGGCGGCCCAAGGGCGTGGTGCTGTCGCACGCCGGCGTGGCGAAGCTGATCGCCACCCAGGTGGAGCGGTTCGGGGTCGGGCCGCACAGTCGGGTGCTCCAGTTCGCCTCGCCGAGCTTCGACGTGGCGTTCTGGGACCTGTGCCTGGGGCTGCTCTCCGGCGGCCGGCTCATCGTCGTGCCGGCCGACCGGAGAGTCCCCGGGGCGGCGCTCACCGAGTACGCCGAGAAGCACGGCGCGAACTTCCTCATCCTCCCGCCCGCGCTGCTCGCCTCCCTGCCCGACGACTGCGCCCTGCCCGACGGGGCCACCCTGCTGGCCGGCACCGAGCGGGTCGCGCCGGAACTGGTCGCCCGGTACGCGCGCCGGCAGCGGATGTTCAACGCGTACGGGCCCACCGAGGCGACCGTCAACTCCACCCTGGGTCTCTGCTCTCCCGCACCGCTGGTGGACGGGTCCGTCCCGATCGGCGTGCCCGACCCGGGCACCCGCGCCTACGTGCTGGACGAGGCGCTGCGCCCGGCGCCGGCCGGTGCGCCGGGCGAGCTCTACCTCGCCGGTCCGGGGCTGGCGCGCGGCTACCTGGGCCAGCCCGGCTTGACGGCGGCCCGGTTCGTGGCCGACCCGTACACCCCCGGGGAACGGATGTACCGCACCGGCGACCTCGTGCGGGAGCTGCCCGACGGCCGGCTGGACTTCCTCGGCCGCACCGACGACCAGGTGAAGATCCGCGGGTACCGGATCGAGCCGGGCGAGGTGGAGAGCGTCCTGCGTGGACACCCGGCGGTGGCGCAGGTGGCGGTGCTGGGCCGCGCCGACTCCTCCGGCACGAAGCGGCTGGTGGCCTACGTCGTGCCGGCGCTGCGACCCGACGACGCATCGCGTAGCCCCGCGGACGGCCAGATCGCGCGCGGTTCGGCTGACGGCCAGGTCGAGGTCTGGCGGGAGACGCACGACGCGCTGTTCACCACGTCTGGCGACGACCCGTTCGCCGGCTGGACCAGCAGCTACGACGGCGCGCCGATCCCGACCGACGAGATGCGGGAGTGGTGGGACGCCACCGTGGAGCGGGTCCGCGCCCTGCGGCCGCGGCGGGTGCTGGAGATCGGTGTCGGCAGCGGCATGATCCTGACCGGTGTCGCGCCGCACGTCGACGCGTACTGGGGATTGGACCTGTCGGCCTCCGCGATCGACAACCTGCGGGCCCGGATCCCCGTGACCTACGCCGACCGGGTCGAGTTGCACGCCCAGCCCGCGCATGACCTCGGCGGCCTGCCCACCGGCTTCTTCGACACCGTCGTCATCAACTCGGTGGCGATGTACTTCCCGAACGCCGACTACCTCACCGGCGTCCTGCGCGAGTCCGTGGCGCTGCTCGCGCCGGGTGGCCGGGTCTTCGTCGGCGACGTGCGCAACCTTCGCCTGCTCCGTCACTTCCGCACCGCCGTCGAACACCACCGTTCGGGGACGGTCGATCCGGCCGCCGTGGACCGGGCGGTGGCGTGGGAACGCGAACTCCTCCTCGACCCCGACTACTTCGCCGCCCTGCCCGACGTGCTGGCGGACGTCGGCCGGGTGGACATCCACCTCAAGCGAGGCCGCAGCCACAACGAACTAACCCGCTACCGCTACGACGTCGTATTGACGCAAGGAAGGGCCCCTTCCTATCGCTTTACGCATAGGAAGGGCCCCTTCCAATCACTCGCGGCGCTGGAGGGCGCGCTGGGGGAGCCGCGCGACGGGTTCCGGGTGACGGGCATCCCCAACGCCCGCCTGACCGGGGACGCCGCCGCCGTCGACCCGGAGGACGTGCGGGCGCTGGGGGAGCGTTTCGGGTACACGGTGGACCTGACCTGGACCGCGGACGGCGACCAGGGAGAGTTCGACGCGGTCTTCACCCGGCCGGGCACCGAGCCCGGCCCGCTCTATGAGTCCGGCCCGCTCTATGAGTCCGGCCCGCTCTATGAGTCCGGCCCGATCTACGAGTCCGGCACGGGCCAACGCCCATACGCCAACACACCGGCGCCGTTCGTCGACGTCAACGCGCTCATGAGAGCCGTCCGCGGGTACGCCCGCGAGCACCTGCCGGAGTACATGGTGCCGGCCGCGATCGTGTCGCTGCACCGGCTGCCGGTCGCGCCGAGCGGCAAGCTGGACCGCGCCGCCCTGCCGGCACCCGACTTCGCCGCGCTCGCCACCGGGCGCCCGCCCCGGAACCCGCGCGAGGAGACGCTCTGCGCGCTCGTCGCCGACGTGCTCGACCTGCCCCGGGTGGGCATCGACGACGACTTCTTCGCGCTCGGCGGCGACAGCATCGTCGCGATCCAGCTGATCGTACGGGCCCGCAAGGCCGGTATCGCGCTGTCGCCGCGCGACGTCTTCCAGCGGCGCACGGTGGCGGCGCTGGCGGCGGCCGCGGGAGAGGTGGTCGCCGCCCCGTCGGATGCGGCTGAGGCTTCGGCGGTGGCGCCGCTCACCCCGCTCCAGGAGGGGTTCTTCTTCCATGCTCACCTCGACCCGGCGTCCGATGTGTACGCCGTCCAGCTCATGGTGGAGCTGCGCGGTCCGCTCGACGCCGCGCGGCTGCGCGGCGCCGCGCAGGCGCTGCTGGACCGGCACGCCGCGCTGCGCGCGGGCTTCCACCAGCGCCCCGACGGGCGGGTGGTTCAGACGGTCGCGGACGGGGTGGCCGTGCCGTGGCGCGAGATCGACCTCACCGGGTACCCGGAGAGCGAGCGCGTGGCCCGCGCCGCCGCCGTCGCGGAGGCGGAACGCCGCGTACCCTTCGACCTGGCGCGGCCGCCGCTGCTGCGGTGTGTGCTGGTTCGCCGGGACGCCGAGCGGCACGACCTGGTGCTGCGCTTCCACCACATCGTGGCGGACGGCTGGTCGGTGTCCGTGTTGCTGCGCGAGTTGCTCGCCCGCTACGGCGGGGCCGAGCTGCCGCCGGTCACGCCGTACCCGGCGTACCTGACCTGGCTGGCCGGCCGCGATCAGCGGGCGGCTCGGGAGGCGTGGGGCGCCGCGCTGGCCGGCCTGGACGAGCCGACCCGCCTCGCGCCGGCGAGCACCCCGGCCGCGAACGGCCCGGCGCGCCCGGAGGAGGTCCGGGTCGCGCTGCCCGCCGCGCTGACCGCGGCCCTGACGGCGCGCGCCCGGGAGCGCGGCCTCACCCTGGGTACCCTCGTGCAGGGCGCCTGGGGCCTGCTGCTCGGCCGCCTCCTGGGCCGCGCCGACGTGGTGTTCGGCACCACGGTCTCCGGCCGGGCGGCCGATGTGGACGGTGTCGAGTCGATGGTCGGCCTGTTCATCAACACGCTGCCGGTGCGGGTGCGCTGCCGGCCGGAGCGGCCGGTCGCCGAGGCGCTGGGCCGGTTGCAGGCGGAGCGGGTCGCGCTGCTGGACCACGAGCACCTCGGGCTGGCCACGATCCAGCGGGACGCCGGGCTGGGCGATCTGTTCGACACGCTCGTGGTGGTGGAGAACTACCCGGTCGACGGCGAGCTGCGCGACCCGTCCGGCGCGCTCACCGTGACCGGACTGGACTACGTGGACACCGGACACTACCCGCTCGCGGTCATCGTGTTACCGGCCGAGCGCCTGGAGCTGCGGCTCAAGCACGACGCGACCCGGGTCGCCGGCCCGGCGGCGCGGCGCGTCGCCGACCGCCTCGTGCGGGTGCTCGAAGCCATCGCCGCGGACCCGGACCAGCCGGCCGGCCGGCTCGACGTGTCCACACCGGACGAACGGCACCCGCTGGTGGGCGAGGCGCGGGAGTTGCCGCCCGCCACGCTGGTGGACGGGTTCGTCCAACAAGCTGCCCGATGCCCCGACGCGATCGCGGTCATCGAGGGCGACGCCGAGGTGTCCTTCGGGGAGCTGGACCGCCGGTCGTCTGTCCTCGCCGGTCGGCTGCGCGCGCGGGGCATCGGGCCCGAACACGTGGTGGCGGTCGCGATACCCCGCTCGATGGACCTGGTGGTGGCCCTCCTAGGCGTCCTCAAATCCGGCGCGGCATACCTCCCCATCGACGCGAACCTGCCGGCGGACCGCCGCGCCTTCATGCTCGCGGACGCTGATGCCGCCGCCCTCCTCACTCCCACAGACGACGACATCCGCCGATCTTGCGATAGTCATGCCCAGATGCCCGAAATGGAGCCTGAGCAGTGCAAGATCGGCGGGGGAGACCATGCCGCGTACGTCATCTACACCTCGGGGTCTACGGGGCGGCCCAAGGGGGTCGTCGTGACGCACCGCGCCGTCACCGCCCAGCTCGCGTGGGCGCAGGACCGGTTCCCGCTCGGCCCCACCGACCGGGTGCTGCATCAGCTCTCGGCCAGCTTCGACCCGTCCCTCCTGGAGCTGTTCTGGCCGCTGGGCGTGGGCGCCACGGTGGTGCTGGCGCCGCCGGACGCGCACCGCGACCCGGCGCGGCTCGCCGAGCTCGTCAAGCGCCGCGGCGTCACGACGCTCACCACCGTCTCGTCGGTGCTCGGCGCGTTCGCCGACGTCGCCGCCGCCGACCCGGACGCGTTCGCCATGCTGCGCCGGGTGTTCGCGGGCGGTGACGCGCTGCCCGTCGAGGTGGCCGCCCGCTGGCGTGCCCGCACCGGGGTGCCGGTGTACAACGTGTACGGTCCGACCGAGACCACCATCCAGGTCACGTACCAGGAAGCGGAGAGCGGCGGCACCGGCACCGTCCCGATCGGACGTCCGGTGTGGAACACCCGGCTGTACGTGCTGGACGCGGCCCTGCGCCCGGCCACCACCGGGGAGCTGTACGTCGGCGGCATCCAGCTCGCGCGCGGCTATCACGGCCGGACGGGGCTCACCGCGAGCCGGTTCGTCGCCGACCCGTTCGCGCCGGGCGAGCGGATGTACCGCACCGGTGACCTCGTGCGGCGCCGTGCCGACGGTGTGTTGGACTACCTCGGCCGCGCCGACCAGCAGGTGAAGATCCGGGGCAACCGGGTCGAGCCGGGCGAGGTGGAGGACCGGCTCCGGCGGCTGCCGGGTGTGGCGGAGGCGGCCGTGGTGGCGCGCCGCGACGGGCCGGGCGGCGCGCGGCTGGTCGGGTACGCGGTACCCGTCCCCGGATCCGCTGTGGACGCCGAGGCGCTCCGCGTCGAGCTGGCCGCGGCCCTGCCGGACGCCATGGTGCCGTCGGTCATCGTCGCGCTCGACGCCCTGCCGCGCACGCCCAGCGGCAAGGTGGACCGGGCCGCCCTGCCGGCGCCGGCCACCCAGCGCGCGGCCGCGCGGGCGCCCGGCGACGCCCGGGAAGCCGCGCTGTGCACCGCGTTCGCCGCGGTGCTCGGCCTTGCCGAGGTAGGGGTCGACGACGACTTCTTCGCGCTCGGCGGCGACAGCATCCTGTCGATCGCGGTCGCGTCCCGGGCCCGCGCCGCCGGGCTTGACCTCGGGCCGCGCGAGGTCTTCACGCACCGCACGCCGGCCGCGCTGGCGCGCGCCGCCGGTGCCGGCGTGGCACCGGACGCCGTCCCGGACCGGCCGCTGGTGACCCTCACCGAGGAGGAGACCGCGCGGGTACGCCGGGCCGCCGGCCGCCCGGTCGACGACGTGTGGCCGCTGTCCCCGCTCCAGGAAGGGCTGTACTTCCACGCCAGCTACGACGCGGCGGACATCGACGTCTACACCGCGCAGGCGGCGTTCGACTTCCGGGCCGGGCTCGACGCCGACCGCCTGCGGGCCGCGTGCGCCGCGCTGCTGACCCGCAACCCGGCCACCCGGGCCGGCTTCCTCAGCGACGGGCTGTCCCGCCCGGTGCAGTTCGTGGTGGCCGAGCCGCGGGTGCCGCTGACCGAAGTGGACCTGTCGGACCTGCCGCCGCCGGAGCGGGACGCCCGGCTCGACGAGATCATGGCCGCCGACCGCACCCGGCGCTTCGACCTGGCCAGCCCGCCGCTGTTCCGGCTGTTGCTGCTCCGGCTCGGTGCCGGCGTTGACCGCCTGGTCGTCAGCCACCACGTGCTGGTGTGGGACGGCTGGTCGGCGTCGGTGTTCCTGGAGCAGCTGCTCGGCCTGTACGCGAGCGGCGGCGACGACCGCGCGCTCGCGCCCGCGGGCTCCTATCGGGACTACCTGGCCTGGCTGGCCACTCAGGACACCGCGGCGTCGGCGCGGGCCTGGCGGGAGGCGCTGGCCGGGCTGGCCGAGCCGACGCTGGTCGCGCCCGCCGGTACGGCGACGCACCCGGTCCTGCCCCAGCGGCACCGGGTGGAGCTGGACGAGGACGTCAGCGAGCGGCTGCGCGCCACCGCCCGGCGGCTCGGCGTCACGCTCAACACCGTGCTGAACGCGGCCTGGGGGCTGGCGCTGTCCAACCTGGTCGGTCGGGCCGACGTCGTGTTCGGCGCCACGGTCGCCGGCCGCACCGCGCCGATCGACCACGTCGAGAACGCCATCGGCCTGTTCCTCAACACGGTACCGGTGCGGGTGGCGCTCGACCCGCGCGAGCCGGTCGCGGACCTGCTCCGCCGGCTGCACGCGGAGCGCACGGCGCTCATGCCGCACGAGTACCTCGGGCTCGGCGACGTCCAGCGGGAAAGTGACCATGGCGCGCTGTTCGACTCGCTCTTCGCGCTGCAGAACATCGGCGGCGAGGACGAACTGGCCGCCCTGCGGGAGCGGCACGGCGTGGTCGAGGTCGGCAGCGTCGACGCCACCCACTACCCGCTCGCCGTCGTGGTGACCCCGGCCCGGCGGCTGCGCGCCACGCTCGCGTACCGGCCGGACGTGCTGGACGCGGACCTGGCGGCGGCGGTGCTGGACCGCTTCGCGACCGCGCTGGCCGGGCTGGTGGCCGACGTGTCGGCGCCGGTCGGTGCCGTCGACGTCCTGCCCGACGGGGCCCGCCAGCGGCTCGCCACCGACTGGGACCGCACCGCCCACCCGGTCGGCGACGAGACGGTGGCCGACCTGTTGGCCGCGCAGGCGGCCCGCACGCCCGGCGAGACGGCGCTGGTCTTCGGCGCCGAGCGGGTCAGCTACGCCGAGCTGGACGCCCGGGTCAACCGGATGGCGCGGCTGCTGATCGCCCAGGGCGCCGCGCCGGAACGGGTGGTCGCGCTCGCGCTGCCCCGGTCCATCGACATGGTGGTCGCGCTGTTCGCCGTGCTGCGCACCGGCGCCGCGTACCTGCCGCTCGAACTGGACCACCCGGTGGAGCGGCTGGCGCTGATGCTGGACGACGCGCGGCCGGTGTGCGTGCTGTCCACAGTGGCGGTCGCGGCCACGCTGCCGGTGGACTGCGTGGCGGTCGACGCCGTCGACCTGTCCATGTTCGACGACGCACCGCTGGGGCTGCGGTTCTCCCTCGAGCATCCCGCGTACGTCATCTACACCTCCGGCTCCACCGGCCGGCCCAAGGGCGTCGTCACCCCGTACCGGGGCCTGACCAACATGCAGCTCAACCACCGCGAAGCCATCTTCGGCCCGACCATCGCGGCGGCCGGCGGCCGGCGGCTGCGGATCGCGCACACCGTGTCGTTCGCGTTCGACATGTCCTGGGAGGAGCTGCTCTGGCTCGTCGAGGGGCACGAGGTGCACGTGTGCGACGAGGAACTGCGGCGCGACGCGTCGGCATTGGTCGCCTACTGCCAACGGCACCGGATCGACGTGGTGAACGTGACCCCCACGTACGCCCAGCACCTCTTCGAGGAGGGGCTGCTCGACGGTCCACACCGGCCGCCGCTGGTGCTGCTGGGCGGCGAGGCGGTCTCGGACGCGGTGTGGAACCGGCTGCGGGACACCGAGGGAACGCTCGGGTACAACCTGTACGGGCCCACCGAATACACCATCAACACGCTCGGTGGCGGCACCGAGGACAGCGCCACCCCGACCGTGGGCACGCCGATCTGGAACACCCGGGCGTACATCGTGGACACCTGGCTACGGCCGGTCCCGGACGGGGCGGCCGGTGAGCTGTACATCGGCGGCGTCGGCCTCGCGCGCGGCTACCTGGACCAGCCGGGCCTCAGCGCGGCGCGCTTCGTGGCCGACCCGTTCGGCCCGCCCGGCTCGCGCATGTACCGCACGGGGGACCTGGTCCGCCGCGGCTCGAGCCCCCCGCCACTAGGGGAGCATGGTGGCGGGAACCTCGACTTCCTGGGCCGCACCGACGACCAGATCAAGATCCGCGGGTACCGGGTGGAGCTGGGCGAGATCGAGTCGGTGCTCGCCGCGCACGCGCTCGTCGCCCAGGCCGCCGTGGTGGTGCGCGACGAGCGCCTCGTCGGGTACGTCGTGCCCGCCGGCTCCGATGTGGACCGGGAGGCGGCGGAGGCCGCCCAGGTCGGGGAGTGGCAGCAGATCTACGACGCCGAGTACACCCAGATCGGCACCGCGCTGTCCACGGAGGACTTCTCCGGCTGGGACAGCAGCTACGACGGCCAGCCCATCCCGCTCGCCGACATGCGCGAGTGGCGGGAGACGACGCTGGCCCACATCCGGTCTCTGCGTCCCCGCCGGGTGCTGGAGATCGGCGTCGGCAGTGGACTGTTGCTCTCCCCACTGGCGCCGGACTGCGAGGCGTACTGGGGTACCGACTTCGCGCCGTCGGTCGTCGCGCAGCTCCGCGCCGGCGTGGCCGCCGACCCGCGGCTGCGCGGCCGGGTGGAGCTGCGCTGCCAGCCGGCGGACGTGTTCGACGGCCTGCCGCGCGGCTTCTTCGACACCGTCGTGGTGAACTCGGTGGTCCAGTACTTCCCGAGCCGCGACTACCTCACCCGGGTGCTGACCGGCGCGCTGGAGCTGCTCGCGCCCGGCGGCGCGGTGTTCGTCGGCGACGTGCGCAACCTGCGGCTCGCCGAGCACTTCCACGCGGCGGTCGCGGCGCCGCCCGGCGCGGCGGCCCGCGAGAAGGAACTGCTCATCGACCCGGACTACTTCGCGACCCTGCCGGGCGTCACGGCGGCGGTGGCGGTGCGCCGCGGCCGCAGCCACAACGAACTCACCCGCTACCGCTACAACGCCGTCCTGATGCATGGAAGGGACCCTTCCTATGCGGAAAGCGATAAGAAGGTGCCCTTCCAATCGCTCGACGCGGTGGCGGGGCAGCTCGCGGACGGGCTGTGGGTGACGGGGGTGCCGAACGCGCGGCTCGGGGTCGATGGCGGGGTGGAGCCGGAGGAGCTGTACGACCTCGGCGCCGCGCACGGGTACCACGTGCACGTCACCTGGTCGGCCGGCGACGACACCGCCCTGGACGCGGTGTTCACGCGGGACCCGGCGTTCGTGGCGCACGCGCCGTCCGGCGACCGTCCGCTGACCAACGACCCGGCGGCGGCCCGCGACGCCGGCGCCCTCGCCCACCGGCTCCGCGAGCACCTCAAGCGGCACCTGCCCGACTACATGGTGCCGGCCGCGTTCGTGACGCTGGACCGGTTGCCGCTCACCGTGAACGGCAAGCTCGACCTCACGGCGCTGCCGGACGCCGCGCCCACGGTCCAGCGTGGACCGGCCCGCCCGCCCTCGACAGCGGCCGAAGAGGTCCTGTGTGGACTCTACGCGGAGGTGCTGGGCCTGCCGGAGGTCGGCGTCGACGACAACTTCTTCGACCTCGGCGGCCACTCGCTGCTGGCCACCCGGCTGGTCAGCCGCGCGCGCACGGCGCTCGGCACCGAGCTGGCGATCCGCGACCTCTTCGAGGCGCCCACCGTCGCCGAGCTCGCGGCCCGGGCCGCCGGCCGCACCGGGCGCCGGCCCGCGCTGGTGCCGGTCGACCGCCCGGCCGAGATCCCCGCCTCGTACGCCCAGCAGCGCCTCTGGGTGCTCCAGCAACTGGACGGGGATTCGGCCGCCTACAACTTCCCGATCGTCATGCGGCTGCGCGGCGCGTTCGACGTCGACGCCTTCCGCGCCGCGCTCGCCGACGTGGCGGGGCGGCACGAGGCGCTGCGGACGGTCTTCGCGGAGCGCGACGGGCGGCCGGTGCAACGCGTCCTGCCCGCACCCGCGTACCCCGTCGTGGAGGTGGTGACCGCCCACCCGGTCGCCGCGACCGGCGATGCCGGTGACCGGGCCGGCGACCCGGCCGCGGTGGTGGCCGCGGCCGTGCGGCGGCCCTTCGACCTCGCCGCCGAGCTGCCGGTGCGGGCCACCGTGGTGACGGTGGCGCCGGACGAGCACGTGGTGCTCGTGCTGCTGCACCACATCACCACCGACGAGTGGTCGGACGGGCCGTTCCTGCGCGACCTCGCCACCGCCTACACGGCCCGGGTCGCCGGTCACGGTCCGGAGTGGACGCCGCTGCCCGTGCAGTACGCCGACTACACGCTGTGGCAGCGCGAGCTGCTCGGTGACGAGTCCGATCCGGACAGTCTCGCCGGCCGGCAGCTCGCCTACTGGCGGGAAGCGCTGCGCGGCGCGCCGGAGCGGATCGAGCTGCCGGGGGCGGCCACGATCGGTGCCGGCGACGCGGGCGCCTCGCTGACCGTCGACCTCGGCGCGGCGGCCGCCGCCGGGCTCCGGAGCCTCGCCCAGCGCAGCGGCGCCAGCATGTTCATGGTGGCGCACGCCGCGGTCGCGGCCCTGCTGCACCGGCTCGGCTCGGGCACCGACATCCCCCTCGGCGCGCCGATCGCCGGGCGTACCGACGAGGCGCTCGACGGTCTGGTCGGCTTCTTCGTCAACACGCTCGTGCTGCGCGCCGACCTCTCCGGCGACCCGAGCTTCGGTGACCTCGTCGGCCGGGTCAGGACCGCCGACCTGGCCGCGTTCGAACACCAGGACGTGCCGTTCGAGGCGGTCGTCAAGGCGCTCAACCCGGATCGGTCGCTGGCCAGCAACCCGCTCTTCCAGGTGATGGTGGTCTACCGTAACCGGTCCGACGAGGACTTCGCGCTGCCCGGCCTGACCGTCACGCCGGAGCCCGCCGAGACTGGCACGGCCCGCTTCGACCTGGTGTTCGCGTTCGTCGAACGTTCTGGGGAAGCAGAGCGCCCGGGCGGGCTCGACCTGCTGCTCGAATACCGCACCGGCCTGTTCGACGCGGAGACGGTGGCCCGCCTCGGCGAGCGGCTGGCGCTGCTGCTGGCGCAGGCCGCCGCCGACCCGGACGCGCCGCTGAGCCGGCTCGACGTGCTCGCCGCCGGCGAGCGGGAGCGGGTGCTGCGCGACTTCAACGCCACCGAGCGGGTGGTGCCCGAGGAGTCGTTCCCGGCCCTGTTCGCCCGCCAGGTCGCCGCGCGGCCGGACGCGGTGGCCATCGTGGACGGCGACCGCCGGGTGTCCTATGCGGAACTCGACGCGCTCGCCGGCGGGGTGGCCGGCATCCTCGCCGCGCGCGGCGTCGGCCGGGAGGACGTGGTCGGGGTCGCCGTACCCCGGTCGACCGAGATGGTGGCCGCCGCGCTGGGTGCGATGCGGCTCGGCGCCGCGTACCTGCCGCTGGACCAGAACCAGCCCGAGGAGCGGCTGGCGTACATGGTGGCCGACTCGGGGGCGTCCATCGTGGTCACGCCGGCGACGTTCGGGTCCGAGACCGCGCCGCGGCCACCGGCCGACATCACGCTAGACCAGGCCGCCTACGTCATCTACACCTCCGGCTCGACGGGCCGGCCCAAGGGCGTGATCGTGCCGCACGAGGGCATCGGCAGCCTGGTCGCCACCGCGATCGACCGGATGGGCGTCGGCCCGGACAGCCGGGTGCTGCAGTTCGCGTCGTTCGGCTTCGACGTGGCGGTCTTCGAGATGGCGATGGCGCTGTGCGTCGGCGGCACGCTGGTGCTCGTACCCGACGATGCCCGCGTGCCCGACAAGCCGCTCACCGACTTCCTCACTGAGCAGCGGATCAGCCACATGATCCTGCCGCCGTCGCTGGTGTCCGCGCTACCGCCGGAGTGCGAGCTGCCCGAGGGGGCGGTGCTGCTGGTCGGCACCGAGACGGTGCCGCCGGACCTCGTCGGGCGGTGGGCGGAGCGGCTGCGGCTGTTCGGCGCGTACGGCCTCACCGAGGCCACCGTGAACTCGACCCTGTGGGCCGGGCAACCGGGCTGGCGCGACGCGGTCCCCATCGGACGGCCGGACCCGAACACCCGTACGTACATCTTGGACGGTGCCCTGCGCCCGGTGCCACCCGGCGTGGTCGGCGAGCTGTACGTCGGCGGCCGCGGCCTGGCGCGCGGCTACCTCGGGCGGCCGGGCCTCACCGCGGGCCGGTTCGTGGCCGACCCGTACGGCCCGCCCGGCGCCCGGATGTACCGCACCGGGGACCGGGCGCGCTGGCGCGCCAACGGCGACATCGACTTCCTCGGCCGCGTCGACGACCAGGTGAAGATCCGCGGCTTCCGGGTCGAGCTCGGCGAGGTCGAGGCGGCGCTCGCGCGCTACCCGGGCGTCGCGCAGGCCGCGGTCGTCGCGGACGGCAAGCGCCTCATCGGGTACGCCGTCCCGGCCGCCGGCCCGCTCGACCCGACCGAGTTGCGCGCCCACGTGGCCGGGCTGCTGCCCGAGTACATGGTGCCCGCCGCCGTGGTGGTGCTCGACGGACCGCTGCCGCTCACCCCGAACGGCAAGCTGGACCGCAAGGCGCTGCCGGCACCGTCGCTGAGCGGCACCGGGCGCCCACCGCGCGACGACCGGGAACGGGCGCTGTGCGCGCTGGTGGCGTCGGTGCTGAGGCTGCCGGACGTGGGCGTCGACGACGACTTCTTCGCGCTCGGCGGCGACAGCATCGTGGCGATCCAGCTGGTGCGCCGGGCCCGCGAGGCCGGCCTCGCGGTCACGCCGCGCATGGTGCTCCAGCACCGCACCGTCGCCGGCCTCGCCGCCGCGGCGACCGCCCCCGCGCCCGTGGCGTCCGAGGACGGCACCGGTCAGGTGCCGTTCACCCCGATCCTGAGCTGGGTGCGCGAGGGCGGCGGATCGCTGCGCGGGTACAACCAGTCGGTGCTGCTGCGGGTGCCGGCCGGGCTCGGGGCGGACCGGCTCGCGGGGGCGCTGCGGGCCGTCGTGGACCGGCACGACATGCTGCGCGCCCACTTCGGACCGTCCACCATCGACGTCCCGCCGCCCGGAGCGGACTGCTTCGAGGTCCGCCGGGTCGCGCTGACCGGCGAGCCGCGGCAGGTCATCGCCGCCGAAGCCCGGGACGCGCAGCGCCGGCTCGACCCGGCGGCCGGGCGGAACGTCCAAGCCGTCTGGTTCGACGCCGGCGACCGGCCCGGCCGGCTGCTGCTCGTCGTGCACCACTTCGCCGTCGACTGGGTGTCGTGGCGGGTCATCACCGGCGACCTCGAAGCCGCGTGGCGGGACGGCACCCCGCCCGGCCCGGTGCCCACCTCGTTCCGCCGGTGGGCGCGGCTGCTGGCGTCGCGGGCCGCGACGCACGAGGCCGAGCTGCCACTGTGGACGGAGGCGCTCACCACCGGCGACCCGCTGCCCCTCGACCGGCCGGTCGACCCGGCCCGGGACGTGGCCGCCACCGCCCGGCAGCTCACCCTGACCCTGCCGCCCGCCGTCACCGCCCCGCTGCTGGGCGCGGTGCCGGCCGCGCACGACGCCGGCGTCACCGACGTGTTCCTCGCCGCGCTGGCCCTCGCCGTGAACGACTGGCGCGCCCGGCGCGGCGGGACCGGCCGGACCGTGACGGTCGCCCTGGAGAGCCACGGCCGGCGGGAGGAACTGTCCAGCGGCATCGACCTGTCGCGTACCGTCGGATGGTTTACCAGCCTCTACCCGGTCCGCCTGGACCCCGGTGCGGCCGCGACCGCCGCGGCGGCCGTCGCCCGGACCCGCGCCGCGCTGGCCGGCGTCCCGGACGGTGGCCTCGGGTACGGCCTGCTGCGGCACCTCAACCCGCGCACCGGCCCGGCGCTGGCCGCCCTGGGCGCGCCGCCGATCGAGTTCAACTACCTCGGCCGGTTCGACCTGCCGGACGAGCAGGACTGGGCGTTCGCGCCGGAGACCGACGCGCTCGACATCGGCGTCGACCCGGACATGCCGCACCGGTTCGCGCTGTCCGTCAACGCGCACACCGAAGACCGCCCCGGCGGCCCGGAACTGTCCGCGACGTGGATCTGGCCGGCCGCCGTGCTGACCGAGGAGGCCGTGCGGGACCTGGCCGCGACCTGGTTCCGCGTCCTTACCGAATGGAGCAGCTCATGACCAACCCCTTCGACGACCCGGACGGCCGGTTCCTGGTGCTCGTGAACGACGAGGACCAGCACTCGCTGTGGCCGTCCTTCGTGGACGTGCCGGCCGGCTGGACGGTGGCGTTCGGCGAGGAGAGCCGGGACGCCTGCCTCGCCTACGTCGAGGAGCACTGGACCGACCTCCGCCCCCGCACCCTCCGCGAGTCCATGACCCCATGATCAAGGCGTCCTTCACGTAGTCCTGACGACGTGAAGGACGCCTTGATCATGGGGAGGGGCGGGTGGCGGACCAGGCGGTCCAGAGGGCGGCGTAGCGGCCGCCGGCGGCGACCAGCTCGTCGTGCGTGCCGGACTCCACGACCTGGCCGGCGTCCAGGACGACCACCCGGTCGGCGGCCGCCGCCTGGGTGAGCCGGTGCGCGACCACCAGCGCCGTCCGCCCGTCCAGCGCGCGGGTGGCAGCGTCCTCCAGTACCCGGGCGCCGGCGCTGCCGGCTTCGGCGGTCGCCTCGTCGAGCACCGCGATCGGCGGGTCGGCCAGCACGAGCCGGGCCAGCGCGAGTTGCTGTGCCTGGGTGACGGTCAGCCGGTGCCCGCCCTCGCCGACCACGGTGGCGAGCCCATCGGGCAGGGCCTCGGCCCACTCCAGGGCGCCCACCCGGTCAAGAGCCGCCCGGATTTCCGGGTCGGTGGCGCCGGCGCGGGCGAGGCGCAGGTCGTCGTCGAGCCGGCCGGCGAAGACGTGCACCTCCTGGGTGATGAGGGCCACGGCCCGGCCCGGCCCGCTCACCGGCACGCCGCCGACGGCCACGCTGCCGCTGGTGGGCTGGTGCACGCCGGCGACCAGCTTCGCGATGGTGCTCTTGCCGGCGCCACTGGCACCGACCAGCGCCACCCGCTCGCCGGGCGCGACGTCGAGGTCGATGCCGCGCAGCACCGGATGGCCGGGCGTGTACGCGTACCCAAGCCCCGCGATCTTGACCGACGCGTCACCCACCGGATCGTCGCCCACCGGCGCCTCCGCAGGAGACGCCGACTCCTCATGATCAGGGCGTCCTTCATGTAGTTCTAGCGACTTGAGGGACGCCTTGATCATGGGGGACGGGGGGAGGTCGACGACGCCGACGAGGCGGGCGAGGCCCGCGATCGCCACCTGGGCGTCGTCCACGAGCGCGAGCGCGATGTTGATCGGCCCGAACAGGTTGTGGAAGTACAGCGCGGCGGCGGCCGCGGTGCCGATGCTGACCGCGTCGGCCCGCACCAGCAGGAAACCGGCCACCAGTACCGCCGACAGGCCGATGAACTCGGCCAGGTTCAGCCGGCCGTAGAACCGGGTGACGAGGCGGGCGCCGCGCATCGCGAGGTCGACGGCCGCGCCCGAGCGTGACGCGATCCGCGACAGGTGCCGGTCGCCGAGCCGGAACGCCCGCACGGTGGCGGCCCCGCCGATGGTGTCCAGGAGTTGCTGCTGCTGCGCGCCGACGGCCACCCGCTGCCGGGCGTAGAGCGGCACGGCCCGCCGCACGTACCACCGCACGGTGTGTGCCTGGATCGGCACCGCCAGCAGCGCGGCGAGCAGGAACCGCCAGTCCAGCACGGCCAGCGCCACCAGCGTCAGCACGATGGTCAGCACCGACTGGGCGAGCCGGGGGAGCGCACCCCGCACGGCGTCGGCGACGGACGCCACGTCGGCGGTGACCCGCGCCGTCAGGTCCCCGGACCCCGCCCGTTCAAGCTGATCCAGCGGCAGGTGCAGCGCCCGCGCCACGAATCGTTCGCGCAGCTCCGCGAGTATCCCCTCGCCGAGGCGGGCGACCAGCAGCACGCCGAGCGCGGTGGTGACGCCCTGGATGACCGCGATCACGACGAGCAGCCCGACCGGGGTGGCGAGCGCACCGGCCGGGCGCCCGCCGGTGACCAGGTCGACGACGTGGCCGAGGATGGGCGCGGTGAGCAGGCCGACGGCGGTGCCGGCGGCCAGTACCCCGAACGCTCCGACGGCCAGCGCGCGGCGGGCCCGCAGCAGGCCGGTGACGACCGCGCGCACGCGGCGCGGCGACGCGGTGGGCAGCAGCTCCATGGTCTTCCTCCCCAAGATCAAGGCGTCCCTCACCTCGCTATGAGGGACGCCTTGATCATGAAAGTACGGTCGCGCGGTAGGTGGCGTCGGCCCGGACCAGGTCGGCGTGCCGGCCCTCGGCGGCCACCGCGCCGTCGGCCACGACCACGACCCGGTCGGCCGCCGCGAGCAGCGCCGGGCTCGTGGTCACGACAATGGTGGTACGCCCGCGGCGCGCCTCGCGGATCCCGGTGGCGATGCGCGCCTCGGTGACGGCGTCGACGGCTGTGGTGGGGTCGTGCAGCACCAGGACCGGCGGCTCGGCGGCGAGCGCCCGTGCGAGCGCGACCCGCTGGCGCTGCCCGCCGGACAGCGACCGCCCGCGCTCGGCGAGCACGGTGTCCACACCGGACGGCAAACTTTCCGCCACCTCATCCGCCGCCGCCGCCTTCAGCGCAAGGAAGGAAACCGAATCGGAATTGGCGGTCGTCCGCCGTCGTTGGTCGCCAGGGCTCCTATCCGGATCGGAAGGTGACCCATCGTTTTCCGCATAGGAAGGGTCCCTTCCTAACACGTTCTCCGCGAGGGTGCCTTCGAAGAGGTCGGCGTCGTGGGCGGCCGGCAGGAGCACCGTCCGGACGGCGGCGGGGTCCATCGTGGACAACGGGATGCCGTCGAGCGTCACCGTTCCCGCGGACGGGTCCTCGAGGCGGCCCAGGCACGCCACGAGCGCGGTCGCGGCGGCCGGGTCGGCGGCCACCACGCCGAGCAGCTCGCCGGGCGCGACCTCCAGACTCAGGTCACGCAGCGGGCCGTGGGTCACGCCGGTCGCCCGTACCCGACCCTCGATGGTGGACGGCGCGGCGCCGGTACCCGACGCGAGAGCGGGCGGCGCGGACAGCACGTCCGCGACCCGCGCCGCGGAGGCGCGGGCCTGGGCGAACTCGCCGTTGACCCAGGCGAAGAGCTGGAGCGGTCCGAGCAGGAAGAGCGCGAGGCCGACGGCGGCGACCAGGTCGCCGACGCTGATCGCGCCGCTGGTGGCGAGCCGGCCGCCGACCAGCGCGACCGCCGCGATGAACAGGCCGGTGAGCGCGAGGATCGCGCCGTCGTGCCAGGCCTGCGCGCGGGCCGCGTGCAGCGTCGCGGCGAGCGACGCCTGGCTGGTGCGCCGGTACCGCTCCTCGGCCGCCGCCTCGGCGCCGATGCCCTTGAGGACGCGCAGCCCGGCGACCAGGTCGGTGGCGACGCCGGACGCGTGCGCCGCGCGCTCCTGCTCGTTGGCACTGTGCCGTTCGAGGCGCTTGCCGAGCGCGTGCCCGGCCCACAACATCGGCGGGGCCGCGAGCAGCACGAGCAACCCGAGGGGTACCGACA
Source organism: Actinomycetes bacterium KLBMP 9797 (assembly GCA_037414955.1). GTDB lineage: Bacteria > Actinomycetota > Actinomycetes > Mycobacteriales > Micromonosporaceae > Phytohabitans. The sequence continues at coordinate 56,096 of JBBEWH010000180.1, forward strand.
CGCGCAGCAGTGCGACGGCGCTCACCAGCAGCCCGGACAGGGCCGCCACGCTCGCCGGGAGCACCGTGTTGACCATGCCGACCCGGCGGGCGTCGCCGGTGGCGATGTTCGCCAGCGCGCCGGCGAGCCGGCCGGCCTCGGCGCCGCCGCGCGGAGCGAGGATGCGTCGGGTCAGGCCGAGCCGGATGTCGTGGCCGGCCCGCTCCGACGCCCGCGTGTAGGAGCGTTCGGCGAACCGGAAGCTCGTCGACAGGACGGCGAACACGACGGCCAGCACGGCGATCCAGCGCAGCAACTGGCCGGTGTCGCCGGTGGACACCGCCTCGTCGACGATCACGCCGATCAGCACCGGTACGAGGGCCTCGCCGGCCTGGTGGCCCGCGCCGAGCGCCGCGGCGGCGGCTACGTAGCGTCCCTGACCCGCGACCGCACGCCCGAGTACGCCCACGTCACCACCCCTGCTGTCGACTTCGGTAAGGCCAGGCTAATCTAACCGCACCGGTCCACCGCACCGGATGGGCAGGGCGAGGTATCTCACGGCGGCCGGTGGGCGGCGGCGCCGGGCAGGCGAGGGGAGTGGCGATGGCGGGACGGGCGGCGGGCTTGCTCGCGGCCGTCGGCGTGCTCGTCCTCATGGCGCTGGTGAGCGTCTGGCTCGGCTCGAAGGAGATCGCGTTCGCCGCCGTGTGGCAGGTGCTGTGGCACGACGACGGCAGCCGCGACGCCGCGATCATCCACTCGTTGCGCATCCCGCGCACCGCGCTCGCGATCCTCGTCGGGGCCGCGCTCGGCCTCGCGGGCGCGCTCATGCAGTCCGTCACCCGCAACCCGCTCGCCGACCCCGGCCTGCTGGGCGTGGGCGTCGGCGCCGCGGCCGCGGTGGCGATCGGGATCGCCTATCTCGGCGTGACCAGCGTGCTCGGGTACGTGTGGTTCGCGTTCGCCGGCGCGGCGGCGGCCACCGTCATGGTGTACGCGATCGGCGCCAGTGGACGGTCCGCCGCCACCCCGGAACGGCTGGTGCTCGCCGGCTCGGCGGTCAGCGCGGCGCTCGGCGCGGTCACCTACGCGGTGCTGCTGCTCGACCCGGTGGCGTTCAACCAGTTCCGGTACTGGGTGGTCGGCTCGCTGGCCGGCCGCCGGGCCGACGTCGTCTGGCAGGTGCTGCCGTTCATCGCCGTCGGCATCGTGCTGACGCTCGCCCTGGCCCGGTCGCTCAACGCCCTGGCGCTCGGCGACGACACCGGGCGCGCGCTGGGCGCGCACGTCGGGCGTACCCGGGTGCTGGCCGCGATCGCGGTCACCCTGCTGTGCGGCGCCGCCACCGCGGCGGCCGGGCCGATCGGGTTCCTGGGGCTCGCCGTGCCGCACGTCGCCCGCCTGCTGGTCGGGCCGGACCAGCGCTGGGTACTGCCGTACTCGGCGGTGCTCGCGCCGATCCTGCTGCTCGGCGCCGACGTCATCGGCCGCATCCTCATCGCGCCCGCCGAACTCCAGGTCGGCGTGGTCACCGCGTTCCTGGGCGCGCCGGTCTTCATCGCCCTCGTCCGCCGTCGAAAGCTGGCCCGGTTGTGACTGTTCTACGGTTGGGCGGCGACCGGCTGTCGGTGCGGGTACCCGGCCGGCCGGTCACGGTGTGCGCGGTGCTGGCGGCGGCGACGCTCGCCGTCGGCGCGGTCACCATGTCCACAGGGGACTATCCGGTGCCGCTGCCGGACGTGCTGCGCACCCTGGTGGGGCAGGGCCCGCCGGGCACCGACTTCATCGTGCTGACCCTGCGGTTGCCCCGGCTGCTGGCCGCGCTGCTCATCGGCGCCGCGCTCGGCGTGAGCGGCGGCATCCTGCAGCGGCTGTCCGGCAACCCGCTCGGCAGCCCCGACGTCATCGGCTTCACCAACGGCGCGGCCAGCGGGGCGATCCTCGTCATCCTGCTGTGGGGCAACGGCATGTACCAGGTCGCGGCCGGCGCGGTGATCGGCGGCCTCGCCACCCTCACGCTCGTCTACACGCTGGCCTTCCGCGGTGGCGTCGCCGGCATCCGCCTCATCCTCATCGGCATCGGGATGAGCGCGATGTTCCTGGCGCTCAACAACTATCTCATCGCGACGGCCAGCCTGGACGCGGCGATGTCCGCGCAGACCTGGCTGATCGGCACGCTCAACGGGCGCCGCTGGGAGCACGTCCGCCCGGTCCTGCTCGCCGTGGGTGTGCTCCTGCCGCTGGCATTCTACTATGGACGCCGGCTGGCGATGCTGGAGATGGGCGACGACACGGCCAAGGCGCTCGGCGTGCCCGTGGAGCGCACCAAACTGGTGCTGGTCGTGGTCAGCGTGGCACTGGTGGCCGTCGCCACCGCCGTGGCCGGCCCCATCAGCTTCGTGGCGCTGGCCGCGCCTCAGCTGGCCCGCCGCCTGACCCGCTCCGCCGGCCCGGGCCTGATGCCCGCCGCCCTGATGGGCGCCCTCCTGCTCTCGGCGAGCGACCTGGCGACGCAGCGCCTCTTCGCGCCCACCCCGCTGCCGGTGGGCCTGGCGACCGCCGCGATCGGCGGCGCCTATCTGGCCTGGCTGCTGATCGCCCGCGCTTCGTCGTCGCGCTGACCAACGAACGCTCCCCGCCCGATCGCGCTTTTTCGCGCCCCTCAGCTGATCTCGCGCTCACCGCGCCCACGTGCTTCGCGCCCATGTGCTTCGCGCCCATGTGCTTCGCGGCCCTGCGCTTCGCGCCCCTGCGCTTCGCGCCCCTGCGCTTCGCGCCCCTGCGCTTCGCGCCCCTGCGCTTCGCGCCCCTGCGCTTCGCGCCCCTGCGCTTCGCGCCCCTGCGCTTCGCGCCCCTGCGCTTCGCGCCCCTGCGCTCTGCTCACCGCTCGTCGGTCCTGTGCTTGTCGCGTCTGCCGGCGCCGATCAAGGAGTCTGGGCGCCTCGGGTCGCCCGCAGATGGGCGAAGGTCGCAGCGACGTGGGCCAACCGATGACTCGCCTTGATCGTTGTCCCAAAAACCACGCGACACGCCGTGCTGGAGGTGGTTTTTGGGACAACGATCAAGACCCGTCGGGCCCGCTCCGCAAGATCAACACAACTCTTCAACAGTTGGGGTGTCCTTCGACTCAGACACCCCAACTGTTGAAGAGTTGTGTTGATCTTGCTTCAGTCCTCGGTCCAAGACCAGCCATGTGCCCGGGAGTGAGGGGTCAGTCGGTGGGGATGGATAGGAGGAGGAGATTGTTGTCGTCGTGGATGTTGACGCGCGCGATGTCGTCCGGGTGCGACGCGGACTCGCCCTGGGCTACGACGGTGTCGTCGTCGAGCGATAGGTGCCACCCGGCGATCTGGGTGGTCGTGCCGGCGACGGTGGTGACGGTGATCGTGCCGTCGCGGGCGCCGGAGACCTCGGACAGCGTCACGGTCACCTTCGCACCGTCGGTGCCGGGGGTGATCTCCACGGTGGCGGTGGTGCCCGTCTGCGGGTCCCGGGCCTCGTACTGCTGTGGAGCCGGCAGGGCACCGGAGTTCGCCGGGCCGGCGTCCAGTGTGTTCGGCCGCTCGCTGTCCGTGGTGGGAGGCGCCGTCGTGGGGTCGGGTGACGGCTCGGTGGGCGGCGTGGCCGCGCGATGTGGTGGTACCTGGGCGGCGCCCGGTGACGGCGATGGGGACGGGGACGCGGGCGGCGGTGTGGCCGCGGCGCGGTCCGCGGGCATCGGGTCCACGATGGACGCTGGCGACCGGTCCGTGGCCGTCGGTGGAGCGTCTACACTGGACCGTGCGGAGAACGTCACGAAGCCCAGCATCGAGACCACCGTGACCACCGCGGCGGCGAGCACGAAACGGCGTAACGGGAGGGCCGAGCGGCTGGCGCCCGGCCCGGTGGCGTGCCCCCTCGATGCCCGCCACGGGCGCCCGGAAGAGGAGCGCCCGCTGGCGACGCCACGCCCGCCGGTTCCCATGTGGCCGGTGGCGCCGATATCCCCGCGGGACCCGGGACGGTTGGGGGGCAGGAGCCGGCTGGCGGGGCGGGGCGGGGAGATCACGCGCACCGGGTGTGGTGGGTGCCGGCCCGGCGGCGGGTCGGTGGCCGCCAGGAGGCTGTCCGCGTCGACGGCCTCCAGCAGTTCGATCAGCGGCGCCAGGCTCCGCACGGCACGGGTGCAGCGGGGACAGTCCCGTAAGTGCCGTTCGTACCGGGCGCGCTCGTCCGGTTCCAGCAAACCCAGCGCGTAGGCGCCGGCGTCCGGGTGGACGCACGGCGGCTCCGGGCGGGTGCCGGGGCCGGGTGGTTCAAGCATTGTCGCTCCCCGCTCCGAGCAGGATTTTTTGCAGTGCCCGGAGCGCGAAGAACAGCCGCCATTTCACCGTCTCCGGGGGCAGGCCCAGCTCCTCGGCGACGTCCCGCACGCCCCGGCCGCGGAAGTACGCCTCGATCAGGATCTGCCGGTCCGGCCGCTGGAGCGCGCGCAGCCCGTCGAGCACCATCATGCGCTGCAGCGCCTGGCCGACGTCGTCGCCGATCTCGACCACCGGGTCCCGGTCGCGGGCGGGCGACCGGACCGCCGCCCGGGCCCCCGCCCGCACCGACTCCGGCTCGATACTGCGATCGATACCGCGATCGACGTCCCGCTCGAAACCGCGATCGAGACCGCGACTCAAGTCCCGCTGGAGACCGCGCTCGAAGTCCCGCTCCACACCCCGGTCGAGATCCCGATCCACACCACGGTCGAAGTCCCGCTCGATACCGCGGTCGAAGCCCCGTTCGGCATCGCGCTCGACCTCCCGGTCGACGAACTGCCGGTCGACGAACTCCCGCTCGACGTCGCCGTCGAAGGCGCCGCCGTCGAAGCTGCGGCCGTCGACCGCGCCGCCGTCGAAGTCGCGGCCGTGCAAGTCGCGGCCGTGCAAGTCGTGGCCGTCGAAGTCGCGTTCCCGTCCGACGTCGTGGCCGTCGAAGTCGCGTTCCCGTCCGACGTCGCGGCCGTCGAAGGCGCGCTCGCGGTCGGCGTCGCGGTCGCGGGGGAGACTCTGGTCGTAGCTGGTCATGTCGCGCAGGATGCGCCGGGCCAGGCCCACCAGCCACGGCCGCAGCGACGTCGCGGCGACGTCGATGGACTCCACGTCCCGCCACGCCGAGAGCAGCGTTTCGCGGACCACGTCCTCGGCCAGCCGCCGGTCGCCGTCCGTCATCTCCAGAATGATCATCAGGAGTGGCTCGGCGTGCTGGTCGTACAGGTTGCGGAGGAGCCCGCCCTCCGCCCGGTGGATGCCGGTGCGGTTGCTCGGCGGGTCGTAGGGCTCGTGCGGCTCGTATGCCTCGTACTCGTCGTACGGCCGTTCCCGTGGCGCGGTGCCGCGATGGTGGCGGCCGCGCGGTGCCAACATCGGCACCATCGACCGGCGCCACCACGGTTCGCGTGTCCTGCTGACGGCGATCGCCATGACGATGCCCTCAGCTTCCGCGCCGGCTGACGCGGCAATGTTGATCGCCCACGCGAAGGGCACCCGCACGAAGGCCACCCCCGCGAAGTGCGCCACCCACGCGGCTGTGTTCGCCCGCCACCCGACTTAGATCGTCACCCATGTACACGAGGTCCCCCAACCGGCCGTGATCTGTCGGCCCGGGGTACGACCACTGATCCGCACTTGGATCAGCGCACAGGAAGAATTAAGGATCACTTAAACAAAACCGGGCAGTCGATCGATGACCTTGACGCCGCGTCGGGTCGGGGCTACGTTGCGTCCAACTACATCCAGAACTAGCCTCTTTTCTGGATCCACCCCACGTCCTTGGGAGAGGAGCTCAGATGAGCGATTCCCACCACGCCCCGGTGCAAGGCCGGACGAACTGGAAACGGTTCGGGCTCGCCGCGGGCGTGGTCACCACCATGACCGCCGCCGTGCTGGTCATGCTTTCGCAGGGCGCCCTGGCGGCCAGTTTCGTGGTCTCCGGCCAGCAGTTCAAGGTGTCGGCCGACCGGCTCTACGCGGAAGGCTTCACCAACTACGGCGCGGTCGACGCGCGGTACGGCACGCGCCCCGGCCAGGTGCTCGGCGAGCCGGTCGCGGTCGCCTCGATGAAGTATGCCGAGCTGAACAACATGTGTCAGTCGGTGCTCACGAAGCTGCCCATCGTCGGTGAGGTCAGCCTCAAGCTGACCGCGGGCACGGACAAGCCGGTCACCGCGACCAACCTGTTCGTCGACATGACGCAGATGGACGGCGACGCGACCTTCACCAACATCGAGATCGGCCGGGACGCGTCCGACCTCAAGAAGGGTCCGGGACAGGGGATGCAGGGTCTGTTCGGCCAGCAGGCCGACAAGGTGGAGATCCTGAACCTCAAGCAGGTCGCCTGGGCCACCACCGCCGGCCAGTTCAAGCTGAACGGCCTGCACCTGGAGGTCAACCTCGGCGACGAGGAGTGCTTCCAGGACGCCGAAGCGAGCTGACGCCGAAGCGAGCTGACGCCGTAACGAGCTGACGCCGTAACGAGCTGACGCCGTAACGAGCTGACGCCGAATGCGCTGAGGCGGAAGGGCGGGGGAGCGGTGCGCTCTCCCGCCCTTTCTCTGGTCTTGACGTTACCCACGGGTAGGAATACGGTGCAGAGAGCCTCCAGAAAATCATGCTTTTCTGGATCTCGGCAACATCGTTCATCCATGCGGTTCCCACGCCCCAAGGAGTTCGAGATGGCCCCCACACCCCTCCGGTACGGCATCGTCGCCGCCCTCGCCACGGCGGCGGCGGTCGTCGTGCCCGCCACCCCCGCGCTCGCCGCGCCGTCCACCACCGTCACCCCGGCCGGGCACGCGTTCAGCGCCTCACTCGTCGCCGGCACGACCGCCGACTTCGTGGTCGGCTCGACCACCGTCGCCTGCGACACGTCCAGCACCGCCGGCGCCGTGCCGGCCGAGCCGGGCAACGCGACCGCCGACGGCGCGGTCACCTCGGTGATCGCGCCGCCGTCGTTCAGCAACGCCGGCGGCGCCTGCCCGACCAACATCGTCTTCACGACGGCCACGACGACCACCAACAACGACGCGGGCGACTGGACGATCGCCCTTCAGTACGACCCGGCCGGCTCCACCGGCACGCTGACCATCCCCACCGGCGGCGTCGTCACCACCACCGCCGGCCTCGCGGCCTGCACCATCGTCGTGGCGCCGGACGCCCCGGCCAGCGTCAGCGGCCCGTGGGTGCCCGGCACGGACACCAGCCTGCCGGTGCTTGACCTGTCGGCCGGTGTCGAGGTGCCGATCGCGGTGAGCGGCGGCTTCGGCTGCCCGACCGCGGCCACGGCGGCGACGTTCAGCGCGAGCTACGAGATCGCCGACACCACCGACCCGGCCGTCCAGATCACCGTCGGTCCCTGACCAACCCATGATCAAGGCGTCCCTCAAGTCGCTAGAACGACTTGAGGGACGCCTTGATCATGAAAGAGAGTAGCGGCATGCAGAGGTTTGAGGGCAAGGTCGCGCTCGTCACGGGCGCCAGCCGGGGCATCGGGTACGCCGTCGCGGAGCGCCTGGTCGCGGAGGGCGCGCGGGTGTGCGTGACGGCGCGCAAGCCGGAGCCGCTCGCCGAGGCGGCCGCCGCGCTGGGCGGTCCGGACCGGGCGATCGCGGTGGCTGGCAAGGCCGACGACCCGGAACACCAGGCGACGGCGGTGGCCCGCGTCATCGAGGAGTTCGGCCGGCTCGACGTGCTGGTCGCCAACAGCGGCATCAATCCCACCTTCGGGCCGCTGCTGGACACCGACCCCGGCGCGCTGCGGAAGGTGTTCGAGGTCAACGTGTTCGCCGCCGTCGCGTGGGCGCGGCGGGCGTACGAGGCATGGCTCGGCGCGCACGGCGGCGCGATCGTCACGATGGCGTCGGTGGCCGGTCTCGGTCCGGCGGCCGGCCTCGGTGCGTACGGTGCCAGCAAGGCCGCGCTCGCGCACGTCACCGCCCAGCTCGCGGTGGAGCTGGCGCCGGCGGTCCGGGTCAACGCGGTCGCGCCGGCCGTCGTGAAGACCCGGTTCGCCACCGCCCTGTTCGAGGGGCGCGAGGAGAAGGTGGCCGCCGGCTACCCGCTGGGCCGGCTCGGCGTACCCGAGGACGTGGCCGCCGTGGTCGCGTTCCTCGCGTCGGCGGACGCGGCGTGGATCACCGGGCAGACCCTGGTGGTGGACGGCGGCCGTACGCTGGTGGGGGGCTTATCGGAGTAGGGGAGGGGGCGACGTGGCGGCCGAGCAGCAGGTGGCCGATTGGACGGCGTGGGGCCGGGGCAGCATCCCCGGCTCGCGGTCGGCCACGGACCCGGATCGCCGGCTGCCGCGCGGCCGGCACGACCTGCCGCGCGAGTTCGTCGCCCGGACCCAGCGCGACCGGCTGATCGACGCGATGGCGCGCACGGTCGCGGAGAAGGGATACGCGAACACGTCGCTCGGCGACGTCTGCGCCGCGGCCGGCGTCTCCACCCGGGCGTATTACCAGCACTTCGTCGACAAGGAGACCTGCTTCCTCGCGGCGTTCGAGCTGGGCGTCGAGCTGCTGCAGAAGAGCGTCGCGACGGCGTACGGCGGGCAGCCCGGCCGGTGGCCGGAGCGGATGCGCCGCGGCCTCGCCACGCTGCTGCACATCCTGGCGGCGGAGCCGGCGTTCGCCGCGCTGGCCGTGGTGGAGGTGATGGCCGCCGGCCCGAAGGCGCTGGCCTGCCGGCGCGCGCTGCTCGCCAGCTACGTCGAGTTCTTCGCGGCCGCGCCGCGCCGGGCCGGCCAGCCGGAGGTGCCGCGGGTGGCGATCGAGGCGATCATCGCGGGCATCTACGGCGTCATCTTCGACCACGTCTCCACCGGCCGGGCCACCGAGCTGCCCGACCGCCTGCCCGAACTGACCTATGTGGTGCTGGTGCCCTTCATCGGCCCCCGCGCCGCCGCCACCGCCGCGGGTCTAGTCCAGTAGGTACCGGTCGGTGATGCCCTCGGCGGCGAGCCGCTCCGCGATGCGGCGCAGCGCGGTCCGTAGCCGGGACTTCGCCGTGCCCTGGGGGATGTCGAGCGTCTCGGCGACCTCCCGGTAGCTGAGACCGGAGTAGTAGGCCAGCTCGATCGGCATCCGGTACAGCTCGGGCAGCTCGTCGACGGCCGACCGGACGACCTTGCGCACCAGGCTGGCCATGACCGACTGCTCCACGCCCGCCGGCTCCGCCACCGGGCCGGCGCGCGAGGCCGTGTGCCGTTCCCGGGTGCCCTGCCGGCGCAGCCAGTCGATCGCGCGGCGCCGCGCGATCAGGCAGAGCCAGCCGCCCAACGGGGCCAGGTCCGGGCGGTACCGTTCGGGGCGCGTCCACAACTCGACGAACACGTCCTGGGTGATGTCCTCCGCGGTGGCCCGGTCCTCGGTGATCCGTAGCGCGATGCCGTGCACCGCCCGGGCATGCGTGTCGAACGCTTCCCCGAGGGCGTCCTCGCGGCCGGCGATGAGCGCGTCCCGTAGCCACGCGTCGCGGACGCGGATGTCGACCGCCACGCTAATCACATCCCATCGTCACGACGACGGCGAGGAAGTCGCGGGCCGCCCGCGCGTCGCCGTCGATCGTCACGCCGGCGGTGTCCGGTGTCCGCCGCCCCGCCAGCAGCCGGCAGAACGCGACCGCGGACGTCGACACCGTCGCGAGCGCGGCGGTGTCTCCGGTGGGCGGGACGGCCGCCGACAGGGCGACACTGCGCTCCTCGCCGCCGGGACCGGTGAGGGCCAGCCGGATCGACTGACCGGGCCGGCCCCGCCGGGCGGTGTCCAGCGCGCCGGGCAGCAACCGGCTGGCGAACGCGATGACGTGCCGCAGTTGCGCGGGGGTCGGATCCCGCTCGGCCAGCTGGAGGCTGGTGCGGATGTCGTCGGCGTGGATCCAGGTCTCGAAGGCGCGCTGGGTCAGCGCCCCGCGCAGCGGATGCCGGACGGCGCCGCCGGCCAGGAGCACCTCGCGGTCCAGCACGGCCGGGTCGGCCCGGCCGACCGCGTGGACCAGGTCGGTCGCCTGCCGGCGCCAGCGGTGGGCGACGTCCGTGGTCACCGGCGCCGGATCGAGTCCGAGGCCGGACGTGACCAGCGCGTCATTGTCGGCGAGATGCGCCACGAGGTGCCGCACCGTCGCGTAACCGCCGACCGGCGCGGCCCACTGCGCCGGCGAGAGCTCCGCGAGCAGTTCCGCGAAGGCGGCCAGCTGCACGGAGTACAACTCCACCAGGACCGTGCGGTCGGGTGGGCGGGCGGCCCGGGCGGCGGCGAACACCCCGGCCCGCAGCCCGGCCGGCAGCGGCGGGGCGGGCCCGGGGGAGAGCCAACCGCTGGTGCGCCGGAACCGGTCGAGCTCGGCCGCGCACGTCGGGCAGTGCGCCACGTGCCGCTCGACCGACGCGGCCTCCGCCGGTGAACACGCGTCCAGCGCGTGGTCCGCCAGCAGGTCGCGGGGGTGCGTGCCGTCCATCGTCGCCTCCTCGTTCTCCACATCTTCGACGCCGTCGACAGTGGTGGGCGCGTAGTGACGCACGCCCGACAGCCGGTCCGCTACGGCGTCACCCGGCAGCCCGTCCCGCTACAGCGTCACCAGCGCGCGGCCGGCCAGGCCGAGGCCGACGAGCAGGACCAGTGCGGCGGTGCCGGCCGGCATCAGGCGGGCCAGCCGGTCCCCGCGCAGCCGGGCCGGCCACCGGTCGCGCAGCCGCACCAGCAGCAGCCCCGCCGCGGTGAGCACGGCCGCCATGCCCAGCCCGTAGGCCACGACGAGGAGCACACCGAACGCCGTGCGACCCAGCGCCACCGCGCCGAGCAGCACGACGAGCGCCGACGGGCTGGGCACCAGGCCGCCGGCGACACCGAGGCCCAGCAGCGACAGCCGGCCCGGCCGCGGCCCGTGCCCGTGGTGCTGCCCGCCGTGGTGGTCATGGCCGCCGTGGCTGTGGCTATGGCTGTGGTCGTGGTCGTGGTCGTGGTCGTGACTATGGCCGGGGCTGTGACTGTGGTCGGGGCCGTGGCTGTGGTCGAAGCCGCGCCGGCGGCGCAGCCCGCGCAGCATGCCGATCCCGACCGCCGCCACCAGCACGCCGCTGACCACGCCGAGCCAGCCGAGCACCGTCTCGCCGGCGAGCCGTGCGGCGGTCGTGAGCAGCAGGCCCAGCACGAGGACGCCGCCGGTGTGGGTGAGCGTGACGGTGGCACCGACGGCGACCGCGTCGCGCGGCCGGCCCCGGCGCCCGACCAGGTACGCCGCCATGACCGTCTTGCCGTGCCCGGGCAGCAGCGCGTGTCCGGCGCCCAGCGCCAGCGCCAGCAGGACCGCGAGGACGCCGATCAGCGGCGTGACCCGGGGTGCGGCGAGCCAGCCGCGTAACGTCGACTCCGCGCCGGCCAGCCAGCCCGGTGTCGCGGCCGCCGCCGATCCCGGAGCGCCATCCGCCGCGGCGGTGCCGGTGCCCGGCGCGACCAGCAGCCGCGCCCGCCGCACGTCCAGCGGCGAGGCGAGCAGGTCCTGCGGGTACGCCGTCAGGCCGGCGCTCACGCTGCGCGCGGGCAGCGGCGAGTCCACCCGGACGCCGTCGCCGACCGCGGTCAGCTCCCGCCAGCCGATCCGGTCGGCGTACCGGGTGTTGACGACCTCGACGGTCGCCGGGCCGGACAGCGCCGCCGGCGCCGACAGCCCGCACGACAGCCGGCTGGTCGGCAGCCCGCCGGTGCCGGCGGCGTACCCGAGCGCGTGCCGCACCACGGTCCAGGACAGCCGCCGGCCGTCGACCGTCACGGCCAGGTCCCGCGCGACCGCCGCGCAGCCGGCCGCGCCGGTCTGGTCCACTGTGGACCGCTCCTGGAGCGTCGGCAGCTCGGCGAGGTCGACGATCGCCGCGACCTCGATCCGGTCCGGGGTCAGGGTGAACGCGTGGAGCTGGTTGACGGAGAAGTCGCCCAGCGGGTGTGCCGCGGCGGCCCCGGGCACCAGCAGCGCCGCGAACACGGCGGCGCACAGGACGAGCGGCCACCGCTTCATGACCGCTCCAGCGCGGTGAGGGTGCGCGCCGCGACCGGGGCGTCGAGCGGGGAGAACGACGGGTTGGCGGCCAGCGCGCGGCGCAGCTGCCGCCGTGCGGTGTCCCGGTCGCCGGTGGCCAGCGCGATCATGCCGTGGTGGAAGGCGACCGTGGCGTCGGGCCGGCCGCGTTCGCTGGCCCGACGCGCGTACGGCAGGGCCTCGGCCGAGCGGCCGGCCAGGTGCAGTGCCCAGCCCAGCGCGTCGGCGACGTCGGTGAACGTGCGGCGCTGCCACTCCCGCCGCGCCAGCCGTACCGCCTCGTCCGGACGCCCCTCGGCGAGCGCCAGCGCGACGCCGGTCAGGTCGTCGGCGCCGCCGTTGGCGGTGAACAGGTCCTGCGCGGCCCGGGCCAGCCGCAGCGGCTCGGCCGGATCCCGCCGGGCGGCGCGCAGCAGGGTCGCGTGGTCGAGGAACGCGTCGGCCGTCGGCGCGCGGTGGGTCACCCACACCGCGTCGACGAGGGCCGCGTCGAGGTCGCCCCGGGCGGCGGCCAGCCGGGCCCGCTGCCGGCGCAGCTCCACGCTGTCCGGGTCGACGCGCAGGCCCGCCTCGACGTGCCGGCCGGCCGCACCGAGGTCGCCCTGGTGCCAGGCGAGCTGGGCGAGCTGCGCGCGCACGTACCCGGTGTCCGCCGGATCGGCCGCCGCCGTGAGGGCGCGGTCCAGCAGCCCGGCGGCGGCGTCGAGCTGGCCGCGCTGTTCGAGGTCGTACGCGCCTCGCGTGAACGCGGCGACACCCGGCCGCAGGTCGAGCATCCGCTGTACCGCCGCGGTGGCCGCGCCGGCGTCGCCGAGCTGGGTGTACGCGTCGGCCAGCACGCCCTCGGCGGTGGCCAGGTAACCGTTGTGCCGCAACGCCGCCAGCGCCAGGTCCCGCCCGGCGGCGAAGTCGTGCCGGGCGTTGGCCAGCGCGCCCAGGCCGGTCAGGGCCGGCGCGTTGCCTTCCGGGTGCGCGTCGAGGGAGGTGCGCAGCGCGCCCTCGGCCTTCGGGTAGTACGTCGGGTCGCCGGTGACCCGAGCGCGCTCCACGTACGCGGCGCCGAGCGCCGCCCAGGCGGTCCAGTCGCCCGGTACCAGGCGCAGCCGTTCCTGGGTATGGGAGATCTCGAGGGCCAGCCGGTCCGTCGTCGCCGGCGGTCCGCCGGCGGTCGACCAGGGCGTCGCCGGCCGCCGGCCGGCCGCGGCGCCGACGCCCAGGAGCAGCGCGGCCGCCAGTATCACGAAGAGAACAGTGCGCAGTCGCATGGAAGCCTCCACGGAATCGGGCCAGGAATCGGGCCCGGGGGTGTGCCGGAACGGCACACCCCCGGACGGGGTCAGAGCTGGCGCCTGCGCAGCCACCAGCCGGTGAAGAGCAACGCGCCGAGTCCGGCGGTCACCACGGAGGCCGCCAGCGCGGCGGTGGGCGTACCGTCGCCGACGCTGAACGCGGACGGCGTGAACGAGGCACTGCCGCTGCCGTTCTGGTTCACGGCGTCCACATTGGGTAGTGCGACATAGGGGAACGAGGTGCCGAACGGCTGGTCGTTGGCGTCGACCTTGTCGCCGGCCGCGAGGGCCGGGACCAGCTTGCCGGTCTGCGCCGCGCCCTCCAGGGCCTGGAGCGAGATGTCGAGCACATCGTCGGTCAGCCGCCGACCGTTCGGGAAGCCCTGCGGGTCACCGTCGAGCACGCCGAGCCGCTTGGGCGCCGCCGTCACCGGGGTGCTCAGGTTGAGCCGCAGCATCTCCGACGGCCGGAACTGGGATGGCACCGCGTCGGCGTTCATCAGTTGCGAGTTGAGGTCGACCTTGATGGGTCCGTTGGTCTTGGTGGTGATGCCGGTCAGGTAGATCTGCGCCAGGTCGTTGCGCGGCGTGGCGGGCGCCGGCACGTTGTAGATGCGCTGGATCACCTGCGGCAGTTCCGGCGCGAGGACCCGGTTGACGAGCGCCGGCACGCCGGCGTCCTTGTCCGGGCTCTGCGCGTTGAACTGGTCCTTCAGGTTCGCCGGCGGGATGACCTCGTTGAACAGCGGGTCGCCCAGCCGGGACACCTGGACCGCGTCCGCGCCGACCGGCGCCGGGCTGTTGGTGACCCGGACCCGGTTACGTTCGGTCGTCGTCCAGATCCCGATCACCGGGTTCCGCCTCGGGTCGCCGTTGATCGCCACGTCCTCGAACGGCACCTGCAACGCGATGGTGTTGATGTTGTACCCGGCGACGGTGTCCTGCCCGACCTCGCTCAGGTCGCCGCCGTAGATCAGGTCGAACACCCGCAGGTCGAGGAAGAACGGGTCGTCGGCCTGGCCGGCGAAGGTGTTCCAGCCACCGGTCAGGCGCTTGTTGGCGTCGGCGCGCAGCTTCGCGTAGTTGGGCATCGACGCCCGGCCGACCCGTGACGGTGCCACCGGCACGCCGGTGGCGAAGGTCCGGAACGCTCCGCCGTTGAACGACGCCTCCAGCGTGTACGTCTGGCGGAAGAGCAGGTTGACGTCGTCGAGCGTGGTGACCGGGCCGTCGTTGTACAGGAACGTCGTCCCGCCGCGCCGGTCGATGTTCTGGAACGTCCAGCGGAACGTGACGTCGGGTTTGGCGTCGCCGTTGTTGTCGACGTGGATCAGGTATCTCGCGTCGGTGGCGAACGGGTAGAAGTTGGGCCCGCCGTTCGGCTCCTGGAACGGCGTACCCCAGTTGGAGATGAACGTCAGGTACCCGGATCGGTCCGGGCTGACGAACGCGTACAGATCGGTGTTGTCGGCCGTCGGGTCGCCGGCGATGAGCGGCGCCTCCCGGTGGCTGGACGCGGTCGACGACCCGGGGCCAAGCCCCAGCAGCGCGACCCCGGCCGCCACGAAGAGCGCGGCGACGGCGTGCCTTCGGCGCGGTGGTGCGGTCATGGTTCCCTCCCAGTAATGGGTTACTGGGAAGGGTTCGAATATCTTGGCGTGCCGGTTGGCGGTTCGTCGGATAGGCGCCACCGAGCCATCCGGATACCGGTCGCCTGCGAACTGTTCCGGCGGTAGGGACGGTCGGGCTAGGCGACGGCGATGATCTCCTGGGCCGTCTGGGCGGCGCGCTCGATGGGGATGGCGAAGCCGATGCCGATCGAGCCGTTGCCCTCCAGCGTGGCGATGGCGGTGTTCACGCCGACCACCTGGCCGCGCCCGTTGACCAGCGGGCCGCCGGAGTTGCCGGGGTTGATCGAGGCGTCGGTCTGCACGGCGCTCATCCGCCCCGAGTCGCCGAGCCGCACCTGCCGGTCGACGGCGCTGACGATGCCGGCGGTCACGCTGCCGGACAGGCCGAGCGGCGACCCCACGGCCAGCACCGGCTCGCCCACCCGCAGTTCGGTGGTGCGGCCGAGGTTGACGGGGCGCAGGTCCTGGGCCTGCTCGACGCGGAGCACCGCGATGTCCACCCGGGCGTCCCGGCCGACGATGCGCGCGGTGCGGGTCTCGCCGTCCTGGCCGACCACCCGCACGGTGGCGCCGCGCGGCACCACGTGGCTGTTGGTCACGATGTGGCCCTGGTCGTCGAGGACGAACCCGGAACCGGAGGACTCCTCGCTGTCGGTGGTCGCCTCCACGGAGACCACGCCGGGCAGGACCTGCTCGGCCGCGGCGATCAGCCCGGACGGCAGCGCGCTGGTGTCGTTGACCGCGCGCGGCGTACCGGCGCCGGTGGCCTGCTGGTTGGCGGCGAGCGACCCGTACCACCCGGCGGCGCCGCCGGTGCCGGCCGCCAGGACCGCGATGAACACGCCGGCGACCAGCGTGCGGGTCGGGCCGCGGCGGCGGCCGCGGTCCGACCCGGAGCCGTCCCAGACGGTGCCGGCCGGCAGGTCGGCGCGGTGCCGCGGGTAGGTCCGCGGGCCGTCGAAGCCGGCCGCCGCGTAGCTGGGCTCACCGTAACTCGGCTCCCCATACCCGGGCGGCTGGTAGGCCGGTGCCGCGTAGGAGTCCGCATAGGAGGGTTCCGGGTACGTCGGCTGCGGCGCCGGGTACGCCCGATGGGTGGGGTACTCGGGATCGTCCTGATCCCGCAGGCCCAGCATTGCCATGCGCCGCCCTCCCCTGACCGTGCACCGCCGGCTGTGGTCTCTGGTACGGAGCCGGAGCGTGTTCGGTTCAGCACGAATCCTGGTCACCCGTCCGTGGTCGTCGCCGCGGCTGGATCTTGGCTGACGAACGGCGCCGGCGGCGGTACGACCTGGCGGTTCCGTCGGGTAGCTGACAGTGGAACGCGAATGTGAAACCCCAGTTCACTCGCGTTGTCGGTGGGACCGCTGTGACTCGAGAGATGGTCGGGAAAAGATTAGGTAAGAATTATGGACACGGCGCGTTCAATAAACTAGCTTCCCCTGGGACAAGTGCGGCGACCGGCCTAAAAGGGACTGGGTCCTGCCGACGTCGACGGGGTTGGACGGATCCACAAAAAGAGGTGTTGTGTGGTGGGGAGACACGCACGGCTCGACGCGGCGACCGTGGTCGCCGCGCGCGACGGCGACCGGCGGTCGCTGGAGGACCTGGTCGCCGAGCACCTGCCGCTGGTCTACAACATCGTCGGCCGGGCGCTGAACGGCCATCCGGACGTCGACGACGTCGTGCAGGAGACCATGCTGCTGGTGGTGCGCAAGGTGCACAGCCTGCGCGACTCCACCCGCTTCCGGGCCTGGCTGGTCGCCATCGCCATGCAGCAGATCCGCGCGCGCGCCCGGGCCCGCCAGGAGAACTACGCCCGGCAGCTGGACGAGGCCGCCGACGTGCCCGACCCGAGCGCCGACTTCGTCGACCTGACCATCGCCCAGCTCGGCCTCACCGGCCAGCGCAAGGAGGTCGCCGAGGCCACCCGCTGGCTGGACCCGGACGACCGGCGGCTGCTGTCGCTGTGGTGGCTGGAGGCGGCCGGCGAGATCAGCCGCGAGGACCTGGCCTCCGCGCTCAACATCACGTCCGCGCACGCCGCGGTGCGGGTCCAGCGGATGAAGAGCCAGCTGCACGCGGCCCGCGCGGTGGTGCGGGCGCTGTGGTCGGACCGGCACTGCGCGGGCCTCATCGACCTGCTGGAGGGCTGGGACGCCAAGCCGAGCACGCTGTGGCGCAAGCGGCTGGTCCGGCACACCAAGGGCTGCGCCGAGTGCGGCCGGCACTGGTCTGACCTGGTTCCCGCCGAGCGGCTGTTAGCCGGCGTCGCGCTGCTGCCGGTGAGCGCCGAGCTCGCCGCGCACCTGGGCGGCGACGGCGTCGCCACGCTCGTCGGCCACGCCGCGGCCACCACCCCGCCCGCCCCGGACCACGGTCTGGTCGAGGGCGTGCTGGGTCAGGTGCGGGAGCAGATCGCCACGAAGCCGGGACTGCGGCTCGGCATGTACGCCTCGGCGGTGGTGCTGGCCGTCGGCGCGGTCTACCTCATCGCGCCGAGCCGCCCGACCCACCCCGGGCCCGCGCCGGCCGTCGCCGCGCCGCTGCCCTCGGTGGACGTCGCCGACCCGACGCCGTCGCCGAGCGGCGGCAGCCTGGCGCGCGGCTCGCGGGCCGAGCGCGCCCCGGCCCCGGAGTCCGAGCCGGAGCGGAGCCGGCCGCCGGCCCCGGGGTACGGCAGCAACGTCGACCAGCCCGACCCGCCGCCGCCGGCGGACCGCAAGCCGGGCGCCCTGCCCAAGCGCCCGGGCGCCGGGATCAAGCCGGTGGGCGGCCAGTACGTGCGGCCGTACCAGTTCGAGTGCGCGGTGCTGCGGGATCGCGGCCACACCGTCCGGCTCAGCGGCACGGGATACTTCAAGGTCTGGTGGACGATCGACTCCCGCACCGGCGGCGAGCTGGTCATGCCCACGTGGACCGGCCTCAAGGGCAAGCTGTTCCACGCCGCGTCGGGTGGCGGGCACCGGATGGACGACCGCATGTACGGCGGTCAGAGCTGGATGGGCGGGGCCCGGGTGCCGGGCGGCGCGCAGCAGATGTGGCAGGCGGAGTACTACTTCCTCGACGGCGAGGTGACCCTCAACCAGACCGAGGGGTACGCGAGCTACGAGCTGATGGTGGTGCCGAAGAGCTGGGCCGAGATCACCAGCGACCTGAACCAGCCGCCGAACAACCGGATGGGCGTGCTCCGGTACGGGCACGTGCGGGACAGCGGCACCGACGGCGCCCCGGTGCCGCAGTACCTGACCCGCCAGACCCCGCCGGACCCCCGCACCGTCGCGCAACGCTCCCAGGTCTGAGGGGCTGTTAGGAAGGGACCCTTCCTATGCACAAAGCGATAACAAGGGGCCCTTCCTTGCGTGGTCAGCGGGGGCGGAGGCCGAGGAGGACCATGTCGACGAGGCGTTCGACGTACTCGTCGGTGCGAGCCGACAGGTCCTCGCCGGGCTGCGGCGGCGCCATCGACACCTGCACGGTGGCCACCCCGAAGATGGTGCCGAGGACCAGCGCGGGGGAGGTGTCGGCGGGCAGCTCGCCGGCGTCGGCGGCGGCCTGGATGATCTGCTGCACCATCGCCACGCTGCCGAAGAGGTAGAAGTCGCGCAGCTCCGCGAACAGGTCGGGGTAGGTGCGGGCGTCCAGCCAGAGCCGCATGATGGCGAGGCCGGCCCAGCTCCAGTACATCCGGAACACGGACCGGGTCAGCGCCCGCAGGTCCTCCTGGATGTCGCCGGTGCGGTGCAGGTTCTGGAACGGGTCGAGGCGGTCGCGCATCGCGGCGAGCAGCAGCTCCCGCTTGTCGCGCCAGCGCAGATAGACCGAGGCCTTGCCGACGCCGGACCGGCGGGCGACCTCGTCGAGGGTGAAACCCGCCCAGCCTTTCTCGGCGAACACGAGCACGGTGACGCCGTAGACGCGCGCCTCCATCTCGGGGTCTCGCGGGCGGCCGCGCTGCCGCCTGGACGCGCTCCCGGAATCAACCACCGCGCGAGCGTACCGGGCGGTTGAATGCGGGCTGCTACCGGCAGGCACCCCCCACTGTGGACGCCGAGGCGTCTGGCCTGGGGAAACCGGATTCCGCCCCGATCCGCGGCGGACTCACCAATACAGATAGTGATCGTATTGGTGTGTGGGTGAACCGTCCGGTATCGACCGACGTACCCCGTTGACACGATTGAAACAAATAGATAATCTCCACTGAACGGAAAGCGCTTTCCGCTCCGGGCTCCCTGCACCGCGACCCGCTGGCGATGTTCTGCCACACGCCGGGCGGCAGCGGCATCCATTCCTGGGAGGTACTCCGCACATGTCCACCGAACAGCGCACCACCCCGCCCCAAAATCGCACACGCCGCTTCCGTGGACCGCTCATCGCCGTGGCGGCCGTCGGCCTGGCGGCGGCCGGCGTGCTCGTCGCCATGCCCAGTGCGTCCGCCGCCACGTTCAACATGCAGGGCTGGGCCACGCAGGGCGGCGGCACCAGCGGCGGCGGCAGCGCCGCGCCGGTCACCGTCACCACGTCGTCCGCGTTGATCAGCAACATGCAGGCCAGCGGCGCGCGGGTGATCCGGGTGCAGGGCAGCATCGCGATCAGCGGCATGCAGAAGGTGGCCGCCAACAAGACCATCATCGGCGTGGGCAGCGGCGCGGCGATCACCGGCGGCGGGCTCAACGTCTCCGAGGTGTCCAACGTCATCATCCGGAACATCAACTTCCGGAGCTGGGGCGACGACGCCATCAACGTGCAGTACTCGACGCGGGTGTGGATCGACCACAACACCTTCAGCAGCGGCTACGACGGCGCGGTGGACATCAAGCGCGCGTCGGACTTCGTCACGGTGTCGTGGAACCGGTTCTTCAGCCACGACAAGACCTCGCTGGTCGGCCACTCCGACGGCAACGGCGGCGAGGACCGCGGCCGGCTGCGCGTGACGTACAACAACAACTGGTTCGACGGTACGGGCCAGCGGCACCCGCGGGTGCGCTTCGGCAACCCGGTGCACGTGTTCAACAACTACTACAGCAACGTCGGCGACTACGGGGTGGCGTCCACCGTCGAGGCCGGTGTCCTCGTCGAGGGCAACTACTTCGAGAACGTCGACTCGCCGTGCGAGCGGGGTCAGGGCAGCTCCCCGGCCGCCTCGATCGTGCAGCGCAACAACCACTTCGTCAACTCCGGCAGCTGCGCGGCCGGCGGTAGCGTGAACGGTGTCCCGTACGGGTACCAGATGGACGCCGCCAGCAGCGTCAAGGGGTCAGTGACGAGCGGCGCGGGCACCGGCAAGATCTGAGGCAACGCTTTTCGAGGTGCGAGACGTCCTTGTAGTAGCGAATAGCTACTACAAGGACGTTTTGTCGTGGAGAGGGAACGGATGTCGAACAGGATCAGCCGGCGTACCGCGCTCGGCGTGGGCGCGGCCGCGGCTGCCGCGGTGGCGGCGCAGCCCGGCGCGGCGCAGGCGGCGCCCGCCGCGGAGGCCGCGACCATACGGGCGTCAGCGCCCGTGAAGCCGCCTCGCCAGGCACCGACCGGCCGGGCGGCGATCGCGCCGGCCTACCGGACCCAGAAGGCGCGCGCCGGCGGTATCTGGCATTCCCACATCGCCATGGTCGACGGCGCCGGCACGCTCGGCACGGTGGTCGAGGACGACGCCGACTTCGTCATCCACGGCTACAGCGTGCAGAAGCTGTTCGTCGCGACCGCGGTGCTCGACAAGGTCGACCGCGGCCAGCTGACCCTCGGGCAGAAGCTGGACCTGCCGGCCAGCATCATCCTCGGCGGCAGCGGCATCTACCACCTGCACGGGGTGTGGGGCGACGACGTCACGATCGCCAACTTCCTCACCGCGATGCTGCTGGTCTCGGACAACACCGCGGTGCGCATGTGCGGGCGGGTGGTGCCGGCCCTCGAGATCAACGAGATCCTCGCGGCGAAGGGCTTCGCCAAGACCCGGGTCGAGCCGGTCGCCAACCCCAACCGGTTCTTCCTCGGCGTCACCACGCCCCGCGAGACCCACGACCTGCTGTGGCGGCTGGCCAACAAGACGCTGCTGTCGCCGGCGTCCTGCGACTTCCTGCTCCGCGTGACCCGCTGGATCAACGGCTACCACGACGGCGTCCGGCGGAACATGTCGTCGAACGAGCGCAGCCGGGTCGCCACCAAGTACGGCGCGGACTTCAACACGCTCGGCGCGTCCCGCCACGAGGCCGGCATCATGTTCGGCACCGACGGCGCGCCGGTGCTCACCTACGCGCTGTTCGCCGAGGGCCTGTCCGGCCAGGACAACTACGGCGCCACGCACCCGGCGGTGGAGGCGCAGGCGGCGCTCGGGCGGGTCATGTTCGACGCCATCGGCGCGGCGACCAACCCGGCCACCCGCGCCCGCCAAACCCTGACCCCGTTCCAGGCCGTAGACGGCGGCTGACCCCCGCCGCCTGACCCAGGCGTTGATCGAGGAAGAATCGTGGCTATGAAGTCGCGATAAATAGGGACATAATAGCCACGACTCTTCCTCGATCAACGGGCGTGAGTATGGTGAGCGCATGGCCGCGCGTACCCGTCCTCCGTTCCGTGCCGACCATGTCGGCAGCCTGCTGCGCCCGCCGGAGCTGTTGCGTGCCCGCGCCGAGCGGGCCGCCGGCACGATCACCGCCGAGGAGCTGCGCGCCGTCGAAGACGGCGCGATCCAGCGGGTGGTGCGCGCGCAGGAGGAGGTCGGCCTGCAGTCCGCCACCGACGGCGAGTTCCGGCGCACGTCGTGGCACATGGACTTCATCTACCAGCTCGGCGGCATCGACCCGGCCGACGAGAAGCTGACGGTGAAGTTCTACAACGAGTCGGGTGGGCTGGAGTTCACCTCGGCGGCGCTGCGGGTGCACGACCGGGTCGCGCTGGCGCACACGATCTTCGCGGACGCCTTCGGCTATCTGAAAGAGCAGGTCACGACGGCGACGCCGAAGCTAACCATCCCCTCGCCCAGCATGGTCCACTACCGCGGCGGGCGGGCCGCCATCGACCCGGTGGTCTACCCGGAGCTGGAGCAGTTCTGGGACGACCTCAGCGCAGCGTACGCGGAGCAGGTGCGCCGGCTCGGCGCGCTCGGCTGCACGTACCTCCAGCTGGACGACACCAGCCTGGCCTACCTGAACGACCCCCGCCAGCGGGAGCTGGTCGCCGCCATGGGCGGCGACCCGCTGCACCAGCACGAGCGCTACATCCGGCAGATCAACGCCGCCCTGGCCGGGCGGCCGGACGGCATGGCCGTGACCACCCACATGTGCCGGGGCAACTTCCGCTCGTCGTGGGCCGCCGAGGGTGGGTACGACTTCGTCGCGGAAGCCCTGTTCAGCCAGCTCGACGTCGACGGGTTCTTCCTGGAGTACGACGACGAGCGCTCCGGCGGGTTCGCGCCGCTGCGGTTCGTGCCGCCGGGCAAGCAGGTGGTGCTCGGCCTCGTCACCACCAAGCGGGGCGAGCTGGAGAGCAAGGACGCCCTGAAGCGGCGCATCGACGAGGCGGCCAAGTACGTGCCGCTGGAGCAGCTGTGCCTGTCCCCGCAGTGCGGCTTCTCGTCCACTGTGGAGGGCAACGCGCTCAGCCACGACGAGCAGATGGCCAAGCTCCGCCTCATCGTCGAAACCGCCGCCGAAGTCTGGGGCTCCCCATGATCAAGGCGTCCCTCAAGTCGTTATAGCGACTTGAGGGACGCCCTGATCATGGGTGTCTAGAGAGGGATGACCGGGCCGCCGTCGGCCAAGCCGCCATACAGCCCAGGCTGGCCGGTGAGCACCATGCAGTCCAGGTCGATCGCGGCGAGGACTGCCGACGCGGCGTCGATCCGACCGACGATGTCATAGGTCGCGGCGAGCGCCCGCCAACCGGCACCCTCTTCATCGAGCAGGACGCTCGCGCGATGGTTGTCGAGCAGGTTCAATCGGTCGGTGTCCGCCACCGCCTGGGTGGCCTCCACCATGCACAGCACGGGGATTCCCACCGCGGCGTCCTCATCGTCGATCTCAGCGATGACCTCACCGACATGGATCGATCCACGGGTGAACGCGACGACGGCGGAAGTGTCAAGGACGACGCGGATGGGCTTGTCGCTCATGCCGCCGCAGCCGGTGGCAGACCAAGCTGCTCGCGCAGCGCCGCCCGCCGCTGGGGCGTCCAACGCGCCTCGGCCTCCGCCAGCTCGGCCCGCGCGCGTGCCTTGCCCTCGTCGGTGACCGTGATGCCCACGGCCGCCAGCATCGCGGTCGTGTCTTCGCGCAGATCCGGGCGGTCGGTCATGAAGGCAAGGATATCGCCGCCCGCCAGCCCCGCGCTGCCCCGCGGCGACCTCCCCATGATCAAGGCGTCCCTCACGTCGCTATAGCGACGTGAGGGACGCCTTGATCATGGGGCTAGGAGGCGGTGCAGGTGGGGGTGGGGGCGGGGTTGCTGCCGGTCCACGAGCCGGTGAAGCCGAACGACGTGGTGGCGCCGGCGCCGACGTTGCCGTTGTAGCTCATGTTGCGGGCGGTCACGCTCGAACCGCTGCTGGTCACGGTCGCGTTCCAGGCCTGGGTGACGCTCTGGCCGCTGGCGAACGTCCAGGTCACGGTCCAGCCGGTGATGGCCGCGCTGCCGGCGGTCACCCGCACCTCACCCTGGAAGCCGCCCTGCCACTGGTTGGCGATGGTGTACGTCGCCGTACAGGCGCGGCCGCCCGGCGGGGGAGACGAGGTCGGGGGAGTGACGGTCGGCGGCGGGGCGGTGGTGGTCGGCGGCGGGTTGCCGCCGAACCAGGTGGCCTCGCGCGAGGTGGCCCGAATGCCGTTGGCGCCGTTGAAGATGCGCTGGCCCCACGACGTGAGCTGGGCGGGGTTGAAGTTGGTGACCATGTCGAGGTATTCGACGCCGCCCCCGTTGCCGCTCCACGACCAGCCGATGTAGCCGATCCCGTTGGCCTGGGTGTACGACATGATCGTGTCTTCGTCGGGGTTGCCGTCGGAGTGGTTGTGCCCGAACTCGCCGACCACGATCGGCAGGCCCGCCGTGCGGAACCGGCCGAGGTAGTCGGTGATCTCCGCGGCGGTGTCGAAGACGCCGTACATGTGGATCGAGAACACCGTGTTGCGCTGCGGGTCGCTGTTGAACACCGTCTGCGCGTTGTCGCGCATGATGAACTGCCAGTCCTGGCCCCACATCGGCGCGTCCACCATGATCAGGTGCTCGTAGCCGGCGCTGCGCAGCCGGCCGATCGCGTTCGACGTGGCGGTCGGCCAGGTCGCGCTGACGGCCTGGTTGTTGCCGAACGGCTCGTTGCCGATGTTGATGACGATGAAGTTCTCGGTGCCGACCAGGACCGGCCGCTGGCTGATCCAGTAGCTGGCCGCCTGGTCGAGGGTGGCCGCCGCGCCCTCCTCGCCGTACCCGGTGGTGTCGTGCACCTCCAGCACGCAGACCAGCCGGTTGGTCCGGCACAGACTGACGACGGTCTGGAGGTCGTTGCTCGGGCCCCAGCGCTGGCCGCTGCCGAGCACGACGCGCACCGTGTTGGCGCCGAGCGCCTTGATGTTGGCGAACGAGGTGGTCTGGTTGGTGTACCAGACGTGCGGGTGGCTGACGCCGCGCATGACGAAGTTGCTGCCGTTGGCCTCGACGATGCGGCCGGCGTTGACGCGCAGGCCCACGGCCGCGTCGGCCGGCTTGACGAAGAACATGATCGGGGCGAGGAGGGCCAGGACGGCCGCTCCCGCGAGCGCGATCTTGCGTTTCATGGTTCACCTCAGACAGGAGGGAGTGTGAGACGAGAGCTGTGCCCATCAGCTCAGGGGAGCTGTGCCCATCAGGTCAGAAACCCCGGCTCCCAGGGTGACCACATCAGCCTAGATGAATGCCATGCCGCAACACAACCGGTTAAGTTGCGGTTCACCTAGTATCCTAGGATGCGCTAGAGGGTGTGGTGCGCGCTGCCCAAGAACGCCCGACGGATATAGTGCACGCGGCGGTCAGCAGGGACGGGGAGGAGGCTCGGTGTCGCAGGTCAAGACACCGAACGCGCGGATCCTCACGGTTCCGAATCTCATCAGCTTCGCCCGGTTGCTGGGCGTGCCGCTGTTCCTTTACCTCGTGCTCGTGCCGCACGCCGACGTCGCCGCCGTGGTCGTGCTGGCGGTCGGCGGCACCAGCGACTGGATCGACGGCTACGCGGCCCGCCACCTCAACCAGGTCAGCCGGCTGGGGGAGCTGCTCGACCCGGCCGCGGACCGGCTCTACATCCTCGCCACCCTGGTCGCCTTCACGATCCGCGACGTCGTGCCGTGGCAGTTCACCGCGGCGCTGCTGCTGCGCGAGGCGGTGCTGCTGGTCGGCCTGCTGGTGCTGCGCCGCCACGGATACGGGCCGCCGCCGGTCCACTACGTCGGCAAGACCGCCACGTTCATCCTGCTGGCCGCGTTCCCGGTACTCCTGCTCGCCCATGCCTCGGCCGGTGCGGAGCCGGTCGCCGGACCGATCGGCTGGGCGCTCGCCTGGTGGGGTCTGGTCCTGTACTGGGTGGCCGGCGCCCTCTATGTCGCCCAGGTCGCCACCCTGGTCCGAGGGAAGACGGCAGCGCCATGAGTGAGAGGCCATGAGCGACAAGCCGCGGGCCTTCACGCCCGACTTCCTCACCGAGCTGTTCCGCAACCCGCTCGAACCCGGGTACGCGGAAGCCGCCGCCCGCCGCCGCGCGCGCGGCGCGGACGCCGCGCCGCCCGGCACGGCCATCCGCCTGATCAGCGCCCTCACCGTCGTGGCCGTGGGCTTCCTGCTGGTGATCGCGTACCGGCAGACGGTGGCCGACGAGCCGTCGCGCAGCCAGGCGCGGGCCGGCCTGATCGGCCAGATCGAGCGGCGGCAGGCCGAGACCGACCAGTCGGAGCGGGACGCCGAGCGGTTGCGGTCCGAGGTGGCCCGGCTGCGCGAGCAGGCGCTGGGCGGCTCCGAGGCGGAGCGGCTGCGCGAGCTGGAGACGGTCACCGGCACGTCGCGGGTGCGCGGCGATGGCGTGGTGGTGCGGCTCGACGACGCGCCGTCGGCGGTCGACGCGGTCACCGGCGCCGACGGCAAGAAGGACCTGGGCCGGGTGTTGGACCGCGACCTGCAGGACCTCGCCAACGCGCTGTGGAGCGTCGGCGCGGAGGCGATCGCCATCAACGACCAGCGGCTGACCGCCACGTCCACGATCCGGGCGGCCGGCGCCGCGATCCTGGTCGACTTCCGGCCGGTGACCCGGCCGTACGAGATCCGGGCGATCGGCCCGGACGACATGGACAAGAAGCTGCGCGACAGCCCGACCGGCCGGCTCTTCCGCGCGCTGGTCGACGACGAGGGCATGTCCTTCGACGTGCGGGACGCGGAGGACCTCACGCTGCCGGCGGCCGCCGAGCCGGACCTGCGCTACGCGAAGCCGCCCCCTTCTAGTTCCCCTAGCCCCAGTTCGTCGGGAGGCGGTAAATGATAGCGGTGTTCGCCCTGGCCGTCGGCGTCGTGCTCGGCGTGCTGCTGGACCCGACGGTGCCGCAGGCCCTCCTGCCGTACCTGCCGATCGCCGTGGTGGCCGCGCTCGACGCGGTGTTCGGCGGCGTGCGGGCCCGGCTCGACGGCATCTTCGACGACAAGCAGTTCGTGATCTCGTTCATCTCCAACGTGCTCGTCGCGGGGCTGATCGTGTACCTGGGCGACCAGCTCGGCGTGGGCGGCCAGCTCTCCACCGGCGTCGTGGTCGTGCTCGGGGTGCGCATCTTCGGCAACGTGGCGGCGATCCGCCGGCATCTGTTCAAGGCTTAGGTTGGTGGGCGATGAGTGACCACAGGCCCACGGGTACCGGCTGGCCCGACGACGCGGTGTCGCGGCCGGCGCCGCCGGCCCTGTCGACGAAGCCGGCACCGCCGGCCCTCTCGACGGAGCCGGCGCCACCGTCGGCGCGGCGCGGCCTCACCTCCGCCGGCGTGATCATCGCGGTGCTGCTCGGCCTGCTCGGCTTCACCCTGGTCGTACAGGTGAAGAACAACTCCACCGAGACCGGGCTGGCCTCCGCCCGCCAGGAGGACCTGGTCCGGATCCTCTCCGACCTGGAAGCCCGGGACCAGCGGCTGCGGCAGGAGATCTCCGGCCTGGAGGACAGCCAGCGCCAGCTCACCTCGGGCGTGGAGGGCCGGCAGGCGGCCCTGGAGGAGGCCCGGCGCCGTGCGGACGAACTCGGCCTCCTGGCCGGCACGCTGCCGGCGCGCGGCTCCGGCCTATCGGTGAAGTTTTCCGCCGGCAACGAGCCGATCCGGGCCGCCGCGCTCCTCGACGCGGTGCAGGAGCTGCGCGGCGCGGGCGCGGAGGCGATGCAGGTGCGCGGCGCCTCCGGCGACCCGGTACGGATCATCGCGTCCACCTACTTCCTGGACGCGGACGGCGGGATCACTGTGGACGGACGGCGGCTGGCCGGGCCGTACACGATCGACGTGATCGGCGACCCGCGGACCATGGAGACCGCGCTGAAGATACCCGGTGGGGTGGTGGAATCGGTGGGTAACGACAACGGTACGGTGATCGTGCAGGAGCGCGACGAGGTCGAGGTCTCGGCCCTGAGCGCGCCCGCCACACCGCAGTACGCCCGACCCGCGTCATAGATAGGTAGGACTCGTCTGTGATTCCCGAGGAATTGCGATACACCGCCGAGCACGAGTGGGTGGCGGGCGGTGCCGGCGGGCCGGTGCGGGTCGGCATCACGCACTTCGCGCAGGACGCGCTCGGCGACATCGTCTACGTGCAGCTGCCGGAGCCGGGCACCGCGGTGACCGCCGGCGAGGCGCTCGGCGAGGTCGAGTCCACCAAGAGCGTGTCGGAGATCTACGCGCCCGTGTCGGGCACGGTGGCGGCGCGCAACGACAAGCTCACCGACGAGCCCGAGGCCATCAACACGGACCCGTACGGTGCCGGTTGGCTCGTCGAGATCGAGCCCGCCGACCCGGCGGCGCTCGACGGTCTGCTGGACGCCGCGGCGTACCGTGACCTGACGGAGAGCTGAACCATCTCCTCGTGGGCGTCGCCCGCGAGTCCGTTTGACCCTGTGTTTGGCGCTGGCTACGCTCGCGCTGCCCTGCTTAGATCCGTGAGGTGGTCCGATGACTCGCCCAGACGACGAGTTTCCCCCACTCGACGTCACGTCCACGCTGAACCTCGGTTCGCTTGACGAGGTCCTCGAGGGACCTGACGCCGACGTGGTGCCGAGCCGGATGTCCGGTTCGCTGCCCCCGGGCATGGCGCTGCTCGTCGTCCGTCGTGGCCCGAACGCCGGGGCCCGGTTCCTGCTCGACCACGACGTGACCACCAGCGGCCGGCATCCCGACAGCGACATCTTCCTCGACGATGTGACGGTGTCCCGCCGGCACGCCGAGTTCCACCGCGACGGCGGCACCTTCACGGTCCGCGACGTGGGCAGCCTCAACGGGACGTACGTGAACCGCGAGCGGGTCGAGTCCGCGACCCTCAGCAACGGCGACGAGGTGCAGATCGGCAAGTTCCGGCTCGTGTTCATCGCCGGTCCCCGGCCGGAAGAGGAGGCCAGGTAGGGCGTGTCGGTCGGCAGCGCTGCCCCTTCCCCGGCACCGTCTCCTTCGCACGGGCGGTCGTCTGAGCCGCTCATGAGCATCGGAGAGGTGCTGGCCGAGCTGCGTCCGGAGTTCCCGGACACGACGATCTCGAAGCTGCGGTTCCTGGAGGCCGAGGGCCTCGTGGAGCCGCAGCGCACGCCCGCCGGGTACCGCAAGTACTCCCGGGACGACGTGGCGCGGCTGCGGTACGTGCTGACCGCGCAACGCGACCAGTACCTCCCGCTGCGGGTGATCCGCGAGCAGTTGGAGGAGCGCGACCAGCCGGCCGCGCCGCCGGCCCGGCCGGCGCTGGTCGCGGTCGGCTCGCCGCCGGCCGCCCCCGAGGCGGCGGGCGACAGCCGGCTGAGCCGGACCGACCTCCGCGAGCGGTCCGGCCTCGACGAGGCCACCCTGGGCGAGGTGGAACGGCTCGGCCTGATCACCCCGGTGTCACCCGGCCGGTACGACGGTGACGCGCTCGCCGTCGCGCTGGCGGTCGCCGGCCTCGCCCGGTACGGGTTGGAGCCGCGGCACCTGCGCGCCTACCGGGCCGCCGCGGACCGCGAGATCGGTCTCTTCGCCCAGTTGCTGGCGCCGCTGACCCGACAGAGCGACCCGGCCGGCCGGGCGCGCGCGGCGGAGATCGCGCGCGAGGTCGCCGGCCTGTCCCAGCAGCTGCACGCCGCGCTGCTGCGCGCCGGCTTGCGTGAGACGCTGGGCCGGTGAATTCGCACTGCCGGGCTCCGCATCACCGCGGGGACCCCGCAACCGTAGGGGACATCGGTCTGGCGGTCCGTGTACCGTGCAGATGAGGGACACAACGACACGGAGGCGGCGGTGCGCGAGCTGAGCGTGGTCGGAGTGCGGGTCGAGCTGCCCAGCAATCAGCCGATCGTGCTGCTGCGAGAGGTCGACGGCGACCGGTACCTGCCGATCTGGATCGGGGCGGTCGAGGCCACCGCGATCGCGTATGAACAACAGGGTGTGAAACCGGCCCGGCCGCTGACGCACGACCTGATGCGCGACATCCTGGCGGCGCTGCAGGCGCCGCTGCGGGCGGTGGAGATCACCGAACTGAAGGAAAACGTGTTCTACGCCGATTTGCTGATCGGTGACGGCCTGCGGGTGTCCGCGCGGCCCAGCGACTCGATCGCGCTCGCGTTGCGGGTCGGCGCGCCGATCCGCTGCGCCGACCAGGTGCTCACCGAGGCCGGCATCGTGATCCCCGACGAGCAGGAAGACGAGGTCGAGAAGTTCCGGGAGTTCCTGGAGCAGGTGCGGCCCGAAGACTTCGCGGGGTAGCTCCTACCCCATGATCAAGGCGTCCTTCACGTCGTTCTAGCGACATGAAGGACGCCTTGATCATGGAGTGATCCGTTCGCGGGTGGCGACCACCGCTGGCACGATGGCCAGTGCCAGGATGCCGCCGGCGATGGCCAGGAGCGGGTAGCCGGCGGCGGCGACGACGAACCCGGAGGCCATGCCACCCATGGCGCCGGCGAGGGCGATGGCGACGTCGACCAGGCCCTGCGTCTTGGCGCGGGTGGCCAGCGGGACGGCGTCGGTGACGATCGCGGTGCCGGTGACGAGGCCGAAGTTCCAGCCCAGACCCAGCAGCGCGAGAGCGACCGCCAGCACGGCGACCGAGTCGCCGGGGGCGCGGGCGGCGACGGTGCCGGCGGCCAGCAGGGCGAGCCCGGCGGCGGCGGCGATCGTGCGGCGGCCGTAGCGGTCGACGAGCCAGCCGGTCAGCGGCGAGGGCAGGTACATCGCGCCGATGTGGATGGCGATGACGAGGCCGGAGGCGCCGGTGCCGTGCCCGTGGTCGTGCATGTGGACGGGCGTCATCGTCATGATCGCGACCATGACCAACTGGGTGAGCGCCATGACCAGCACGCCGATCAGCACGTTGGCGCGCCGACCGGCTCCGCCGGGGTGTCCGCGCTGACCCGCTCCGCCGGGGTGTCCGGGTCGCCGGCCGCCCGCGTCGGGCGGCCGCGGGCCGGCCCGCTCCGGATCGCCCGGCTGGGCGTCGGCTCGCTGCTGGGCGGCCCGCTGCGCGTTGACTCGCTCCGGGGCACCGCGCGGCGCTTCGCCGTGCTCCGCTTCGTCGTGCTGCGCGTCGTCGTGCTGCGCGTCGTCGTGCTGCGCGTCGCCGTGTTGCGCGTCGTCGTGCTGCGCGTCGCCGGGATCCGTGTCGGCCAGCCCCGTGTCGGCCGGCTCCGCGTACGTCCCGGGTTCGGCCTCCAGGGTGCGGGCCAGCAGCAGCGGATCGGGGCGCAGCCAGACGGCCAACACCAGGGCGGCCAGCGCGTAGGCGGCGCCGGCGAGGAGGAACAGCCCGGCCAGGTGCGGGATGCCGAGGCTGTGCGCGAGATCGCCGGTGGGCGCGGCGAGGTTGGGGCCGGCCACGCCGCCCAGGGTGGTGGCGACCAGCACGGTGGACACGGCGCGGGCGCGGCGCCCGGGCGCGGCCAGATCGGCGCCGGCGTACCGGGCTTGCAGGTTGGTGGCCATGCCGGCGCCGTAGACGAACAGCGCGAGGAACAGCAGGACAGGGCTGCCGGCGACGGCGGCGGCGATGACGCCCGCGCTGCCGACCGCACCGGTCAGGTACCCGGCGGCCAGGCCGATGCGGCGGCCGCGCGCTTGCGAGACGCGCCCGACGGCGACGGCGGCCAGCATGGAACCGACGGTGGCCAGCGCACCGGGCAGGCCGGCAAGGCTGGCGGAGCCGAGCATGTCCTGCGCGAGCAGCGCACCGACGGTCACGCCGGCCGCCAGGCCGGCACCGCTGAGGATCTGGGCGGCGACCAGGACCTGCAGGATGCGGCGCTGCGCTCGGTCGCGCCGGACGTCCTCGATCCGGGCCGGCACGGTCGTCGTCACGGGAAGCTCTTTCGATCGGCGTGCCCCGGCCGGGCGGCGCCACCGGCGCGGCGCCGACCGGGGTCATGGGGGGTGGCCGGCGCGACGCCGACCGGGGTCATGGGGCGTGGCCGGCGCGGCGCCGACCGGGGTGATGGGGTCTGGCCGGCGCGGCGCCGACCGGAGTGATGGGGGTGTGCGGCGGAGCCTACGAGCCTGGCCGAGATGCCCGGTCGGGGCCCTGGTGGCCCGTCAGCGTCGGTCGCCCAGATCCAGGCGGTCGACCAGTCCCGCGGCGGTGAACGCGGCGATCAGCTCGGCACGGCCCTCGGTGAAGTGGGCCCAGCTGTCGTAGTGGACGGGAACCACGCGGCGGGCGCCCAGGATCGCGGCGGCCTCGGCCGCCTGGGCGCTGTCGAGCACGAGCAGGGCGCCGTCGAAGAGCACGGGGAAGCGGGGAGCTCCGGCGAAGAGGATGGCCGTGTCCACCGGACCGAAGCGGTCGGCGATCTCCTTGACCGCGCCGAGCGAGGCGTTGTCGCCACTGACGTAGACCGTGGGCAGGCCCGCTCCGGTCAGGACGAAGCCGACGACCTGGCCGAGGACCGGTTCGACCTCGGCGCGGGCGCCGGGCCCGTGGATGGCCGGCACACCCGTCACGGTGATCGTGCCGCCGCCCGGGCGGTCCAGCTCGATCGACTCCCAGTCGGCCAGCCCCGTGGCCCCGTTTCCCAGGCGCTGCGCGCCCTCGGGCGTGGTGAGGGTGCGGGGGACGCCGGCGAGCAGGGCACGGCCGGAGTTGTCGAGGTTGTCGGGGTGCTCGTCGTGGGAGAGCAGGACGACGTCGATGCGGCCGAGGTCGGCGGGGCTGCTGGCGGGCGGTGCGGTCTTGGTCACGATCCGCCGGCCCTCCCGTTCGTAGTGGCCGGGAGCGTCGAAGGTCGGGTCGGTGAGGAACCTGAGCCCGCCGTACTCGACAAGGGCGGTCGGGCCGCCGAGGACGCGGACGGGGACCTGCTCGTTGGACGCCACGGAGTAACTCCTCACGGATGAAGGCTGACTTATCCGTGAGGGACGGTAGCGGTTCCTCACGGATGAACGCAAGCCGTACCATGAGAGTCGTGAGGGAGATCCTGGCCGCCGAGCCTGCGCCACCGCCCGCGCCCGGTGCGGAGCAGTACGTCGCGCTCGACTTCGTCAACAGCGCCATCGCGCTGCCCGGCGGGCAGTTCCTCGACTTCCTCGGCACCCCCGAGGCGGCGAACCGGTGGCTTGCCGAACACGGCCTGGCTCCGGCCGACGCCGGGCTGCGAGAAATGTGCACGACCCAGCTGCGCTCGCTGCGGGAGAACCTCCGGTCGCTGTTCGCCGCGCGGGTGGCCGGGCTGCCCGCCCTGCCGGCGGCGCTGTCCGCGGTCAACGACGCGCTGAGCCGGGTCCCCACGGCCGCCCTGCTGCTCTGGGACGAGAAGGACGGCCCCTACCGCGCGGCCCCACACCCCATCAACGAGATCCTCGACCACGCCCTCGCGACCCTCGCGGCCAACGCGGCCGACCTCCTCGCCGGCCCCGACGCCGAGCGCCTCACCGCCTGTGGTTCCGCCCCCTGCACGCGCTACCTGCTGCGGCACGGCCGCCGCCATTGGTGCTCCACCCGCTGCGGCGACCGCGCCCGCGCCGCCCGCGCCTACGCCCGCCGCACACAATCCACACCACCCTGACCACCCCGCCCGCCCCGCCCCCGCCCCGCCCCC
>JBBEWH010000181.1:0-83633 GCA_037414955.1 Actinomycetes bacterium KLBMP 9797
GCAACGCTGGTGGAACGCAAGACCCGCTTCACCGTGCTGGTGAAGCTGGCCGGCGATCACAGCGCGCAGACCGTCGGGGACGCCCTCATCGCCGCGTTCGCCAAGCTGCCCACCCCGCTGAAGCGCACCCTGACCTGGGATCAAGGCAACGAGATGTTCCATCACGAGCGCATCGAGCAAGCCACCGGCCTGGGCATCTTCTTCGCCGACCCGCACTCGCCCTGGCAGCGAGGCACCAACGAGAACACCAACGGCCTCCTGCGCCAGTACCTACCGAAAGGCACCGACCTCAACGGATGGACCGATGATCAGCTCGAAGAGATCGCCAGAGAGCTCAACGAGCGACCCCGACTATGCCTGAACGACAAGACCCCGAGCCAACTCATGCGACAATGGCGACGCCAACCGGCGACAAGCTGATTCGCAACGATCCCCAGAAACCGCCCGGTGTACGTGGCGGTGTTCATCGACGCCATCGTGGTGAAGGTTCGGGACGGGCAGGTCGCCAACCGGCCTGTCTACGCGGCGATCGGGGTCACTGTGGACGGCCGCAGGACGTGCTGGGGCTGTGGGCCGGCACCGGTGGCGAGGGCGCCAAGTTTGGATGAGTGTCCTGATCGACCTCAAGAACCGAGAAGTGCGCGATGTGTTCTTCGTCGTCCGCGACGGGCTCAAAGGACTCCCGGAAGTGGTGGAGGCGGTATGGCCGCGGGCGATCGTCCAAACCTGCATCATTCACTTGATCCGTAACAGGTTCCGGCTAACCTCCCGCGCCGACTCCGACGCCATCAAGCGGGACATCAAACCCATCTACACGGCGCCGAACGCCGGCGCCGCCCTGGACGACCTGGAGGACAAATGAGGCGGCAAATATCGGCCGATGATCCGGCTATGGCGTAACGCGTGGAACGCGTTCATCCCGTTCCTGGACTACGACGTCGAAATCCGGAAGGTTATCTGTTCGACCAACGCGATCGAATCGTTGAACGCCCGCTACCGGCGAGCCGTGCGGGTACGAGGGGCATTTCCCGACCGAGCAGGCCGCCCTGAAGTGCCTGTACCTTGTGGCCCGCAGCCTGGACCCGACCGGGGCCGGCCGCGCCTGATGGACGATGCGCTGGAAGCCCGTGCACAACGCCTTCGCCGTCACATTCGGTGACCGCTGGCCAGCCGCCGAGACCTATTAACCGAAGACGCCGAAACACCGTTCACGTTACGGACCCTCGGCTTTCGGCGCGCGTGCGGTAGTAGTTGCGTCCCAGTGGCAGCCGTTTTGCCGTAGAAGTAACGATTGGCTTCGATAATTTCGGGCGCCGCGGGCGGCCCCCTTTCACGCCGCTTTCATTTCGCTAACGCGGCGTGGAAATGTGGTCCGCGTCAATGTCACAGTGTCACCGCGGCGGTTACTGTTGCCTGGCGTCGAACCGGGGGAGGGGCGTTGACGGGAACGGAGTTCCGGTTACTGGGGCCGATCGAGGCGGTGCGGTTCGGGCGGCCGGTGCTGCTGGCCGGGCCGAAGCGGCGTACCGTGCTGGCGGCGTTGCTGCTCGGGCGCGGGCGGATGGTGCCGGTGCACCGGCTGGTCCGGCTGTTGTGGGGCGACGAACCGCCGGCGAGCGCCGGAACCCAGGTTCGCAAGCAGATCTCGGCCCTTCGGGCGGAGTTCGGCGCGGACCGGGTCCGAACCTGGCGGGACGGGTACGGGTTGCGCACTGAACCGGGCGAGCTGGATCTGGACCGGTTCGCCACCGCCGCCGGCCGGGGCCGGGCGCTGCTCGGCGCCGGGCGGGCCGCGCCGGCCGCGGAGGCGCTGCAGTGCGCGGTCGAGCTGTGGCGCGGGCCGGCCCTCGCCGACGGCACCGACTCGCTGATCCGGGCCGAGGCCAATCCCCTGGAGGAACTGCGGCTGGCCGCCCTAGTCGACCGGCTGCGCGCCGAACTGGACCTCGGCCGGCACGCCGAACTGATCGGCGAGCTGACCGGCCTGGTCCGCCGGTATCCGTTGTGGGAGGCGTTGCGTGGTCAGTTGATGCTGGCCCTGCACCGCAGCGGGCGGACCGCGGACGGCCTGCGGGTCTACCGCGAGGGCCGGGCCGAACTCGCCGCGCAGCTCGCCCTCGAACCCGGTCGCGCCCTGCGCCGGCTGCACCAGGCGATGCTCGCTGACGACCCGGCGCTGGCCGCCCCGCCCGCGCCGCAG
This sequence comes from Actinomycetes bacterium KLBMP 9797, assembly GCA_037414955.1. GTDB lineage: Bacteria > Actinomycetota > Actinomycetes > Mycobacteriales > Micromonosporaceae > Phytohabitans. The sequence continues at coordinate 2,201 of JBBEWH010000181.1, forward strand.
GCCGGGACGGTGCCGGACGGGCACCGTCACGTGCCCGTCCGGCCGCTCGTCACGTGCAGGTCACGCTCCAGTAGTGCGAACTGATCGCGTTGTCGGCCGCCCCTCCGTCGCTGAACCGTTCCCAGCCGAGGGTGAAATCGGCCCAGTAGTCGCCGGCGTCGAGGCACATCCAGGCCCCACCGCCGTAGAAGGTGTCGCGGAACATCCATACGGCGCTCACCGGCGGGGTGTAGTACCCGTTGTTCCACACCGAGGTGGCGATGTTGTCGAACCCGTCGTCGTGGTTGCAGCCCCACTGGCCGCCGGTGCCGGCGCCGCCCGGGTTACCCCAGTTCTTGGCGTAGCCCTCCCAGGCGCACCAGCGGCCGGTGAAGTGCGCGTGCTCGTAGGCGTAGAAGTAGCCGTTCGCGTCGGCGGCGGCGAGCTGGCTCGGGCCGGTGTCGGCCAGCGGGGTCCGGTACGGCACGTCGGCCCGGACGGCTGGCCGGGCGTCGCCCGGGTCGGCCGATGCCATTGGAGCGGCGGTCGCCGCCGGCGCGCCGACCAGCAGGGCGGCGAACGTCGCGATGCCGGCGACGGTTGCGTGCAGGCGTCTCATGGGTTTCCTTTCTGGTTCGATCCGCCCCGGTCGGGACGGCGTCAGCGGGTGGGGCCCGCCGCGGCGACGATCGCGCGGGCGCGCGGGGCCGCGGCGAGTTCGAGGCGGCGTTTGGTCTCGATGTCGGACCGGTACAGTTGCGCCAGTTCGGCGCCGTACCGGGCGTCCAGCTCCCGCGCCGTCGCGGCGAGGCCGCCGGTGGCGCAGGTCGCCTCCGCGACCGCGGCGGCCACCTCGGCGTCGCGGCCGCGGTCGGCCACCGTCCGGCGCAGGTGGGCCGGCGAGTCGACCGGGTAGCCGTGCCTGCGCATGCACCGCGCCCACGCCGGCAGCGCCGCCGCGTAGGCCGGGTCGGCGAGCACCCGGCCGGACCGCACGATCGACAGGTTCGCCACCACCCGGTGCGCCCGGTACCACGCCGGCAGGTCGCCGTAGAGTCGGCGTTCCGCCTCGGACCGGCAGCCCTCGGCGCTGCGCCGCACCACGCCACCAGACGGCAGCCGCGCCTCCAGGCCCTCGGGCCGGGCGCCGTTGAGCGCGACGAGGGCGGCGGACCGGCGGTCCGGGGGCAGACCCTCGAAGTACCGCTGGTTGGGGTCGTCGCGGCGGCGCGCCTCGGCGGCAGCCGCGATGTCGCCACCGAACCCGTGCCGCCGCGCCCAGTCCACATCGTCCACCACGTAGGGGAACATGCGCTGCTCGTCCTCGGGCGGCGGCGCCCCGAGCCACAGCGGGAACCCATGCCGCGCCATGCATTCGCGAATCAGCAGCTGCTTGGCGAGGTCGAGGGTGGGTCGGTCGACCGCCGCGTCGGCCGGCGCGGTCCCCGCCGCGCTGCGCGGCGCCTCGGCGGACGGGTGCGCCGGCCGGGCCGCCGACCCGGTGAGCGGCAGCATCAGCAGGACGGCCACGACGGCGGGCCACGATCTGCGTTTCCCCATGGCGCAAGCGGACCACGGCCGGTTTCCCCGGCCGTACCCCGGCCGTACCGCCGCCGTACCGCCGTTTCGTGCTCGGTGGTCGGCGCGGTCGACAAGGATGAGACCAGTGTGATGGGAACGCGGGCATGGCTCACTTCGGATAGATCGATAAGGCGTAGAGAACCTCGATATCTTCTGAACTGGTCATGCCCGCCCTGCTCCGCCAACGCAAGGCGGCGGACACCGGTCGCACGAGGCGATCACCGACGGCGCCTTCAGGGCATCGCTGTGACCGGTTCTAGCGGTAGTCTTCGGGCAATTCGCCAATCGGGCCCCGGGGGCGTCTGCTGGGCCGAGGTCACGGGTGTCGGGCCCGGCTACTGGCAAGGCCGGCTCGACACCCATTGCCCCCGTCTTGCCGGGCTGACATTCCCGACTCCGTCGTCGAGCCCAGCGAGAGCAACGGTTTTCTGTGTGTGCTCGGATGTGGCCGCAATGGAGATCGGCGCCGCTCGTTCCGGCGTTGGAGCGGTCGGTTCGTGCTCCTTGGTCGGCCAGCATGGCGTCGACCCGACCTACGTCCTACGGAGCAGCGTTGCCTCGCCAGTGGCGCCGGCGACGGCACCGGGCGGCCCGCCCCAAGGGCGCGCGGCTAAGGCTAGTCGCGCCTCCCTCAACTCAGAACGCTAGATGTCGTCCCACTCGACGTTGGTGGGCTGCGCGCCGGTGCGGTGGAACTGGCGCGCGGCCTCGAACGCGACCGCCTTCGGGATCAGCATCCATGCGAGGTACTCGGTGGGAGCCGTGCCATAGGCGAACGTCACCGGCGTCCTGTCACCGGTCCGTGGACCCTTGCTGTAACCGCCTCCCTCGCCGTCGCCCGCCTCGTAAACCAACACACTGTCGTCGGAACCGACACCGATCGACAGATATGGGGCGTCCCCGGCGTCGATATCGGAAGCGAGGACCACGACGCGTGGACGTCCCTCGTCCCGGGCGAGTTTGTCGACCTCGGCGAGGCCGCGGATCAGGTCGCCCTCCGATCCGATGGGCAGGTCGTAGCCGTTCCCGTTGGTCAACGTCCAGCGGCTTACTGAGATCCCCTATGGTGTGGCGGGCCCAGTTTCACGGCTGCCGTCCGGTGAAGACCTCGGCGTAGCCGTTGGGGCCATAGATGGTCAGTGTTTCATCCGGACGCAGCATTCTTTCCAGCGCGTTCTCACAGCCCCATGGCTTGCCGCTTGATGGGTGCGGGAAGTCGCAGGGTTCCCTATTTATGTAGAGGGTCGCATCTTTCACGCCTTATTCGCGCATGGCCGCAACCGAGTGCGCCTCTACATGCGTGACCAAGGTGCGGTCCATGCCGGGGCGCGGTTTTGGCATGTCCAGCGCAGGTCCATCGTATCCATTGTCCTGTGGCGGTAGGACCTGACCGTCACCCAGGTCCAGCACACTGTGGTCTTGTCGCCTTCTGCCTGTACGGCTGCACCTGGTCGGCGATCTCCTAGTGTTCTGTCTCAGTTTTGAGTTGACACTTGTTGGAGGGTTACCCGTCCGCGTCGGACCTTCTCCAGGATCGACTGTGCGGTGGCGGTCCAGACGAAGGGTTTCGGGTCGTCGTTGTGGACTTTCAGGTACTCGGTGATCGCGTCGATGAGGTCATCGACGCTGCCGAACACACCACGGCGGATCATCTTGCCGGTCAGGTCGGCGAACCACCGCTCCACCAGGTTCAGCCAGGACGACGAGGTCGGGGTTAAATGCAGGTGGAACCGGGGGTGCTTGGCCAGCCATGCCTGTACGTCGGTGTGGGTGCGGGTGCCGTAGTTGTCCACGATCATGTGGACCCGCAGCTTGCGGGGAACGTTGGTGTCGATGATGCGCAGGAACCGCAGGAACTCCTCGTGCCGGTGCCGGGCGAAGCATTTACCGATCACCTTGCCGGTCAGCACGTCCAGCGCGGCGAACAGGGTGGTGGTGCCGTGCCGCTTGTAGTCGTGCCTCATCGTCCCGGCCCTGCCTTTCTTCAGCGGCAGCGACGGCTGTGTTCGATCGAGGCCTGGATTTGGGATTTCTCGTCCATGCACAACACGATCGCCTGGTCGGGCGGGTTCAGATACAGGCCCACCACGTCGACCAGCTTCTGCTCGAACCGCGGATCGGTGGACAGCTTGAACGTCTCGCTCAGGGTGCGGCTTGAGCCCTCGCGCGTCCCATACCCGCTGCACGGTGGCCGAACTGACCCCCACCACCGCGGCCATCGACCGGCACGACCAGTGCGTGGCGCCCTCCGGCCGCGAATGCAAGGTCAACTCCACGATCCGATCGATCGTGGCCTGCGGGATCGACGCCTTACGACCCCGCCCCGCGGCCAGCTGCCCGAACCTGGCCATCCCGCGCTCGGTGAACTCGCGCCGCCACGCCAACACGGTCGGCTTCGATACCCCCACCCGCACCGCGATCTCCACATTGGATACCCCGTCTGCGCCGTGCAGCAGGACCTGTGCCCGCTGCACCAAACGGTGCTCCGCGGTGCGCGAGCACGCCAACGCCTCCAACACCTCACGTTGCGCGGAGTCCAACACCAACCGGGGCGGCAGGAGCACTCATAACAGCAGCCTAAACCACAGTCAGACTATTTACGAGACAGAACACCAGCGATACGGGTACAGCTCGGGCTCGGTGTGCTCAGGTTCCGCCGCGTCTGTGCCCAACAGCAGTCAACCCTGGCGTGCAGCGAGCTGACTGGTCTATCTGCTCCAAGATCGATTCAATGATCCGGACCCTTTCTTGTGTCAAGCGCTTCGATTATGCGGTCCGTGTCGGTGAGGTCCGGCAGCACAATTTCAGCACCGGCTTCGCGCAGTTCGTCTTCGTTGTCGTGGCCGGACGCTATGGCCACGATCGCCGCTCCGCCGCTATGTGCTGCTCGGACGTCGCTGACCGTGTCGCCGATGATGATCGTGTTGTCGCGGTTGAAGCTAACGCCATAGCGGCGGCCAGCTCGGTCCTGGGCGAACGGTACGAGTTTGGATCGCTCAGCGTCGTCTTCCCCGTAGGCGCCGGCATCGAGGTCGATGTATCGTGCCAAGCCGAATGCCCGCAGCTTCACCGCGGCCACGCCTCGCAGGTTGCCGGTCAGCACGGTCTGCACTGGGCCGGCAAGATTGGCGAGGGCGGCCAGGGCTTCCGTCGCGCCGGGCAGGATTCGGCCGCGGATCCGCAGCTCGTCAAGGTTGGCTTCGTACTGGCGCGTCAGCTCAGCGATGTATCGCCGCTGAATGTCCGCGTTCGCCTCAATGCCGTTCAGCTCCAGCGTTTCGGCGAAGATGGCCAGCTCCGTCCGTCCCGTGGGGTCTACCTCACGCGCCAAGGGGCGCCGGGCCACCGCCTCGAAGGCTTGGCGGTACAGCTGCCTGCCGAGGCCGCGCGTCTCGATCAAGGTATGGTCGATGTCCCACAGCACCAGACGGCGCTCGATAGGGTGACTGGCCATTGCCAGAGTCTTCCACGACCGGCGTAACCTCTCGACAGGAGCAGGACCCCGTCGCGTTGGCGTGGACACCCAAGGGTGGTGAACCGTGGAGGTCCAGGAGTGGGCCATCGGCCAGCGAATCGCTAGCCATCGGGCTCGCTGTGGGCTGACCCAGGAGGAACTGGCCGGCCTGGTCGGCATCTCCCTGTCCATGATGAAGAAGATCGAGTCCGGCGACCGGTTGGTGACCCGGTTCTCGCAGATCCTTCTATTCGCTCAGGCGTTGCGGGTCAAGGATCTGCGTGAGCTTACCGGTGTCCCGCTGCCATTGATGCCGGATGGGCGTCGCGGACACCCGGCGTCCGACGCCGTGTACGCCGCGCTGGTGGACCGTGGCCGGGGTATCGAGGACCCACCTGATCTCACAGCGCTGGCTCGTGGCGTCGAATACGCCTGGGAGACGTGGCAGTCACCGTCGGCGTTCCGCTACGACGCGGTTGGGCAGCAGCTTCCCGAACTGCTGCGCCAGGTCCAGTCCGCCGTCCGGGTTTTGGATGGGAAGAAGCATCGCCAGGCCCTGCGTCTGGCCAGCAGTTTGTACCAGCTCACCCGGACGTGGACCAAGCGCGTCGGCGAGTACGAGATTTCAATGGTGGCGGCCGACCGAGCCGTCTTCAGCGCGCTCGACGCCGATGACCCAGACCTTGCCGGCGCCGCCGCCTGGAACCAGGCCATGATCCTCTCGGCGCAGGGTAAGACCGAGCACGCTCGCACAGTCGTGCGCCACGCCATCGCCGAGCTGACGCCCCGGATCGAGCAGCCGACATCGAAGCGCCTGGCCGTCTTTGGAGGGCTGCACCTTTTGGGCGCGACGGAGGCTGCACGCCACGACAACGTGGCCGAGGCACGCCAGCTCCTGGACGTCGCAGCAAAGCTCGCAGCGAAGACGGGCGAGACCAACCATTTCCGCATGGTGTTCGGACCGATGAACGTCTCGCTGCACCGGGTCTCCACAGCCGTGGAACTGGGACAGGTCGGCGAGGCGCTCAAACTGGTGGAGCGGGTCGCCATCGATCAGACGCCTGCCGTCGAGCGGCGGCTGACTTTCCACGTCGACGCCGCCCGCTGCTACCTCCACAAACGCAACGATGTCGCGGCTGTCCACATGCTTCAGCGCATCCATCGCGAGTCACCGGAGGAGTTGCGTTACAGCTCTGTCATTCGCGGGACGCTCGTTCAGCTGCGAGACCGGGCAAAGCCGGCCCTCGAGGCCGACCTGCGGCCACTCCTGCGAGCGGCGAGCCTGCCAGGCTAACCCGCCCTGCCGTCCTTGAGGGACACCAGGTGTGTCCTCCACCCAGCGTGACATGACGCGTCCCCACGGCGCCATAGCGTCCGCGCTATCAGCGAGCTGACATGGCGGACCGAGGGGACTACGCCTTCGATGGCCCGGGGGAGAAAGATTTGTCGTATTGCCGTACGCGAGTTGTGACCGGTTGACCTGATGGCGACGCGTGCCGCTGGAGCGGGTTGCCGAATCGGCTACGGGCGCGAAACGTCTTGGAGGGCTATGGTGCGCGGGCAGCCTGACCCTGATCTGGCTTGGTGGCGCTCGGAGAGCATCGATGGGCGGCCGTTGCGTGAGGTTTTGCGTGAGCATGATTTCGCGGCTGTGTTCAAGTTCTTGAAACGCCGGGGCTGGAGCCGAGCGGCGCTGGCCGCGGCGACCGGGCTTTCCGAGACGAGGGTGCGCGCTATCTGTCAGGGGCGGCAGCGGATCACGTCGTACGAGGTGATCGAACGCGTCGCCGACGGGCTGCGCATCGACCGCGGCCTGCTCGGCGTCGCCTTCGACGACGACGCCGGTCAGCTCGCCCGGCCGTCGGCGTCCGGGGTGACCGGACGGGACGGACCTACCGGTGCAACGTCTACGGGCGCGGCGCTTGATTCTCGCGACGAGCTGCTGTGCGTGGCTGGCTCTTCGCCGGTACGGGTGACTGTCAGTGGGGGCGAGGCGGTCGAGGTGGTGTGCCATGACGAGGCGGTGGGCCGGGTGGAGATCGTCGCCGGCGACGTCCGGGTCCAGATCGACGCCTCCGGCGTGGATTGGACCCCGTTGGTGCCGGCGATTGTCGGTGAGCCGGTGTTGCCCGACGGCACGCGGGTGTACGCATTGGACCAGCGAAGGGCACGTTAGCCCTCGGCGCGACGGGCGGTGGGCGCCCGCTGCTTCAGATCTCGCTGGCGTGGGTGTGTGAGCTGCCGATCCCGTGATGAAGCGGACGCAAGCGGGCTGATGCCATGTTCGGACTTGGTTGGCGTTGCTGTGCGCTGCCTCGCGCACGGCCGGTCCGGCGCGGTGACCTGGGGATGATGTGTGCGGGCCGGTCGCGACCTCGTCGCGCGGGCCGGATCGGACCGGGAGCGTGCCGTGTCCTGGACGTTCAACGCAGCAACGGTTTCCAGGAAAGGGAAGAGGCGGTGGTGGTGGGAACGCAGTTTCCATCCCGACACGGCGCTCTGGCGCGGTGGAGATGTGCCAGGGCGCAGCACGGCGAGATGTCCGGTGTGTGTGCCGCAGCCAGCGGGGTGCGGGTGTGTTCACACGCCGCGCTGGGTGCTTGAGACAGTCGATGATGTTGTGGTCCCGGTGAGGTGCGCCGTGGTAGGCGGTGCGCTGACTGCCGGGAGACATCCCCGTAGGGGATGTCGCGCCGTGCGCTGTTGCGCGTGGTGCAGCTCTGGGCTGGCTTTTCGGTGCCGCCTACCCGGCAGGAGGGGCAGCAGTATCCCGCCGACCCTGTGGCTGACCCCGCTGCCGACCCTGCTGCCGCCCGTTGCCGGTGCGGCCGTTTCCGCGTGGTTCGGTGGTTTCGGCGCAGCCGTGGATCGCGGAGGCGTGCCCCCTGGCGGCGGCGGTGGGTCGGCGGGCGAGGCGGATGCGGCCGTTTCCCGCCCGGCTGCCCGCCGGCAGCCGGGCGCTGGAGTGTGCGGGTACAGGTAGGACGACCTGCTCGCAGGTCTGGTCTGGTGTGCAACGCCGGTGGATTGGCGTTTACGGTGACAGCAGGCGATGTGGATGTTGTCGCGATAGGCAGCTGGAGATTGCCCGTGTGAGAGCGTGTGACAGCCCGGTGGCTTTGGTGGACTGGCTCGGGGCGGATGCTCGTGGCTGCGGGCTTCGGCGCGAATGCTGCCGGATTCAAGGGGGAGCCGGATGGAATCTGTCGCCTGCTGTTGCTCCCGGACGGGTGTGGTTGACTGCCTCGCGTAACCGCCCGACCCCCGGGCCCATGCTCTAGGCCGGGACCCAAGGCCTGCGTCGGCGGGACGGGCGATTGCGTATCGGTGAAAGGCTTTGCTGTGAGTCGATGATTACCGGCCGGCGCACTCACACCGGCTAACACGGTTCGTCCTGCGGCGGTGAGCGTCAGTTGACGGTCGGGTCCGGATCGGACGGACAGACCAACGCCCGGAGGAGAATCGACACCCCTCACTGGGTGTCTAGCGGGCTGCGCGCGTGTTCGCGTGCTGTGGTACCGCAGCCAGGCCGCCGCCTCCGGTATCCCTGCGACCGTGTGTCACCTGGTCAGGCACGCCTTCGGCCGCGAGAGCACCTACCGGTCGCTCCCTGGACGGGTGGTGGCCTGCCGGTCCTATCCGGACCCGATCGTCGACTGACTGTCGCAGGAACGAACCCGGTGTTGGCCGGTGTGAGTGCGCCGGCCGGTAATCGCCGGCTCACAGCAGCGCCTTTCACCGGTACGGCGGTCGGCGGTCATCTGAAGTCACCCGGTCTCGGCTCCCAGTGGACCTGGAAAGCTCCGAAGCGGCGGACGCGGCTTTCCGGGCAGACGGACAAGTCGAATCCACATCGACGGCCAGCCGATGTTACCGAAAGTGACAGGCCAGGCGACCCTGGCCGGGATCACGCCGAGCTCTGTCGCTGGAACGCTACGACTGGCACGGAGCAACTGCCGCGTCGCTTCCGTTCCTGCGCGCGCGCCACAGGCGCGGCTGACCGGACGGCTTCCCAACGCAAGACGTGATTTCTCTCGTCCAGCTCGATAGCCAGTGGGTTGAGCGCGACGCGAACCTTCGGCCGCCGCACTCGCTTCCGACCACCAACGTAGCTGCAAGTTTCGCTAGAAATTGCAACCGGCGCCAGGCTCGGACCGCGCAGGGCTCGTGGCGGGATCTTGGCACAGACCACCTCCGGCGTTCTTCACCCCCCGAGGACAGCAAACCATTCGATCATCAGAGGGGTCCATGCGACGGTGTGACCGCTTGTGATCGCATGTCAGCCCGCCAACCCTCGGCAACCTACGGTGACCTTGGTAGGCCCAGCGGGAACCACACTGGCTCACCCCCCTCACACCGCCGCACACCATGCTGATACGAGCTCACACCCGGAGGCGGTGAATGTCCGGCGGCGCGTCACGGACGGTCTACAACGTTGCCGCCGGTGCTGTGGCGGACATCGCCGGGCGGTCCTCGCACTCGCCATGATGTTCGGCAGCCGGCCGAGGTCGCGTACGCGCTCCCAGCCAACATCGACGAGATGCTCGTGGCCGCCGCCGTGGTCATGGTTGACGACAAACGCCGTCACCACCGGGGCACGGCCCACCGCGCGACTCGCCTTCACCCAGGCGTCCTGGCCTCCCAGCATCGCCGCCACCCGGCCCGCCATCGCCCTGCCGCTGGTGGTGGGCTCGCCCGCCCACCCGGTTCCGCCGCCGCACAAGTTCCGCCCAACCCGCAGCCATACGCCGCCGGCGGAACCGATCCCCACGGCTTCGGTGCAAAGTTCCGGCGGAACCTCCTCCACCACCTATTCGCCTCGACGTTCCCGGCACCCCGCCGGCGCGGACACCAGCACGCCACCGCCGCCGGCCACATACGCGGCGACAGCGGTCGCCGCTGGCGTCGCGTCGACCGCCGCGCACACCATCCCAACCGTTGACTGCGGCGACGCCCAGCCGCCCACGACCGCAGACGGTCTACACCGAGCCGTATGCCCCAGCCACTACACCGGAAGGGCACTCCAGCACCGCGGCGGCAGGCCGGTGTTCCGCCGGCCGCCATGGTGGTTGTTCCGCCGGAACCTGCACAACCCTGCGAACACGCCGGCGCGCAGCTCCGGAAGGAATAGCAGTGGCAGTCGAGCCGTACCGACGGCGACAACCGCCGCTACGGCAAAACGCCGCACATAAGCGCCCGACCCGCCGCTACCAGCCGACAACTGGCCCGCCAGATCGTCCACGCCAACCCCAACTGAAGTCGCTGCCCGTGGCCCGGACTCCTGCCGGGCCGTCGGGCACAGCCAGTCCACGAACGGCGATGCCGGGGCTGCCTGGCCGCCCAGGGACGTTCTTGACGTCCCGGGCGTTGACCAGTTGCACGTCGAGGCCTTGCGATTCCAGCAGGTAGAACCAGATCCGCCAATAGTCGGAGGTCGACTCGACAGTAACCTTCCGCACCCCCGACTCGACCAGCTGGCAGGTCAACACCAGCACGGCGTTGGTGCTCGCCGCGAGTCCCAGACCCGGCTGATACGCCGACCTGGGCGGGCGGGGTCCGGCAGCCGCACACAGACCTTGCCGTATTCCTTGGCCACATCGACCGCGGCGACGCGTTCGATGAGCCGCTCGTGCTCGGCGTCGGGGATCTCTTCGGGCTCGTTCACAACCGCTGCCGCCCCTTCCTCACGTGTGGATCGAGGTGGCGGGCCGGCCGGGGGCTGCGGTCGGGAACCAAGATCCTGACCGGCGTGCTCGAAGCGACAGCGCGTGACCCCTCAAGGTCGGGCCCCAACGCCAAACTAACCCACGGGTTCGTATCCCAAGGAGAACACCGACGTCGGCGAGCAACCCGTCCTATTTTCACGCCTGCGGGGCGTCACCGGAAGGGACCGGAGAACCAACCGCAGGAATCGACGTCAGTCGTTCGAGGCAACGGGCGCGGGAACGGTGCCGGTGGACTTGACTCGGCTCCGAACCGCACCACTTCCGTCGCCCCTGCGCTGGTGCCGCCGGATATGGGCGCAGCACGGGACCTCTGGTCGGTCTCGCTGCGCCTGCTCGAGTTGTGTCGAGCTGTACCTGAGTGGTGGATAACTGACAGTGCGAGACCCTTCCTGTCATCCTGACAGTAAGCTACAGTCCATCCATGGAAGACGATCTGTGGGAACCGCCGGAGGTTCTACTCGCGGTGGACCTCGTGATCCTGACCCTGCGTGAGTCCCGCCTGCAGGTGCTGCTCGTCGAGCGGGGTGTCGAGCCTTACCGCGGGATTCTGGCGCTTCCGGGTGGGTTCCTCAGCCATGGCGAGGAGGGCATCCTCGATGCGGCGCGTCGGGAACTGTCCGAAGAGGCGGGCCTGGCCGAAGTGCCGCATCTGGAGCAGTTGGGGGTGTACGGCGAGCCGGGTCGTGACCCGCGGGGCCGTGTGGTGTCGGTGGCGTACCTCGCCATTGCGCCTGGGCTACCTGAGCCAATATCCGGCACCGACGCCGCTGCCGCGTGCTGGCGGCCGGTCGACCTTGTGCTGGACGGCCAACTGAAACTGGCTTTCGACCACCGACAGATCGTGGCGGACGGCGTCGAACGCGCCCGGGTGAAACTGGAGCGCTCAGCCCTAGCGACCGCGTTTTGCGGCGAGATCTTCACAATTTCGGAACTTCAGCAGGTCTACGAGGCGGTGTGGGGTGTCCGGCTCGACCCCCGGAACTTCTACCGCAAGGTCCAGAGCACACGCGGCTTCATCGTTCCGGAGGGGCCCGCGCGGCGGACCAACGGCGGCCGTCCGGCCAGGCTATTCCGGGCGGGTCCACGCCAGGTGCTGTACCCGCCAATGGTTCGTTCCGCCCAGGCGGTCGCCGGGAGGAGTGACGACCGATGACTGATGTTCCCATCGTCGTACTCACCGCGCTCGATCTGGAGTACCAGGCGGTGCGGGAACGGATGGCCGTGCTGCGGACGCATCGACACCGGGCCGGCACCCGGTACGAACTTGGCCGGCTCGCCGACGGCCGGTGCCGGGTGGCGCTCGGCCTGGTGGGGGCGGGGAACCAGTCGGCGGCGGTGCTCGCCGAGCGCGCGATCGCAGAGTTCTCCCCACGCGCCCTGGTGTTCGTGGGCGTAGCGGGTGCCCTGTGGGGGCACATCAAGTTGGGCGACGTGGTGGTCGCCACCCGCGTATACGCCTACCACGGCGCCACCAGTCAGGACGACGGGCTGAAGGCCCGCCCCCGCGCGTGGGAGATCTCGCACGAGCCGGAACAGATCGCCCACCAACTCGCCCGCGCCGGGACGTGGACGCGGTCCTTGCCTCCTGGTACGCCGGTTCCGGCGGTGCGCTTCGGGCCGATTGCTGCCGGAGAGGTCGTGCAGGACTCGGCCACCTCCGACCAGGCTCGGTGGATCAAAGACGTCTACAACGACGCTGTGGCGATCGAGATGGAAGGCGCCGGCGTCGCGCATGCCGGTCACTTCAACCGATCGCTGCCGGTGGTCGTGATCCGCGGAATCAGCGACCGCGCGGACGGCACGAAGGCGACGACCGATGGTGCGTACTGGCAGCCCAGAGCGGTAGCGAACGCGGCGGCGTTCGCTACGGCGCTGGCGGACGAACTAGCACGGGAACTCAGTCATGGCGGACCAAGCGGCCCTACGGCGAGACGGAGCGGTGGAGACATGGGCGACTCAACGACGAACATCGCGAAGGGCAACGCACGCGTCGGAGTCCAGGCTGGACGAGTCGTCGGCCCAGTCACCGTCGGCCACGCGCCGCAGCCAGTGGACGACGACCTCGCTGACGAACTCGCCGACCTACGTCTCCTGATGAAGAAGGCACGCGCCGCGGGGGAACTCGATGAGAGCACCTACACGGCTGCGAAGCACGAACTGGACATCGTCACGGAGTCCTTGCCGCCGAGTAGCGAGCAGGGCCGGAACACGGTGCTGACGTCGCTGAAGAAACTGCGCGGTCTACTCATGGACCTCACGGAACTGGCCGCGAAGGTCACCGCGATCATCGTGGCAGTGCGGGGACTGTCGTGAACACCCCGGGTAACACGACCAAGAACACCGCGAGTGGATCCGCGACTGTCGGCGTCCAAGCAGGAACGGTACACAACGTCAACCTGTACTACCTGCCGCCAGATGCCTCGCCGGAGTACCGGTTCACGATCGGCCTGCGCTACCTGCGTGGAGGGATGCCCGCCAAGGCCCGCGAGTGCATCGGTGAGGCCGTCGTGCAGGGCTACGTGACGAGCCGTTCGTGCTTCTATCTGCTACTCGCCTTGTGCAGCGGTCGCACCGTACAGCAGATGGCCGACGCGGACTTCGAAATTCTGCGGGCACTGCGGAAGCGGATGACCGGTCAGACCCGCGATGTGTGGACCGACGCGATCAGGGCGATCCTGCGCCTCATCGACTCCCTCCAGACCCCGCAGCACGATCCCCGTGTCCTGGTCAAGGAGCTCAGCGAACTGGGCCTGGAGCAGCGGGACGAAGTTGCCAGGCACCTGGAGATCTTCCTGCACGGGCCGCTACAGGACTGGATTTGGCAGCGTGCCTTCGAACGGGCGCGGCATGAGCAGTGCGAGACACAGCGCACGAACCGAGTCTGGCGGTTCTTCCAGCCCGAACCGGCCAAGCCTCGGGTGCGGTGGCCTCGTCCGGCGACGACCGGTCCCGCTGTCTGGGTGCGATGCGTCGCAGCGACCGCCCTGCTCGCGACCGCGGTCGGCTTCATCGCCCAGCTCGCCTTGCGGCACGACTGGCTGTCCACCGCGCCGGCCCTGCTGCTCGTCCTCGGTGCGTTCGCCCTCTGCGGGAGCATCGGCGTGGAGTGGCGCTACCGGACCGTCCGCCTCCGCGCCAAGGACAGCGCCCTGTTGCCGAGGCAGCGGTCAACCGCCTCGGCAGGCGGCGGTTTCGCTAACAAGATCGACCGGTTGTTCAACCACTACTTCGCCATATACGTGCCCTCGGCCGTCAACCGGGAGGATTGGCTGGCCGAGACCAGCGGCGTCCGGCGCGCCCTCCGCGACGAGATCGTGGAGCTGTATCGCGAGAGCAGAATCGGCGCCAAGCGGGTCGCCTGGCTGGTCAGGTACCTGGTCAGCGACGTAAAGACTCGCTGGCAAGAGGATCGTCTGTGGGAGTACCGCGACCAGCTCCGCATTCCCGTCCGCGTTGCGGCTCTGTTCCTTCTGGGAGCAGCAGCCTTCGCGGTCGGCGTGATCCGTGTGGTGGGGGAGGCGGCACCGGTCAGGCCGTTCAGCGTCGCCGCCGCGACCGGGTTCGGCCTCGCCGCGGGTTGGCTTGCCGGTCGTGACTGGCTCGGCATCCTCGTGGAGCGCCGGCGGTTCGCCGCCGAGATGGCAGAGGCCCACCGGTTGTTGGACGAGCGTATTGCGGCGTACGAGCGGTGGTGCCGAAAGCTTGCCTCAAAGCCAAGTGACCTGGAGATGGCGCGCTGGCTGGACTGTGACCGCAAGGTGCTGATGGAGCAGGCGATGCGGCACTACAAGCTGGCGCCGCGCAACATCATCGCTCATGCCTTCATCGAGGCGCCGGCGCCGGGTTGCAAGCGGGCGCGGGTCCGCAACGGACCGTGGCGGTACTCGCGGTACCGCCTGCTCATCTTCTTGCTCACGGCGGACGGAGTTCGGCAGATGAGCGTCGACCTGGACTTCGAGAAGGCGACCTTCCACAACCAAGACCGGCTCAACTACCGCTACGACGCGGTCGCTGCGGTCCAGGTCGTTGAGGCCGACGACGGCCACAAGACGTTCGAGCTGACCCTCGTAAACGGCCACCCGATCGAAGCTGAGGTACTCGGTTCCGACACCGATCCCGTCGAACCCGGCGAGGACCGTCGGACCGTCTCTCGGGTCACCCTCGACGCAGCCGGGCTCGGCAACACCTTGCACGTACTGGAAGGCATCGCTGCGGAGGGCAAGAAATGGATCCACCACGAACGCCAGCGCGAGGAGGACCCACTCGGCAAGCTCGCCGCCGCAGTGCACGCGATCGTGGAGTGAGCAGGCCGGACCGGCGATCCACTGCTGCTACATGTGGGGATCGAGCGTCACCACCCCCCTCGTGCAGCCCTATCGGTGCGGACGCCGATGGTGATCGAGTTCGTCGGACCGTCATCACCATCGGCGATCATCACCGCCAGGTCGACCAGCACCCGACCCCGATCATGGGCCGGCCACCAACCCGCCGAGCCAGCGCCGCCGACAACGCCTGCGTCAGCCCCGCCCCGTCGGCCAGCATCCGCAGCAGCACCGCACCCACGTGCGACACCACACCCGACCCGTCCGCGGTGACCCGCAGATCCTTCGCCCACGCCGTAAACTGCACTCCGAAGGTGCCCCTTCCGCGAGAGAGCCTGATCGATTCGACACCGTCAGTTTCCCTTGCATGGGAGCACTTTCGCTTATCTACACGCCGACAACCGGCCCATCTCGACGATCACCGTGAATCACTGAGGCTAGCCATCGGGAGGCGTACAGGTGACGAGCGGCCTGGCCTGCCTCGATATGTCGGCTAACCGTCAAGCCTGTCGCGAGATGCTCGGCGTGGCCGCACAATCGCGCGATGTCCACGTCACTTCAGCAGCAGGGCGTCACCGACTTGGCCGCCGTGATGGCGGCTACCCGCGACCGGGAGGCGCATCTACGCCGCGAGGTAGAGGCTCTGCTTGTCGCGGGAGATGAGTTCCGGGTTGCGGAGGCGGATCGGCCTGCGGTCATCGCTGAGGTGCTGGAGCGTGAGGAGGTCGTCTGGCGTGAGGTCCGCACGGATGAGCAGGCGTGCGACGCCGCGATCGCCCAGGGAACTGGCGGCTCGCGTTCCGCCGGATTCTCATTGTGGGGTGCCGTGTTCGTGGTGTCGGCGCTCGCCGTGCTCATCGTGGCTGACGTCGTCAACTGGCCGGACCGGTCACTGCAACTCGAAGGTGGGTGGTGGCCAGTCGTTATGGTCTCTTTGATGTTGGCGTCTGCGTTCGTCGGCAGCTATAGAAACGATCTCGCTCGAAGGCAGCGGCAGACCGAAGCCGCAACTTGGGCGGTGGAGCGATACCTGAGAAGGATCACGGCCGAGTCCGAGATGCTGCTGCGGTTCGTCCTCAACGAGCGCGCGGGCGACGCGGCTGCGCACGGTGCGCTGCTGATGAACGACCGCGCTCCAACGCTCGTGGAGCTGAACGATTATCCGGACGTCGTGCCGTCGAGTACCTACCGGCGGCTCGCTCTGTTCATCGGAGAACACCGGACATCCGCTATCGGATTGGCCGGCCCGCGCGGCGCCGGCAAGACGACGACCATGCTGAGCATCCTCCGCGATCCTGAGATCGATTGCATCGGGATCTATCTACCCACGCCCGTGCACTATGACGCTCCCGATTACCTTCGTCTGATCGAGCTGCGCTTGGCCGAGAAGCTGCTCGGTGCGGAGGACGTCGACCCCGGCACGTTCCCGAAGCTGTGGCGGGACCAGCTGGTCCGTCCAATCCGAGCCGCTCTGGCCGGGACAATTTGGCCTGTCGTCCTTTTGGCGTCGTTCACCGTCCTGTTTCTGGACCACTACGAAGGGCTACAGCCCAAAACGACGGTTAGCCTTACGACATTGCTCGCCACGGTGGCCGGTGCCGTCGCCGTGGCAAATATGATTCGGATTGCCTGGCGGTACATCACCAGGCGCGACCGGCAGCTGCGCACCGCTAGCCCGGTGGCCCGGCTCGCGTATGAAAGGCTCATGAGGCTACGGTGGCAAGCCGCGATCACGCGGACCGCCAAGGCCACCGGCACGGCGCGCTGGTTCACCGGTGAAATGTCGAGCGAGATCGCCCATACCGAGCGGGAACGCTCCCACCCAGAAAACGTCGAGGACCTGCGTCATTTCCTGGGTCAGGTGGCCGAGCACACTGGACGGCCGGTCATCGTGTGTGTCGATGAGCTCGACAAGATCGCGAACGCGCAGAAGGCGGTCGACTTCGTGAACGCCCTCAAGGACCTGTTCCACGTGAACGGGACGCATTTCATCGTGTCGGTGTCCACCGACGCTATGCATAGCTTCGCCGCTCGCGGTGTACCGGTCCGGGACGTGTTCGACTCCTCTCTCGACAGCGTCGTGCCGGTTACCCGCCTGTCCTATGCCGAGTCCAGGATGCTGCTAACCCGGCGCGTGTTGTACTTCCCCGACGCTGCAGCGGTGTTCTGTCATGCCTGGTCCGGCGGTCACCCCCGAGACCTCATTCGTGCCGCCCGCACCATGGTCGAAGGTCGGCGTGATGCCCCGGGCGCTGCGCCCATCGTCCAGCTCGTCGATTCCATCGTTCGGACCGACGTCGCCGAAACCCTCGAGGCCGGATATGGAGCGCTGCCACCAACGGCGGACGATGATACCCGGCTCACGCTCATTACGTTACTAGACGGGGTGCGTCAGCCGGAGAGCGACCTTTCGACACTCATCGAAAAGCGTCTACCAAGTGTCACGGTCGCAGCGTCTGCTGACTCAGCTCCCGCCCTACTTGCCGCGCTCCCGTCGTACCTACGACTGGCCGCCGACATCTGGGCGATCTTTACCGTGCCGAGGAGTCCACGCCAGTGGCGCAGCCAAAACGAAGCCCGCGGCATCATCGAGATCGCCGAGGCGCTAGCGACCGTACGATGGGTGCTCTCCATACGACCACTCGAGGCGCGGGTGCTGCTCGAAGGTGACGACCTACGGGCGCTGGTCGAGCACAATCGGACCGTTCAGCGGCACGAGAACGGCCATGGGGAGCCGGAAGCCGCGTGACGCCCTAGGGCCGAACGGCGCAGGGTCCGAATTGCGCAGCAACTTGACCCCGGTTTGCTGGCGGCGAGCGGTACGAGCGCCGCGTGCAGCCCACAGACCAGCGTGGCCGGGCGGCTCAGGAACCTGCGCCGCGCGGCGGCGTACCCGACCGTCGTGCCCGGTGGCAGGTTCATGCACCCGCGTGCAGGTGCCCCGCCTAGACCGGCGGCGTCCGCAGGCAAACCGTCGCGGCGGGCGCGGATAGCGAAGTGCAGTGCGTACGCGGCACGGGCCCGATCGACTGTTCCGAGGTCGTCGCGCAGATTGTCGCAGAACGCCTTGGCCAGTTCGACTGCATCGCGGCGGCCGACGACACGCTGGTCCGCGGCGATGGAGTAGTCGGGTGAAGCCATGCCTTCTGTCAAGCGACCTGCTGGATCGTGCGTTCGCCCCGGTGTGCCGCGTACGGATGATGCACGTTGTCAGCATTGGCGTGGTCCCAACCGGGCTGCCGCCGCCCTCCGCCACCTGCCAACCTTCAAGGTCGTTGCCGCAGCACCCGCATTGCGCTTCCAGGTAGATGAACATTCTGTCCCTCCCGCCTGCCGCTGCCGTGGCGACCCGCGGGCTGCCCGCCGCCATGGGTTGAGCGGCCACCGGGCTTGTGCGGTCAGCGCGGCGCCCTGCCCCTGACCCGTCGGCGGCGGCTGCGGTCTCGTGCGCGGTCCGGCGCGCCGGCTGCGGCCGTTGCCTCGGCGACGACCTCCGGCGCCGTAGTGCTATCTCTGCTGAGGCCGGAGTCGTGGGCCGGACTGCTGGCGCTGGTTTGCGCCGGGGCGATGGCGGTGGCTGTGTTCATCCCCACCGACTTCGGCGTGTTGTCCCCAGAAGCGCGGTTGACCAAGATCGACAGTGAGTGTGGCGGCGACACCGGCCGAACGA
This sequence comes from Actinomycetes bacterium KLBMP 9797, assembly GCA_037414955.1. Classification (GTDB taxonomy): domain Bacteria; phylum Actinomycetota; class Actinomycetes; order Mycobacteriales; family Micromonosporaceae; genus Phytohabitans. The sequence goes on from JBBEWH010000181.1 coordinate 20,933, forward strand.
GAGCGATCACCGACGCCGCCTCTCGGGTGTCGCTCGGACCCGTACTGGCGGTGGTCTTCGGGCCGTTCGTCAACTGGGCTCTGGGACGCCTGCGGGGCTGAGGCCACGGGTGTCGGGCCTCGGCTACTGACAAGGCCGAGGGCTCAACACCCATTGCCCCCGTCCCGCACGCGCTGTCTGAACCTTGTCGGGCTGAGATTTCATACTTCGTCGTCGGGCCCAACGGGGAGCAACGGTTTTCCGTGTGTGCTCGGATGTGGCCGCAATGGAAATCGGCGCTGTTCGGTAGCCGTCGGTGAGCATCGGCAACGATCGGCACCGCACAAGATCATGTCGGTCCGTGTGGTCGGTTCGTGCTCCACGGGTCGGTGTTGGAGCGGTCGGCGGCCATCGGCGCTACCCGGCGCCCGTCGGTGACCGCTGGCAGGTAATCTTTGGAGCCGCGCCCTCGTAGCTCAGGGGATAGAGCAACGGTTTCCTAAACCGTGTGTCGCAAATTCGAATCTTGCCGTGGGCATAAAGGCCTGTATCAAGTGAGAGCCGGAGCCCTCACTCTGATACAGGCCCTTAAAAATTGCGAAGCTAAAGCGTCCGTGCCAGGCGGTCGGCGAGGATACGGGTGAACCGCGCCGGATCGGCCAGTTCGCCGCCCTCCGCGAGCAACGCCATGCCGTAGAGCAACTCGGCCGCCTCGCCCAACGATTCATCCTCCGCGTTGGCGTCGTGCGCGGCCCGCAGCCCGGTTACCAGCGAGTGCTCCGGGTTGAGCTCCAGGATTCGCTTGGTGCTCGGCACCGGCTGGCCCATTGCCCGGTACATCTTCTCCAGCGTCGGCGTGATGTCGTGCTCGTCGCCGACGATGCACGCGGCCGATGTGGTCAGTCGGGTCGACAGCCGCACGTCCTTGACGTCGTCCTGCAGCTTGGTGCCCAGCCACGACAGCAGCGGCGCGAAGTCGGCTGCCTGCTCCTCGGGTATCGCCGATTCGCCGAGGTCGACCTTGCCCTTCGCCACCGATTGCAGCGGCTTGCCGTCGAACTCGGTCACCTGCTCGACCCATACCTCGTCGACCGGGTCGGTCAGGATCAGCACCTCGTAGCCCTTGGCGAGGAAGGCTTCCAGATGCGGCGAGTGCTCGACCATCGCGCGCGACTCGCCGGTCATGTAGTAGATGTCCTTCTGGCCGTCCTTCATCCGCTCGACGTATTCGCGCAGCGACGTCGACTCGGCGGCGGTCGAGGACACCTTCAGCAGCTCGAGCAGCTGTTCCCGGTTGTCCGGATCCTCGAGCAGACCTTCCTTCAGCGCCCGGCCGAACTCGGCCCAGAACGTGCCGTACTTCTCGGCGTCGGCAGACTTGAGGTCCTTGAGGGTGGACAGGATCTTCTTCACCAGCCGGCGCCGGACCGCCTGGATCTGGCGGTCCTGTTGCAGGATCTCGCGGGAGATGTTCAGCGAGAGATCGTGCGCGTCCACGACGCCTTTCACGAAGCGCAGGTACTGCGGGACCAGCGCCTCGCAGTCCTCCATGATGAACACGCGCTTGACGTACAGCTGCACGCCGCGCTTGACGTCGCGGGTGAACAGGTCGAAGGGTGCGCGGGCCGGGATGAACAGGAGCGCCTCGTATTCGAAGGTGCCCTCGCCTTTCATGTGGATCGTTTCGAGCGGATCCGTCCAGTCGTGGCTGACGTGCTTGTAGAACTCGTGGTACTCCTCGTCCGCGACCTCGCTGCGGGGTCGCGCCCAGAGCGCCTTCATCGAGTTGAGCGGTTGGTCCTGGCCGGCCATCCGGATCGGCCACGCGATGAAGTCCGAGTAGCGTTTGACGATTTCGCGGATTTTCCATTCCGCGGCGTAGTCGAACAGCTGGTCGTCGCGGTCCTCCGGCTTCAGGTGGAGGGTGACTGACGTGCCTTGCGGCGCCTCGTCGAGCGACTCGATCTCGTAGGTGCCTTCGCCGGTCGACGTCCAGAGGGTGCCGCTGCTCTCGCCGGCCTTGCGGGTCACCAGCGTGACCCGGTCGGCGACCATGAAGGTCGAGTAGAAGCCGACCCCGAACTGCCCGATCAGCTCCTGCGAGGCGGCGGTCTCCGGCGTATCGCGCAGCCTGCGCAACAGTTCGGCGGTGCCCGACTTGGCGATCGTGCCGATGAGCGAGACGACCTCGTCGTGGGTCATCCCGATGCCGTTGTCGCGGATGGTGAGCGTGCGCTTGTCCTGATCGATCTCGATGGCGATGTGCAGGTCTGACGTGTCGACCTGCAGCTCCTTATTGATCAACGACTCGAGCCGGACCTTGTCCAGCGCGTCGGAGGCATTGGAGATCAGCTCGCGGAGGAAGATGTCCTTATTCGAGTAGATCGAATGGACCATCAAGTGCAGGAGTTGCCGCGTCTCGGCCTGGAACTCCAGCGTTTCCCTGCTCACTGTGGGGCCCCCATTCTGGTCCTGTTCACCTGCCACCGAAGGATACTGGCCGGCCGCGGGAACCACACCGCCAAGGGGTCGCGCCCATGATCCAGGCGTCCTTCCCGCAGTGACAACCACGGGACGGACGCCGACAACCACGGGACGGACGCCGAGAACCACGGGAAGGACGCCTTGATGGTCAAACGGAGGTGCGTTGCCAGTGTTGGTTGGTCGCCGCGCCGCAGGCCCACTGGACCGCCTGGGCGCCGTCGGTCGTCCCCGCGTTGAGGATCTGCAGGCACTTGTTGCTGTGCCGGGCCACCAGCTGCGCGTAGCCGCCGCCCACATCCTGCAGGCGCCACTGCTGGTTGGTGCCGCCGTTGCACGTCCACTGCGTCACCCGGGTGCCGTCCGCGGTCGCGCCCGTGCCGCCGTACACGTCCAGGCACTTGCCGCTGTTGACACTCACCACCGTCGAGTAGCCGCCGCCGGCGTCCTGGAAGCGCCACCGCTGGTTGGTCTGCCCGTTCGCGGCCCACTGCACGACGTCCGCACCGTCCGCCGTGGCGGCGTTGTAGACGTCGAGCAGCTTGCCGCTGTGCCGGGCGGTCATCGTGTACGCCGTCGGCGGCGGCGTGGTGGTCTGCGGCGCCAGCCGGTACAGCCCGGTGCCGTGGGCGGGGATCGAGCGGGTGAGCGTGCCGCTCACCGTGCCCAGACTGGCACCGGACCACAGGTCGGTCACGGTCGCCGACCCGATGCCGAGGTCGGCGAGGTTCACCGATACGTTGGCCGCCGCGCCCTCCCGGTTGAACAGTGCCACGTACCTGTGGTCGGTGCCGGGCACGTCGGCCGTCCACACCTGCCGGGTACCCCCGACAAGCTGGCGGTTGTTGGCGCTGTTCTGGTCGACGGCGAGCACCGCGGCGTTGGTCATCAACGCCAGGTCGGCGGCCCGGTTCTCGACCAGGTTGCCGCCCCACATCAGCGGCGCCCGGTTGATCGCCCACAGCGTCATGAGTGTGCGCTGCTCGTCGGCCGTGAGGCCGGAGTAGCGCGGCGAGCCGACCGGCCCGAACTTCGACAGCCGCCCGATCGGGATCATGTCCGGGTCGGGCCAGGCGCCGGTCGCGCGGTGCGGCGTCCAGTCGCGTAGTCGGTCGAACAGCGCGTCCAGGGCGCCCCAGTTGTCCCACAGGTCGTTGACGATCCGCCACATGTGCGCGTTGGTCCGCACGTGAGGGCCGCTGGCCAGCGGCGTCGGCCCGGGGGAGAGGCTCAGCACCATCGGGCGGCCGCTGCGTTCGATCGCGAGCCGGTACCCGTCGACCTCCGACTGCCGGTAGGTCGGCGCGGCGATGTCGTCCACCTTGACGTAGTCGACGCCCCAGCTGGCCAGCAGTTGGAACACCGAGTCCAGGTACGCCTGCGCGCACGCGTTGGACATGTTCAGGCCCCACATGAGGTTGAGCCAGGCCGCCGTGGTGCTGTTGTTGATCTGGTTGGCCCGGCAGCTGGTGCCGAGGATGGGCACGTTGTCGGCCACCGCCTGGCGCGGGATGCCGCGCATCAGGTGTACGCCGAACTTCAACCCCTGCGCGTGCACGTAGTCGGCCAGCGGCTTGAACCCGTTGCTGCCGACCGCCGAGGGGAAGCGGGTGGTGTCCGGCAGCAGCCGCCCGTTGGCGTCCATCCGCAGCCGGGGGTTGAGGTTGCCGTCCTGGTTGGGGCTGTTGTTGTGCCGTCCCGGGTAGTACCAGGCCCAGTCGATGACGATGTACTGCCAACCGTGTTGCCGCAGGTTGTCGCGCATGTAGTCGGCGTTGGCGCGGACGTCCGCCTCGGTCACGCTCCAGTTGAACGAGTCGTAGCTGTTCCACCCCATCGGCGGGGTGTTGGCCACGCCGTTGTCCCACGCCTCGGCCCGTTCCTGGGGACCTATGAAGACGCCGGTCACGAGCAGGAGCAGTGCGGCGACCAGGGCCGCCGGGCGCATGTGGACACGAGTCATCCCAACCTCCAGCAAGGAAACACGCCCGGCGAGATGTATAGCGTGGCGTCGATGTTACCGGTCACATTTCCGCTGTCAACCATGGTCAAGGCGTCCTTCGCGTCGCTGGAACGACCTGAAGGACGCCCGATCATGGGCCGCTAGCGGAGAGGGCCGAAGAACGTGCGGATGTCGGCCGTCAACGTCGAGGGCTCTTCGAGGGCGGCGAAGTGGCCGCCGCGGTCGACGTCGACCCAGTGGGTGATGGTGTTCTCGGTCTCGGCGTACCGGCGGATGCCGACGTCGTGGGCGAAGACGATCGCCCCGGTGGGCACGCCGGAGTTCGCCTTGGGTGCGCCCCAGGCGGATTCCTGGGCGTAGCCGACGTAGGCCGCCGACCCGGCGGTCCCGGTCAACCAGTAGATCATGGCGTTGGTGAGCAACCGGTCCCGGTCGATGACCTTGTCGGGCAGGGCCTCGCGGGGGTGGGTCCACTCGCGGAACTTGTCCATGATCCAGGCGAGCTGGCCGACCGGGGAGTCGGTCAGGCCGTAGGCCAGGGTCTGCGGCCGGGTCGACTGGATGGCGATGTAGCCGAACTCCTCCCGCATGAACGCCTCGATCCGGCGGATCCGGTCGCGTTCCAGGTCGGACAGGCTGGCCAGGTCCTCATCGGACAGCGGGAGCGGCGGGAACGGTCCTGGTCCGCCGTTGACGTGGACACCGGCGACCCGGTCCGGCGCGACCCGTCCGAGTTCCGGGCTGATGGCGCCGCCGAGGTCTCCGCCGTGCGCGCCGTACCGCTCATACCCGACCCGGCGCATCAGCTCCGCCCACGCCCGCGCGATCCGGCCGGTGTCCCAGCCGGCGTCGGCGGTCGGCCCGGAGAACCCGAACCCAGGCAGCGACGGGATGACCAGGTGGAAGGCGTCGGCCGGGTCGTCCGGGTCGGTCAGCGGCGTGATCATATCGAGGAACTCGACCACCGAACCCGGCCAGCCGTGCGTGAGGATCAGCGGGAACGCGTCCGGGTGCGGCGAGCGGACGTGCAGGAAGTGGATGCGCTGGCCGTCGATGACGGTGGTGAACTGCGGGTACGCGTTGAGCTGCGCCTCGGCGGCCCGCCAGTCGTAGCCGGTGCGCCAGTACTCCACCAGCTCGCGCAGCCAGTCCGTCGGTACCCCCAGGTCCCACCCGTCGCCGGGCAGCGGCGCCGGCCAGCGGGCGGCGGCCAGCCGGCCGCGGAGGTCGTCGAGGCGGTCTTCGGGGATCTGGATCTGGAACGGCGTGATGCTCATACGGACCACACTAGGAACGAGCTAGGACAGCTTTCGCCCTAGCTGGCGGGCAAACTGTAGGGATGTTGGAGACCTCGGCGCGGCTGCTGCGGCTGCTGTCCCTGCTGCAGACGCCGCGCGACTGGACCGGCGCCGACCTGGCGGGACGCCTGGCGGTCGACGTGCGCACCGTGCGCCGCGACATCCAGAAGCTGCGCGATCTGGGATACCCGGTGCACGCCACCGCGGGCGCGGCCGGTTATCGGCTCGGCGCCGGCACGAAGCTGCCGCCGCTGCTGCTCGACGACGACGAGGCGGTCGCGGTGGCCGTGGGGCTGCGCACGGCGGCCAGCGGCTCGGTGGCCGGCATCGAGGAGACGTCGCTGCGCGCCCTCGCCAAGCTGGAGCAGGTGCTGCCGTCCCGCGTGCGGCACCGGGTCAACCTGCTGCGTTCCGCCACCGTCACGATGCCCGCCGCCGGGCCCACTGTGGACGCGGACGTGTTGACCGCCGTCGCCACCGCCTGCCGCGAGCAGCATCGGCTGCGGTTCGACTACGAACGCCACGACGGCACGAGCGCCGTGCGGGACGCGGAGCCTTACCGGCTGGTCCACACCGGACGGCGGTGGTATCTGGTCGGCTGGGACACCGAGCGCGGCGACTGGCGCACCTACCGCGTCGACCGGATGCGCCCGCGCGTCCCGACCGGTCCGCGCTTCACACCCCGACCGGCGCCGGACGCCGACCTCGCCGGGTATCTCGCCCGCGGCGTCTCCACGGCGACCTACCGATACCAGGCCACCATCGTCGTGTACGCGCCAGCCGCGGCGGCCGCCGAGCGGATCCCGCCCACGGTCGGCGTCATCGAAGCCGTCGACGAGGACACCTGCGTGCTGCACACCGGCGCCAACTCGCTCGACGAGCTCGCGGTCTGGGTCGCGGCGTTCGGCTTCCGGTTCCGGGTCCAGGAGCCGCCCGAACTGATCGCCCACCTCCGCGACCTCACCGCCCGACTGACCGACGCCCTCCGCCACTCCCCATGATCAAGGCGTCCCTCAAGTAGCCCTAACGACTTGAGGGACGCCTTGATCATGGGGAAGGGGTTAGCAGCAGGAAGCGGTGGGGTGGTCGTCGCGGCGGTCGGTGCGCTGGCGTTCGAACTCGCGCCGGGACAGCACCGGCTGCTCCGGATGCAGCCGCCGGTGCCGCTCGACGTAGTGGTCGTACGCGGCCTCGCCGGTGAGCTCCCGCAGGTACCACCGCACCGCCGCGAGCGCCCGCCTCATGCTCGATCCCCAAACGAGGAACCAGACGCGGAACCAGACGCGGAACCAGACGCGGAACCGGACGGGGAACCAGACGCGGAACCAGACGGGGAACCGGACGACGAACCCGCACCGACGCCGGCCATCTCCCGCCTCTCCGACGCGGTCGCGAACAGCCCGGACGGCGCGACGATGTGCGACGGCACGTGTGGCTCCTCGCTGGTCGGTAGCGGCTCGCGGGTCCGGACGGCCCGCCAGCAGACCAGCGCCGCGTTCGCGATGACCAGGATCACCAGGATCGCGAACAGCGCCGCGAGCACGCCGTCCACGGTGGAGTTGGTGACCACCGCGTTCATGTCGTCGAGGTTCTTGGCCGGCGCGAGCACCTCACCCCGGTCGATGGCGTCGGCGTAGCGGTCGCGCTGGGCGAAGAAGCCGATCGCCGGGTCGTCCGAGAAGACCTTCTGGTAGCTCGCGGTGAGCGTGACGGCCGCGTCCCAGGCCAGCGGGACGGCCGTCACCCAGGCCCATTTGAGCCGCCCGGACTTGACCAGGATGGTGGTCGCGACGGCCAGCGCCACCGCGGCGAGCAGCTGGTTGGCGATGCCGAACAGCGGGAAGAGCTGGTTGATGCCGCCGAGCGGGTTGGTCACGCCGGTGTAGAGGAAGTACCCCCACGCGAGCACGACCGCGGCGCTGGTGGCCCACAGGCCGGGCTTCCAGCTGACCCGGCCGATCGGCTTCCAGATGTTGCCGAGCGTGTCCTGCAGCATGAACCGCCCGACCCGGGTGCCGGCGTCCACGGTGGTCAGGATGAACAGCGCCTCGAACATGATCGCGAAGTGGTACCAGAACGCCTTGAGCGAGGCGCCGCCGAACACGCTGGACAGGATCTCCGACATGCCGACCGCGAGGGTCGGCGCGCCACCGGTGCGGGCGACCAGCGTCTGTTCCTCGACCGCCGCGGCGGCCGCGCTGAGGTCCTGCGGCGAGATGGTGAAGCCCAGGTTGGCGACGGCGGCGGACGCGCTCTCCACGGTGGATCCGACGACCCCGGCGGGCGCGTTCATCGCGTAGTACAGGCCGGGTTCGAGGATGCACGCCGCGATCAGGGCCATGATGGCGACGAACGACTCGGTCAGCATGGCGCCGTACCCGACGAGCCGCACCTGCGACTCCTTCTGGATCATCTTCGGCGTCGTGCCGGACGCGATGAGCGAGTGGAAGCCGGACAGCGCCCCGCACGCGATGATGATGAAGACGAACGGGAACAGCGCGCCGGAGAACACCGGGCCGTTGCCCTCCCGGGCGAAGTCGGTGAGTGCGTCGGTCTGGAGCACCGGTGCGGCGATGAACACGCCGATCGCGAGCAGGGCGATGGTGCCGACCTTCATGAACGTGGACAGGTAGTCGCGCGGCGCCAGCAGCATCCACACCGGCAGGACCGAGGCGAAGAAGCCGTAGATGATCAGGCAGATCGTCAGCGCCTCGGGGCTGAGCGTGAACGCGCCCGCGAGGCTGGACTCCTGCACCCAGCCGCCGGCGGCGATCGCGAGCAGCAGCAGCCCGATGCCGATGAAGGTGGTCTCCAGGACCCGACCCGGCCGGATCACCCGCAGGTAGAAGCCCATGAGCAGGGCGATCGGGATGGTCATCGCGATGGAGAACGTGCCCCAGGGCGACTTGGCGAGGGCGTTCACCACGACCAGGGCCAGCACCGCCAGCAGGATGATCATGATGGAGAACACCGCGATCAGGGCGGCCACGCCGCCTACCGGGCCGATCTCGTCCCGGGCCATCTGGCCGAGGCTCTTGCCGTTGCGCCGCATCGAGAAGAAGAGGATCACCATGTCCTGCACGGCGCCGGCGAAGATGACGCCGAAGATGATCCACATCGTGCCCGGCAGGTAGCCCATCTGGGCGGCGAGCACCGGGCCGACCAGGGGGCCGGCGCCGGCGATGGCGGCGAAGTGGTGGCCGGCCAGGATGCGCCGGTCGGTCGGCTGATAGTCGATGCCGTTGTCCAGGCGCTCCGCCGGCGTCGCGCGGGTGTCGTCGACCCGCAGCACCTTGCGGACGATGAACCGGGCGTAGAAGCGGTAGGCGATGGCGTACGACGCGAGCGCCGCGACGAGGATCCAGATCGCGTTGATCTCCTCGCCGCGCGCGAGGGCGAGGACGCCCCACGCGACGGCGCCGGCGACCGCGACCGCGGTCCAGATGAGGATCGATCGGAGGCGTGGCATGATCACCCCTTTTCCCGGGATATCCTGTGATCATGCTCACATAGCGGTCGCAGTGTGATCAAGGCGTCCCCGAAAGTGCGGGGACGCCTTGATCACCCACGTGGCGTTACTCGTCCCCCTCAGGCGAGAACGCCACCGCGCGGCGGCGCCGAAGCGCCAGCACCGCGCCCGCGGCAACGAGTGCGCCGCCGAAGACCGCCAGCCCGGTGATGCTGGCGCCGGTCACCGGCAGGCCGCCGGAGTCGCCGCCACCGGCGCCCGGCGCGGGCGACACCGACCCCGAGGCCGAGGCCCCGGGTGACGGCGAACCCGACGGGGAAGCCGACGCCGTGGTCGAGGGCGACACCGACGGCGACGGCGTACCCCCTGTGCCGGCGGCACAGGTGTGGGTGAGGTTGAACTTGGCCGCCTCGCCGGTGATGGTTGCCTTCGCGCCGGTGAGCGTCCAGCCGGCCTCGGTGGTGATCCAGGCTTTGCTGGTCGCTTGGGCCTTGTTCACGATCGCGCCGCCGTCCGCCGGAATGGTCAGCGTGACCTTGCCGTCCGGCGTGTCGAACTCGGCCGTCACGGACGTGAAGGTGGCGGCCTTGTCCGGCAGCACGAAGACCCAGACGTCCTGGTTCGCGTGCGGACCGCCGCCGAAGTTGGCGTCACAGTCCTGCTCGTAGTCAGCGGCCGTCGTGGGCACATTGCCCTTGTTGATCGGAATTGTCGTCGCGGCCATCGCGGGCGACGCCACGCTCAACCCCAACACGGCTGCCGTGCCCGCCACGGCCAGCCAACGTGCCCCCATTGGATCCCCTCTCGGAAGTTGCACCCCCAGCGGATGATGCCAGCAGAAAGCCCCTGACCAGCGGAACCGCGACTCGGGCGGTTCGTGAGACATACTCGGCTGCCCGCCTCCGACCAACGGTCAGACTTTTGGCGCACCAGTAACGCGGTCCGGTGAAACTTGCGCCGCACCGGCTCAAGACAGGCCGTATTTACGCAGGTAGCGGGCATGGTCAACAGGCTGTAACCTCGCCGCGATGGAACTTGGAGCCGGAGCGGACGAGGAACTCGCGGGCGCCCTGCCGGCGGCGGTGCGGGGCGACACGGCGGCCTTCGCGGTGCTGTGGCACGCGCTGCAGCCGCCGCTGCTCCGGTACCTGCGGGTGATCGTCGGCGAGGGCGCGGAGGATGTGGCCTCCGAGACCTGGCTGCAGGCCGCGCGCGACCTGCGCGCGTTCACCGGCGAGCTGCCGGCGTTCCGGGTCTGGCTCTTCCGGATCGCGCGCAACCGCGCGATCGACGAGCGCCGGCGCATGCGGCGCCGGCGCGAGGAGCCGCAGGAGCTGACCGACCAGCACCGGTCCGGCAACGTCCCGGACGCGGCGCAGGAGGTGCTCCAGCGGTCCGAGACCGACTGGGCGCTCGGCGTGATCGCCTCGCTGCCGAAGGACCAGGCGGAGGCGGTCACGCTGCGGGTGGTCGCCGGCCTGGACGTGGCGCAGACCGCGCAGGTGCTCGGCAAGCGGCCCGGCGCGGTGCGCGTCGCGGCGATGCGTGGCCTGCGGCGCCTGGCCCAGCACGCCGAGGTGCAGGCGCGGCGGCCCACGCCGCGACCGGCGCCGACGCTCAAGCCGGCCCGCCCGGAAGGGGTGTAACGCGATGCGACCCTGGGACGCCCTTTACCGCAAGATGTGTACCGCACGAACTCGCCGGATCGGGCCACGCGAAGCGGAGCGACTGCTCTCCGCTGCTGGCTCGGATCCCGCGTACCCCGAACTGAGCGCGCTGCTCGCGGCGGCCGCGGCCGCGCCCCGGCCGGGCGAGCGGGCCGGCCTGGAGGCGGCGCTCGCCGCCTTCGAGACCGCTGCGCCGGCGCCCGCGCCCACCGCGCGGCGGCGCTGGCTGACCAGGTCGTTCGTGCTCAAGACGGCCACGGGTACGGCGGTGCTGCTGTTCGGTGGCACGGCGGTGGCCGCCACGACCGGCACCCTGCCCGCGGGCGCCCAGCGGTATGCGCACGACGCGTTCTCGGCGGTCGGCGTGCCGGCGCCGCCCAGCCGGCGCGCCGAGCCGACCACGGTGAAGACCTCCGCGCCGGCGGCGACGCCCAGCAACCGCGGCCGGACGCTCGCGCCCACCAGTCCGGCGCTGAAGGGCCTGTGCCAGGCCTGGCAGGCGCACCAGAAGAGACCGAACGACCCGCCGATGTCCGCCGAGGCGTTCCGCGACCTGGCCCGCGCGGCCGGTGGCGAGGCGCGGATCGCGACGCTCTGCGCGCCTTTCCTCGACCCCGAGAAGAGCGCGGAGCCCGAGCCCAACAAGCCCTCCAAGGACAAGCAGCCCGGCAAACCAAGCAAAACACCAAAGGGGTAGTAAGGGGCACCCCTCGACCCGATCCTCGCTACCTCCCCCAGACCGGCGAGGCTCGGGTCTCGGCACCCCGGTGCGGGCGGCACCCAATCCGCACCGGGGTGCCACCTACGTTGGGGAAGGCTCGCCGCGGATTGAGGCGTCGATCAGCTCGACCGGGTGCACGATCGGTGGTCCGTCCACCATGAACCGTCCGATCTGGAGCAGGCAGCCGGCGTTGGCCGTCGCGATGACGTCGGGCCGTACCGAGGCCAGGTTCGCCGCCTTGCGCCGGCCCAGCTGTTCGGCGGTCTCCGCCTGCAGTAGGTTGTAGACGCCGGCTGAGCCGCAGCACAGCCCAGCCTCCGGCACGTCGACCAGCGTGACGCCCGGGATCGCGGCCAGGATCTGGCGCGGCTGCGCGACCACCCGCTGCGCGTTGGCCAGGTGACACGCGTCGTGGTAGGCCACCCGCGCGTCGAGCGGGTGCCGGGGCGCGATCGGCGGCAGCTCCGCGAGCAGCTCGGTGACGTCCCGCACGGTCGCGGCGAAGGCGGCGGCCCGCTCCCGGTACGCCGGATCGTCGCGCAACAGCTCGCCGTACTCCTTCAGCGTCGAGCCGCACCCGGCCACGTTGACCACGACCGCGTCGTACCCGTCGCCGAACGCGTCGATCGTGCGCCGCGCGAACCGGCGCGCCTCCTCGTCCCGTCCGGAGTGGAGGCTCAGCGCGCCGCAGCAGCCCTGCCCGCGCGGCGCCACCACCTCACATCCCTCGGCGGCGAGCACCCGGATGGTGGCGGCGTTCACCCGGGCGAAGAACACCCGCTGCGCGCAGCCGGTGAGCAGCGCCACCCGCCGGCGGGCCGGCGCCGCCGGCCGGGTGACCCGCGGCGTCCGCGCGAACAGCTCGCGCACCCGCACCGGCGGCAACAGCTCCTGCAGGGCTCGGGCCCGCGCCGGCAACCTCTCCGGTACGCCGGACCGGCGGACCAGCCACCGCAGGCCCAGCCGCTGGTAGAGCAGGCCGGCGAGCGCCGCGACGCGCAGCCGGCGCGGGTACGGGAACAGCGTGAACACCAGCCGCCGGAAGGTCCGGTCCCGCGGGGCGTCGCGTTCGATCACCGGCCGGGCCTGCTCGATCAGCCGGTCGTAGCGGACCCCGGACGGGCAGGCCGGCACGCACGCGAGGCACCCGAGGCAGGAGTCGATGTGCGTGGTGAACGCCCCCGCCGCCGTGGCCTCGCCACGCTCGAGCAGGTTCATCAGGTAGATCCGGCCGCGCGGCGACTCCGCCTCGTCGCCGGTGAGCGCGTATGTCGGGCAGGCGGGCAAGCAGAACCCACAGTGGACACACGTGTCGAGCAGCTCGCGCTCCACGCTCACCTCCCAGTGGTCATGGGGACAACCATGGTGCGAAGACGCCCGGACCGAGGCGGCCGGCCGGGTCGAAGCGTTGCTTGACGGCCCGCATCAGCGGCACCGCCGCGTGCGGCGGTCCCCACGCCGGCAGATCCGAGCCGGCCGGCCGGCGGCACAGCGTGGCGTGTTCGCACTCCGCGCGCAGCCGCTCGACCGTGTCCGCGCTGTCCACCGCGATCGTGTGCACGCCCACCGCCACGCTGCTGCTGATGCTGGAGGCGTGTTTCGCCACGTCGGGCAGGCGGTCCGGGCGGGTGCCGCAGCGCAGCACGAAGTCACCGTGAACGTCGGGGTTCGCGTCCGCGACCGGCGAGCCGGGCGTCGCCGCCGCCCGCGCGTCCACGCTGGACGGCGTGCCCTCGTAGCGGGCCAGCAGCGCGCCGTCGCACCACTCCAGCGCGACCGGCTCCAGCCGCGCGGCCAGGACCCGGCCCGCGATCTCCAGCGCCTCGGTCGCGTCACAGGGCGCCGACACGGTGCGGGTGGCCGGTGGCAGCGGATGCACCCGCAGCACCACCTCGGCGAGCACGCCCAGCGTGCCGAACGAGCCACAGAACAGCTTGCCCAGGTCGTACCCGGCGACGTTCTTGATGACGTGCCCGCCGGAGCGGGCGACCGTGCCGTCGGCCAGCACCACGGTCACGCCGATGACCAGGTCGCGCGGTCCGCCGTAGCTGTGCCGCAACGGACCCGAGTCGGCGGTCGCCACCAGGCCGCCGACGGTGGCGCCCGCCAGGGCCCGAGCGGGGTCCAGCGCGATCCGCTGGCCGCGCGCGGCCAACTCGTCCTGCAGCCAGGCCAGCGGCGTCCCGGCGCGGACCGCGACCGTCATGTCGGCCGGGTTGTAAGCGACGATCCCGCTCAGGCCGGTGGTGTGGAGGTCTTCCCCGAAGGGCGTCCCGGCCCAGCCCGCCGCGGTGCCCGCGCCGCGCACGACGAGCGGGCCGTCCGTGTCCCGGACGGCGTCCCGCAGCTCGGCGAGCGACGTCGGTCTCATAGGCGCTCGATCATGCCGGCGGCCTCCAGCGGATGCGCGCGGTACGGCCCGGGCCGCTCCCCGCACAGCCGCGGCGTGGGGAACAGCTTGCCCGGGTTGCACAGCCCGCGCGGGTCGAACGCGGCCCGCAACCGCCGCATCGTGTCGAGGTCGTCGGCGGAGAACATGCGCGGCATCGAACACGCCTTGTCGGTGCCGATGCCGTGCTCGCCGGACAGCGAACCGCCCAACTCCACGCACAGCTCCGCGATCGCGGTGGACAGCGCGTCGGCGCGCTCGTGCTCGCCGGCCGACTCGCTGTAGAGCACCAGCGGGTGCAGGTTGCCGTCGCCCGCGTGGAACACGTTCGCGACCCGCAGCCCGGCCGCGCCGGCCATAGCCGCGATCCGGCTCAGCGCCTCGCCCAGCCGGGTGCGCGGCACGACGCCGTCCTGCACGAAGTAGTTCGGGCTCAGCCGGCCGACGGCCGCGAACGCCGCCTTCCGCCCGCGCCAGATCCGGGCCCGCTGCTCGTCGTCCTGGGCGATCGTCACGCGCACGCCTTGCAAGAGCGCCGTGACCTCGGCGAAGCGCGCCTCGACCTCGTCGGTCGGCCCGTCCAGCTCGATGATCAGCGCGGCGGCGGTGCGCGGGTCGAAGCTCTCGCCGACCGCCGCGTTCACCGCCTGGATCGCCAGGTTGTCCAGCATCTCGATCGCCGCCGGCACGATGCCCGCCGCGATCACCGCCGTGACCGCGTCCCCCGCCGCCTCGACCGACGCGAAGTCCGCGACCAGCGTGCGCACCGTCGCCGGCGCGGGCAGCAGCCGCACCACCACCTCGGTCACCACGCCCAGCGTGCCCTCGCTGCCGACGAACGCCCCGAGCAGGTCGTAGCCCGCCTGGTGCGGCGCGTCGCCGCCGAGCCTGGTGATGCTGCCGTCGGGCAGCACCACCTCGATGGCGAGCACGTGGTTGACGGTGAACCCGTACTTCAGGCAGTGCGCGCCGCCCGAGTTCTCCGCCACGTTGCCGCCGATCGTGCACACCTGCTGGCTGGACGGGTCCGGCGAGTAGTACAGCCCGTGCGGCGCCGCGGCCCGGGTGATGTCCAGGTTGGTCACTCCCGGCTGCACGCGGGCCCGCCGGTTGGCGGGGTCCACCTCGATGATGTGGCGCAACCGCTGGAGTGAGATGACGATGCCGTCGGCCACGGGCAGGGCGCCGCCGGACAGCCCGGTGCCGGCGCCGCGCGCCACGAACGGCACGCCGTGGGCGGCGCACCGGCTCACGACCGCGGCCACCTGCGCGGCGTCGCGCGGCAAGGCGACCAGGGCCGGCACCATCCGGTACCCGGTGAGCGCGTCACACTCGTACGCCCGCAGATGCACCGGGTCGTCGATCACCCCATCGACGCCCAGCAGTCGGGTGAGCTCGCTCTGCAAGGCAGTAAGCACCATCGGCGCCTCCCACCCCCGACGCTACCCCCTCCTGGGCGGTTATCGCTGTGCGCGTAACTCCAGGCCCTTGCTGTCTCCTGTAACGGTGTAATCATGTAATCATGCGTGACAAGTTATGGGCCGGTGCTCGGCACGAGCCGCCACCGGCAGACGACGCGACCGCCTGGATCATCGGTGCGTTGCCGGAAGGGTGGTTCACCGGGCCGCCCGAGGTGATCATCGACCGCGACGAGATCGTGATCTATGGCCGGCTGCCGGAGCCGCAGCTCGGCGAGGATCCCACCGACGCCGACCGCGCCGCGGCGGAGAACGGCCGGATCGCCCAACACCGCGAAGACACCCGCGAGCAGCGCATCAAGATCGCTCGGCAGCTGGAACACCGGTACCGGCGCAAGGTGGCGTGGGGCGCGGTGTGCGGCGGCACCCGCCTGCTGTTCACCAACGTGTCCGTACCGGTCATGACCCGGTTGCGGCAACCGGAGCGCCAGATACTGGACACGCTGGTCGAGGCCGGTGTCGCCCGATCCCGCGCGGACGCACTGGCCTGGTGCGTACGCCTCGTTGGCCAGCACGCCGACACCTGGCTCGATGACCTGCGCGGCGCGATGGGCGCGGTCGCCGAACTCCGCCGCCGCGGCCCCGACCTCCCGTGACCCACCGCCTTGGCCCATCGCGGCGTCGATAGCGCACGTTCAGCGGTGCGATAGCCACCTTATAGCGGCCTCATAACGTGGCTATCGCACCGCCGAGCATGGGCCGCGGCCGGCTGGCGGTCTTGGTCACTGGCCGCGTTCGCCGTCTAATGACTCGCGCATGAGGTCGAGGTGGCCGCAGTGGCGGCCGGTCTCTTCGATCATGTGCACCAACGCGTACCGCAGGTTGAAGTCCATCCCCGCTGCCTGAGCCGGGTCGTCGAGCCCGGAAGCCGCCACCACCTCGCGGGACGCCGCGCATTCGGCGAGATAGGCGCTGACCACTGATGTCAACGTGTCGCCGTCCGCCAGCTCGAACCCGTCGAACGGCTCGCCGTCGGGCCACGGCGGGGTGACGTCGAGCGCCGCGAAGTCGATGCTGAACCACCACCGTTCGATGGCGGTCAGGTGCTTCACCAGGCCGATCGGCGTCATGGTGGACGGCGGCACGGGTGTGCTGCGGGCCTGCTGCTCCGACAGGCCAGCCACCTTGTTCACCACGGTGGCGCGCAGAAAGTCCAGGACGCCGCAGAGCGTCTCGCGCTCCGCCGCCCGTTGCGGAGCGGGACTCCGATCGATGGCGTGAACGGTCATGGCGCCCATACTGGCTCACGTGCACCTGACCTCCATGATCAAGGCGTCCCTGTAGTCGTTCTAACTACTTGAAGGACGCCTTGATCATGGGCTTAGATGGCGGCGAAGGCCGGGCCGGTGTCGGGCAGGGCTGGCGCGGCGCCGGCCGCCGCGGCGCGGCGGGCGAACTCGCGCAACCCCGCCACCTGCCGCTCGCCGAGGGAGAAGTCCAACACCCGGAAGTACGACGCCAGGGTCGCCGCGTCGAACGGCTCCCAGCGGGCCGCGCTCTCGGCCACCTGGTCGAGCTCTTCGAGGCACAGGTCGCGGGAGCGCAGAAACGCCTCGTGCACGTCCTTGACCATGCCCGGGTTGGCCTGGGCGAACTCGCGCCGCACCGCCCACACCGCGAACACCATCGGCAGGCCGGTCCACTCCCGCCACGCCTGCCCGAGGTCGGTGACCGTCAACCCGCGCCGGGGCGCCTCGTACAGCGCGCGCAGCGCGGCGTCGCCGATCAGCACGCCGGCGTCCGCCTCCAGCAGCATCTGGGTCAAATCGGGTGGGCAGCGGAAGTACTCCGGATTCGCGCCGTACCGGTCGGCGAGCAGCATCTGCGCGAGCAGCACCCCGGTGCGTGAGGTGGAGCCGAGGGCCACCTTGGCGCCATCGAGGTCGGCGGGCGGCCGGGTGGCGACGAGGTTGACGGACAGCACCGGCCCGTCGCTGCCGACCGCGAGATCCGGCAGGAGCAGCAGGTCGTCGGCGTGCCGCAGGTATTCGACCAGGGAGATCGGCCCGATATCGAGGTCGCCGGCCACCAGTGCGGCGCTCAACCGGTCCGGCGAATCCTTGTACAGCTCGACGTCGATGAGCGCGCCGGAACGCATCAGGCCCCAGTAGATCGGCAGACAGTTAAGGAACTGGATGTGGCCGACGCGGGGTCGTCTCATGATCCCCACCGTAGCGACCGGCGATACGCGGAGTTCACGCGACCGCCGCGGGAGTGGCGCACCACTCATGGCGGGCTTGCGTCAGCCAGATGTGAAGCGTTACTTTCGAAGTATGTCCTTCACATCTGACTGGCGCGACGTGTACGTCGCCGCGAGTGCCCGGGGCGCCGCCGTCACCGCCGAACTCATGGCCGCGACGGCGCTCGCGCTGGCGCTGCAGTCCGCCGGTGCGGGCGGGCTCGCCGTCTCCGGGTTGCTGCTGGCCGCGGCGCTGCCGTTGGTGGTGCTCGCGCCGGTCACCGGTTGGCTGGTCGACCGGGTGGACAGCCGGATCCTGCTGGTGACCGCCGGCCTGGCGCAGACCGCGGTCTGCGCCGCGCTCGCCTTCGTCGAACGGCCGGCGGCGATCGTCGCCCTGGTCGCCCTGCTGGCGACCGGACTCGCGGTCACCCAGCCGACGTTCGCCGCGCTGTTGCCGACCATGGTCCGCCGGGACGACCTCCCGCGGGCCGCCGGCGCCAACCAGACGATCACGTCCGCCGGGCTACTCGCCGCCCCGGCGCTCGCCGGCGTCCTGACCGGTCAATTCGGGGTACGCGCTGCGGTGTTGACCGCCGCGGTCGGGTACCTCTGGGTCGTCGGCGCGGCGGCGCTGATCCGCACCCGCCGGGGTGGCGCGCACGCCGTGGCGCCGGTCGCCGCGGCCGATGAGCCGGCGCGCTGGCGGCTGTTCGGCGACCCGCTGCTGCGAGCCATGGTGATCGCGGTCGCCGGCACGCTCGCCGGCGTGGGCGCGATCAACGTGATCGCGGTCTTCTTCATCCGCGAGACGCTGGACGCCTCCGCCACGGCGTACGGGTTGGTGGAGACCGCCTGGACCGCCGGCCTGGTGGTCGGTGCCTGGGTGCTCGCCCGGGCGGCCCGCCGGGCGCGCGACGACGGCGCGCTGGTCTGGGGAATGCTCGTCATGCTGGCCGGCACCTCGACGGTCGTGCTGTCCGCCGCGCTGGTGCCGGCGGTGGCCTGGCTGGCCCCGTTGTGGCTGGTCGGCGGCGTTCTGAACGGTGGCGAGAACATCTTCAGCAATGTCCTCATGGGCCGCCGGGCGCCGGACCGGGTGCGCGGTCGGGCCTTCGCCACCCTGACCGCGTCGACCCAGGGCGCCAGCATGATCGGCTTCTTCCTGGGCGGGCTGCTGCTGGAGTGGCTGGCGCCGCGGGCGATGGTCGCCCTCGCCGGTGCCGTCGGCCTGGCCGTCGTGGCGCTGGTCGTGCTTCCGGTCCGCCGCGCCATCGCCCGCGAGCGCCACACCCCCCATGATCAAGGCGTCCCTGAAGTAGCTCTAGCAGCTTGAAGGACGCCTTGATCATGGGGAGTCAGTCGATGGGCACCGACTTGTAGTAGGCGGCGACGACGCGCGCGCCGGGCGGCGCGTCCTGCTGCCGGGTGATCCGCCGGTACGGCTCCAACAGCTTGAGCACCGCGGCGTTCAGCTCGGCCAACTCCTCGACGGTGATCAGCAGCATCGAGTTGCTCAACAGCACCGCGTCGTACCACTCCCGGGGCTCGTCGTGCGCGCGGCGCATCCACGCCTTGGCCCGCTCGATCTCGCGCTGGAAGAACGCGTCGGTGAGCGTCTCCTCCGCCGCGAGGGCCTCCGGGTCGGCTTCGTGCCCGGCCTCGTACCCCCAGGACTGCACCGCGCTGCGCCAGACCCGCTCCCGGCCGTCGCCCCGGCCCGGCGCCTCCGCGACCATCCCGTACTTCGCGAGCGCCCGCAGGTGGTAGCTGGTCGCGCTCGGCGAGAGCCCGACCACCTGCGCGCCCTCGGTAGCCGTCACGCTGGCGCCCGTGCTGCTGAGGTACTCCATGATCGCCAGCCGGGCGGGGTGCGCGAGGGCACGCATCACCTGCGGATCCGTGATGGTCATTCGTGGGGTGTCAGGTGCCACCCCCGTAGTCTCACACCCTCACGAACGGGATCGCGCAGGACGGGCCCCGAGCGTATCTTTGAACCCGTGACCACCAAGCAGCGGCTGCTTCAGCTCATCGAGCGCCTTCCAGACGAGCAGGCGGAAGAGCTGCTGCGCCTCGCCACTGATCTCTACACCGATCCGGGCCAGAGCCGGCGGATGCCTGCCTTCATCGGGATCGGGGACAGCGGGCGTAGCGACGTCTCGGAGCGGGTCGACGACCTGCTGCGTGACGGATTTGGTCGATAGCCTGAGCCGTGATCGTCGTCGACACCGGCGTCCTATACGCCCTCGCAGATCGTCGTGACGCCCATCATCACGCGTGCGTACGGTGGCTCGCTGCTACCCAAAAACCGTTGATCGTGCCCCCGCCCGTGATCGCCGAGGCTTGCTACCTCATTGGCAACCATTTGGGCGCGGAGGCCGAGGCGGTGTTCCTTGAAGCATTCGGCCCTGGTCAGACGTTCTCTCTCGGTGACCTGCTCGAACGAGACTTGCCGCGCATGGCGGCACTGGTCCGCAAGTACAGTGACCTGCCACTCGGAGGGACGGACGCCGCCGTCATCGCGATCGCGGAACGACTCGGTGCAATCGAGGTAGCCACGGTGGATCGCCGACACTTCTCTGTTGTGCGCCCGCGGCACGTCTCGGCCTTTACTCTCCTGCCCTAGCGCGCCCGAGCAAAATGTGCCTCGCTTCAAGATCAAGGCGTCCCTCATGTCGCTCTAACGACTACAGGGACGCCTTGATCTTGGATAAATGGGTCGCGCGGGTCTGCAGCTACGCGTAGTGTGGGTCGCCGCTCGACGGCCGTGGTGAGCATGCACCGCAGCGGACGTCCCCCCGCGCCGGGCTGGGATCAGCCCCCCGGATACGCGAGCAGTCCGGATCCACCGCGAAGGACCTACCGTGCCCGCACCTGATCTCGACACCGAACTCGCCTCCGAACGACAACATCTCGCTACCTCGCGCGCCGCTCTCGCCCGGATGCGGGACCGCGCCGAAGCCCTCTTCGCCACCGGCGAGAACGTCGCCGGCGACGCGTACGCCGCCGAGACGCTCGGCCGCACGCTCTCCCGCCGGGTCGCCGAGCTGGCCGACGACCCGAACACGCCGCTGTTCTTCGGGCGGCTCTGGTTCGACGGGGAGCCCGACTATCACATTGGACGGCGGCATGTGGCGGACGAGGCCGGCGAGCCGCTGGTGCTGGACTGGCGGGCGCCCATCTCACGAGCGTTCTACCGGGCCAGCGGCAAGGACCCGCAGGGGGTGTCGGTGCGGCGCCGGTTCGGCTTCGCGGCCGGCGCGCTGACCAGCTTCGAAGACGAGCACCTGGACCGCGGCGAGGAGCTGGGCAACAAGTCGCGGATCCTCACCGCCGAGATCGAGCGGCCGCGCGTCGGCCCGATGCGCGACATCGTCGCCACCATCCAGCCGGAGCAGGACGAGCTGGTCCGCGCCGATCTCGACGCGTCGATCTGCGTGCAGGGCGCCCCCGGCACCGGGAAGACGGCGGTCGGGCTGCACCGCGCCGCGTATCTGCTCTACCTGCACCGCGAGCGGTTGCGCCGGTCCGGCGTGCTGATCGTGGGTCCCAACCGGGCGTTCCTGAGTTACATCTCGGCGGTGCTGCCGGCGCTCGGCGAGGTGGAGGTCGCGCAGACCACGGTGGACGAGTTGATCGCGCGGGTGCCGGTGCGCGGCGCGGACCTGTCCGAGACGGCGACCGTCAAGCACGACGCCCGGATGGCGACCGTCCTGCACCGGGCGCTCTGGTCGCACGTCCGCAAGCCGGTCGCGCCGCTCGTTGTCTCCGACGGCTCGTACCGGTGGCGGGTCAGCGAGGAGGCGCTGCGCCGGGTGGTCGACGAGGCGCGGCGGGAAGGCTTGCCGTACGGCGTCGGCCGGGAGCGGGTGCGCGCCCGCGTGGTCGCGTTGCTGCAACGGCAGGCCGAGGCCCGGCGCGCCGAGTCGCCGAGCGAGGTCTGGTTGCGCCGGATGGGGCGGGGCAAGCCGGTCACCGAGTTCCTGGACGCCGTGTGGCCGGCGGTCACGCCCGAAGGACTCGTCCACGTGCTACTGACGGACCCGGCGACCCTGGCCGGCGCGGCGAACGGCCTGCTCACGGAGGAGGAGCAGCAGCGCCTGCTGTGGACGAAGGCGCCCCGGACGCCGAAAGCGGCCCGCTGGAGCGCGGCCGACGCGGTGCTGATCGACGAGGCGGCCGGGCTGATCGAGCGGCCGCCCGGCTTCGGTCACGTGGTGGTCGACGAGGCGCAGGACCTCTCCGCGATGCAGTGCCGGGCGCTCGCGCGGCGCAGCGAGCACGGGTCCATCACGCTGCTCGGCGACCTGGCGCAGGGCACCACGCCGTGGGCGGCCAGCGACTGGCGGGAGTCGCTGCGCCATCTGGGCAAGCCGGAGACGCCGGTCGTGCCGCTGACCACCGGGTTCCGGGTACCCGCTGCGGTGCTCGCCCTGGCCAACCGGCTGCTCCCCGCGCTCGCGGTGGACGTACCCGAAGCGGTTTCCCTGCGCCAGGACGGCGAGTTGGTGGTACGGGAAGCGTCCGATGTGGAGGCCGCGACGGTGGCCGAGGTGCGGGCGGCGCTGGCGCACGACGGTTCCGTCGGGGTGATCGCCGCGGACGCCGCCGTGCCGGGGTTGCGGGCCGCGCTGGACGCCGCCGGTGTGCCGGCGGGCACGCTCGACGAGCCGTCGGCCCGGGTGACCGTGGTGCCCGCCAGCCTGGCCAAGGGCTTGGAATACGACCATGTCGTCGCCGTGGACCCGGCGCGGATCGTGGCCGCCGAACCGCGCGGGCTCAACCGCCTCTACGTCGTGCTCACCCGCGCGGTCTCCCGCCTCGCGGTGGTCCACGAGGCGGGCACCGCCGTCATCCCTTGATCAGGCGATCACGAGGTGGGGGTCTTGAGCTGCGTGGCGACGCTTTTGCAGATCTTGGCGCCGTGCTCGTAGCCGAGGTTGGCCGGGTACTGGGTGAGCACGCCCATGGTCCACTGGTCGCCGACCGCGAGGCAGTTGACGTGCCACTCGCCGGTCGCGTCGCGGGTCACCCAGCCGTTCTTGATCGCGATCGTCTCGGCGACGTCGGCGGTGAAGGCCTTGCGGATGCCGAAGTCGCCGACGCCGCGGACCGCGCGCATCTCGTCGAGCAGCCACTTCGTCCACTTCTTGCCCGCGGCCCGGCCATCGACGATGCAGGCGCCCATCCGCGCGGTGTCGCGGGCGGACAGCGCGGTGTTGCTCCAGTTGCTGTGCGGCTTGCTGTCCGTCAGCTTGCACATCGAGACCAGTCGCTTGGTGGACGCGATGCCGCCGACGGCACTCCACAGCGAAATCGCGGCCGCGTTGTCGCTGTCGCGGATCATGATGCGGAGCTGTTCCATGCGGGTGGCGTTCGGCGTCACGCCCTGGTCGGCCGCGCGCCGCAGGTAGTCGGCCGCGATCCATGCCTTGATCATGGACGCGGTGGTGCTGGTGGTCGCGAGGTTCTTGGAGCCGGAGATCTTGCCGGTGCGCCGGTCGAGCAGCGCCCACGAGTACCAGCCGGACGTCTCGACGCTGACCTTCGCGGGCCGGACCGCGAGCGGGGGCAGCGATGGCGACGGCGACGGGGTGGGCGACTTCGATGCCGACGGCGAAGCGGAGCCGCCCTGGAAGGAGTTGGCGGCGTTGGCCGCGAGGGGTGAGCCGGGCAGCGCGCGCAGCCCGAGACCGCCGATGACGAGCCCGCCCGCGATCGCTGTGCCGAGCAGCCACCACAATGCCTTGTTCGAACTCTGTCGCCTCTTACCGGCCATCGGTTCGGTTCAACCCTTCGTCGGGGGTTACGGGCGTCGGACCACGAGTTGGCGGGCCACGCTCGCACAGGTGTCGGCGCCGTAGTCCAGTCCGTGGTCGATCGGATAGCGCATGAGCACGGCGAGGACCCAGTCGTCGGCGACCGCGAGGCAGTTGAGGTGCCACTTGCCGTCGGCGCCGATCCGGGTCCAGCCGTTCTTGATGCCGACGCCCTGCCGCACGATCTCCTCGGGCAGGCCGTCGATGATGCCCCAGCGCCCGCCGCCGGACCGTTCGTGCTGGTCCCTCGCGGCGGCGCTGCCGCGTACCTGTGACATCTCCTTCAGTACCCAGTCGGTCCACATCGATCCCGCCGCGGTGCCGTTCTTGACGCAGTCGCCGAGGCGCACGGCGTCGCGGGCGGAGATCTGGGTATAGCTCCACCAGCCCGAGCGGCCGATCTTCGTGTCGGTGAGCCGGCAGACCGAGATCATCCGGCGCACCACCGGGTCGCCGCCACCGGCCACGTAGAGGGACTGCGCGGCATCGTCGTCGCTGTCCCGGATCGCCCGGCGCGCCTGAGCCAGCCGGGCGGCCGACGGCTGCTCGCCCCGCTCGGCGACGCGCCGCAGGTAGTCGGAGACCAACCAAATCTTGATCATCGACTCGGTGGAGTTGGTGGCCGCGATGTTGTCCGACCCTTCGATCTGTCCGGTGGCTCGGTCGAGCAGCGCCCAGGAGAGGAAGCCATCGACCGGTACCTGGACGGGCCCGGCCGCCAAGGTCAGGCGGCTCGTCACGCTGGGTGACGGTGTGATGGCTTTCGTCGATGGCGCGGGTGTCGCTTCCGGCGCAGCGCCGTCCCCCCGGTCGAGCCGGGCATAGGCGGCGGGTACCAGTACGAATCCGCCAAGGACGATCGCTGCGATCGTGAGCAACATGATCACGCGGGGGCGCATGGGGGGTGGTTCCAGAGGTCGCCGGAGGGGTGGACCCGGAGGAGTCTACGTGCTGAATCTCAATACGCCAGGTCAACATGTGACACCTGTTGGCTTGTTGGGGTTGCTCTTGTAACACTGGAGGGGTGTACGGGACTGACGATGGGCTCCTCGGCGAGGTCGAAGCCGCGGAGGTAGCGCTGCGTGACGCCGCGGACCGCCGGGTCGTCGGTGAAGACGAACCGGAAGGCTATTTCGAGGCGGTCATCGCGGCCGACCAGAAGATCGAGCCGCGCGACTGGATGCCTGATTCGTACCGCAAGACGCTGATCCGGCAGATTGCCCAGCATGCGCACTCCGAGATCATCGGCATGCAGCCGGAGGGCAACTGGATCAGCCGGGCGCCGTCCCTGAAGCGCAAGGCCATCCTGCTCGCGAAGGTGCAGGACGAGGCCGGCCACGGGCTCTACCTGTACGCGGCGGCGGAGACGCTCGGGGCCAGCCGCGACGAGCTGGTGCGGTTGCTGCTGGAAGGCCGCCAGAAGTACAGCTCGATCTTCAACTACCCCACGCTGACCTGGGCGGACGTCGGCGCGATCGGCTGGCTGGTCGACGGCGCGGCGATCGTCAACCAGGTGCCGCTGTGCCGCTGCTCCTACGGGCCCTACGCCCGGGCGATGATCCGGATCTGCAAGGAGGAGTCGTTCCACCAGCGGCAGGGTTTTGAGATCCTCTACACACTCGCCCGCGGCACCGACGGGCAGCGCGCCATGGCCCAGGACGCGGTGAACCGGTGGTGGTACCCGTCGCTGGCCATGTTCGGCCCGCCGGACACCGAGTCGACGCACACCACCCAGTCGATGGCGTGGAAGATCAAGCGCTTCTCGAACGACGAGCTGCGGCAGCGGTTCGTCGACATGTGCGTGCCGCAGGCCGAGGCGCTGGGCCTGACCCTGCCGGACCCCGACCTGCGGTGGAATCCGGACCGGGCGGCCCACGACTTCACCGAGCCGGACTATGCCGAGCTCAAGCGGGTCATCAGCGGTGACGGTCCGGCCAACCGGCAGCGCGCGGCGTTCCGGCGGCGCGCGCACGAGGACGGCGCCTGGGTCCGGGAGGCCGCGCTCGCCTACGCCAAGAAGCAGGAGACGCGCCCTCATGAGTAGCGATTGGCCGCTGTGGGAAGTGTTCGTGCGGCCCCGGCGCGGGCTGGCGCACGGGCACGTCGGCAGCCTGCGCGCGCCGGACGCCACGATGGCCCTGCGCAACGCCCGCGACCTCTACACCCGCCGCCAGGAGGGCGTGTCGATCTGGGTGGTGCCGTCGTCGGCCATCACCGCGTCCAGCCCCGACGAGAAGGACGCGTTCTTCGACCCGGCCGCCGACAAGGCATACCGCCACCCGACGTTCTACGAGGTACCCGAAGGGGTGCGGCACCTGTGACGCGCCTCCTCGAAATGGGCGACGACGCGCTGATCGCGGCGCAGCGGCTCGCCGAGTGGTATGCGAGCTCGCCCGAGATGGAAGAGGACGTCGCGCTCGCCAACATCGCGCTGGACCAGCTCGGCGCGGCGCGGCTGTTCCTGTCCTGCGTGGGTGACGAGGATGAGTTGGCCTACCTGCGCGACGACCGCGAGTTCCGCAACTGCCTGCTCGTCGAGCTGCCCAACGGGGACTTCGCGGTGACGATGGCCAAGCTGCTGTTCCTGTCCGCGTACCAGTCGCTGCTCTACACCGCCCTCAGCCAGGGCGACGACGAGCGGCTCGCGGCCATCGCGGCCAAGGCGCGCAAGGAGTCCGCGTACCACCTGGACCACAGCGCCCAGTGGACGATCCGGCTGGGCGACGGCACCGAGGAGTCGCACCGGCGCATGCAGGACGCGGTCGACCAGCTCTGGCCGTACACGCACGAGCTGACCGCCGGCGAGGTCAGCCGGGCCGAGTGGCTGTCCGTGGTGGAGCCGGTGCTGGCCGAAGCCACCCTGACGAGGCCGGCCGACGGGTGGGCACCGGCTGGCGGGCGGACCGGCGTGCACACCGAGCACCTGTCTTATCTGCTGGCCGAGATGCAGGTCGTGCACCGGGCGCATCCGGGGGCGCGATGGTGACCGGGACCCCGTGGCAGGCCGCGGCGGCCGTCGTCGACCCCGAGTTGCGCGTGGTGACCATCGAGGAGCTGGGCATCCTGCGGGACGTGCGGGTTGCGGACGGGCGGGTCACCGTCACCATCACGCCGACGTACACCGGCTGCCCGGCGATGGACGTGATCCGCGCCGACGTCCGTGACGCGTTGCGCACGGCCGGATACCCGGACGCCGCGGTCGAGACCGCGTTGGCGCCGCCGTGGACCACCGACTGGATCACCGACGTCGGGCGGGCGAAGCTGGCGGCGGCGGGCATCGCCCCGCCCGCGCCGGCGCGGACGGTGACCCTCCGACTCACCGTGCGGTGTCCGCGGTGCGGGTCGCCCGACACCGAGGAGCTGAGTCGGTTCGGCTCGACGGCGTGCAAGGCGCTGTGGCGGTGCCGGGCCTGCGCCGAGCCGTTCGACCACGTGAAGGCGTACTGATGACGGTCACGATCCGGCGGCCGGTGCGGCGACGGCCGGTCTTCCACCCGCTGACCGTCGACGCCGTCGACCGGATCACCGACGACGCGGTCGCGGTCACCTTCGCGGTGCCGCCGGAACTGCGGGAGGCGTTCGCGTTCCGGGCCGGGCAGCATCTCACCGTCCGGCGGGTCGGCGACGACGGCGACGTGCGCCGGTCGTACTCGATCTGCTCGACGCCCGCGGACCTGGCCGCCGGCGGGCGGCTGCGGATCGGCGTCAAGCAGATCCCCGGCGGCGCGTTCTCCGGCTACGCGGCGCGGGCCTTGCGGCCCGGAGACACCGTCGAGGTGATGCCGCCGCTGGGGCATTTCACCACGGCGTTCGCGCCGGACCGGGTCCGCCATTACGGCGCGGTCGTCGCGGGGTCCGGGATCACGCCG
This sequence comes from Actinomycetes bacterium KLBMP 9797, assembly GCA_037414955.1. Classification (GTDB taxonomy): domain Bacteria; phylum Actinomycetota; class Actinomycetes; order Mycobacteriales; family Micromonosporaceae; genus Phytohabitans. The sequence continues at coordinate 48,245 of JBBEWH010000181.1, forward strand.
GTACTGTCGCTCGTCGCGACGGCGCTGGCCACGGAACCGGCGAGCCGGTTCACCCTCCTCTACGGCAACCGGTACGCGCGCAGCGTCATGTTCGTCGAGGAGCTGGCCGACCTGAAGGACCGGTACCCCGGCCGCCTGCACGTCGTGCACGTGCTGTCCCGGGAGCCGCAGGACGCCGCGCTGCTCTCCGGCCGCCTGGACGCGGACCGGTTGGCGACGCTGGTCGACGCGCTCGACCTGTCGGACGTGGCCGAGTGGTTCCTGTGTGGACCGTACGCGATGGTGGTGGACGCCAAGACCGTGCTCAGCGGCGAGGTCCACACCGAACTGTTCCATGTGGAGGATTCGGCGTCGCCGCCCGCGCCGGTGCGGCGGGAGGAGTCGGGCGCTGGCGTACCGGTGACGATCCTGCTGGACGGGCGGGCCTCCAGCTTCACGATGGCGCCGGACGAGCGGGTGCTCGACGCGGCGCTGCGGGTGCGCGGCGAGCTGCCGTTCGCCTGCAAGGGCGGGGTGTGCGCGACCTGCCGGGGCAAGGTGGTCGAGGGCGCGGTGCGGATGGCCCGCAACTACGCCCTCGAACCGGACGAGCTGGCCGCCGGCTACGTGCTGACCTGCCAGTCCAGCCCCACCAGCGACCGGCTCGTCATCGACTACGACGCGTGATGCGGTCCAGCTCGGCCAGATCGGCGGCGGACGGCTGCCAGGCGGCGGCCGCCACGTTGGCGCGTACCTGATCGGGGGTGGTGGCGCCGGCGATGACGGACGCGACGGCCGGTTGCGCCGCGAGGCCGCCGATCGCCACGTCCAGCATGGACACGCCGCGCTCGCCCGCGTACTTCTCCAGGGCCTCGATCTCGTCCCACGGCGCGTTCGCGTGCCAGCTCGCGAACCGGTCCGTGGCCATGCGGGTGCCCGCCGCGGCCGTGTGGCCGCGCTGGTACTTGCCGGTGAGCAGGCCGCTCTCCAGCGGGAAGAACGGCAGCAGGCCGAGGCCGAACCGCGCGCAGGCCGGCACGGTGGCGGCTTCCGCGTGCCGGTGCAGCAGGCTGTACCGGTTCTGCGCGCTGATGAACGGCGTCAGGCCGCGGGTGCGGGCGATCCAGTCGGCGTCCGCGATCTGCCAGCCGGCGAAGTTGGAGTTGCCGAGATAGCGCACCTTGCCGGCCCGGACCAGGTCGTCGAGCGCGGACAGCGTCTCCTCGATCGGGGTGGCCGGATCGGGCTCGTGCATCTGGTACAGGTCGAGGTAGTCGGTGCCGAGCCGGCGCAGCGACGCCTCGACGGCCCGGTGGATGTACCGCCGGGAGCCGCGCGCCCCGAAGTCCGGCCCGTTCACGCCCTCCATGTCCATGCCGAACTTGGTCGCGATGATCACGTCGGCGCGCCGGCCGGCGAGCGCCCGGCCGAGGAACTCCTCGGACGTGCCGTGCGGCGTGCCGTAGATGTCGGCGGTGTCGAACAGCGTGATGCCGGCCTCGATCGCCGCGTCGACCACCGCGCGGGTGCCGTCGAGGTCGAGCTTGCGGCCGAAGTTGTTGCAGCCGAGACCGGCGACCGAAACGGCGAGACCGGAGTTACCCAGCCTGCGGTGCTCCATCGTGCGCTTCTCCCTGTGGTTTTTTGATCAACCCGTGTAACGCTAGCGCGGCACCGGTGGCGGCGAGCGGGAGCGCGGGCAGGGCGTAGCGCGCCTCGTACATGCCGAGCAGCACGGTGACGATGGTCAGGCCAGGGCCGGCGAGCAGCAGCATGACGGCGTCGAGCCGGATGCGGCCGGTGACCCGGCGCCCCGCCGCGAGCACGGCGATGGTGAGCAGCAGCGCGAGCGAGAAGACGATCGGGATCACCTGGACGACCTGCCCGTACCCGTGCAGCGCGCGGGTGAGCGGGGTCGCGCCCGGCGCGTTGGCCAGCGGGGCGTAGTCATCCTGGAAGTCGCCGCGGGCCCGCGCCGGCGGGCAGCGCTCCGGCACCGGCGTGCTGTCGCGCCACTGCTCGGGCGGCGTCCAGCGCTCCCGCAGGCAGTCGTTCATCGGGCCGAGGTGGAAGCCGGGCACGAAGTGGGCGAGCGACTCCTTGCCCACCGAGCGCAGGTAGTCCAGCGGCTGCTGCCGGATCACGTCGATCGAGAACTCGGTGACCAGGCGGACGCCGGCCGGCGTGTACACCATCTTCTGCATGTGCTCGGGACGCCGCCAGAAGTACGCGTCGGCGCGGTCGTAGTGGGTCGTCGGGCACAGCGTGCGCTCTTCGGGGGTGAGCTGGATCCGGTCGCAGTCGGCGATCATCGCCGCCCGGCCGTAGAGCGCGTTGCCGGTCTGCGAGCCGTAGACGCTCTGCCGGCCGTCGATCCACGTCATGACCGCGAGGTAGGGCACGAGGAACGCGACCGCGTAGCTGACCAGCGCCCGCCAGCCGACCCGGAGCGCGAGCAGGTAGAGCCCGAGCAGCAGGACCAGCGGCATGGCGGTCGGCTTGGTGAACCAGGCGGCCACCAGCAGCAGGCCGCAGCCGGCGGTGGCCTTCCAGCCCGGCTTGGGGTGCCACAGCAACAGCAGCACGCTCGCCGCGAGCAGTGCGGTGAAGAGCGTGTCCGGCAGCAGGTAGTGCTCGACGGTGACGACGAGCTCGTCGAACAGCAGCGGCGCGACGGCCAGGCAGGAGAGCCAGCGGGCCACGCCGCGGCGCTGGAGAATGACGTATACCAGCAGGGCGAGGGCCAGGCCCAACAGGTGTTGCAGCAACACCACCGCGTAGAACGTGCCGCTCGGCGCCAGCGCCTTCAGCGTGACCACATAGCCGAGGCCGCGACTCACGTGCGGGGCGAGCGGGGCCTCGCTGAGCCGGATGTAGGAGCCGCTGTCGCCGAAGAACCAGAACGCCGGCTGGTACGCGACCATGAACAGCAGCCGGAGCACGGCAGCAGCGGCGAGGAGGGCGATGATCCCGATGTGGTTCTTCACACGGGCGCCCGGGTCGGCAGCGGCGTCCGCGTTTTCGGTGTTCTCGAGGCTTGTGGTGGCGGTCACGGAGAGCGGCGCCCTTCACAGTTGGCGGGCTGCCAGCATATCGGCGCAGGGGATCTCACGTAGGCTCGGATGGTGAGCCGGGAGATCGAGAACATCCTGCAGCGCGGTGCCGATGGCGGGCGGATCACGCCTGATGAGGCGCTGCTCCTGTACACCGAGGCGCCGTTCCACGCGCTGGGCGAGGCGGCCGACGCGGTGCGCCGCCGGCGGTACCCGGACGGGATAGTCACCTACCTCATCGACCGCAACATCAATTACACCAACGTGTGCGTCACCGCGTGCAAGTTCTGCGCCTTCTACCGGGCGCCGAAGCACAAGGAGGGCTGGACCCACTCGACGGACGAGATCCTGCGCCGGTGCGGCGAGGCGGTCGAGCTGGGCGCCACCCAGGTCATGCTCCAGGGGGGACACCACCCTGAGTATGGCGTGGAGTACTACGAGTCACTGTTCTCCGCCGTGAAAGCGGCGTACCCGCAGCTCGCGATCCACTCGATCGGGCCGAGCGAGATCCTGCACATGGCGCGGGTCTCCGCGGTGTCCCTGGAGGAGGCGATCTCGCGGATCAAGGCCGCGGGCCTGGACTCGATCGCGGGTGCGGGCGCCGAGATGCTGCCCGACCGGCCGCGCAAGGCGATCGCCCCGCTCAAGGAGTCGGGCGCGCGGTGGCTGGAGGTGATGGAGCTCGCGCACCGGCAGGGCGTCGAGTCGACCGCGACCATGATGATGGGCACCGGCGAGACCCATGCCGAGCGGATCGAGCACATCCGCATGATCCGGGACGTACAGGATCGCACCGGCGGGTTCCGGGCGTTCATCCCGTGGACCTACCAGCCGGAGAACAACCATCTCAAGGGCCGCACCCAGGCGACCACGCTGGAGTACCTGCGGTTCATCGCCATGGCCCGGCTGTTCTTCGACAACGTGGCGCACCTGCAGGCGTCCTGGCTCACCACCGGCAAGGAAGCGGGGCAGCTGTCCCTGCACATGGGCGTCGACGACCTCGGCTCGATCATGCTGGAGGAGAACGTCATCTCGTCGGCGGGCGCCCGGCACCGCTCCAACCTGCGCGAACTGATCTGGATGATCCGGTCGGCCGGCCGCGTTCCGGCGCAGCGCGACACGTTGTACCGCCACCTGGCCGTGCACCGCACTCCCGCCGACGACCCGGTGGACGAGCGAGTGGTGTCCCACTTCTCCTCGATCGCCCTCCCCGGCGGCGGCGCCGGCCGCCCCCTCCCCGTCCTCCCCTCCTCGTCCTAGCGCTTCCCGCCGCCCTTCTTCTCGCCGATCAAGGGCTTAGGCACGTGGTTGGATCTCTAGTCCGCGTGCTTTAGCCCTTGATCCGCGTGGGTTCCCTTGATCGAGATCGTGGGGCACCCTGATCTTGCGGGTGCGCGGTAACGTATTCACGTGTTTGGTCGCATCGGTTTCGCTGCTGTTGCCGGCCTGCTCACCGCGGGGGTCTTCGCCACGCCGGCATTTGCCGCGCCGGCAGCGGATCTGGAGCTGAAGCTCACGGGGACCACCATCGCGGTCGGCGTGCCGGATAAAGATGGCGTCTTGAAGATCATTAATCGGGGGCCCGGTGATGCCACCGGCGTCGCGCTCCTCTACGACGTGAGCGAGCTCGACGCCACCAAGGTGCAGTTGGAGGGCCTCGACGCGTGCGCCGACATGGACGGCGGCCAGTTCCTCTGCGGCATCGACCCCGACAAGATCAAGGCGGGCACCGAGGCCCTGCTCGGAGTGCGGTTGGTGAAGACGCCCGGTGCCACCGGCACCGGTCTCGCCGGCGCGATCACGGTCGCCGTGCAGCACGAGGGCACCGACCCGACGATGGCGAACAACACCGTCACGACGCCGGTCACCGTGTCCGGTGCCGGGCCCGACCTGCGGACGCTCGCGCTCGACGTCTACAAGGAGGGCACCGAGCAGAGCGAGCCGGTGCCGGCGGGCAGCACCGCGCGGGTCTGGGCGTTCGTGCAGAACCAGGGCGACGCCACGACGCAGGGGGTGACCGCGACGGTCACGCTGCCGTCCGACGTCAGCTTCGCGGAAGACCGGGCGGGCTGCGCGTACGAGGGCCGCACCGCCATCTGCACCCGAAACGACGTGAAGTTGGCACCGGCTCACGAGGACGACCCGGAAAACGACAACGATCCGCCGTCCTCCGGGTGGTTCTTCTGGGACGTCAAGGTGGCCGCGGCCGCGAAGGTGGGCACGCTGACGGGCGGCGCGGTGTCGGTGGCACCGGTCTCGTCACCGTCGGTGCTCGCGGCACCCGTGGACGAGTTGGTGGGCTTCAGTCAGGTGGGTCCGGCCGGCATCGAGCTTGATGTGGACCCGACCGACAACACCGACGCGTACGCGGTGTTTGTCGGCACCGCGGTCAGCCCGTCCCCGTCAGTGACGCCCTCCTCGCCGACGCCCTCGCCCACCCCGTCGTCGGGCGGCAGCGGCGGCTCCCTGCCCATCACCGGCTCCTCGGCCGGCGGCTTCGCGGCTACCGGCCTTGCTGCGGTTCTGGTTGGCACGGTCCTGATTCTCCTGGCCCGCCGTCGCCGTTCCTCGTCCTGATCCTTCTTCATGATCAAGGCGTCCTTCATGTCGTCCTAACGACGTGAGGGACGCCTTGATCATGAGACAGTCGACTACGGTCCGTAATGTGGCGGTGGCGCTGACATGCGTCAATGGTCCACCGAACGGACGACAGTTAGTGTGCGAGCCGATGGATCTTTCGGCCGTCCCGCCCACCCAACGAAGTATCAAACTGGACAATCACCGCGCTAGGCGGGTGTTCCGGCTGTTGCCAGCGTGACTAGTGGGGTAGCGCGGCATTGGCATCGAACGCTAGCGTCCCGCTCGAACTTTTGGTTTTCCTTAAAACGCCTATCCCATGGGGGCACTCTCGATGAACTTCCGCAGTCGCGCGCTGGCGTATGTCGGTGCCGGAGCCGCCGGCCTGTTCGCGACCGGCGCGTTCGCCGCCCCGGCACTCGCCGCCGACGAGGCCGACGTCTCAGTCAAGGCCGCCTCCTCGAAGATCTCCGTCGGAGCGGTCGCGAAGGCGTTCCGCATCGACCTGAAGAACGCGGGCCCGGGGGTCGCCACGGCCACCACGCTGACGATCGACATGTCCGGCCTCGAGCCTGACCAGATCGGCTTCGACCTCGAGCAGTTCGAGGGCGAAGAGGACGTCAAGGTGGCGAAGGCGAGCGAAGACGAGATCGTGCTGGAACTCGGCGACGGTGCGCCTGGTGAGACGCTGCCGTTCTTCCTGCCGCTGTTCCTCGCCGAGGGCGCCGAGGCTGGACCGGCTGGCACGCTGAAGGTCGCGATCACGTCTGCCGCCCCCGACCCCGACACGAGCAACAACGCGGTCTCCGTGCCGATCGAGGTGACCAAGAGCGGTGTTGACCTCACCGCGCTGGCGCTCGACGTGTACGCCCTCGGTGAGGACGAGCCGAAGCCGGTCCCCCCAGGCGAGACCGCGCCGCTCTTCTGGGCGCTGATCAACCAGGGCGATGTGGCCGGGCAGGGCGTCCGGTTGGGCATCACCCTGCCGGAGCACGTCAGCTTCGTCGACGACTACGACGGTTGCACGGTCAGCGCCGACCGGCGGGTGCTCAGCTGTGAGGCGCCCGACGCGGTCCTGCCGCCCGGTGAAGCCTTCTCCACCGACGAAGGCCTGCTGGTCAAGGTGGCCAAGGACGCCCCGGGCCCGGCGACGCTGACGGGCGGCTCGGTCAAGGGCAGCGCCATCGGCACGACCGACCTCTCGGCGGCCGCGCGCGCCGCTACGGCCAGCGAGCTGCCGGAGGGCTTCACGATCGCCAAGGTCGACGAGCTGCCCGTGGACATCGACCCGGGTGACAACGACGCCGACTTCTCGGTGTTCGTCGGCGAGGCCGGTGGCACCGGTGGCGGTGGCGACCTGCCAGTGACCGGCGTGCAGGCCGGCCTGATCGGTGGCGTGGGCCTGGCCGTGCTGGCCGGTGGCGGCGCGCTGCTCGTGATGTCGCGCCGGCGCAAGATCGTCCTGGTGACCCCGGGCGACGAGACCCCGACCGTCTAACGGTCGTTTATATAGAGATAAGAACGAGGGCGGGGTGGGTGACCACCCCGCCCTCGGTGTATCTACCGGTGATCGGCACCGCGTGGTGGGCTGGCAGAGTAAGGGGGTGACCCGCGCTGACCTGGACAAGCAGCCGCATGAGATCGCCGCGATGTTCGACGGCGTCGCCCGGCGGTACGACCTGACCAACACGATCATCTCGTTCGGACGGGACCGTGGCTGGCGGCGCGCCACCCGGGAGGCGTTGGCGCTCCAGGCGGGCCAGCGGGTGCTGGACGTGGGTGCCGGCACCGGAGTGTCCACTGAGGAGCTGGCACAGTCCGGGGCGTACGCCGTCGGGCTGGACATCTCGATCGGCATGTTGACCGCTGGCCGGCGGGTGCGGCCGTTCGTCCCGCTGCTGGCCGGCGACGCGCTGCGGCTGCCGTTCCCCGACGAGTCGTTCGACGCGGTGACCATCTCGTTCGCGCTGCGCAACGTGGTGGACAGCGCGGCGGCGCTGCGCGAGTTGGCGCGGGTGACCAGGCCTGGCGGGCGGCTGGTGGTGTGCGAGTTCAGCCACCCCACCAATGCGGCGTTCCGCACCGCGTATCTGTCGTATTTGATGCGGTCGCTGCCCGCGGTCGCCCGCCGCGTGGCGAGCAACCCCGACGCGTACGTCTACCTCGCCGAGTCGATCCGCGCGTGGCCGGACCAGGAAGGGCTGGCCGCGCGCATCGCCGGGTCGGGCTGGCACGAGGTCGGCTGGCGCAACCTGACCGGCGGCGTCGTCGCCCTCCACCGCGCCACCCGCACCTGAGCCGGTCTGACCTAGAGATCTTGGCGTCGCGCAGTGGTCCCAACGACGCTGCGGCGTCAAGATCCACCGAGTGCACGGGAGATGCGGGCGATTAGCCCCGTTTTGCACAAGTCTGCTCCAGTGTGGACTCGGCGTGACGGGACCTCCGCCTGCTCGGTGCTGGCTGCGGGTGATGCCGATCATGGAAAACAGCGCCGATCAAGGGCAAAAGCACCTGGATCGGAGATCGAACCGTGTGCCTTGGCCCTTGATCGGCGAGGTGGGCCTGATCGGCGGGGCGGTGTGTACAAAAGGGATATTTGGGGTAGTAAGCTGCGGCCCATGGTGCGGGAGAACGAAGAGACCGCTGAGGACACCGTGGCGCAGATGCGGCAGCTCGCCGTACACGATCCGGAAGCCGCGCGGCGGCTGGCGTCCGATCTGATGGCCGCGCTGGACCGGGCCGGCGTCCGGTTCGACCACGACGCGACGCACGGCGCCCCGCACGACGCGGCGCAAGGCGCAACGCAAGGCGTAGCAACGGAAAGCGCGCCATGATCAGGGCGTCCCTCAAGTCGTTCTCACGACTCGAGGGACGCCCTGATCACTGCGGATGCGGACGTTAGGGTTGCCTAACCAGAAGGGGCGACGGGAGCGGTTCTAGACTCCACAGCGAAACGCTTGTGAAGCATTTCACGAGCGGGCAGGAGCGGGAGGTGACCGTGACCGACCAGGCCGATGTCATTGTCGTGGGCGCTGGTCCCGGCGGTTCCACCACCGCATATCACCTGGCTCGGCACGGGCTTCGGGTGCTGTTGCTGGAGAAGACCGAGTTCCCCCGGGAGAAGGTCTGCGGCGACGGGCTCACCCCGCGCGCGGTCAAGCAGCTCGTGAAGATGGGCATCGACACGAGCGCCAAGAACGGCTGGCTGCACAACAAGGGCCTGCGCGTGATCGGCGGTGGCGTGCGGCTGGAGCTCGACTGGCCGGAGTTGGCCAGCTATCCCAACTACGGGCTGGTGCGCACCCGCCTCGACTTCGACGACATGCTGGCCAAGCAGGCCGTCGCGGCCGGTGCCGTGCTGCACACCAAGACCAATGTGGTGCGTCCGATCCTGGACGAGGCGGGTTACACCACCGGCGTCATCGCGCAGACCGAGGGCGGCGAGGAGCAGGCGTTCCACGCGCCGCTCACGATCGCGGCCGACGGCGTGTCCGGCCGCTTCCCGCTGGCGATGGGGCTGGCGAAGCGCGAGGACCGGCCGATCGGCGTGGCCGTCCGGCGGTATTACCGGTCGCCGGTGCGCCACGAGGACGACTACCTGGAGTCGTGGCTGGAGCTGCGCAGCCGGGAGGCCGGCGACAAGCTGCTGCCCGGCTACGGCTGGATCTTCGGCATGGGCGACGGCCGGGTGAACGTGGGGCTCGGCGTGCTCAACTCGTCGGCCGCGTTCGGTAAGACCAACTACCGGCGGTTGCTGGTCGACTGGCTCGGCAGCACGCCGCCGGAGTGGGGCATGAACGACGAGGCCAACGCGGACGGGCCGATCCTGGGCGCCGCGCTGCCGATGGGCTTCAACCGGGTGCCGCACTACACGCAGGGCGTGCTGCTCGTCGGTGACTCCGGCGGCATGGTGAACCCCTTCAACGGCGAAGGCATCGCATACGCGATGGAGTCGGGCGAGCTGGCCGCGGAGGTGGTCGCGCAGGCGTTGGCGCGGCCGGAGGGCTCGGCGCGCGAGCGGGCGCTCGCGCACTACCCGGCGGAGTTGAAAGCCAGGTACGGCGGGTACTACCGGCTGGGCAACGTCTTCGTGAAGCTGATCGGCAACCCGCAGGTCATGAAGATGGCCACGAAGCACGGCATGCCGCACCCGCTGCTGATGCGGTTCGTGCTGAAACTCCTGGCCAACCTGACGGATCCGCGCGGTGGCGACGCGATGGATCGGGTCATCAACGCGATGACCAGGCTGGCCCCGGCCGTTTGACGGCCATCGCTGACCAATAGTGTGAGACCGAGGCAAGGCAGGGAAAGGACGAGCAGGGGAAGACGATGTCGCTCTCGCCTTACATACCCATCATCGGGCTGTTCGCCCTGGCCGCGGGCTTCGCGGTCTTCTCAGTGGCGATCTCGCCCCTTCTCGGGCCGCGCCGCTTCAACAAGGCCAAGCTCGCGGCGTACGAGTGCGGCATCGAGCCGTCACCGGAGCCGATCGGCGGCGGCCGCGTGCCGATCAAGTACTACCTGACCGCGATGCTCTTCATCGTCTTCGACATCGAGATCATCTTCTTGTACCCGTGGGCGGTGACCAACGACGCCCTCGGCGTCTTCGGGTTCGTGGAGATGTTGCTCTTCATTGGGTCCGTCGCCATCGCGTACGCCTATGTGTGGCGGCGCGGCGGGCTGGACTGGGACTGAGGATCTAGCGCCATGGGTATCGAAGAGAAGCTTCCGAGCGGCATCCTGCTGACCTCCGTCGAGAAGCTGGTCAACTGGACCCGCAAGACCTCGACGTGGGGCGCCACCTTCGGGCTGGCCTGCTGCGCGATCGAGATGATGGCCGCCGGGGCCCCGCACTACGACCTGGGCCGCTGGGGCATGGAAGTGTTCCGGGCCTCGCCCCGCCAGGCCGACCTGATGATCGTGGCCGGTCGGGTGAGCCAGAAGATGGCCCCGGTGCTCCGGCAGATCTACGACCAGATGGCCGAGCCGCGCTGGGTGCTGTCGATGGGCGTGTGCGCGAGCAGCGGCGGCATGTTCAACAACTACGCGATCGTGCAGGGCGTCGACCACGTCGTGCCGGTGGACATGTACCTGCCGGGCTGCCCGCCGCGGCCGGAGATGCTGATCGACGCGATCCTCAAGCTGCGCGAGAAGATCATGTACGAGCCGCTCGGCGCGAACGGCCGGAAGATGCTCGAGGTGCGCAAGGTCAACGGCAAGGTGCCGACGGTGGAGCCGGGCTCGATGCCGTCGTCGTACCGCTCGGACAAGGCCAAGCGCGCCGAGTGGACGCAGGCCGTCCGCGAGGGCCGCGAAGAGCAGCTCCGCATCGAGAAGTGGATGCAGGAGCAGAGGCATCTCCAGGCGGGAGGCCGCTGGTGACTGACCCCGACAAGAGTTCCGTTCCGGCGGAGGCGCCGCCGGTCGGCGCCACCTCCGGCGCCCCAGCCGAGTACCCGCCGGCCAGCCGCGCCGGGCGCGGCATGTTCGGCGTGCAGGGCAGCGGCGACACGTCCGGCTTCGGCGGCCTGGTCCGCCGCCGCGTGCACCCGGCCGGCAGCCCGCGGCCGTACGGCGACTACTTCGACGAGGTGTACGACGCGCTGGAGGAAGCCTTTCCGGGGCTGGACGGCGCGATCGAGCGGGTGGTCGTCGACCGGGGCGAGCTGACCCTGCACATCAAGCCGGAGCGGATCCTCGAGGTCTGCCAGGTGATGCGCGACGACGAGTCGCTGCGCTTCGAGCTGTGTTCCAGCGTGTCCGGTGCGGACTACCTGGGTGCCGACGAGCGCCGGCTGCACGTGACCTACCACCTGACCTCGATGACCTACCGGCGTCGGGTGCGGCTGGAGGTCGCGGTGACCGCCGACAACCCGCGGGTGCCGAGCGTCACCAGCGTCTACCCGACCGCCGACTGGCAGGAGCGGGAGACCTACGACTTCTTCGGCGTCGTCTTCGAGGGCCACCCCAACCTGACCCGGATCCTCATGCCGGACGACTGGGAGGGCTTCCCGCAGCGCAAGGACTACCCGCTCGGCGGCGTGCCGGTCGAGTACAAGGGCGCTGAGATTCCACCGCCCGACAAGCGGAGGTCGTACCAATGACATACGCCACCGAACGCGAGACCACCGAGGGCAAGGTCTTCAACGTCACCGGCGGCGACTGGGACACCGTCGTCGGCGGGGTGGACCCCATCGATGCCGAGCACATCGTGGTCAACATGGGCCCGCAGCACCCGTCCACGCACGGCGTGCTTCGGCTGGTGCTGGAGCTCGAGGGCGAGACCGTGCGCGAGTGCCGGCTGGTGGTCGGCTACCTGCACACCGGCATCGAGAAGAACCTCGAGTACCGCAACTGGGTGCAGGGCTCCACGTTCGTGACCCGCATGGACTACCTGGCGCCGCTGTTCAACGAGACGGCGTACTCGCTGGCGGTGGAGAAGCTGCTGGGGATCGAAGACCAGATCACCGAGCGGGCGACCACCATCCGGGTGCTGATGATGGAGCTGAACCGCATCTCCTCGCACCTGGTGTGGCTGGCCACCACCGGCATGGAGCTGGGCGCGATCTCGATGATGCTGTATGGCTTCCGGGAGCGCGAGTACATCCTGGAGATCTTCGAGATGATCACCGGGCTGCGCATGAACCACGCGTACGTGCGGCCGGGCGGGGTGGCGCAGGATGTGCCCGACGAGGCGGTCGTGAAGATCCGCGAGTTCTTGGAGCTGATGCCCAAGAAGCTCAAGGAGTACGAGGACATGCTCTCCGGGCAGCCGATCTGGCACCAGCGCACCAAGGACGTCGCGGTGCTCGACGTGACCGGGTGCCTGGCGCTGGGCATCACCGGTCCGGTGCTGCGGTCGGCGGGCCTCGCGTGGGATCTGCGCAAGACGATGCCGTACTGCGGTTACGAGACATACGAGTTCGACGTGCCGACCACGCCGACCGGCGACGTGTGGGGCCGCTACCTGGTGCGGGTGGCCGAGATCCGCGAGTCGCTGAAAATCATCGAGCAGGCGCTGGACCGGCTCAAGCCCGGCCCCATCGTGGTGGCGGACAAGAAGATCGCCTGGCCGGCGCAGCTCGCGATCGGTGCGGACGGTCTTGGCAACTCGCTCGAGCACATCGCGAAGATCATGGGTCAGTCGATGGAGTCGCTGATCCACCACTTCAAGCTGGTGACCGAGGGCTTCCGGGTGCCGCCCGGCCAGGTCTACGTGGCGATCGAGTCGCCGCGCGGCGAGCTGGGCGTGCACGCGGTCTCCGACGGCGGCACCCGGCCCTACCGGGTGCACTACCGGGAGCCGAGCTTCATCAACCTGCAGGCGATACCCGCCATGGCCGAGGGCGGCCTGATCGCCGACGTGATCGCCGGCGGCGCCTCGCTCGACCCCGTGATGGGGGGATGTGACCGATGACTGTGCGGTTCTCCGACGAGACCTACCAGCGCGCGCGCGAGATCGTCGCGCGCTACCCGGCGGACCGGTCCCGGTCGGCGTTGCTGCCGCTGCTGCACCTGGTGCAGACCGAGCAGGGGCACGTGTCGCCGGCCGGCGTCGAGTTCTGCGCCGAGGTGCTGGGCATCACCAAGGCCCAGGTGGGCGCGGTGGCGACGTTCTACACGATGTACAAGCGCCGGCCCACGGCTGACTGGCTGGTCAGCGTCTGCACCAACACGATGTGCAACGTGCTGGGCGGGCAGGAGGTCTACGACCGGCTCACCGAGCACCTGGGCGTCGGGCACGAGGAGACCACCAGCGACGGCAGCATCACGCTCGAGCACGCCGAGTGCCTGGCCGCCTGCGACTACGGCCCGGTCATGACGGTCAACTACGAGTTCTTCGACAAGGTCGACGCGGACACCGCCGTCCACCTGGTGGAGAAGCTCCGCGAGGGCGAGCGGCCGCTGCCGACCCGCGGCGCGCGGCTCTGCACGCTCAAGGAGATGTCGCTCCAGCTCGCCGGCTACGCCGACGAGCGCCCGGAGGCCGTCGCCGACGGCATCGCCGGCGACGCGACGCTGCAGGGGGTCCGGCTGGCTCAGGAGTACGGCATCAGCGTGGCCGGCTTCGACCCGGATACCCCGATCAAGGCGCCGAGTGGCGAGAACGGCAAGGCGGCCCAGGCGGCCGGCGTGGCGGCCAACAAGCCGGCGCGCGACCGCTCACCAGCGGGCGACGCGCCGAAGCCGCAGGGACAGGCTTTGAAGGAGGCGAAATGACGGCTCCGCGCCGAGAGGTCCTGGAGAAGCTCACTCCGGTGCTGACCAAGCGTTGGCTGTCGCCGGAGGCGTGGCGGCTGGACGTCTACGAGCGGCTCGACGGATACGCCGCGCTGCGCAAGGCGCTCGCCGCGCACCCCGACGACCTGATCCAGCTCATCAAGGACTCCGGTCTCCGTGGGCGCGGCGGCGCCGGCTTCCCGACCGGTCTCAAGTGGGGCTTCATCCCGCAGAACGACGGCAAGCCGCACTACCTGGTGGTGAACGCCGACGAGGGCGAGCCGGGCACCTGCAAGGACCTGCCGCTGATGACGCACGACCCGCACTCGCTGATCGAGGGCATCATCATCGCCTCGTACGCGATCCGGGCGAACCGCGCGTTCATCTACATCCGCGGTGAGGCGGTCAACGCGGCCCGCCGGCTGCGCAACGCGGTCGACGAGGCGTACAAGGCGGGCTACCTCGGGCAGAACATCCTCGGTTCCGGGCTCGACCTGGACCTGGTCGTCCACAGTGGCGCCGGCGCGTACATCTGCGGCGAGGAGACCGCGCTGCTGGACTCGCTGGAGGGCTTCCGCGGCCAGCCCCGGCTGCGGCCGCCGTTCCCGGCGACCCACGGCCTGTACGCGAGCCCGACGGTGGTCAACAACGTCGGCACCATCGCCAGCGTGCCGTACATCGTGCTGGGCGGCGCCGCGTGGTGGAAGACCATGGGCACCGAGAAGTCGTCCGGGCCGATGATCTACTCGCTGTCCGGCCGGATCGTCAACCCCGGCCAGTACGAGTGCGGGCTCGGCATCACGCTGCGCGAGCTGATCGAGCTGGCCGGCGGCATGCAGCCCGGGCACAACCTGAAGTTCTGGACGCCGGGTGGCTCCTCGACGCCGCTGCTGGCCGCCGAGCACCTCGACGTGCCGCTCGACTTCGAGGGCGTGGCCGCCGCCGGGTCGATCCTCGGCACCACGGCGACGCAGATCTTCTCCGACCAGGACTGCCCGGTCTACGCCACCTACAAGTGGCTGGAGTTCTACCACCACGAGTCGTGCGGCAAGTGCACGCCGTGCCGCGAGGGCAACTTCTGGATGGTGCGGGTCTACCGCCGGATCCTCGCCGGCGAGGGGACCCACGAAGACCTCGACACCCTGCTGGACACCTGCGACAACATCCTCGGCCGCTCGTTCTGCGGCCTCGGTGACGGCGCGACCAGCCCGGTGACCTCCTCGCTGAAGTACTTCAAGCAGGACTACCTCGACTACATCGAGGGCCGGACCGCGCCGAAGCTCTCGGCGAAGCAGTTGGTGGGAGCGCACTAACTCATGACTGACGTAGCCAAGAAGGCCGACACCGTAACGCTCACCATCGACGGCATCGAGGTGACCGCGCCCAAGGGCGCGCTGCTCATCCGGGTCGCCGAGCAGCTGGGCATCGAGATCCCGCGGTTCTGCGACCACCCGCTGCTCGCCCCGGCCGGCGCCTGCCGCCAGTGCCTGGTCGAGGTGGAGGGCCAGCGCAAGCCGGTCGCCTCGTGCACCCAGACGGTCGCCGACGGCATGGTGGTGCAGACCCAGCTCACCTCCCCGGTCGCCGCGAAGGCGCAGGCCGGGATCATGGAGCTGCTGCTCATCAACCATCCGCTCGACTGCCCGATGTGCGACAAGGGCGGCGAGTGTCCGCTGCAGAACCAGGCGATGTCGTCCGGCCGCGCCGACTCCCGGTTCCACGAGCACAAGCGCGAGTACCCCAAGCCGCTGCCCATCTCCACCCAGGTGCTGCTCGACCGTGAGCGGTGCGTGCTGTGCCAGCGCTGCACCCGGTTCTCCGAGGAGATCGCCGGCGACAAGTTCATCGACCTGATGGACCGCTCGTCGGGCGAGCAGATCAACGTCTACCGGGACGACTTCTTCGGCGAGGAGTCGGAGAACCCCGAGGGCGATGTGCCCTTCAACTCCTACTTCTCCGGCAACACCGTGCAGATCTGCCCGGTGGGTGCGCTGACCGGCGCCCAGTACCGGTTCCGGGCCCGGCCGTTCGACCTGGTCTCCTCGCCGAGCGTGTGTGAGCACTGCTCGGCCGGCTGCGCGCAGCGCACCGACCACCGGCGCGGCAAGGTCATGCGCCGGCTCGCCGGCGACGACGCGGCGGTCAACGAGGAGTGGAACTGCGACAAGGGCCGCTGGGGCTTCCAGTACGCGACCGCCGCCGACCGGCTCACCACGCCGCTGGTGCGGGACGCGAAGACCGGCGAGCTGCGCGAGGCGCCCTGGTCCGAGGCGCTGGCGGTGGCGGCGGAGGGGCTGCGCAAGGCCCGCGACGGGGCGCACGGCATCGGGGTACTGACCGGTGGCCGGCTGACCGTCGAAGACGCGTACGCGTACGCGAAGTTCGCCCGGGTCGCCCTGCGCACCAACGACATCGACTTCCGCGCCCGGCCGCTCTCGACGGAGGAGACCGACTTCCTGGCGGCCAGCGTGGTCGGCAGCACCGAGGTCACCTACGCCGACGTGGAGAACGCGCCGGTCGTGGTGATCGCCGGGCTGGAGCCGGAGGAGGAGTGCCCGATCCTCTTCCTGCGGCTGCGCAAGGCGACCCGCAAGAACAAGCAGCGGGTCCTGGCGCTGGCGCCGTTCATCAGCCGCAGCTGGGAGAAGCTGGGCGCGGCCGTCGGCATCACGGTGCCCGGCGACGAGGCCCGGGTGCTGGCCGATGACGACCGGTTCGCCGACGCGCTGCGCACCGAGGGCGCCATCCTCCTCGTGGGCGAGCGGCTCGCCACGGTATCCGGTGGGTTGTCGGCCGCCGCGTCGCTGGCCGCGCGTACCGGTGCGAAGTTGGCCTGGGTGCCACGGCGCGCGGGTGACCGCGGCGCGGTCGACGCGGGCTGCCTGCCTAACCTGTTGCCCGGCGGGCGGCTGGTCGCCGACGCGGCCGCGCGGGCCGAGCTGGCCGGCGCGTGGGACCTGGAAGCCGGCGTCATCCCCAGCCACGTCGGCCGGGACACCGACGCGATCGTCGCGGCGGCGGCCAACGGCCGCATCGGCGCGCTGGTGGTCGGCGGCGTCGATCCGGCCGACCTGGCCGACCCGCGCCTCGCCGAGCGGGCGCTCGACACCGTGCCGTTCCTGGTCAGCCTGGAGGTGCGGCGCAGCGCGGTCACCCGGCGGGCGGACGTCGTCTTCCCGGTCGCGCCGGTGGTGGAGAAGGCCGGCAGCTTCGTCGACTGGGAGGGCCGGCTGCGCACGTTCGAGGCGGTGCTGACCACGACGGCGATGAACGACGGACGGGTGCTCGACGCGCTGGCCGCACAGCTCGGCATCACCCTGGGCACCGGCCAGGTGAACGTGGTCCGGCGCGAGCTGGGCTCGCTGCCGGCGACCGGCGGCGAGCGCCCGGTGACGCCGAACGCCGCGCCGGGCGCGCTGCCCGCGGTCGGCGACGGCGAGGCGGTGCTGGCGACCTGGCACCAGCTGATCGACCTCGGCAGCCTGATCGACGGCGACGAGCACCTGGGCGGCACGGCCCGCCCGCCGGTGGTGCGGCTGTCGAAGGCCACCGCGGAGGCGCTCGGCGTGGCGGAGGGCGACGCGGTCACGGTCGGCACCGACCGCGGCGCGATCACGCTGCCCGCCGCGCTCACCGAGCTGCCCGACACCGTGGTCTGGCTGCCCACCAACTCGCCCGGCTCGACGGTGCGCCGCGCGCTCGGCGTCACCGCCGGGGCGGTGGTCCGGGTCTCCGCCGGCGGGCAGGGCCCGCTGCTGGCGGCTGCTGGAGGTAACCAATGATCGTTGCCCAGGATCCGACGCTGCAGGACTTCGGCCACGACCCCTGGTGGCTGGTCCTGGTCAAGATCGTCGCGGTCTTCGTCTTCGGCATGCTGATGACGCTGCTCGGCGTGTGGTTCGAGCGCCGGGTGGTGGCCCGCATGGCGGTGCGCCCCGGCCTGAACCAGGCCGGGCCGTTCGGCCTGTTGCAGACGCTCGCCGACGGGTTGAAGGGCGCGTTCAAGGAAGACATCATGCCGCGCACCGCGGACAAGGTGGTCTTCTTCTTCGCGCCCACCATCGCCGTGATCAGCGGCTTCACCGCGCTGTCGGTGATTCCGTTCGGACCGATGGTCAGCATCGGCGGGCACCAGACGCCGCTGCAGGTCAGCGACGTGCCGGTGTCGGTGCTGCTGGTGTTCGCCTGCTCCTCGATGGCGGTCTACGGCATCGTGCTCGGCGGATGGGCGTCCGGCTCGACCTACCCGCTGCTCGGCGGCCTCCGGTCGAGCGCCCAGATGATCTCGTACGAGGTCTCGATGGGCCTGTCGATCGTGGCGGTGTTCATGACCTCCGGGTCGGCGTCGACCAGCCAGATCGTGGCGGCGCAGCGCAGCGGCCAGGAGATCAACCTCTTCGGCTGGGAGGTCACCGGCCCTGGCTGGTACGCGATCCTGCTGATCCCCAGCTTCGTCATCTTCTGCGTCGCGGCGGTCGGCGAGACCAACCGCGCGCCGTTCGACCTGCCGGAGGCCGAGTCGGAGCTGGTCGCCGGCTACATGACCGAGTACTCGTCGCTGAAGTTCCTGCTCTTCATGATGTCCGAGTACGTGGCCATGGTCGGCATGTCGGCGATGGTGACCACGCTGTTCCTGGGCGGCTGGCGGGCGCCCGCGCCGATCACCACGTTCTGGGAGGGCGCGAACTCCGGCTGGGTGCCGCTGCTGTGGTTCACCATCAAGATCGTCGTCATGCTGTTCGTCTTCGTCTGGCTGCGGGCCACCCTGCCCCGGATGCGGTACGACACCTTCATGCACCTGGGTTGGAAGGTGCTGCTGCCGATCAACCTGGTGTGGATCCTCGTGCTGGCCGGCTTCAACGTGCTGCGCGACTCCGACGTGTCCAACACGGTGCGGAACTCGATCATCGCGGGCGCGATCCTCTTCGCGCTGCTGGTGGCGCTGCTCTGGCCGGCGAAGAAGGAACCACCGGCGCGCAGCCTGGAGCAGCTCGCCAAGTCCCGGCCACCGGGCAGCTTCCCGCTGCCACCGATGGACCTCCAGGTGCCGCCGAGCCCGCGGGCCCGCCGCGCGGTGGCCGAGCGTGAGCCGGCGAACGTCGGTGCCGGCTCCGAGGGCTCCGCCTCCGAAGGCTCTGAAGGAGAAGGACGATGAGCGCACTCGGTGCCGTGAAGGGCTTCGGGGTCACCTTCGCGCACATGTTCCGCAAGACGGTGACCACGAAGTACCCCTTCGAGACCCCGGTCACCGCGCCCCGCTACCACGGGCGGCACATCCTCAACCGGCACCCGGACGGGCTGGAGAAGTGCATCGGCTGTGAGCTGTGCGCCTGGGCCTGCCCGGCGGACGCGATCTACGTCGAGGGCGCCGACAACACCGAGAACGCGCGGTTCTCGCCCGGTGAGCGGTACGCGTCGACCTACCAGATCAACTATGCGCGCTGCATCTTCTGTGGACTGTGCATCGAGGCCTGCCCGACCCGTTCGCTGACCATGAGCAACGAGTACGAGCTGGCCCGCGACAGCCGGCAGGACCTGATCTTCACGAAGGAGCAGCTGCTCGCGCCGCTGCTGCCCGGCATGGAGCAGCCGCCGCACGACATGTACCTCGGCGAGACCGAGAAGGACTACTACATCGGCGCGCTGACCAACCCGGGTACCTCGGCCGGTGCCGAGCGGGCGCCGTGGTCGGACCGGGGCACCGCGGACGGATCGGGGGCACCCGCATGAGCGCGACGCTGGCCGCCGCCGGTGACATGAGCACCGGGGAGGCCGTCACCTTCTGGATCCTGGTCGTGCCGGCCCTCGCCGGCGCGATCGGCATGGTGCTGGCCCGCAACGCGATCCACTCCGCGCTGTGGCTGGTGCTGACGATGCTCAGCATCGGCGTGTTCTACGTGCTGCAGTCGGCGCCGTTCATCGGGCTCGCGCAGATCATCGTCTACACCGGCGCGATCATGATGCTCTTCCTGTTCGTGCTGATGCTGGTCGGTCGGGACGCGTCCGACTCGCTGATCGAGACGCTACGCGGGCAGCGGGTCGCCGGGGTCGGGCTCGGCGTCGGGTTCGCCGCGCTGGTCGGCACCGGCGTCTACCGGGCGGTCACCGACACCCCGGCGGTCGGCCTGGTCCAAGCCAACGAGCAGGGCAACGTCGAGGGCATCGCCCGGCTGCTGTTCACCGAGTACGTCTTCGCGTTCGAGGTGACGTCCGCGCTGCTGATCACGGCGGCGGTGGGCGCGATGGTGCTGGCGCACGTCGAGCGGCGCAAGGGCGAGAAGCGCACCCAGCCGGAGGTCATGCGGGCCCGGTTCGCGCCCGGCAACTACCCGGGCCCGAAGCCCGGCCCCGGCGTGTACGCCACGTCGGACTCGGTGGCCACGCCGGGTCGCCTGCCGGACGGCACGCTGACCGACCGCAGCACCTCCAAGATCCTGCCCACTCGCGAGCTGAGCTCTTCGGAGTCGGCGCCTAAGGGGACAGAGAAGTGACAGACGCGCTGACGAATCCCGAGTGGTACCTGGTTCTGGCTTGCGTGCTGTTCACCATCGGCGCGGCCGGCGTGCTGATCCGGCGCAACGCGATCGTGCTGTTCATGTGCGTCGAGCTGATGCTCAACGCGGCCAACCTGGCGCTGGTCACGTTCAGCCGGATGAACGGCAACCTCGACGGCCAGGTCATGGCGTTCTTCGTCATGGTCGTGGCCGCCGCCGAGGTGGTCGTCGGCCTCGCCATCATCATGTCCATCTTCCGGACTCGGCGCTCTGCCAGCGTCGACGACGCCAACCTGCTGAAGTACTGAGACTGAGGCGGATATGCACGACACCGTGGAATACGCGCACGCCAGCGGGCTGCTCTCCAGCGTCTGGCTGCTGATCGCCATCCCGCTGGCCAGCGCGGCGATCCTCCTGCTGCTCGGGCGGCGGGCCGACCGGTGGGGCCACTGGCTCGGCGTGGCCAGCGTCGGCGTGGCCTTCGTGCTGGGCCTGACGTACTTCTTCCAGCTCCGTGGCCTCGAGAACCGGGCCGTCGAGCTGAGCCTGTTCGACTACCTCGAGGTCGGCTCGCTGCACGTCGACTTCGGGATGCTCTACGACCCGCTCTCCGCGGTGTTCGTGCTGCTGATCACGGGCGTGGGCTTCCTGATCCACCTGTACGCGGTCGGCTACATGGAGCACGACGAGGGCCGCCGCCGGTTCTTCGGCTACTTCAACCTCTTCGTCGCCGCGATGCTCCTGCTGGTGCTGGGCAACAACTTCGTGATGCTCTACATCGGCTGGGAGGGCGTGGGTCTCGCGTCGTACCTGCTGATCTCGTTCTGGGTGACCCGGCCGTCGGCGGCCACCGCGGGCAAGAAGGCGTTCCTGATGAACCGCGTCGGTGACGCCGGGTTCGCGATCGCCATCTTCCTGATGTTCGCCCAGCTCGGCACCACCCAGTACAACGAGGTGTTCAACGGGGTCTCCGACCTGGCCTCCGGCACGGTACTGGTGATGGGCCTGCTGCTCCTGCTCGGCGCGTGCGGCAAGTCCGGCCAGTTCCCGCTGCAGGCGTGGTTGCCGGACGCGATGGAGGGCCCGACCCCGGTGTCGGCGCTCATCCACGCCGCCACCATGGTCACCGCGGGCGTCTACCTGATCGCCCGGTCCAACCCGATCTTCTCGGCCAACGAGACGCTCCAGACCGTCGTGGTCAGCGTCGGCGCGCTCACGCTGGTGATCGGCTGCATCATCGGCTGCGCCAAGGACGACATCAAGCGGGTGCTGGCCTGGTCGACGGTCTCCCAGATCGGATACATGTTCCTGGGCGTCGGGCTCGGCGGCGGCGCGTACGCGCTGGCGATCGTGCACCTGCTGGCTCACGGCTTCTTCAAGGCCGGGCTGTTCCTCGGCGCCGGCTCGGTGATGCACGGCATGAAGGACCAGACCGACATCCGGCGGTTCGGCGGCCTGTGGCGGTACATGAAGATCACCTGGGCCACGTTCGGCCTGGCGTGGTTGGCCATCATCGGCCTGCCACCGCTGTCCGGGTTCTTCTCGAAGGAGCCGATCATCGCGGCGGCGTTCGAGCGCGAGGGCTGGACCGCGTGGCTGTTCGGCATGGCGGCGCTGATCGGCGCCGGCGTCACCGCGTTCTACATGACCCGGCTGTTCGTGCTGACCTTCCACGGGCCGAAGCGGTGGACGGAGGATATCGACCACCCGCACGAGTCGCCGGCGGTGATGACCGCGCCGCTGGTGCTGCTCGCGGTCGGTTCGGTCGCCGCGGGTGGCCTGATGGCCAGCTCGGTGCCCAACTGGCTGACCCCGGCGCTCGGTGACCATTCCGGTGAGGAGGCGCACGGAGTGCTCTCCCACGGGGTGATCACCACGCTGTCCCTCGTGGTCACCGTGCTCGGCGTCGGCCTGGCGTACGCGTTGTTCCGCAACGGCACGGCGCTGCAGGAGCAGCCCGCGGGCGTGGTCGTCACCGCGGCCCGGCGCAACCTGTACGCCGACACGATCAACGAGGCGGTCTTCGAGAAGCCCGGCATCTTCCTCACCCGGGCGCTGGTCTACCTCGACAACCGCGGCATCGACGGGCTCGTCAACGGGCTCGCCGCGGCGGTCGGCGGCAGCTCCAGCCGGCTGCGCCGCCTGCAGACCGGCTTCGTGCGGTCGTACGCGATGTCCATGCTCACGGGTGCGGTGCTGGTGTTGGCCGCGTTCCTCGCTCTCCAGTTGGGGTGGCTGGCGTAGATGTCTGACTTCCCGTTTCTGTCCATCCTGACCGGGGCGCCGCTGGTCGGCGCGCTGATCGTGGTGTTGCTGCCGCGCGCCAAGCCGGAGCTGGCCAAGCGGTTCGCCTTCGGCTGGTCGCTGCTGGTGCTGGCGCTCGCGATCGTCATGTGGGTGGCGT
Organism: Actinomycetes bacterium KLBMP 9797; assembly: GCA_037414955.1. GTDB lineage: Bacteria > Actinomycetota > Actinomycetes > Mycobacteriales > Micromonosporaceae > Phytohabitans. Next base: position 70,972 of record JBBEWH010000181.1, read on the forward strand.
ACGACGCCGGCGGCGACCGGTTCCAGTTCCGCGAGTCGTACACCTGGATCCCGTCCTGGGACGCCCGCTTCACGTTCGCGGTCGACGGCATCGCGCTGGTGATGCTGCTGCTGATCGCGATCCTGGTGCCGCTGGTGATCCTGGCCTCGTGGCACGACGCGGACCAGTCGCGGCGCAGCGTGCCGGTGTACTTCGCCCTGCTGCTCATCCTCGAGACCACGATGATCGGCGTCTTCGCGGCCGCCGACGTGTTCCTGTTCTACGTGTTCTTCGAGGTCATGCTGGTGCCGATGTACTTCCTCATCGGCTCGTACGGCGGCCAGCGCCGCCAGTACGCCGCGGTGAAGTTCTTCCTGTACTCGCTGGTCGGCGGCCTCTTCATGCTGGCCGCGGTGATCGGCCTGTGGGCGCTGGGCGGCCGCACGTTCGACTGGCAGGACCTGCTGACGGCCGACTTCACCACGAACACCGAGCGCTGGCTGTTCCTGGGCTTCTTCGTGGCGTTCGCCATCAAGGCGCCGTTCTTCCCGTTCCACACCTGGCTGCCGGACGCCGGTGGCGCGGCGCCCGCCGGCTCGGCCGCGCTGCTCGTCGGGGTGCTCGACAAGGTGGGCACGTTCGGCATCCTGCGCTACTGCCTGCCGCTCTTCCCCGAGGCGTCCCAGTGGTTCGCCCCGTACGCGCTGGCCATCGCGCTGATCGGCATCATCTACGCGGCGCTGCTCGCGGTCGGGCAGAACGACCTGAAACGCCTGGTGTCGTACACGTCGATCGCGCACTTCGGCTTCATCGGCGTGGGCATCTTCGCGTTCACCACGCAGGCCGGCACCGGCGCGGTGCTCTACATGGTCAACCACGGCCTCGCCACCGGCCTGCTCTTCCTGGTCGTCGGCATGTTCGTGGCCCGCCGCGGTTCCGCGCTGGTCAGTGACTTCGGCGGCGCGGGCAAGATGGTGCCGCTGCTGGCCGGTGTGCTGTTCTTCGCCGGCCTGGCGTCGCTCGCCCTGCCGGGCACCGCGCCGTTCGTCTCCGAGTTCCTGGTGCTGCTGGGCACGTTCACGGTGAACAAGACGGTCGCGGTGATCGCGACCGGCGGCATCATCCTCGCCGCCGCGTACGTGCTGTGGATGGTGCAGCGCACCACGCAGGGCACGCTCAACCCGGCGCTGGAGAAGGTCGACGCCATGCGGCGCGACCTGTCGCTGCGCGAGAAGGTCGTGGTCGCGCCGCTGATCGCGCTGCTGCTGGTGCTCGGCTTCTACCCGAAGCCGATCACCGACGTCATCAACCCGGCCGTCCAGGCCACCATGCAGGACGTCGGCAAGTCCGACCCCGCGCCCGCCGTTCGGGAGGCGTCGAACTGATGGAAGACCTCAAACTGCCGCCCATCGACTACGCGGCACTAGCGCCGATGCTGATCCTCTTCGGCGTCGCGTGCGTCGGCGTGCTGTTCGAGGCGGTGCTGCCCCGCGGCGCGCGCCGGGGCGCGCAGCTCGTCGTGGCCCTGCTCGGGCTCGTCGCCGCGCTGGGCATGGTGGTCAACGAGATCGGCGACGACACCCGGCTGCTCACCGCCGGCGGCGCGCTGGCCATCGACGGGCCGACCCTCTTCCTGCAGGGCGGCATCATCGTGCTCGGGCTGATGGCCCTGCTGCTGATCGCCGACCGGTCGATGGAGCACGGTGGGCCGTTCGTGGCCCACGCCGCGATCACCGTCGGGTCCGAGGCGGACCGCAAGCAGGCGGTCCGGGAGCAGGGCGCCACCGAGGTATACCCGCTGACCGTGTTCGCGATCGCCGGCATGTTGCTGTTCGTCGCGGCCAACGACCTGCTGACCATGTTCGTCGCGCTCGAGGTCTTCTCGCTGCCGCTCTACCTGCTGTGCGCGCTCGCCCGCCGGCGCCGCCTGCTCAGCCAGGAGGCGGCCCTGAAGTACTTCCTGCTCGGCGCGTACGCCTCGGCGTTCTTCCTGTTCGGTGTCGCGCTGGTGTACGGCTACGCGGGCGGCGTCAAGTTCGGCACCATCCACGACGCGGTGACCGAGTCGCAGCAGAGCACGGTCCTGCTGTACGCCGGCCTCGCGCTGATCGCGATCGGCCTGCTGTTCAAGGCCGCCGCCGCGCCGTTCCACGTGTGGACGCCCGACGTCTACCAGGGCGCGCCGACGCCGATCACCGCGCTGATGGCGGCCTGCACCAAGGTGGCCGCGTTCGGCGCGCTGCTGCGCGTGCTGTACGCCGCGTTCGACGGCATCTCCTGGGAGTACACGCCGGTACTGGGCGTGATCGCGGTGCTGACCATGCTGGTCGGCGCGGTGCTCGCGGTGACCCAGACCGACATCAAGCGCCTGCTCGCGTACTCGTCGATCGCGAACGCCGGCTACCTGCTCGTGGGCGTGCTGGCGCTCTCCAAGGACGGCCTGTCCAGCACGATGTTCTACCTGGTCGCGTACGGCTTCACGGTGATCGCCGCGTTCGGCGTGGTGTCGCTGGTGCGGGACGGTGACGGCGAGGCCACCCACCTGTCCCGGTGGGCCGGGCTCGGGCGGCGCTCGCCGCTCTACGCCGGCGTCTTCACGTTCCTCCTGCTCGCGTTCGCCGGCATTCCGCTGACCAGCGGCTTCATCGCGAAGTTCGCGGTCTTCGGGGCGGCGCTGGACTCGGGCGAGACGTGGCTGGTCGTGTTCGGCGTGATCACGAGCATGCTGCTGGCGTTCCCGTACATCCGGGTCGTCGTCATGATGTGGCTCTCCGAGCCCAGCGAGTCGACGCCGACCGTCTCGGTGCCCGGCGGGCTCACCGCCACCGCCCTGGCGATCGGCGTGGTGGCCACGCTGGTCCTCGGCGTCGCCCCCGCCGCGCTGCTCGACCTCACGAACAGCGCAGCCGAATTCGTCCGCTAGCCCCCGCCCGCTTGCAAGGAAGGGCCCCTTGTTAACACCTCACGGTGTTAGCAAGGGGCCCTTCCATTACGCGAGGCGAGTGCAAGGGACCCTTCCTCACGATGCGAGGTGTTAATAAGGGGCCCTTCCTTGCATCAGGGCTAGGCGTCGGCGGCGATCGCGTCCGCCAGGCCCTTCGCGAGCGTCGTGAGGCGGGTGCGGACCAGGCGGGCCGTCGTCATCAGCTCGGCGGCCGGCATCGCGCAGGCGAGCGCGATCCGCCGTTCCATCTCCTTGTCCTGCGTCACCAGCACGGCCGCACAGCCGAGGCCCTGCCGGTACTGGCCCAGCTCCATCTGCATGCCGCGCCGGTCGCCGGCGGCCAGGTCGGCCTCGAACGTCTCGGGCGTCGTGAGCGTCTGCGCGGTGAACGGCCGCATGCCCCACTCTTTGAGGTACCGGAAGCGCTGCTCGGGCGTCAGCGTGGCCAGCAGGGCCTTTCCCAGCGCGGTTGCGTGCGCTCCCTCGTCGTAGCCGGGCACGAGATCCTCCAGGTATGGCGAGCGCAGCCCCTCGGCGGCCGCGGTGATCGCCACCCGGCCGCCCACGAACCGGCCCACGTAGTGGCTGTAGCCGGTCTCGGCCGCGGCCCGCCGCAGCGAGTCGGCCACCGAGAGCGGACCGCGGAACGCGGCCACCAACTCCCGGTACCGGTCGGCGATCTCCAGGCCCACGATGTACGTGCCGTCCTCGCGCCTGATCACGTAGCCCTCGTACGCCAGCGTGCGCACCAGGTGGTACGTGGTCGCGACGGTGAGCTCGCAGCGCCGGGCGATCTGCTTGACGGTCAAGCCCTTCGGGGCCCGCCCAACGGCCTCCAGGACGCGTAGAGCGCGCGAGACGCTCCGGATCAGATCCGAAGGTTCCGCCAAGGGGTCGCGCACAACCACCTCCGCAGCCGGGGGAAGTTACACCATATGAAATATCGCCGTCGAACGAAACGCCCGTTCGGATCGAAGGGACCACATCTACGGCGACCCATGGTAGGCCCTACGCGACCGTATGTTGATCCCCCGACGTGAGCCTATGTCAGATGATCATGGAACATGCGGCATCAAATAGGACAGATCTTGCCGCCAGACCCATGATCCACAGAAAGATTTAACTATCCGGTGCGGTCGGCGATGAAATCACAGAGGGACTCCAGCGCCCGGCGGGGAGCGCCGTCCGGCAGGGGTGCCAGCTGGGCGCGGGCCGTTTCGGCGTAGGTGCGGACCGTTTCGCGGGCGCGCTTGAGCGCGGGCGACTCGCGGAGGAGGCCCAGCGCCTCACGGTGCTGGGCGTCGTCGGTCACCGGGCCCTGGCTCAGGATCTCGCGGAGGCGGGTCGAGGCGGGGTCGGCGTCGTCGGCGGCCAGGGCGTAGAGGACCGGCAGGGTCGGCACGCCCTCGCGCAGGTCGGTGCCGGGCGTCTTGCCGGACTGCACCGACTCGGAGGCGATGTCGAGCAGGTCGTCGGAGAGCTGGAACGCGACGCCGATCGTCTCGCCGTATCCCGCGAGGGCCTCGATGTGCGCGGGCTCGGCGTCGCCGAACATGCCGCCGAACCGCGCGGACGTCGCGATCAGCGACCCGGTCTTCTCCGCGATCACGTCGAGGTAGTGGGTGACCGGGTCGCCGGTGCGCGGGCCGACCGTCTCGGCGATCTGGCCGTGCACCAGGCGGGCGAACGTGCGGGCCTGGAGCCGGACGGCCTCGGGGCCGAGGTCGGCGGCGATGTCGGCGGCGCGCGCGAAGAGGTAGTCGCCGACCAGGATGGCGACCGAGTTGGTCCAGCGGGAGTTGGCGCTCGGTGCGCCGCGGCGCACGGCCGCCTCGTCCATGACGTCGTCGTGGTAGAGCGTGGCCAAATGCGTGAGTTCCATCACTACCGCCGCGGGCACGACCAGCGGTGCCGCAGGGTCACCGAAGTGCGCACCCAGCGCGACGAGCAACGGCCGGAACCGCTTGCCACCTGCCTCGACGAGGTGGCGGGCGGCTTCGCTGACGAACGGGTCGGCGCTCTCCACGCCGGTGCGCAGCTCGTGCTCGACCACGTCGAGGACGCGCGCGACAGACGCCTCGAGCGCCGGGTCGATGAAATCGATCCCGATCGAGGTCAGTCCGCCTCTAGCCAGCTCCCCGTCCACATCCCCACGATGCCACACGGGAATCCCTCACGTTGACTGGCCCTCCTCATGATCAAGGCGTCCCTGAAGTCGTTAGAACGACCTGAGGGACGCCTTGATCATGGATCTGGTCAGGAGCCGATGGCGCGGCCGTCCAGCCGCCAGGTGACGACCACGCCGGGCTTGGCGTAGTCACCATCGGGCCAGGTGGAGGCCGGTGCCTCCACCGACGCGCCAGCCAGCTCGCCGGGGTGCTGGACCGCGACGAAGACCGACTTCTGGTCGGTGGTGATGAACGGCCCGCAGGTCTCCGCGCCGATCGGCACGGTCAGGAACTGCTTGAGGTGACCGCGCTCCGGGCCCTCGATGGCGGTGGCGAAGAGGCCGTCGTTGCTGCCCAGCGCGTTGCCATCGGTGGAGATCCAGAGGTTGCCGGCGCCGTCGAACGCCACGTTGTCCGGGCAGGAGATCGGCGAGACCTTGGTCTTGTCGTACCCGGCGAAGTACGTCGACGCGTCCGTCGGGTCGCCGCAGACGATCGGCAGTGACCAGGTGAACGTCTCCGCCGCGTTGTCGGCTCGGTCCTCCACCAGCTCGAGGACCTGTCCGTGCCGGTTGGCGTTGCGCGGGTTGGCCTCGTCGGCCGCCGGGTTGGTGCCGGTGCCCCGGTTGCTGTTGTTGGTCAGCGCCACGTAGACCTTGCCGGTAAGCAGGCTCGGCTCGACGTCCTCCGGGCGGTCCATCTTGGTCGCGCCGACCTTGTCGCCGGCCAGCCGGGTAAACGTCAGCACCTCGGCCGCGGTCATGCCGTCCACAAAGGACTTGTTGCCCTGCACCAGCTTGATCCAGCGGCCCGCGCCGTTGAACGCGCCGTCGGACGGCAGCTTGCCCGAGCCGTCGATCTCGCTGGCGCTGGTGTACTCGAACTTCGCCACGTAGAGCGTGCCGGACTCCAGCAGCGTCAGGTTGTGCCGCCGCGCCGTCCAGGAGTCGCCCTTCATGACCTTCTTGTCCGACACGAACTTGTACAGGTAGTCGAACCGCTCGTCGTCGCCCATGTACGCCACGACCCGGCCGTCCTTGGCCACGATGACGTTCGCGCCCTCGTGCTTGAACCGGCCCAGCGCGGTGTGCTTGCGCGGCTTGGCCTCCGGGTCGAGCGGGTCGACCTCGACGATCCAGCCGAAGCGGTTTGCCTCGTTGGGGTGCTTGGCCAGGTCGAACCGCTCGTCGGCGCGGTCCCACTTGCGGCTGTCGCCGGGGTACCGGGCGGTGGTGGTGATGCCGTACCGGGCCAGCCGCGGCTTCAGCTCCGCCGCCACGGCGTCGCCGCCCACGAAGTACTGGTTGAAGTTCTCCTCACCGGAGAGCACCGTGCCCCACGGCGTGACGCCGCCGGCGCAGTTGTTCAGCGTGCCGATGGCCACCTTGCCGCGCGGGTCGGCGGCGGTCTTGAGCCAGTCCGAGCCGGCGGCCGGCCCGGTGAACTCGAACTTCGTGGCCAGCGCGGTGATCCGGCGGTTGTAGGGCCGCGGACCCTTGCGGACCGGGACCCACTGGCCGGTGTCGCCGACCCGCTCGATCTCCACAACGGACAGACCGTGCGCGGCCATCCCGACCTTGAGCTGCTCGACGGTCAGCGCGTCCAAGGTGGTGAAGCCCGGGAACATCAGGTTTTCGTTGGTGTACTCGTGGTTGACCACGAGCAGGGCCCGCCGGTTGCGCTTGTCCAGCGGCAGCACCGCGACGAAGTCGTTGTTGTAGCCGAACTGCTTCGACTGCGCGGCGGCCGTCTGGTTCGCCAGGTCGAACGCGGGAGCGCCGGGCAGCACCGGGTCGCCCCAGCGGATGACCACCGCGTGGTCATACCCGTTCGGCACCACGAAGGTGTCGAGGCGGTTCGGGGGAATGGGCTTGAAGGTCAGCCCGCCGGTGAGGCGCGCCGCCGCGACGGCGCCTTCGGTGGCGGTGGCGGCCTCGCCGGTTGCGGGAGCGGCCAGCGCGGGTGCGGCCGAGGCCGCCGCCGTGCCGGCGAAGCCGAGCACCAGAGCGCCGACGGCGCCCGCGCGGACCACGCCGCGCCGGGACATCTCGGTCTGAACCACGTCACCGAAGTACGGGTTGTCGGACTCGTTCGGCACCGGGTGGTCGCACGCGTTTCCGCAGCGATATTGGCAGGTCATCGAGCTACGTCCGGTGTGTCCGGTTTGCCCGAGCACCGGGAGCAGCCGCGGTCGATCGGTCATGTTGGGGGAGCCTCCTTGCTGGTCCGGTGCCCGATGGGCACCCTGCCGGACGCTAAGAGGGGGGCATGAGCACCGCCCGGCAGATCGGTGAACGCAAGGTGAACGTACCTCCGGTGAACCGACCAGACACCCCCTGCGTAGAAGGGGGCGAAGGGAGGCGGCGGGTGGTTTGACCGACGAGGATGCGCGATTGCTACGCGCGTTGCAGGACGAGCACGGCGACGCGCTTTTCGCCCACGCGCTGAGGCTGGCCGGGGGCGACCGGCAACGGGCCGAGGATTTAGTGCAAGAGACGCTGTTGCGTGCGTGGCGGCATCCGGAGGCACTGGATCCGCAACGCGGTTCGGTGCGTGCCTGGTTGTTCACCACCGCACGCAACCTGGCAATCGACGCGTGGCGGCGGCGTTCCGCCCGGGTCGGGGAGATCGTCACCGACGAGCTGCCCGAGCCGCCGCCCGCGGTGGACGAGGCAGACCGGGCGGTCGAGGCGTGGACCGTGGCCGAGGCTCTCGGACGGCTCTCCCCGCCGCACCGCGAGGTGCTGGTGGAGTGCTTCTACCAAGGGCGATCGGTGGCTGAGGCGGCATCCCGGCTCGGCGTGCCACCCGGCACGGTCAAGTCCCGTACGCATTACGCGCTGCGCTCATTGCGGCTGGTGTTGGAAGAGATGGGGGTGACGAGATGAGGTGCGACTACGAATACGACAGTGGTGCCTACGTCCTCGGTGCCCTGTCGCCCGGTGAGCGGGCTGGCTACGAGCGACATCTCGCCGGCTGCACGACCTGCCGCGAGGCGGTCGGCGACGTAGCGGTCCTACCCGGGCTACTGGGCCGGTTGGATCCGGCGGGACTGGAGACGATCGCCTCCGCTCCGCCGTCCGAGTCGCGGATGCCTCAGCTGCTGACCGCCGTGGCGCACTCGCGGCGCCGGGAGCGGGCTGCCCGCCGGTGGCGGACCGCTGGCACCGCACTCGCCGCGGCCTGCCTGGCGCTGTTCGTCGGGCTGGGTGCGGGCGTGCTGCGCGAGGGTGGGCCGGCCGATCCCACGCCGCAGGTGCAACTGGTGTCGATGAACCGGCTGGCGTCGAACCTGCCGATCGATGCCGAGATCGGGATGCGCACCACCGACCACGGCACCGAGATCACGATGCACTGCGTCTATCCGAAGGAGCGGGACAACCAGACGTACACGTACGGGCTGGTCGCCTACAGCGCCGCGGGGGAGAAGCGCGAGATCGGCTCCTGGAAGCTGGCGCCCGGTGCCGACGCCACGTTCACGAGCATGTCGAGCTGGGTGGGCAAGGACCTGAAGAAGCTGGTCCTGGTCCGCAAGGACGGCACCCCCCTCATGGACCACGAAATCCCATGATCAAGGCGTCCTTCACGTCGCTCTAGCGACTTGAGGGACGCCCTGATCATGAGGAGTGGCGGTGCGGGTCCGGCGCAGGCTGTCGAAGGTGAAGATCACGAGCGCCAGCCACACCAGGGCGAAACCCGCCAATCGGGCCGGCGGCATCGGTTCGTGGTAAATCAGGACGCCGGTGCCGAACTGCAGGATCGGCGCCACGTACTGCAGGACGCCGACCGCGCTCAGCGGGATGCGGTTGGCCGCGCCGGCGAAGAGCATCAGCGGGATCGCGGTGAGCGCGCCGGCGAGCAGGAGCAACACCGTGTGACCGGCGGAGACCTGCCCGAACGTGCCGTCACCGCGCCAGGTGAGCCAGCCGAGATAGCCGAGCGCCGGCAGCGCGAGCGCCGCCGACTCGATGAAGAACCCCTCCGCCGCGGGCAGCCCGAGACGCTTCTTGACCAGGCTGTACCCGCCGAAGCTGGCGGCGAGGGTGAGCGCGATGTAGGGCAGGCGCCCGTAGTCGATGGTCAGCACGGCCACGGCGGCCGCGCCGATGCCGAGCGCCACCCAGGCCGCCGGCCGCAGCCGCTCGCGCAGGATCGTCACGCCGAGCACCACCAGGACCAGCGGGGTGATGAAGTACCCGAGCGCCGTCTCCACGACCCGGTCGGAGTTGACGCCGTAGATGTACGTGCCCCAGTTGACCGCGATCAGCGTGGCGGCGAGGACGATGCCAGCCAGCGACCGGGGCTTCCTCAGCAGCGTGCCGAGGAACCGCCAGGACCGGATCACGGTGAGCACGAGCGCGACGAAGACGACGGACCACACCACCCGGTGCGCAAGGATCTCCACCGGCCCGGAGGGCTGGAGATGCTTGAAGTAAATCGGGAAAAATCCCCACGCAACGTATGCGGTCAGGCCGAACAGGTAGCCCTTTCGGAGATCGGTCATATCTCCCACCGTAAGGGCTAGGTGGCGCTGCGCTCCTTGCCCGTGATGGGCGTCACCGGCGGTCCAGCTCCATCCACCGGTCCGGCTCGGCGAGCGGCTTCCAGCCCAGCTTCCCGTACACCCCGTGCGCGTCTTTCGTGGCGAGCAGCACCCGGCGCACGCCGAGCGCCTCCAGGTGGTCGCGGATCGCGCCGACCAGCCAGGAGCCCAGGCCGTTGCCCCGCTCGGCCCGGTCCACGTACACGTCGCAGAGCCAGGCGAACGTCGCGCTGTCGGTGACCGCCCGGGCGAACGCGACCTGCACCCGGTCGGCGGACCGGAAGGCGCCGAACACCAGCGAGCCCGCGATGGCCCGCTCGACCACCTCGCGGGGGCGGCCGAGCGCCCAGTACGCGTCGTTGGCCAGCCAGTCGTGCACCCGGTCGAGGTCGATGCGGGCGGGATCGGTGGACAATTCGTATACCGGCACCCGAGGACGGTACCTGTCAGTCGCGGTCCTTGACGAGCGCGTTCAGCACGCCGCTCACGACCGCGACCAGGAACGCACCGACCACCGCGCTCGGCCAGAAGTCGTCGACGTGGAACGGCAGGTCCAGCCGCCCGGCGATCCAGCTCGTCAGCAGGAAGAGCAGCCCGTTCACGACGAGCGCGATCAGCCCGAGCGTGAGCAGGTAGAACCCGCAGCCCACGGTCTTGATGATCGGCCGCAGCACGGCGTTGACCACGCCGAAGATGATCGCGACCACCAGCAGCGTGCCGGCCGCCTCCAGGATCGAGTCGGTGGACAGCGTGATCCCCGGCAGCAACCAGGTGACGAGCCAGAACGCCAGGGCACTGACGCCGAGCCGGATGAGAATGCTCATGGGCGGCGATCATAAGGCCCGCCGCGGTACCGTGCGGCATGCCGTCGCGGCAGGACCAGCTGCAGTCGTACCAGTTTCTGGTGCAGCGGGTCGTCGCCGCGCTCGTCGCGCGCGACATCGACCCCGCGCGGTCGCCGTTCCACCGCCTCGCCGGCGGGACGCTCGCCGGCGTACTCCTCGCTGCCATCGCGTTCGGCGCGGTGGCCGCCCACGCGGCCGTGACCGGCGGCGACCGGGCGGACTGGGGCGATCCGCGCGCCATCGTCGTGGAGAAGGAGTCGGGGGCGCGGTTCGTCTTCCGCGGCGGTGCGCTGCACCCGGTGCCGAACTACGCGTCCGCGCTGCTCATCGCGGGCGGCGCGGGCACGACCGTGCTGGTCTCGCGCGCGGACCTCCGCGGCGCGCCGCGGGGCGTGCCACTCGGCATCGCCGGCGCGCCCGACGCGCTGCCGGACGCGGCCCGGCTCGCCGGCCACTGGACGGTATGCGGCGCCGCGGACGGTGGCGCGCTCGTCATCGGCCGGCCCGCGGGCGGCGGCGCGCCGCTCGCCGGGCGCGCGCTGCTGGCCGAGCATCCCGACGGCACGGCACACCTGATCTGGCAGCACCGCCGGCACGCCATCGCCGAGCGCGACCTGGTCGCCGCCGCGCTCGGGTGGGCCGACGAGCGCCCCGTCCGGATCCCCGCCCCACTGCTGGACGCCCTGCCCGCGGGTTCGCCGCTCGCCCGCGCGGCCGTCCCGGGCGAGGGCACGCCGTCGCCCGCGGTGCCCGGTGCGGTGGTCGGCGAGGTGTTCGTCGTCGCCACCCAGGGCGGCGGCCGGGAGTACGCGGTCGCCCACCGCGCCGGCCTCGCGGCCATCACCCAGGTGCAGGCCGATCTGCTCCTCACCGACCTCGACCAGGACCGGCCCACCGCGCTCAGCCAGGGCGAATACGCCGACCTGCCCAAGGTGCCCGCACCCGCGCCGCCCGGCGCGCCGCCACCGGCCACGACGCCGGCGCTCGCGCCGGCTGGCGGCGCCGTTTGCGGCGAGATCGGCGACGGCGGCACGATCACGGAGGTACGCGTCGGCGCGCGCCCGCCGGAGGCGCCCGTCACGGTCGCGCCCGGCAGCGGCGCGCTGGTCGCGAGCGGGGGTGCCGTCGCGCTGGTCACCGACCTCGGGCAGCGGCACGCCATCACCGACCCGTCGGTGCTAGCTCTCCTCGGGTACGCCGATGTGCGCCCGCTCCGGATGCCCAGCGCGCTGGTCGAGTGGATCCCCGAAGGCCCACCCCTGGACCCCGCGGCCGCTCCCCGCCCCCTGACCCCATGATCAAGGCGTCCTTCACGTCGTTCTAACGCCTTGAGGGACGCCTTGATCATGGGGTGGTCAGAACCGGTTGATCGTTTGGCGTTCGGTGTTCCAGTAGTCGGCAGCGGACTCGTCCACCGCGACCTTGATCTCCCGCAAGATGGATTGCAGGTCCAGGGCCGCGCGACGCCATCGGGCCTGGCGGGCGTCGTAGGCCTGCCGCGCCTCGCCCTCCCAGGTCGCGACCAGCGGCGCGGCGTCCCGCTCGAGCTGACCGAGCTGCGTGTCCAGCGCGTTCAGCGCCTTCTGGATGTCGGCGCTGGCCTGGTGCAGCGCCGGGAAGTTGACGACGAGTTGACTGTCTCCCATCAGTTCTTCCTTCCTACAGCGGCAGCGACAGGCCACGGTTGGTGGCGGCGACCCGGCCGGCGGCCTGGGCGTCCGTGGCGTCATAACCGGTGCCCGACGCGCGCAGCGCCGTCGCCGTCTCGGCCAGCGCCTGCTGGATGGCCCGCTGGTCGGCCGCCCATTGGGCTCTGACCTCCTGGAACGACCGGCCACCGGCGCCCTGCCAAGCGCCGCGTAAAGCGTCTAATTCGGACATCAGCCCGTTGAGCATCGCCTCAAGGTCGCGGCCAACCTCGTCGAACTTCGCCGCCGTCTGCCGCATGACAGCGGCGTCCACGTGTGTCTGTGCCATTGGTCCACCCGCTTCCCAGTGCCACTTTGGACACCGACGGTAGCGACCGGTTCACATGACCGGAACCCCCTGTGGATAACCCCGACGCACCTTTTGTGTCCTTTGCCGATTTTCGAGCCGACCGGACCGCTCCCACCTCCATGATCAAGGCGTGCCACAAGTCGTTAGAGCGACGTGGGGGGGGGCGGGTTAAAGTGAGGGGGGGT
>JBBEWH010000182.1:0-4972 GCA_037414955.1 Actinomycetes bacterium KLBMP 9797
GCCCCCACCCCCTTGAACATGCCTCCCCCCAGCGCGTTCCACCGACGGCCGGCACGCCTTGATCATGGAAGGGGCTTATGGGCCTATGCCCTTGATCGGCGGGACCTTGTAGGTTGTACGCGATACCCGTGGCCTGTTCGGTGGAAGGGAGGTGGCCGTGACCGAATGGGAGCCGGCCACCGAGGCCGAGGTCGCCATGCGAGACGCGCTTCGCGAGGGCGACCAAGAGCAGTACTTCCGCATACTTTCCCGCGCTGAGCTGCTGCTCCCCGTGTCGGCGGACGCGCTGGCCGGTCGCACGCCGATGGGCTGGGGCACCTGGACCACCAGCGGCCGCACCCACGTGCTGGCGTTCACCTCCAGCGTGGCGCTGCGCGCCTGCCTGGCCGACAATGCCGGCTCGGCGCGGCGGATCGCGTTCCATGATCTGGCCGCCGCGTGGCCGCACCTGGAGTGGTGGCTGGCCGTCAACCCGGGCCTGCCGGTCGAGGGATACCTGCCGGCCTGGTTCGTCGCGCAGCTCGCCCGTGGCGACGTGCGGCTGCCCGGGCGCGCCGCCAGCAACCGTCCGCGCGAGCACGCGGAGGCCGGGGCGCGGGCCCGGGCCACCGTGACCGTCCCGGGCACCCCGCTGCCGCCGCAGGCCGGTGTCTCGATGCCGACCGCGGCGCCACCGAACGTCCCGGCCGCCGCCGCGCCGCCGCCGGGGGTGCCGGCCGCCGCCCCCTACGCGAGCGCCCCTGCGGGCGACGCTTCCTACGCGCACGCGCAGGCCGCGAGCGGCGCGCCGCCCGCCGGCTCGCCCGTCCACCCGTCGCCGACCAGCTTCATCGGTGCCCAGGGCTCGGCGCCCGGCCCGATCCCGGCCCAGATGGCTGCCGGCGAGAGTGTCCCCGGGCTGGCACCGCCCGCGGCCGCGCCAGCCGGCGCCAGCACCGTGGCGCCCACGCCGACGGCGAGTGGCCTGCCGCGCCGGGTCCCCGCTCCGCCACCACCGCCCGGCGCGCCGCCGCCCTCGATGGCGCCCCGGCCGCCAATGCCCTCCCCGACCCCGGGGCCCAGCCCGATCCCGCCCCACACCGGGCCGATCCCGCCGCAGGTCAGCGCCGCCCCACCGCAAACCGGCCCGATGTCGCCGCCGGTCAGCGCCGTCCCGTCGCAGGCCGGCCCGGTCATGGCCGCTGGCCCGGCCGCGTCACCCACCGTTGCCCCGGACCCGGTGCAGAGCAGTGGCGGCGTGCTCGCCGGCGAGATCGTGTCCGATTGGGGTCCACCGGTCGTCCCCGGCCGGCCGGTCGCCCCGGCGGCGTCAGCGCCGCCCGTCCCGGCGCCGTTCGCGCCCCCGGCCCCGCCGCCGGCCCATGTGCCGCCACCGGCCTACGCCCCAGAAGCTCACGTCCCGCAAGCCCACCTGCCGCAAGCTCCCGTGCCGCCGCCGGCGCCGGTCCGTGTCCCGCAGACCAACGCGCCGCCGCCGGTGCCGGCAGCCAGCGCGCGCCCCTCGGCGCACCCGGCGTCCAGCGCGGCCGCGGCGACCGACTTCGTGCCCGTCAACGAGGTGGAGAAGAATCTGCTCGCGGCGGCCGGTGACGGCAGCACCGACTCGTTTCTCTCGACGTTGTTGCTGGCCACGGTGCTGGTGCCGGTCTCGCCGGTGTCCGCCGACGGCACCCGCCCGGGCGAGCCCGGGTTCGCGTGGTTGACCGAGACGCTCGACGGCGAGCCCTTCATCGTGGTGTTCACGTCCGTGGAGCGGCTGCGCGATCACCTGGGCGAGACGATCGAGACGATCGACGTCAAGTTCACCAAGTTGATCAAGGCGTGGCCGGATCCGGGCTGGTCGTTCGCGATCAACCCGAGCACGCCGGTCGGCGCGAAGCTGCCGGGCGCGCAGATCATCGCGCTGGCGAGCTGGGCGGACGAGGTGGGGCTCAGCGCCAACACCGACGACGAGCCGGGTCCGGCCGCGGTGGTGCCGCACGACAGCGACCACCTGACGGTGATGCAGAAGACCCTCCCACCGAGCCAGGTCGCCTACTACCTGGAGCGTGGCTACGACCGGGTGTCGGGCTTCGTGCATCGGGCGGCGGAGATGGCGCACCTGACCTCGCCGGCCGCGTTGTATGCCGCGCTGGGCACGGCGCCCGCCGGCGCCACCCACAACGAGGCGTACGTGTTGCGGTGGCCCGCCCACCGGCCGACTCTCTATCGCATTCCGTATGGCGGGCCGGACGAGCCGGCGATGCGGGCGATGGAGGGCTGGGTGATCGAGCGGCCGCCGTTCCGCGGCAACGGGTTCGCGCCCGGCGAGAGCGGTGGCGTCATCGCCGAGTTCAAAGTGGACAGCGTGCGGCTGCCGCACGGCGCGCAGCTGTGGCGGATCGGTGCCGACGGCACCGAAAAGCTGATCGCCCTGCTGGACACCGACGCACCCACCTGGCGCCGGGTGGGTGAGCACTGATGCGGGACGGTTACGTCGCCCGCTGGCGCGGACGCGAGTACGAGGCCAGCCCGGACGGCGACAACGTGCGCGTCTACCAGCCCGGGCCGGACGACGGCTTCGAGCAGGTGCGGCCGGGGCGGTTCGTGCGCGTGCTGCCGGCCGCCGAGCTCGACGAGTTCGTCTACGTGCGGACCACCTGCACGTGGCGGGGTGAGCCGTTCATCGTGCTGGCCGAGCACGACAGCTGGCTGCGCGTGGAGTACACCGGTGGTCGCTGGCCGGTGGCCCACGCGCTGGGCCTCGAGGAGTTCGACGTCGGGGTCTACCAGGGCTGGGCGCCGGCCGTCGAGGTCACCGACCTTCGCGAACAACGCGTCTGACCACCAGCCGGCGGCCGCGGCGGGCTACGACTTGGCCCAGCGCAGGACCTCGCCCAGGACCACGTCCGGCGTCTCCACGTGCGGGAAGTGTCCGGCGCCGTCGAGCAGCCGCCACTCGTAGGGCGCGATGACGTAGCGGCCGGAGCCCTGCGCGGTGCGCGGCAGGATCGCGGTGTCGAGGGCGCCGTGCAGGTGCAACGTCGGCGTGACGAGCGGCTGCTGCATGAGCTTGACGAAGCGGTACCCGTGCAGGCGCAGCACCGACCGGAACGCCCACCGGTACGCCTCCAGCGCGCAGAACGCCGCCTGCGGAATCTGCATCGCCTCCCGGCAGCGCCGTTCGTAGTCGGCGAACGCGGCACTGCGTACCCAGTCGGGACTGCCGCCGCGGCGCAGGAACTCGCCGACCAGCGCCGCGTCGTTGCGGGTCAGGATGTGCTCGTACCGGGGAAGCTGGAAGCGGAGGGTGGGCGCCGACGCGGCGATCTGCCCGCGCGGGTCGTTGAAGAGCGCGGTGCGCAGCCGCAGCGGATGCGCGGCGCCCAGCACCACCAGGCGGCGCACCATCTTCGGGTGGAACGCGGCAGCGGTCCACCCGAGCATGCCGCCGAAGCCGGCGCCGACGATCGTGGCGGACCGCTCGCCCAGCGCGCGGATCAGACCGGTGACGTCGGCCGCCATCGTGTATCCGTCGTAGCCGCGCGGCGGCTTGTCGCTGGCGCCGTATCCGCGCAGGTCGACCGCGACGGCGCGGAAGCCCGCCCCGGCCACGGCGGGCAGCAGCTCGTGCCACGCCCACCAGAACTCGGGGAAGCCGTGCAGGAACAGCACCATCGGACCGCTGCCCGCCTCGACGACGTGGAAGCGGGTGCCGTTAGCGCCCACGAAACGGTGCGTCCACGGGCCGTCCACGAGGACGCAGGACTCATCCATGCAGCCAGGGTACGTTCATCCCGCCGCGATGGCCCGGACCGGCGGCGCAGCGGCCGGGCCGCGAGCACCGAGAGCCGGGCAGCACGGCGCCGCGCCCCACTAGGCTTTGCGGGTGAGCTTCCCTCTTCCGTTGATCACTGTCTCCGGCACGCCGGCCGAGTGCGGCGCGGCGTATGGTGTCGCCGCGGCCCAGCTCATCGGCGCAAACGTGGCGCTCTACCTGCGCCGGTTCCAGGACCAGGCTGGCCTGGACGCGGCGGCGGTGCGGGCGGCGGGCGCCGGCTACCGGGAGGCCACCCGGGCGCACCACCCCCGGATCGCGGAGATGCTGGACGGGGTGGCCGAGGGCGCCGGAGCGCGGCCCGAGGAGCTGTACGCGCTGAACGCCCGCACCGAGCTCATCTACGGCACCCGGCGCGACGGTGGCTGCACGGCGGCCGGCGTCCTGGACACGCACACGGCGAACGGGCACACGCTGCTCGGGCAGAACTGGGACTGGCACCCGGACCAGCGCGAGGCCATGGTGGTGCTGCAGACCCGGGACGAGCGCGGCCACGCGGTCATCACGCTCGCCGAGGCCGGCATGCTCGCCAAGACCGGGCTGAACTCGGCCGGGCTCGGCCTGTGTCTCAACCTGCTGGGCTGCGAGCGGGACGGCACCCGGGCCGGTGGTGTGCCGTACCACGTGCTGCTGCGCGCCGTGCTGGAGACCGACTACCTGGGCGCCGCCCTGAAGGTCGCCTGCCGGACGCCCCGCAACGCCTCGGTGAACCTGCTGCTCGGGCAGGCCCATGAGGCGGACGGCGGGGAGATCATCGATGTGGAGCTGGTGCCGGGCGACGCGGGCTGGCTGCATCCGGTCGACGGGGTGTTGACGCACGCCAACCACCTGGAGACGGCGCTGCCCGTACACGATGTGGCGAAGGACCTCGGCGGCGCGTCGCTGTTCCGGGGGGCGCGGACCCGGCGGCTGCTCGCGGAGGCCGCCGCGGCGCGGAAGGTGACCGAGGCAGACCTGGCGGCCGCGTTCCGCGACCACGCGGGCTTCCCGATGGCGATCTGCCGGCATCTGGACCGGCGGGATCCGCCGCTGGAGCGCAGCGAAACCGTCTACTCGGTCCTGCTAGACCTGGACGAGCGCCGTTTCGGCATCGCGCCCGGCCCACCCTGCCAGCACGAATACACGTTCCTGACCCTCCCATGAGCAAGGCGTCCG
>JBBEWH010000183.1:0-88540 GCA_037414955.1 Actinomycetes bacterium KLBMP 9797
GGCGGTCTCAAGCGGTCAGTGCAACGCGAGGTACTCGTTGAGCTTCTGTGCCGGAGTATGCCAGTTCAGGGTTTGTCGTGGCCGGCGGTTGAGTTGGTCGGCCACGGCGTCCAGGTCGGCCTGGCCGATGGTGGTGAAGTCGAACCTGCCCTTGGGGAAGTAGTCGCGTAACAGGCCGTTGGTGTTCTCGTTGGTGCCGCGCTGCCACGGGCTGTGCGGGTCGCAGAAGAACACCTGGCAGTCCTGGACGAGTCCGAAAGTGGCGTAGCCGGCCAGTTCGACGCCCTGGTCCCAGGTCAAACTACGGTGCAGCCGGGCCGGGAGCCGGCCGAACAGGGCCCGGATCACCGCGATCACCTCCGGACTGGACCGGTCGGTCGGCAACGCGCCGAGCATCACGAACCGGGTCGACCGTTCGGCCAAGGTCACGATCGCCGACCGTTTATGGGCGCCGATGAGCAGGTCGCCTTCCCAGTGCCCGGGCACCGCCCGGTCGGCGACCTCGGCCGGCCGGGCCGAGATGTGCACCTGCTCGGTGATCCACGGCTTGCCCCGGATCGCGGACCGGGCCGCGAGCGCCGCCCGGGACTGCGAACGGCGCGCCTTACGCTTGACCCGCAACGCGTCGTCGACCAGCAGCCGCAGACTGCCCCGCGCCTGCAGGTAGATCGCCTGGTAGATCGTCTCGTGTGACACCCGCATCCCCGCATCACCGGGAAAGTCCGCCCGCAAACCGGCGGCCACCTGCTGCGGACTCAACCTATCGCGCAGCCCGGCCGCCACCACCGCCCGTAGCCGCGGGTCGGCGGCCATCTTGCGCGGCTTGGGCCGGCGCCGCCGCGGCCGTGCCTTCTGCTGCGCCCAGTCCGCCCGATACCCCCACCGGTACGGTGTCCCCCGGCGAGGACTTTTCACCCCTTGCCGGTAGGAGTGGTTACGGGCCAGCTCCCGCCCCACCGAACTACGGTGCACCCCGATCGTTCTGGCGATATCCGCGCACGACGCGCCCTGTCCCCACATGTTCTCGATCACCCGCCGCAGATCAGCGGTGATCACTCCCGCACGAGCCATACCACCAGCCTCCCAAGATCAGCCACCTGTTGCACTGACCCCTGGAGACCACCTCTCCAAACCGCCACGATAAGCCCTCGATCGTCGCTAGAACGCCACGGTAAGTCCAAGATCGGCGCGGGGCGCGGGGCGCGGGGGCGCGGGGGCTCTCGATCTTCGCGCTTTGCCGCATGGTGGATGACGATGCGGCAGGTTTCCGCGCCGACCGCCACGCATGCGGGCCGGGGCCGTCGACACTAGGCCGCCGCAAAGGGCGCATATCACGCAAGTATGCGTACCCATCGTGAATCTTGACGCCCTACCGTCGTGACAGCAACGCCACTGCGTCAAGATCGCCCATGATGGCCGCATCACGCGAAAGCCGAGGGATCTTGCGCTGGACAAACCGGACATGGCCGCTGCCAAGGTTCACCTGCCATGCCAAGGCAAGCGGATCTTCGTGCTCAGCGGTACCAGACGCACGTTATGGGGGCTCCATAACGTGCGTCTGGTACCGCTGAGCGTCAGGGAGCGGGCAGGTGGGCGTAGCGGGGCATTCCGGTGGGCCGGGTGATCCGGATCGCGGCCGGGGTGGCCGACTCGGGCAGCGCGAAGTAGGCGAAGGTCTGGTACGGCGACGGCGTGTTGTCGTCTTCCGGCGCACAGTTCGAAAATCCGAGGTCGGCGGCGCCGCTCAACTCGTTCGGAGCGTCGCTGTAGCGCCGTCCAGCGCGATCTTCCAACTCGATGCCGCAGGACACCATCCCCTGCGGATCCGAGGTCTCGAACGCGAGCGTCGCCCGCCACACCCGAACCCCCTTCGGCGGTGTGAAGGGCTGCTCGCGGTAGTTCTGCAGGCCGGTCGCGGGCGCCAGCTCGACGAGCCGGATCCGGGCGCCGGCGTACGTCACCCAACCGTCTGCCCCGGCAGGGACCGCCTCGTGCGCCTCGACTCGGTTGTAAAGATCCCAGCCGTCCTTGGCCGCCGGCGCGATCGCCAGCGCGAACAGCGGCACCAGCGCGATGAGACCCCACAGGTTGCGCCGCCACCACCCGCGCTCCGGACGGGCGGGTGGTTCGACCGGCGGCGGTGACGCCGTCGCGGGCTCGGTCGCCGGAACTGCTGGTGGTGGGACGGCCGGGATGATCGCGGTGTCGGCCTCGACCGGCTGGAGGGCTGCGGTGTCGGCCTCGACCGGCCGGAGTACCGCCGTGTCTGGCTCAGCCGGTCGCGGCGGCTGAATCACCGGCGCGGGCAGGCCGGCAGGTGGGGGCGGCAGGGCGGGCGAGAGCGGAACAGCAGCGGGAGGCGCGGCCACCGGCCCAGGCCAGGCAGGTTGCGGCGGTGCCGGCGCCGCGGCCAACCGCGACGACGGAGGTACCGATTGCGGCGACGGGGGTAACGGTTGCGGCGACGGGGGTACCGGTTGCGGCGCCGATTGCGGCGGAGGTGGTGGTGCCGACTGCGGTGACGGGGGTGCCGGTGGCGGCGCCCACACGGTGGTGGGGGGTGGCTGTCCGGCCACGGGATAGCTGGGCGAGACGGGGGGAGGCGGTGGAGAAGCGGGCGGGGGATAGGGCAGCGCCGGAGGTGATGAAACGGGCGGCGGCGAGGTCGGGTAGACCGGCGTCCCCTGCGGTGCGGGCGGCGCTGGCCGGGGTGAGGGAATGGAAGCCAGGGTGGGCCACGCCGGTGCGGGCGGCGGAGAAGACGGCGGCGGCTGCGGCGTGGAGGGCGGTGTAACGGGCGCCGGATAGGGCCATGGCGGGGGGTTCGGCGCTGCGGTGGTGGGCGGGCCCGCGGGTGGTGGCCCGGGAGGCGGGGGTGTGGGCGGTGCCGGGTGAGGCGGCGGGACGGGCGCCTGGTGGGGCCACGGTGGCACGGTCGGCGGCGGCGCGGCCACGGGTGGTGGCACGGGAGACGCCGGTGTGGATGGTGGACCGTCCGACGCGGCGGGCTGGGGCGGCGGTGGCGCCCAAGGCGACTGCGGCTCGCTCATGATCCCGCCTTGGGCGACGTCAGGATGGCCGGCTCGGTGGCGCTTGCCCACCCGTCGACGGTGGCGGTGTCGTAGTGGGGCAGCGCGATCTCGGCCATCGTGTCCATGCGATGGTCGATCGACGGCTCCGCCAGCAGCAGCGTCAGGTCGGTCGCGGCGTCCCGGGGCACCTCGAAGAGCAGGTCGGCTTCGACCGGGATGCCGGGTTGCAGGGTGCGCCCGCCGAGCATCTGCTGGCTGACGCGCTGGGTCGCGAGGTAGACGCGGTCACGATGGTCGCGGACCGCGGCGTAGCCGAGCGTCGTCGCCTCGTCGGTCGCAGTGAGGCGGATCCGCACGATCATCCAGACGCCGCCGGTGTCGTGCGCCTGCCCTTGGTAGCCCACCTTGCCGGCGCCGCGCGCGCTGAGCAGGGTGGCGTCGAATACTCGCGCGGATACCTGCTGACCGATCGTGCCGGTGCGCACGTATGGGCGTTCCCGGTCGTCCGCCGACTGGTTGAGCGGCCGCCAGTTGGCGATCGCGGCGCCGAGCGCGAGCGCGGCGATCAACAGGGCGGTCACCCGGGCGCCGGTGCCGGCCTTCGCCACCGGCCCGGGCGGCGCCCGGTGGCTGCGCACCTGCTCCGCCGGCGGCTCGGCCGGCCCCGCGGAAGGCGCCGGCCCTCCGGCGGGGATCCCGGGCGGCGCCGGCCCTCCGGCGGGGATCCCGGGCGGCGTCGGCCCTCCGGCGGGGACTCTGGGCGGCGTCGGCCCTCCGGCGGGGACTCCGGGCGGCGCCGGCCCTCCGGCGGGGACTCCGGAAGGCGTCGGCCCTCCGGCGGGGATCCCGGGCGGCACCGGCCCTCCGGCGGGGACTCCGGGAGGTGCCGGCGTCGCGGGCACCCCGGGAGGCGGCGGCCCGGGTGGGGGTGGGGTGGTCACGAGGCACGCCGATCTTCGACGGGTACCTGGAGTTGGGCGCGCGGTGCGTCGTCGGTCCAGAACATGTGGCCGTCGAGCGAGTTGACCCGGTAGGTCTTCTGGAAGACGGTGACCTCGACGTTCGTGGGCAACGGCGCGCTGCCGTCCTGCTCCCAGATGTAGGCCAGCGTCTCCGGCATGTTCGGGTTGAGGTAGGCCACCCGGCTGCTGTCGCGCAGCATCACGATGCTGTCGGGTTCTTCGCTGGTCAGGCCGGTTACGCCGGAGACGGTGAGCACGTCGCGGAAGTCGTTGCGGCTCTCCGGGGCGGTCACCTCGACGGTGGCGATCACCGCGAACCACCGGTTGTCGGGCTTCTCGAGCCGGAAGCTGGGCAGCTCACTGACCAGGCGACTGCGGACGACCGTGACGTTCCACGGCTGGCCCTCGATGACCTTGCCCACCTCGGCGGGCGGCACCTCCGGCGCTTTGACCGGCTCCAGCCCGCCGAACAGCCCGGACGCGGCCAGCCCGGCCGCGCCGGCGCTCACGCCCAGCCACTGTAAGGGGAGTGCGACCAATCGGGCGCCGAGTCGCTGCCGACCCGCGCCCGGCCCCCCGCCGTCGCCTGACACGTTTCGCCAGCATAGGTCCCGAACGCGAGACGGGCTAGCGATCAGTCCAAACCGTGATCAGCATTCATGATCAAGGCGTCCCTCACGTCGCTATAACGACCTGAGGGACGCCTTGATCATGGAGAAGGGTAGGGCCAGGCGTTGGGGACGCAGCCGCCCAAGCCGAATATCTGGGTCTGCATGACGGGGGCGGGTCGGCCCGGGCCGGGGCAGGACACATGCTTGTGGCCGAGGAAGTGGCCGACCTCATGGTTGACCACCAGATGGCGGTACATGTCGACATCGCCGTTGTAGGACGGGATGCCCAAAAGCCACCGCTTCAGGTTGATCATGACCTTGGGGCCGGCCCGGCAGGAGACCTCGCCGTCGGTGTCCAGGCCGGCGGCGCCGCATACCTTGTCGACCGTGTCCGGGGTGGCGAGCTTCACCACGAAGTCGACGTTGCCGGCGCGCGGCCGCTGGAACGCCCACTTGCCGCGAGCCGTCCAGCCGCGCTCGTCGGCCAGCACCCGGTCCACCCACTCGGCGAACTCCTCCGGGTCCTCGTCGACGCCACGCTCGACCTCCACGCGGTAGCGCAGCACCCGGCCGGTGCCGACCCGTTCCGCGCTGCCGCTCGCCCGGCGGAACGTGCCCTCGCCCCGTTGCGGGAACGTCGGCAACGAGGATGCCGAGGGCGACGGCGAAGCCGAGGGGCTCGTGGGCGTGGTGTCCCGGACGGGGTCGGGCGTGACTGGTTCTGTCGACGATGAGGCTGCCCGCGTACCCGAGTCGGTCGACCGGATCGCGAACCCCGCACCGCCGAAGAGCAGCCCGCCCACGACGGCGGCCGCGGCCAAGGCGGCGTAAGCCGGCGCGCGAGTGCGGCGTCGTCGGCTACGCACGAGCCTCTTCGGCGGCGCGCAGGGCGCGGCGCAGGGCCAGGGTTTCCCGGATCCGGCGGCGGACGACGCGGCGCCAGCGCTCCTCCTGTTCATGCTTCATGCCCGGAAGGTACGTACGGAACCATGAAAGAGTTGTGCGATGGCTGTGCGAATACCTTAGGAATGATTTCTTCATCGCTTCTTCACCGGGGTGATGGGCACTATGGGAGTCCTATGAGCGCGCGCATCCTGGTCGCTGAAGACGACCCCAAGCAGGCGAACCTGGTCCGGGTGTACCTAGAGCGAGACGGCCACAGCGTACTGCTGGTGGGCGACGGGCGAGCGGCACTGGAGCAGTGCCGCTCGCGCCGGCCCGACCTGGTCGTGCTCGATGTCATGATGCCGATGGTGGATGGCCTCGACGTGTGCCGGATCCTGCGGTCCGAGTCCACCGACATCCCCATCCTGCTGCTGACCGCCCGGTCCACCGAGGAGGACCTGCTGCTCGGCCTGGACATCGGGGCCGATGACTACCTCACCAAGCCCTACAGTCCGCGCGAGCTGACCGCGCGGGTGCGGGCGCTGCTGCGCCGTGTCGGCAAGGTCAGCGCCGGCACCCAGGCGGTGTTGAAGGTCGGTGCGTTGGAGATCGACTCGGGTCGGTTCGAGGTGCGCGTGGCGGGCCGGCCGATCGTGCTGACGGCGAAGGAGTTCGGCATCCTCGAGGTGCTGGCGGCCGAGCCGGGACGGGTGTTCACCCGATCGCAGATCATCGACCGGGCGTTCGGGTTCGACCATTATGTCCTGGAACGTACGGTGGACGCGCACGTGATGAACCTCCGCCGCAAGATCGAGGAAGACGCCGCCGAGCCGCGGTACGTGCAGACCGTCTACGGCCGTGGATATCGGTTGGCGGAGTCTTGAGCTTCCGCCTGCGCGTGCTCGCCGTGGTCATGCTGGTGGCGGTCACCGCCGTCGCCGCGACCGCGTGGTTGACGCTGCGCCAGGCGTCCGAGCAGATCACCGAGTCGGCCACCGCGGACCAGGAGACCATCGAGTTCGTCACGGCGGAGCTGAAGGCGTACGGCGAGGTGCACGGCACCTGGGAGCGGGTGGCCAGCCTCGTCGAGTCGCTCGGCGTGAAGACCGGGCAGCGCGTCCACGTCGCCACCGAGTTCGGCGAGGTGGTCGCCGACACCGACCAGATCGCCGGCAACACGCCGCGCGAGGTCGGTGCGGTCACGACCGCGGTCGACCCGCGGCCCCTGCTGAGCCTCCCCGACGACATCCGGGAGGCATATGCGGTGACGCTCAAGGCGATCCCGGCATATCGGGCCGGCGTGCGGCTCGCCGCCTGCCACACCCGGCGGGGTACGCCGGTCGAGATGACCAAGGACCAGTACGGCCTGCCGCAGTACAATGTCGCCGAGGACATCCCGGAGTGCAACACGTTCGCCGAGGAGCCGAACCGCGACAGCAGGGCCGACCGGGAGCGGGTCGAAGCGTGCATGATCCCGGACCTCGCCCACCCGTCACCGAGGCTGAGGGACGACGGCTCGACGGCGCCGCCGACGACCGGCGAGGCGGTGAACAGCTGCCTCAGCCGGGCCTTCACCGACCAGATCAGCGACATGGCCGCGGTGCCGCTGCGGGTCACGCTCGGCGCCAGCGGCGAACCCTCCCGGCAGATCTCCGCCATGCCGCTGATCGGCGCCGCCGCGGGCGTCGCCGTGCTCGCCATCGCCGGCACCGCGCTGCTCAGCCGCCGGGTGCTGCGCCCCATCGGCCGGCTCACCGAGGCCGCCGCGCGGCTCGGGCGCGGCGACCTCACCAGCCGGGTCGCGGTGGTCGGGCAGGACGAGGTCGCCGAGCTCGGTCGCTCCTTCAACCGGATGGCCGACTCGCTGCAACGCGCCGAAGAACGCCAGCGCCGGCTGGTCGCCGACGTCGCCCACGAGCTGCGTACGCCGTTGGCGAACCTGCGCGGCTACCTGGAGGCGCTCAAGGACGGCGTGATGGCGCCCGACCCCGAGCTGTTCGCCTCCCTGCACGAGGAGGCCGTGCTCCAGCAGCGCATCGTCAACGACCTGCAGGACCTGGCGCTCGCCGAGGCGGGCACGCTGGCATACCACCGGGTGGTGGTGGACCTCGGCGAGCTGCTGGAGATCGGGCGCGTCGCCCACCACGCGCGGGCCGAGGCGGCCGGGGTACGGCTGGTGGTGGCGGTGGCCGAGCCGGTCTACGTCACCGTCGACCCCGACCGGATGCGGCAGGTCTTCGGCAACCTGGTCAGCAACGCGCTGCGGGCCACCCCGGCGGGCGGGAGTGTGACGCTCAGCGCCGGCCACATCAACGGCGCGGTGGTGGTGCGGGTCGCCGACACCGGCACCGGGATCCCGCCGGAGCTGCTGCCGTACGTCTTCGACCGGTTCTGGCGCGGTGACCAGGCGCGCGGTCGGCGCACCGGCGGAAGCGGGCTCGGGTTGGCGATCGTCCGCCAGATCGTGACCGACCACCACGGCACCATCAGCGTGGCCAGCCAGCTCGGCGCCGGCACGACGTTCACCATCACGCTGCCCCCGGCGCTGTCGCCGCAAAAGGGCAGGCACGGGGCGTGAAAGCTCCCTTATGGGGAGAGCGCCCCGCTCCAAGAGGGCTGCCCTCTGGGAGCGGGCCGCTCAGCAGGCCGCTCAGCGGGGGGCGACGCGGAGATGGGCGCGGCGGCGGAGGCGGACGGTCGCGAGGAGGGCGACCAGCGCGGTGGCCACCAGCGTGAACAGCACCCCGTGCACCAGGCCGCGGGTCAGGTACTCGCCGCCGGTGTGGTCCACGGCGTACGTGCCGATCTCGCGGCTGGACCAGAACGGCGTGATCCGGGTCAAGGTGTCGGCCGGGTCGATCATCATCTGCAGGCCGATCACCACCAGCAGGATCAGCGTGCCCTCCAGCTCGCGGGGCACGACCGCGCCGATGAGCAGGCCGAACGGGGCCGCCACGGTCACCGCGAACGTCATCGCCAGCGCCAGCGCGCCGAGCCGCACCTGGTCGCCGTGGTCGACGGCGACCAGCACGAAGAACGGCGCCGCCACCGACAGGCCGAGCAGCCACATCGCGGCGAGCCGGCCCAGGTACAGGTGATGACTGGCGTACCCGGACAGCCGCAGCCGCGGCTCGATCGACCGGCTGGCGCTGCTGGCGAACAGGGCGGCTGTGCTGACCGCCCACGCGAGACCGAGCAGCAGGAACCGGATCGACTGGCCGACGTGGTCGCCGCGCCGGACCAGGTAGAACAGCAGTGGTAGGGCGAGCAGGAGGGCCAGCACGGCCCGGCGGCGCAGCATCTCGCGCAACGCCATCTCGGCTATCGTCAGAATCTTCATGCCGCCGCTCCTTCCGCCGCCGGGGTCAGGTCGAGCACCTGGTTGACCTGGTCGAGCTGGCTGAGCAGGTGGGTCACCACGACGATGGCACGGCCCTCGTCGCGCCACCGCCACACGTGCTGCCAGAAGTCGAGGTACGTGCCGCGGTCGAAGCCCTGGTAGGGCTCGTCGAGCAGCAGCACCTGCGGGTCGCCGAGGGAGGCCATCACCAGGTTGAGCTTCTGCCGGGTGCCGCCGGACAGGTGGCGCGCCTGATCGGTGGGGCGCGGCCGCCACTGGAGCGCGGCGGCCTCCGACCGCCCGGCGTGGCGGGAGTCCGGGCGGCTCATCCCGCGGCCGGTCCCGACCAGGACGAAGTGCTCGTCGGGCCGCAGGAAGTCGTAGGTGCCGGCGTCCTGCGGGCAGTATCCGAGCGCGCCGTCGATCGTGACCTCGCCGGCGTCCGGTGCGGCCATGCCGGCGCAGATGCGCAGGAAGGTGCTCTTGCCGCACCCGTTGGCCCCGACGACCGCCGCCACCTCGCCGGCGTGGACGGTCAGGTTGACCGCGTTCAGGACGGTGCGGCGCCCGTACCGCTTCGTGATGCCGCGCGCCGCCAGGCGTACCCGACCGGATGGCTGGCGGGTGACGCCGTGCCGCGCGGCGAGGCTTTCCGCGACGGCGGCCGCGTACCGCTGCGGGCTGCCGAAGGCCCGCAGCGCCGGCTCGCCGCTGTCGCGCAGGTGCGCGGCGGCTTCCGTGACGACGTGCCGGACCGCGTCGGGCGCGAGCCGGTGCCGGGCCAGCTCCTGGCCGAGGGCGTGTAACCAGTGGTCGTTGTTCATTCGCCACCCCTTCCGAGTACGGCGTCGATGTTCCCGGCGAAGGCGCTCCAGTCGGCGGCCAGCCGGCGCAGCGTCTGCTCGCCCGACGGGGTGAGCACGTAGTACTTGCGCGCCGGTCCGGCGCCGCCCTCCCGCCAGTGCGCGGTGACGAGGCCGGTGCGTTGCAGCCGGAGCAGCACGGGGTAGAGCGTGCCACCCTGGATCTGCCCCAAACCGGCCTGGTCGAGGGCCTGCGCCAGCTCGTACCCGTACGACTCGCGCTGGCTCAGCAGCGCCAGCACGCAGACGTCGAGCACGCCGCGCAGCCATTGGCCGCGCCGCTCTTGATCCACGCCAGGGAAGGTAGCACAGCTATCTAGATGGTGTCGCTATCTAGCACACCCGCGAACATGATCAGGGCGTCCTTCACGTCGCTCTAACGACCTGAAGGACGCCCTGATCATGGAGCGGTGTGGCCGTCCAGTGAGCGCCAGTCATCGGGTCCGGCCATCATGGCGCGGACCGCGTCGTACGCCTCGTCTTCGCTGTCGAACTCGTAGAACCGTGACACCCCGTCGGCGCCCCCCGCGCGCTGCTCCACGAACCACTGGTCGGCATCGGCGCGCAGGTATACATCCTTGCGCGCCAGACGCCCCCACTTGCCGTTCCACCAGTGCTTACGCTGCTCCATGTGGGCAGCGTATCGAACAGACGTTCGACTATCGCTGCTGGCCAGCCTGGTTGGTGGCCCGCAGCGCGTCGCGGATCTCGGTGAGCAGTTTGATCTCCTCGCTCGGCGCGGCCGGCGGCGGCTCCTCGCCCCGGCGCCGGCGCTCGGCCAGCTTGTTCATCGGCATCACGACGAGGAAGTACAGCGCGGCGGCGACCAAGAGGAACGTAATCACCGAGTTGACAAAGCTGGCCCAGTCGAACGTGACACCGCGGACATCGAAGCCGCCCGCTTTGATGCCCTCCCCTCCAGAAGCCAGCTTGATCAGCGGCTGGAGGAAGGCGTTGGTGAAGGAGGTGATGACCGTGGTGAAGGCGGCGCCGATGACGATGCCGACCGCCAGGTCGACGACGTTGCCGCGCATGATGAAGTCTTTGAACCCCTTAAGCATGCCCAGCATTATGCCGTGAAGGCGGACAAAGAGCCTCATGATCAAGGCGTCCCTCACGTCGCTATCACGACGTGAGGGACGCCTTGATCATGCTCATCGAAGGTGACGAGATTGTGATAGGCGATTCCTAGGCCGCTCCCAGCCAATTCCGAGGGAACGCTCGTAGAGATATGACGTGAACACCCGACTGACCAGGGTCCTCGTGGTGGACGACGAGCCCAACATCTGCGCCCTGCTGTCGGCGACGCTCCGGCTCGTCGAGTTCGACGTGCGCGTCGCGAACTGCGGTCAGGAGGCGCTGGTGGCGGCGGCCGAGTTCGAGCCCGACCTCGTCGTCCTCGACGTGATGCTGCCGGACCTCGACGGGTTCCAGGTCGCCCAGCGGCTGCGCTCCGGCGCCCGCACCGGTCCCGGCGTCCCCGTGCTGTTCCTCACCGCGCGGGACACCGTCGAGGACCGCATCTCCGGCCTCACCGTCGGCGCGGACGACTACGTCACCAAGCCGTTCAGTCTCGAAGAGGTGGTGCTGCGGATCCGGGCGATCCTGCGCCGCAGCCGTATCGAGGTGAACGGTGAACCGGCCACCGGGGTGCTGCGGTACGCGGACCTGGAGATGGACGAGGACGCCCACGAGGTGCGGCGCGGGGGCAAACTGGTCGAGCTGTCCCCGACCGAGTTCAACCTGCTGCGATACCTGCTGGTCAACGCGGGTCGGGTGGTGAGCAAGGCGCAGATCCTGGACCGGGTGTGGAGTTACGACTTCGGTGGTGACGGCCGGATCGTCGAGTCGTACGTCTACTACCTGCGCAAGAAGATCGACTGCTGGGAGCCGCCGTTGATCCACACCGTCCGCGGCGTCGGGTACGCGTTACGCCTGCCCCGAGCGCCGGAAGAATAAATGCGGCACCGTACCCGGGAGGACGGTCGCCGGCTGCGGATCCCGCGCTGGCGGCACTGGACGCTGCGGGCCCGTCTGGTGCTGATGGTGGCCGCGCTGACCGCGCTCGCGCTGATCGTCGCGAACCTGACCGGCGTGCTGGTGATGCGGCGATACCTGACCGGCCAGATCGACAAGCAGCTCACCGTGATGAGCGGCCGGTTGACCGAGCGACCGCCGTTCCCTCCCGACCGCCGCGATGACTCCCCGGCGGATTCGCCGCAGCGGAGGCAGGATCCTCCGTTCCCCCGCGGCCCGTTCGACGCGGACAAGCTCAGCCTCGTCTACGACCCTCAAGGCGCCCTGGAAGAGGATTCTCTGGACGCCGGCGTCTCGCCGCCCGACACCGGGTCGTTCGCGGAGCTCCAGGAGCGGGTCGGCGGCCAGCCGTACACGGTCGAGTCGGTCGACGGGGCGACCTCCTGGCGGATCAAGGTGGTCAACCACTACGACGGCGGCATCGGCGTCGCGGCCATCTCGCTACAGCAGGTCACGGCCACCGCCGACCTGTGGCTCGCCATCGGTACGGCGGTCACGCTGATCATCCTGCTGGTGCTCGGGCTGGGCGCGGCCTGGCTGGTGCGGATCAGCCTGCGCCCGCTGACCCGGATGGAGGGCACCTCCGCCCAGATCGCCGCCGGCGACCTGTCCCGCCGGGTCGACGATGCCGACCCGCACACCGAAGCCGGCCGGCTCGGCATCGCGCTGAACTCCATGCTCGACCGGATCCAGCACGAAGTCGCCGCGCGCACCACCTCTGAACAGCGGCTCCGCCAGTTCGTCGCGGACGCGTCGCACGAGCTGCGCACGCCGCTCACGTCGATCCGCGGCTTCGCCGAGCTCTATCGGCGCGGCGGCGCCACCTCCGGACCGCTGCTCGACGAGACGATGGCCCGGATCGAGTCGGAAGCGGCGCGCATGGGGGTGCTCGTCGAAGACCTGCTGCTGCTGGCCAAGCTCGACCGGCAGCGGGAGCCGCAGCGCAAGCCGGTC
The DNA here is from genome assembly GCA_037414955.1 of Actinomycetes bacterium KLBMP 9797. Lineage (GTDB taxonomy): Bacteria > Actinomycetota > Actinomycetes > Mycobacteriales > Micromonosporaceae > Phytohabitans. Next base: position 12,685 of record JBBEWH010000183.1, read on the forward strand.
GACCTGCTGGCCATCGCCGCCGACACGATCCGCGACGCGTACGCCCGGCGGCCGGACCGCCCGGTGCGCCTCGCCGGGCTGGGCGCCGACGATGAGGACTTCGAGCCGGTCACCGTGCTCGGCGACGAGCACCGGCTGCGCCAGGTCGCCACGAACCTGGTCGCCAACGCGCTCCAGCACACGCCGTCGCAGACCGACATCACGGTCCGCGTCGGGCGGCTCGTCGAGTACCGGCCGTTCCGGCCGCCGGCCGCCGCCATCGGCGTCAACCTCTCGCCGGCCAAGCCGGTCGCGGTCCTGGAGGTCGTGGACAACGGTCCGGGGGTACCGGGACAGCACGCGGAACGGATCTTCGAACGGCTCTACCGGGCCGACCCGAGCCGCACCCGGCGCAACGGCGGCTCCGGCCTGGGCCTGTCGATCGTGGCGGCGATCGTGAGCAGCCACGGCGGCCGGGTGGAGCTGGACACGGTACCCGGGCGGGGCGCGGCCTTCCGGGTCCTCCTCCCCACGGGAGCCCCCGCATCTTGACCTTGGCGACCGAATATTTTTACAAAATTCTGGCCGCACGCCTTGATCATGAGAGGGGGTTCGGGGTGGTAGCGACCGCCTCGTCGACCGTGGGGTAGGTCGACAGGACCTCCACCAGGCCGCTCACCTCGAGGATGCGCAGCACGCCACGCTGCGGCGCGGCCACCCGTACCTCACCGCCGGCGTCGTCGCAGCTGTTCTTCGCGCGGACGAAGACCGACAGCCCGGTCGAATCGCAGAACGTGAGCTCGGCCAAGTCGAAGACCAGTCGGTGGTGCCCCTGGTCAAGCTGCTCGGTGATCTGCTCCTGGAGTTGCGGCGCGGTGGCCATGTCGAGCTCGCCGCCGACCGACACGACGACGACGTCGCCGCGTGACTCCGTGCTCACCGTCAAGGACATCCAGACCTCCTGTACCGGACGAACGTACTCCACACGCCCGTGTAATGCAGAATAAGCGTCCCGTGTCCGTACAGTTCTCCTCGTGACCGAGTCCGCCTTCGCCGAGCAACTGGTTGACCGGATGGCCCGGCTGGCCGAGACCACGCTGGCGCTCAACCTGGCGCCGTCGTTGCCTCGCATGCTGGAGGCGGCCGCCGCCGGGGCGGCCAAGACGTTCCGTGGCCCCGTCGTGGCGACCGCCGAATCGGCGGAGGGGGACTACCTGGCCGCTGTGACCAGCGGGCCGGACGCCCCGACCACCGTGCACATCCGCCCACCGGACACCCGGGGCGCGCCGGTGGGTTCCACGATCCGGGTGGACCAGCCGCACGACTGGCCGTTCGTCACGTGGCCGGAGGGTGACACGGTGACCGTGGCGGTCACCCGGTTCCGGCCGGACCGCAACCCGGTGTGCGTCGCCGTGGCGACGTCGACGCAGCTGCCGGGATACCCGATGTTGCGCAACCTCGGCCAGGCGGTGGCCGCGGCGCTGGAGGCGCAACGCTCGCGGGAGGAGGACCACCGGGTCGCGCTGACCCTCCAGCGGAGCCTGCTGCCGCGGCGGTTGCCGAAGATCTCCGGCTGGGACTTCGCCGTGCGGTATGAGCCGGCCAGCGCGGAGCACGAGGTGGGCGGCGACTTCTACGAGCTGGCCATGATCGACGGGCACCTGTTGGTGGCGATCGGCGACGTGGCCGGGCACTCGCTGCACGCCGCCACCGTGATGGCGGAGCTGCGGCACGCCGTGCGGGCGTACGCGATCGACGGCCATCGGCCCGGCGCCACGCTGGCCCGCGTCGACCGGCTGATCCGGGAGTTGCTGCCCGGCGAACTGGCCACGTTGTGCATGCTGCGGGTGGATCCGGCCACCGGCCGGGTCCAGATGGCGAGCGCCGGCCACCCGCCGCTGCTGGTGTCCGTGGACGGCAAAGCCGAGTTCCGGCTGCTGACGGCGCCGCTGCTCGGCGTCGCGGCGGACCGGCCCGAGGATGTCACGTTCACGCTGCCGCGCGGCGGCACCCTGGTGCTGTACACGGACGGCCTGATCGAGCGCCGGGACGCGGACATCGACGAGGGCCTGAGCGCGCTGGCCCGGTCGGCGGCGGCGGTGGACGACGACATCGAGCGCTTCTGCGACCGGTTGCTGACCGAGCTGGCCGCCCCCGAGATCCCCGACGACATCGCTGTCATCGCCCTCCGCCGCAACTAACTGCAAGGAAGGGCCCCTTCCTATCGCTTTTTACATAGGAAGGGGCCCTTCCTTGCATCCAGTGCTTGACGTTGCTATTCGCTCAGTGAATAGTGGCGGGCATGTCCACGCCGCACGTGTTGATGGGGCTGCTCGCCGGGGGGCCCAAGCATGGGTATGACCTCAAGCGGGCGCACGACACCCGCCTGCCCCGGGCGAAGCCGCTGGCGTTCGGCCAGGTCTACGCGACCCTCGGCCGGCTGGCGCGCGACGGGCTCGTGACGCCGGCGGGGCAGGATCGGGACGCCGGGCCGGACCGCACGTCGTACACGCTGACCGAAGCCGGCCGGGTGGCGCTCGCCGCGTGGCTCGCGGCGATCGAGCCCCCGCTGCCGCACGTGAACAGCGTGCTGCTCGCCAAGGTCGTGGTGACCCTGCTGGTCGCGGACGTCGACCAGGCCCGCGGCTACCTGGCCGCGCAGCGCCAGGCGCACATGGCCCGGCTGCGTGAGCTCACCGCTGTGAAGACCGATCCGGACGCCGCGCTCGGCGACGTGATCGCGGCCGACTACGGCATCGCCCATCTCGACGCGGACCTGCGGTGGCTCCAGACCACCCTGGACCGGGTCGCTGACCTGCACAGAGAGGTGACTCGATGAGCATCCTGCACGCGCGCGGCGTGGTCCGCGCGTACGGGCGCACGCCCGCGCTGCGCGGCGTGACGCTGGACGTCGCCGAAGGCGAGATCGTCGCCGTGACCGGGCCGTCCGGCTGCGGAAAGTCGACGCTGCTGCACTGCATGGCCGGGATCCTGCGGCCGGACGCCGGCGAGGTGATCTACCGCGACCACCGCATCGACACCCTGCCGGAGAGCGGCCGCGCGCGGCTGCGGCGCACCGAGTTCGGGGTGCTCTTCCAGTTCGGGCAGCTGGTGCCGGAGCTGACGGCCGCGGAGAACGTGGCGCTACCGCTGTTGCTCGCCGGCACGGGGCGGCGAGAGGCGCGGACGGCGGCGCTGTCGTGGCTGGACCGGCTGGGGGTGGCCGAGTTCGCCGACCAGCGGCCGGGGGAGATGTCCGGCGGCCAGCAGCAGCGCTGCGCGCTGGCCCGGGCACTGGTCACCGAGCCGCGGGTGCTCTTCTGTGACGAGCCGACCGGCGCGCTCGACTCGCTCACCGGCGAGCAGGTGCTCGGCCATCTGGTGCGGGTGGCCCGCCAACAGCGCACCACGGTGCTGCTGGTCACCCACGACGCCCGGGTGGCCGGGTACGCGGACCGGGAGGTCGCGCTGCGCGATGGCCTGGTGGATCCGAGCGGCCTCGGCGTCGGGGCGGCGGCCCGGTGAGACCGTCGACCCTCGTGCGGCTGGCCCTCGCCGGCACCCGGACCGACGCGGCGCGGGTGGTGCTGACCGGGTTCTCCGCCTGTCTCGCGGCGCTCGGGTTCCTCGCCGCGCTGACCGTGATCGCGATCCCGACGGTGCTGAACGACAACAACAACACCTCCCCGCAGTACCGCAACGCTCTGATCGCCGAACCCGGCCTGCGGCCCGGCGTGGTGTTCGCACTGGTGCTGCTCACCGTGCCGGTGCTGGCCCTGGCCGGCCAGTGCGCGCGGCTCGGCGCCCCGGCGCGGGACCGCCGGCTGTCGGCGATCCGGCTCGCCGGTGCGACGCCCGGCCAGGCGGTGACCATCGCGGCCACCGAGACCGGCGTGGCCAGCGCGCTGGGCGCGCTGGCCGGCCTGGGGGTCTACTTCGGCGGCCGGGAGCTGCTGCACCGGCCCGGTGCCGACGGCACGCTGCCCCTGCCCACGGACGTGCTGCCGCCGTCGTGGGTGCTCGCCGCGGTCTGCGCCGGCATCCCGGTGCTGTCCGCGCTGGTCACCGCCGTCCTGCTGCGGCGGGTCGCGGTGACGCCGTTGGGCGTGGTGCGGCGGGTACGCACGAACCGGCCGAAGCCGTGGCCCGGGGTGCTCATCGCGCTGGGCATCGGCACGATGGCGGTCATCCTGCCGTTGCAGCGGCGGTACGAGAACCTGCCGGGCGAGGCGTTCCTGCTGCTGGTCCTGTTCGCGCTGCTCGCGGCCACGGCCGGCGCGGTGCTGGGCACCGCCTGGATCTCGTACGGCACGGGGCAGCTCCTGCACCGCTTCGCGCGCCGGCCGGCCGCGCTGCTCGCCGCCCGCCGGCTGATGGCCGACCCGTGGAACGGCAGCCGGACGATGGCCGCCCTGCTCGGTTGCCTGGTCTTCGCGGCCGGGGCGGCGGGCGTACGGGAGGGGTTCGCCACCGACTTCGCGCTGCAGGACGAGATGAACCGGCGGTCGGCGGAGGCGGAGGGCGCTACCTTCTCCGGTCCGCAGGACACCGACTTCTACTTCCGGGCGTTCGACCTGACCACCGTGGCGATCACGGTCGGGCTGGTGATCGCCGCCGGCGGCTTGGTCGTGGCGCTGGCCGAGTCGATCGTGTCGCGCCGCCGGGCATACGCGGCCCTGGTGGCCACCGGCGTGCCGCGCGGCACCCTGGCCCGGGCGGTGGCCTGGCAGACGCTGGCGCCCGCGGTGCCGGGTGTGCTGATCGCGCTCATGACGGGTGCCGGGTTGGCGCGTGGCCTGTTCAGTGACGTGCGCGCCAACGACTACTCGCCGTGCGGATCCGGCGACTGTGAACCACCGGAGGTCGTGCGCGCGGTGCCCGTACCCCTGGACGACCTGGCGCTGTATGGCGCCGGCGCCCTCGCGGCGCTGCTGGCGGTCGTCGGCGTAGGCCTACTCTTCCTCCGCGCCAGCACCGCGGTGGAAGAACTCCGCGTATAACGCTTCGCTTCCGATGTTGATCGAGGAAGAATCGTGGCTACGAAGTCCTGATTTATCGTGCTTTGATAGCCACGGTTCTTCCTCGATCAACGAGAGAGGCGGGCGCCTAGGGTGTGGGAGATTTCCTCGGCCGTCTCCACCACCAGGGGGCCTACCTCGTGGTTGGTGCGCGCCGTTGATTCGTAGGTGAGGCTCACCGCGCTCACCGCGCCCACGACCCGGCCGGTGTGGTCGAAGACCGCCGCGCCCGCCGCGCAGACACCGGTCTCGTTCTCCTCGTGGTCCTCGGCCCAGCCGCGCGCCCGGGTCGCGGCGATCTCGGCCAGCAGCGCGGACACGTCGGTGATCGTGTTCGCGGTGCGCGGGGGCAGCCCGGTGCGCGCCGCGATCCCCAGCACCTCGTCGTCCGTCAGCGCGGCCAGGATGGCCTTGCCGATCGAGGTGCAGTGCAAGTGCAGGCTCATGCCGACCCGGGACGCCAGCCGGTACGGCTTGCCGCTTTCGATCTTGGCAACGTAGACCGCCTCGTCGCCGGTCAGGAGCGCGAAGTGCGTGGTACGCCCGGTGCGCCGCTGGAGGTCGTCCAGCTGGGGGCGCACCTGGGCGGGCAGGCCGACGCGATGCATGACCCGGCCGGCCAGGGCGAGCATCCGGGGGCCGCTGACGTACCCGCCGTCGCCGGTCGGCCGCGCCAGCCCGCGCGCGACCATGACCCGCAGGATGCGGTGGACGGTGGCCTTGGGTAGCCCGGTGGCGGTCGCGATGTCGGTGAGCCGGCTGTGTTCGACCAGGGCCTCCAGCACGTCAAACGCCTTGTCGACCGCGCCAGCGGCGGAGACCGTGTTGCCTGGGGGAACCGCGCCAGCGGCGGAGACCGTGTTGCCTGGGGAAACCGCGCCGCCCATGGAATCAGCGTAGGCCCCGCGCCACTGTGGATAAACGGCATAAGATCCCTCAAAGGGGGTCGAATCATGCGTGCTCGGCTGGCCATCATCGCCTTCGCGGCGGTCGCCGGGCTGCTGAGCTGCTGCGCGGCAGCCACCGGCGCCGTCACCGGCGCGCTGCTCTGGGGCGACGACGTATACCACCGCCTGCTGCGGGCGCGGGCAGACAGCGTCCGGGTCGGCGAGGCCGGGCGGGACGGCCGGCTCGAGTTCCTGGTCACCGGCGTGACCTGCGCCGTGCGGCGGGTCGGCGACCCGTTCGTCAGCCAGGCCGCCGTCGGGCAGTTCTGCCTCGTCGACCTCGTCGTGCGCAACGTGGGCGGCCGGCCGGCGACGTTCGCCGACGCGCTGCAGCGGGCGTACGGGCCGGACGGCGCCCGCTATGCCGTCGACAGCGCGGCGGGCATCCTCGCGAACCCCGACCAGCAGGTGTTCCTCAACCAGCTGAACCCGGGCAATCGGGTGTCCGGCGTGCTCGTCTACGACATCCCGCCGGAGGGCAAACTCGCCGAACTGGAGCTGCACGAATCGGACGACTCCGCCGGCCTCCGCGTCACCCTCTCGTGAGCAAGGCGTCTTCGACTAGATCCACAACCTGGGCCAGGTTTCGCGCCCGGGTGGTCGCGGGTGGGGGTGCGCGGCGGCGCGACCGCCGCCGCGCGGTGGGCGCGTCGGTGTGGCGCGGCGTGACAGGGGTCCCGATCAAGGACACATTCGCCGATCAAGGGCTCCGGCACGCGGATGAGAGATCAAGTCATGTGCCCAAGCCCTTGATCGGCGGGGGATAAGGGGGAACGGGGAGGGAAATAGCGGCGTGTTTGGGTGGCGTGGGCATTGATCAGGGCTAATAATGTGACGTAGATCATCCACGGAATGCTGTTCCGTCAGGCGGAACGATCGAGCCCCTCCTTCCCCCGGGGAGCGTCGCGATGACCGACCGGACCACCCCCACCGAACTGCGCCGTGTCGTAACCGGCTCGCTCGTCGGCACTGCCCTGGAGTGGTACGACTTCTTCATCTACGGCACCGCCGCCGCGCTGGTCTTCAACGACCTGTTCTTCCCCGACGCCGAGGCCGCGGTCGGCACCCTGATCGCGTTCGCCACGTTCGGCGTGGCGTTCCTGTTCCGCCCGGTCGGCGGGTTCTTCTTCGGCCAGCTCGGCGACCGGATCGGCCGCCGATCCACCTTGATCATCACCACGCTCGTGATGGGCATCGGCACCGGCGTCATCGGCCTCCTGCCCACGTACGCGACGATCGGGGTCTGGGCGCCGATCCTGCTCGTGCTCCTGCGCATCGTGCAGGGCCTCGGCGCGGGCGCCGAGTTCGGTGGCGCCTCGACCCTGCTGGCCGAGCACGCGCCCGCGGACCGGCGCGGCTACTACGCCTCCTTCGCCCAGACCGGCGTGCAGATCGGCCTGGTGCTGGGCACGGTCTCGTTCCTGCTGGTCGGGCTGCTGCCGGACGACTCGCTGGAGGCCTGGGGCTGGCGCGTCCCGTTCCTGCTGAGCTTCCTGATGATCTTCGTGACGCTGTACGTGCGGCTCAAGGTGACCGAGTCGCCGGTCTTCCGGGAGTTGGAGCGCGACCGCAAGGTCGTGCGCACGCCGGTCGTGGAGACGCTCAAGCGATACCCGCGCAGCTTCCTGGTCGGCATCGGCGCGCACATCTGCGACACCGCGATCGTCTACATCTTCGCCACCTGGACGGTCTCCTACGTCACCAACGAGCTGGACCTCGATCGGTGGGTGCCGCTGACCGGCGTGATCCTCATGGGCCTGGTGGTCATCGCGTCCCAGCCCCTCTACGGCGCGCTCTCCGACCGGATCGGACGTAAACCGCTCAACCTCTTCAGCGTGGTCTTCTCGGCGGCGTTCGCGTTCCCGTACTTCCTGCTGCTCAACACGGGCGAGCCGGTGCTCATCTGGCTGGCCCTGATCGTCGCGGGCGGCGTGGGGTTCGCCCCGATGATCGCCGTGCAGCCGGCCTTCTACGCGGAGCTGTTCGGCGCCGGCGTGCGGTACACGGGGTTCGCCGCCTCCCGCGAGATCGGCGCGGCGATCTCCGGGTTCTCGCCCCTGGTGGCGGCGTTCCTGCTGCGCGAGGGCGGCGACGAGCCGTGGCTGGTGGCCGGCTGGATCATCCTCACCGCGGCGGTGTCGCTGGTCGCGTTCCTCGCCGCCCGCGAGGCCCGCACGATGGACATCGCGGCGGTGCACACCTCCCAGGAAGATCTGGTGGGCGCCCCCAAGGCAACGGTATGACCCGCCATGATCAAGGCGTCCCTGTAGTAGCTGGAGCGACGTGAAGGACGCCTTGATCATGGAGGGGAAGGTTGCTGTCGTCACGGGTGGCGGCACCGGCATCGGGCGGGCCGTCACGCTCGCGCTCGCCGAGGCCGGCGCGGACGCCGTCGTGATCACCTACCGCCGATCGGCCGCGGAGGCGGAGCAGACGGTCGCCGATGTGCGGGCGCTCGGCCGGACGGCCGTCGCGACCGCCGCCGACGTGGCCGACGACGGACAGGTGCGCAGCCTGGCCGACCAGGTGGTCGCTCACTTCGGGCGGGTCGACGTGCTGGTCAACAACGCCGGCATGACCCGGGCCGTCGCGCACGACGACCTCGACGGGCTCACCGACGAGATCTGGCACGAAGTCCTCGACGTCAACCTCGTCGGCGCGTTCCGCTGCGTCCGCGCCCTCGCGCCGGCCCTGCGGGCCAGCCGCGGCGCGGTGATCAACATCGCTTCCATTTCCGGGTACCGGGCCGGCGGCTCCTCGATCGCGTACGGCGTCAGCAAAGCCGCGCTGCTGCAGCTCACCCGCAATCTCGCGGTCGCGCTGGCCCCGGAGGTACGGGTGAACGCGGTGGCTCCCGGCACGGTGGCGGCCACCCGCTGGCAGCCCGGCCTGCACGGGGAGGAGGAGTTCGCGCGGCGGGCCGCGGCCGAGCGCGAGGTGGTGCCGTTGCGCCGCACCGCCGAGCCCGAGCACGTGGCGCAGGCCGTGCTCGGGCTGCTCGGCATGGAACTGGTCACCGGCGAGGCCATCATCCTCGACGGCGGCAAGCACGTCGTGTACTAACCATGATCAAGGCGTGCCACAAGTCGTTAGAGCGACGTGTTGGGCGGCGTGTTCATTTATTTTCTGGTTTGTTTATAGGCCGACCGGTGTTAAAAAACCAATCAACACGGCCCCCCACACCACGTCCCCCCCACTGGCGGCACGCCTTGATCATGAAGAGACGGTTATGAAGAGCGGCCGAAGCGGTCGAGGATCCAGGCCGTGACGAACGCTTCTTCCTTCCAGGCGTCGTAGCGGCCGCTCGGGCCGCCGTGTCCGGCGCCCATCTCGGTCTTCAGCAGGTATTCGCCCGCCGGCGCGGTCGCGCGCAGCCGCGCCACCCACTTGGCCGGCTCGTGGTAGAGCACCCGGGTGTCGTTGAGGCTGGTCACCGCCAGGATCGGCGGGTACGCCGCGGCGGTCACGTTCTCGTAGGGCGTGTAGGACTTCATGTACGCGTACACCTCGGGGTCGTGCAGCGGGTCGCCCCACTCCTCCCATTCGGTGACGGTCAGTGGCAGCGACGGGTCGAGGATCGAGTTCAGCGCGTCGACGAACGGCACCTGCGCCACCACGCCGGCGAACGCGTCCGGCGCCAGGTTGGCCACCGCGCCCATCAGCAGGCCACCCGCCGAGCCGCCCCGGGCCACCAGCCGGTCGGCGGTGGTCCAGCTCGCCTTGACCAGGTGCCGGGCGCACGCCACGAAGTCGGTGAACGTGTTCTTCTTGGCCAGCATCTTGCCGTCTTCGTACCACCGGCGGCCCAACTCGCCACCGCCGCGGATGTGCGCCACCGCGAAGATCACGCCACGGTCCAGCAGGGACAGCCGCGGGATCGAGAACCAGGGGTCCATGCTCGCCTCGTACGAGCCGTACCCGTAGATGACGCACGGCGCCGAGCCGTCGCGCGGCGTGCCGGCGCGGCAGACGACCGAGATCGGCACCCGGGTGCCGTCGTCGGCCAGCGCCCAGTCCCGGTGCTGCTCGTACGCCGTCGGGTCGAACCCGCCGAGCACCGGCTTCTGCTTGCGCAGCACCATCTCCCGGGTGACCAGGTCGTAGTCGTAGACCGAGTCGGGCGTGACGAACGACGCGTACCGCAGCCGCACGACGGTGGTGTCGTACTCCGGGTTGCTCTCCAGCCCCACGTTGTAGAGCGGCTCGGGGAAGTCGATCTCGTAGGAGTCGGTCGAGCCGTCCGGCATGACACGCAGGCCGGTCAGGCCGTCCTTGCGCAGCGACACCACGAGGTGGCCGGCGAACGCGTCGACCGACTCCAGCCGGGTGCCGGGGGAGTGCGGGATCAGCGGCGTCCAGTCGCCGGGCGCGTCCGCCGACGTGGCCGCCAGCGCGAAGTCCTCCGCCCGGTCGTTGTGGAGGATCAGGAACCGGTGCCCGTGGTGCTCGATCGAGTACTCCACGCCCTGCCGTCGGGGCGCGATGACGGCCGGTTCGCCGGTCGGGTTGTCGGCCGGAATCACCCGCGCTTCGCTGGTGATTTTGCTGTGCGCCTCGATGACGATGAACTTCTCCGACCGGGTCAGCCCGACGCCGACCCAGAAGCGCTCGTCGTCCTCCTGGTAGACCAGGACGTCGTCGCTGGCCGGCGTGCCGACCGCGTGCCGCAGCACCCGGTGTGGCCGCCACGCCTCGTCGACCGTCAGGTAGAACAGCGTCGACCCGTCGGCGGACCAGGCGCTGCCGTAGAACGTGTCGGGCACCTCGTCGGCGAGCACCTCGCCGGTGCTCAGGTCCTTGACCCGCAGCGTGAACCGCTCGTCACCGGCGAAGTCCGTCGAGTAGGCCAGCCAGCGCCCGTCGGGGCTGACGTCGAACGTGCCGAGCGAGAAGAACTCATGCCCCTCCGCCAGCGCGTTGCCGTCGAGCAGCACCTCTTCGCCGTCCAGCGGCGCACCGTCCGCAGTGGAGGGCGGCGCGGTCTCGCCGGGGCGCACCGCCCGGCGGCACTGGATGCCGTACTGCTGGCCCTCGACCGTGCGGGTGTAGTACCAGTACGCACCCTTGCGGCTCGGCACCGACAGGTCGGTCTCCTGCGTGCGCCGCTTGGTCTCCTCGAAGAGCCGCTCGCGCAGCCCGGCGAGGTGCGCCGTGGCCGTCTCGGTGAAGGCGTTCTCCGCCTTCAAATATTCGATGGTTTCCGGGTCTTCTTTGTTGGCCAGCCACGCGTACTCGTCGATCACGGTGTCACCGTGGTGGGTGCGCTCAGCGGGGACGCGCTTGGCGACCGGCGGGGTCGCGGCGGAGTCGGTCGTCACGCCCGCCACGTTACCGGTCCGCCTCCTCACCCCACGCGACCCCGCGCCCATGATCAAGGCGTCCCTCAAGTAGTTCTAACGACTTGAGGGACGCCTTGATCATGGGGTGGGAGCTAGACGCCGAAGAAGCGGCCGGGGGCGAGGCGGCCGTCCGGGTCGAAGCGGGCCTTGATCCGGCGCACCACGTCGGGCGTCGCCATCGTGCCCCACAGGTCGACCGCCTCCCGCACGGCCGGCGGGGCGACCACCACCGCGCACGAGCCGGCCCGGGCCAGCAGCACGCCGCGCACCGCGTCGAGGATCGCGGTCATCCGCTCCGGCGGGAGGTCGCCGGGCAGCGCGGCGTGCACCACGCCGACGCCGGCCGAACCGCGCACCGGCACTGCCTGGCCGGCGGCGTCGCGCAGCGCGTAGACGGCGGCGTGCAGGTCGGCGGTCGGCACGGTGATGCGGACCGCGATGTCGCCCGGTCCGAACGGGTAGCGCCCCCACCAGGTGGGCGCGCCGGCCCGCACCTGGGCGTCGCCGCCGAGCAGCGTGGCCACCCGCCCGGCCCGCTCGGCCACCGCGTCCCGGCTGCCCTCCAGCAGCACGGCGAGCGTGCCCCGCCCGCGCCGTTGGGGCACCGCGGTCGGCCGGCTGGCCGGCAGGTCGACCTCGAGGGCGGCCGTCGGCACCGGGTCCGCCACGATCACCTCGACGAGGTCGTGCACCTCGAGTGGGGTCCAGACCGAACGGGACACCCAGGCCCGGGCGGCCGGCTCGGCCTGCACCCGCAGCGTGGCGGCCACCAGCACGCCCAACGCGCCGACCGACCCGCACAGCAGCCGGCCGGTGCCGCTGCCGGCGGCGTGCTCGAGCCGGCCGTCGGGGCCCAGGTAGCTGACGCCGACGAGCTGGTCGCCCACGGTGCCGTGCCGGTGCGCCAGCGGCCCGGCCTCGTCGACGGCCACCATGCCGCCGATGCTGGCGCCGGCCGACGGCGGGTCGAGGGCGAGCCGCTGGCCGACCCGGCGCAGCATGGCCTGCGCGGCGCGCACCGGCGTGCCGGCGCCGATCTCCACGAACGACTCTTCGAGTGGGTGGTGCCAGATGCCGGCGAGCCGGCTGAGCTCGATCATCAGGTCGGCCTTGGTGGGCCGGGCGCCCCAGTCGAGCTTGGTGCCGGCGCCGCGCGCCACGACCGCGAGCTCGTGCGCGGCCGCGAGCCGCAGGACGGCGGCGGCGCCGTCGATGGTGGCGGGTGCGGCGATCCAGGACGCCGGCGCACCGGCCACGGCGTCCGCCGACCCGGCGCGGCGCGCGAACCGGACACCACAGATATCGACGAGGTCCTGCAGAATCGGGTCGCTCGTCATCGAACAAGTGTACGACTGGGAGCGCGCGCCGCGCTATGCACAGCCCATGATCAAGGCGTCCTTCAAGTCGTTAGAACTACTTGAAGGACGCCTTGATCATGGGGAGGGTCAGGGGAGGTGCTCGTTGCGGAGGACGAGGATGGCGATGTCGTCGCGGGGCGCCTCGGCGGAGAAGCCGATCGCCGCGGAGCGCAGCCGGGCGGCGACCACCTCGGCGCTGTACCCGGACAGCGGCGCCGCCGTGTCGCGCAGCCGTTCCGGGCCGAACAGCTCGCGCCCGCGCCGCCGCTCGGTCACGCCGTCGGTGTAGAAGATGAGCGTGTCGCCCGGCTGCAGCGGCACGGTGATCGCCGGCGTGGTGATCGTGTCGAGCAGGCCGAGCGCGGTGCCGCCGGTGCCCACGAACGAGGCCCGACCGTCGGCCCGCACCAGCACCGGGCGGTCGTGCCCGGCCAGGTGCAGGGACACGTCGAGCTGGCCGTCGTGGGACGGGGCGACCGCGGCGAGCGCCAGCGTGCAGTACCGGCCGCCGCCGCGCTCGACCAGCGTGTCGTTGAGCCGGCCGAGCGCCTCGCCGAGCGGCTTGCCGTCGCGCACCAGCACCCGGATCACGTCGCGGACCAGCCCGGTCACGGTCGCGGCCTGCACGCCCTTGCCGGAGACGTCGCCGATGACCACCAGCCAGCGCCCGTCCGGCAGCGGCATGACGTCGTAGAAGTCGCCGCCGACCTCGGCGTCGTCACCGGTCGGCACGTATTCGGCGGCGATGCCGATGCCCTGCACCGTGGGCAGGGCCGGCGGCAGCAGGGACTGCTGGAGGGTGTGCGCGATGCGCCGGCGCTCGTCGTGGATGCGCGCGTTGTCGACGGCCAGCGCGGCGCGCCGGGCGACGTCCTCCAGCACGGCGACCTCGTCCGCGTCGTGCCGGTGCCGCGGGTGCCGCCCGACGGCGAGGGTGCCGAGCCGCTGCCCGCGGGCGACCAGCGGCACGACGAAACCTTCGGTGGGCGCGTTGAGCGGCAACCCGGAGCCGAGCCGCAGCGCTTCGCGCAGCCGCGCGACCACGCTGTCCGGCCCGGTCTCGGCGAGCGCGAGGTGCAGGTGCGGCAGCGTGGTCTCGTCGGTGTGGGTGGCGGCGGCGAGCTGCAGCCGGCCCCACTCGTCGGCGGTGTGCACGGCGCACCACTGGCCGAGCCGGGGCACCACCAGCTGCGGGATGAGCGCCAGTGTGAGGCTGACATCGAGGGACTGGGCGAGCAGCTCGCTGGCCTCGGCGAGGAACGTGAGCCAGGTCTGCCGGCGCAGGTCGGCGCGGCGGAGCCGGTCGTTCTCCAGGTGCAGCGCGAGCCGCTCGGCCACGAGGGCGGCCAGCGGCGACGCGTACCCCGATGGGGCGACGTCGAGGTCCAGCTCACCCGCGTACGGGCGGTTGACGGCCAGCGGTACCCGAAGTGTCTCGATGTCCGGCCGGGACTGCCGGCCGTAGCGGGCGAGCAGCAGCGGGCCGGCGCCGTCGCCGCGGTCGAGGCGCACCGCGCCGCCGGCGGCGCCGACCAGCTCGGCCACGCCCACCAGCAGGTGGTTGGCGAAGTCGCCGAGCGGGTCTTCGGCGTGCGGGTCGGGTGCGATGTGGAGCAGCGCCCCAAGCGCGCCGGCGCTGGGGGCGGGGCCGGTGGCGCCGTCGGGCAGCGACCCGCCGCCGCGCCGGTCGAGCCGGAACCACACGCCCTTGCCGGTGGGCATGTGGGTGGTGCCCCACCGGCTGGCGAAGTGGTCGACCAGCAGGAGGCCGCGCCCTCTTTCCGACAGATCGGAAATGTCCACCTCGAGCGCCGGACGCGGGCCCGCCGTCAGGCTCTCCACCCGGCTGGTGGCGAAGTCGGTGACGGTCACCGTCAGCCCGGACGGGTCGGCGATGACCTCGATATCGAGCTCGGTGCCGGCGTGCAGGACGGCGTTCGTCGATAGCTCGGTGGTCAGCAGCAAGGCCTCGTTGAGCAACTCGTCGAGATGCGCCTCCGTCAACACCGACCGTACGATGGCGCGGGCGGCGGCCGGCGTGCGGCGGTCGGCGGGCAGCCGCACCCGCCGCACCTGCTCAGCGCTCTCGACGGTGCGCTGGACCTCCCCGGACACAGTTTGCATCCTCTACCTCCGGGCCGTGTTCCTCCAAGTGAGGCGCCCGGTTCTGCCGCTTCCTGCAGTTGACCAGCCGCTGTGCTACTGACGGGCGGTCCCATACGCGCAATGATGAGGGGACCTACCAAGCTAACGAGGACAAACGCATGACCACAGCGAAACAGATGAGTACCCGGCCGGCCTCGGACGAGGCCGCCGTTCTCAGTGAGCTGGCGGATGCGCTGCGCCGGGTGCGCCGGGGAGATCTGAAGGTACGGCTCCCGCGGCGAGCCGGCGTCGCCGGCGAGGTGGCGGACGCGTTCAACGACGTGGTGTCGCTCCAGGAGCGGCAGAACCTCGAGGTACGCAAGATCAGCCGGATCGTCGGACGGGACGGCCGGCTCACCGAGCGGCTGGACGAGGAAGGCGTCGACGGTTCCTGGGCCGACCACGCCCGGGCGATCAACTCACTGATCGACGACCTGGGCCGACCGACCACCGAGATCTCCCGGGTGATCGTGGCCGTGGCCGACGGCGACTTGTCCCAACATATGGCACTGGAGATCGACGGCCGCCCACTACGGGGTGAATTCCTCCGGATCGGCCGCACGGTGAACACGATGGTGGACCAGCTGTCCTCGTTCGCCGACGAGGTGACCCGGGTGGCCCGCGACGTGGGCACCGAGGGCGCGCTGGGTGGCCAGGCCGACGTGCGCGGCGTAGCTGGCACCTGGCGTGACCTCACCGACTCGGTGAACACGATGGCGTCGAACCTGACCAGCCAGGTGCGGTCGATCTCCCAGGTGACCACGGCGATCGCCCGCGGTGACCTGTCCCAGAAGATCACCGTCTCGGCTCGGGGCGAGGTCGCCGAGCTGGCGCACACGATCAACTCGCTCACCGACACGCTGCGCACCTTCGCCGAGCAGGTGACCCGGGTGGCGCGCGAGGTGGGCACCGAGGGCAAGCTGGGCGGTCAGGCGCAGGTGCCGGGCGTGGCCGGCATCTGGAAGGACCTCACCGACAACGTCAACTCGATGGCGTCGAACCTGACCGCGCAGGTGCGCAACATCGCGCAGGTGTCGACCGCGGTGGCGAAGGGTGACCTGTCGCAGAAGATCACGGTGGCGGCGCAGGGCGAGATCCTCGAGCTGAAGAACACCATGAACACGATGGTCGACCAGCTGTCCTCGTTCGCGGAGGAGGTCACCCGGGTGGCCCGCGAGGTGGGCACCGAGGGCAAGCTGGGCGGTCAGGCCCAGGTCCGCGGCGTCTCGGGCACCTGGCGAGACCTCACCGAGAGCGTCAACCAGCTCGCCGGCAACCTGACCGCGCAGGTGCGGAACATCGCGCAGGTGTCGACCGCGGTGGCGAAGGGTGACCTGTCGCAGAAGATCACGGTGGATGCCCGGGGCGAGATCCTGGAGCTGAAATCGACCGTGAACACGATGGTGGACCAGCTGTCGTCGTTCGCCGATGAGGTGACCCGGGTGGCCCGCGACGTGGGCACCGAGGGCCGGCTGGGCGGTCAGGCCCAGGTCAAGGGGGTACTGGGCACCTGGCGGGACCTGACCGACAACGTGAACTCGATGGCGTCGAACCTGACGGCGCAGGTGCGGAACATCGCGTCGGTGACCACGGCGGTGGCGAAGGGTGACCTGTCGCAGAAGATCACGGTGGATGCCCGGGGCGAGATCCTGGAGCTGAAGTCGACGGTCAACACGATGGTGGACCAGCTGTCGTCGTTCGCCGATGAGGTGACCCGGGTGGCCCGCGAGGTGGGCACCGAGGGCAAGCTCGGCGGTCAGGCGCAGGTGCGCGGTGTCGCCGGCACCTGGCGCGACCTGACCGACAACGTGAACTTCATGGCGTCGAACCTGACCTCGCAGGTGCGGGGCATCGCGCAGGTCTCCACCGCGGTCGCCCGCGGCGACCTGTCGCAGAAGATCACGGTGGACGCCCAGGGCGAGATCCTGGAGCTGAAGAACACCATGAACACGATGGTGGACCAGCTGTCCTCGTTCGCGGAGGAGGTCACCCGGGTCGCGCGCGAGGTGGGCACCGAGGGCGAGCTGGGTGGTCAGGCGCACGTGCGGGGCGTCGCCGGCATCTGGCGCGACCTGACCGACAACGTGAACTTCATGGCGTCGAACCTGACGGCGCAGGTGCGGAACATCGCGTCGGTGACCACGGCGGTGGCGAAGGGTGACCTGTCGCAGAAGATCACGGTCGACGCCGAGGGCGAGATCCTGGAGCTGAAGAACACCGTCAACACGATGGTGGACCAGCTGTCCTCGTTCGCCGAGGAGATCACCCGGGTCGGCCGCGAGGTGGGCATCGAGGGCAAGCTCGGCGGCTTGGCCCGGGTGAAGGGCGTCTCGGGCACCTGGCGAGACCTCACCGAAAACGTGAACCAGCTCGCCGCGACCCTCACCACCCAGCTCCGCGCGATCGCGCAGGTCTCCACCTCGGTGACCAAGGGCGACCTCACGCAGCGCATCACCGTCGAGGCGCAGGGTGAGGTCGCGGAGCTGAAGGACAACATCAACCAGATGATCGTCACGCTCCGCGAGACCACCCGCAAGAACGCCGAGCAGAGCTGGCTCGACTCCAACCTGGCCCGCATCGGCGGCCTGCTCCAGGGCCAGCGCGACCTCGGCGAGGTCTGCCGCATGATCATGAACGAGGTCACCTCGCTGGTGGAGGCCCAGCTCGGCGCGTTCTTCCTGGTCGACAACGAGGAGGCGATCACCCGGCTGCGGCTCACCGCGTCGTACGGGTACGTGGCGCGCACCAACGAGGTGGTCTTCGGGCCCGGCGAGGGGCTGATCGGCCAGGCCGCGGTGTCCCGCCGCACGATCCGGGTGAGCGCCGACGCTAGCGGCGCGCTGACCCTGCGCTCCGGCCTGCTCAGCGCGATGCCGAAGGACGTCGTCGTGCTGCCGATCCTCTTCGAGGGCGAGCTGCTCGGCGTGATCGAGTTCGCCTCCGTCAACGCGTACTCCGAGCTGCACCTGTCGTTCCTGGAGCGGCTGGTCGCCACGATCGGCATCGCGCTCAACACGATCACGGCCAACCGGCGCACCGAGGAACTGCTGTCCCAGTCCCAGCGGCTCGCCCACGAGCTGCAGGAACAGTCGGCGGAGCTGCAGCGCACCAACGCCGAGCTGGAGGACAAGGCGCAACTGCTGTCCGAGCAGAAGGGCAACATCGAGATCAAGAACCGGGAGATCGAGCTGGCCCGGATCGGCCTGGAGGAGAAGGCGCAGCAGCTGTCCCGGGCCTCGGCGTACAAGTCGGAGTTCCTGGCGAACATGAGCCACGAGCTGCGTACCCCGCTCAACTCGCTGCTGCTGCTGGCCCGGCTGCTGGCCGACAACACCGAGCAGAACCTGACGGCGAAGCAGATCGAGTTCGCCCGCACCATCCACAGTGCCGGCTCCGACCTGCTGGCGCTGATCGACGACATCCTCGACGTGGCCAAGATCGAGGCCGGCCGGATGGACGTCGAGCCGGTGGAGGTGCGCCTGGACGACGTCCGGGCGTACGTCGAGCAGGCGTTCGCCCCGCAGGCCGAGGACAAGGGCCTCGACTTCAGCGTGGCGATCGCACCGGGGCTGCCGCCCGCGGTCGTCACCGACGCCCAGCGGCTCCAGCAGATCCTGCGCAACATGCTGGCGAACGCGGTGAAGTTCACCGACAGCGGCTCGGTCACGCTGCGCATCGAGCCGGCCGTGCTGGGCGACGGCTACCGGGACATTCCCGCGCTGGCCACCGCGCCGTCGGCGATCGCGTTCGCGGTGACCGACACCGGCATCGGCATCTCCGACGACAAGCTGGACCTCATCTTCGAGGCGTTCCAGCAGGCCGACGGCACGACCAGCCGGCGGTACGGCGGCACCGGCCTCGGCCTGTCGATCAGCCGGGACCTCGCCCGGCTGCTCGGCGGCACGATCACGGTGGCGTCGGTACCCGGTGGTGGCTCGACGTTCACGCTGCTGCTGCCGCAGTCGCTCGCGCCGGAAGCGGTACCCATGGTGCTGCCCCCGATGCCGGCCGTCGGTCGCGGCGGCCTGCCCGAGCTGCCGGAACTGCCCGAGCTGCCCAAGCTGGCGGACCTGCCGCTGTTGCGACCCACGCCGGACGGCGACCGGCCCGCGTCGCCCGCGGCCCGGCAGCTGGACGGCGCCACCGTGCTGATCATCGATGACGACGTGCGCAACGTGTTCGCCCTGACCAGCGCGTTGGAGCTGCACGGGATGACGGTGCTGTACGCGGACAACGGCGCCGAAGGCGTACGGTTGCTGGCAGAGCACCCGGAGGTGGACATCGTGCTGATGGACGCGATGATGCCGGACCAGGACGGTTACGAGATCACCCGCGCCATCCGGCGCAACCATCGCTTCGCCGACCTACCGGTGGTGTTCCTGACGGCGAAGGCGATGCCGGGTGACCGGGAGTCCGCGCTGGCCGCCGGTGCCAGCGACTACATCACCAAGCCGGTCGACCTCGACGAATTGATCGAGCTGATGGCCGCCTGGGTGAACGGCGGCGGCCGGGAGGTTCCTTAAATGGGGGTGGCGAAGGCGCTGCTGGTCGACGACCGGCGCGACAACCTGATCGCGCTCGAGGCCATCCTGCAGGGCCTGCCGGTGCGGGCGGTCGCCGTGGAGAGTGGCGAGGCGGCGCTAAAACAGCTGCTCGTCGACGACTTCGCGGTGATCCTGCTCGACGCGCAGATGCCCAATATGGACGGGTTCGAGACCGCGGGTCACATCAAGCGGCGGGAGCGCACCCGGCACGTGCCGATCATCTTCCTCACCGCCGCCGACCGCGACGCGCAGCTCGCGCTGCGGGGCTACTCGGTCGGGGCGGTCGACTACCTGACCAAGCCGTTCGACCCGTGGGTGCTGCGGGCGAAGGTGTCGGTCTTCGTCGACCTGTGGAACAAGACGCAGCAGTTGCACGCCCAGTCCGAGGCGGTGCGCGAGCGGGATACGCAGTTCCGGGCGTTGACCGAGGCCGTCGACGAGGCCACGGCGCTCCTGCGCGGCCCCGACGCCGACGCCCGCGAACGCGCCGCGGAGCTGCTGGAAAAAGCCCGCTGGGGCTCCTGACAACCCATGATCAGGGCGTCCCTCACGTCGGTATGACAACGGGCATGACGCCCCGGTACAACACGTTTCCCCACACCCCATGCGCGGGGCGACCTCCCGGAGGTCCCCCCGCCGGCACCCACGCCCTGATCATCAAGGTTTGAGGGTCAGGGCCGAACGGAGGCCCGTGATGTCGAGCACACGCAACAGGAAATCGCCCACATTGGTGAGCGTGAGCACGGTCTGCGAGTGACTCGCCTTCCGGCTGAGCACGACCAGCGTGCCGAGGCCCTGGGAGTCGCAGAACGTGACCCCGCCCATGTCGAGCGTGATCCGTGCGGGTGGTTCGCTGAGTACCTCGTTGACGGCGTTGGTGAGCCGAGCGGCAGTGAGCATGTCGATTTCGCCAGCGAGCTTGAATATCGCCTCGCCGGCCGAGCGCTGCACCGCGATGGACAGCTCCGGACGTTCCACCAGGTCAGCCTATCGTGATCAGGAGTGAGATGCCCTGATGTGTACCCCGTCATGATGGCGTCGGGGTGCCTTGAGGTGCACCCAGCCCACGCTGACAGAATGGCTGCAC
Organism: Actinomycetes bacterium KLBMP 9797; assembly: GCA_037414955.1. Lineage (GTDB taxonomy): Bacteria > Actinomycetota > Actinomycetes > Mycobacteriales > Micromonosporaceae > Phytohabitans. The sequence continues at coordinate 33,102 of JBBEWH010000183.1, forward strand.
CGTGACTGTTACATATCATGCCGGCGCCGCTCCTTACCCCGACGACGCGCCCGCCTCCGAAGCGCTCTTCGACCGCGCCGCGGCCCTCGTGCCCGGCGGGGTCAACTCCCCCGTGCGCGCGTTCCGCGCGGTCGGCGGCACGCCCCGGTTCATGGTCCGCGGCCAGGGGCCGTGGATGTTCGACGCCGACGGCCGCCGCTACGCCGACCTGGTCTGCTCCTGGGGACCGCTGATCCACGGGCACGCCCACCCCGAGGTGGTCGCGGCGGTGCAGGCCGCGGCCGCGCGCGGCACCAGCTTCGGCACGCCGACGCCGGGCGAGGTCGACCTGGCCGCCGAGATGGTGGCGCGCACCCCGGCCGAGCAGGTGCGGCTGGTCAACTCGGGCACCGAGGCGACCATGTCGGCGATCCGGCTGGCCCGCGGCTTCACCGGGCGCACCAAGATCGTGAAGTTCGCCGGCTGCTACCACGGGCACGTCGACGCGCTGCTCGCGTCGGCCGGATCGGGCGTGGTGACCTTCTCGTTGCCGGACTCGCCCGGAGTCACGGGCGCGTCGGCGAGCGAGACGATCGTGCTGCCCTACAACGACGTGGCGGCGGTGGCGGCGGCGTTCGACGCCGAGGGCGAGCACATCGCGGCCGTCATCACCGAGGCCGCGCCGGGCAACATGGGCGTGGTGGCGCCGCGCGACGGCTTCAACGCCGCGCTGGCCGAGCTCGCCCACCGGCACGGCGCGCTGCTGATCCTCGACGAGGTGATGACCGGCTTCCGGGTGTCCCGCGGCGGCTGGGCCGGGATTGAGCCGGTCGCCGCCGACCTGTACACGTTCGGCAAGGTGATGGGCGGCGGCCTGCCGGCGGCGGCGTTCGGCGGCCGGGCCGAGATCATGGCCCGCCTCGCGCCCGCCGGCCCGGTCTACCAGGCCGGCACGCTGTCCGGAAACCCGCTGGCCTGCGCCGCCGGCCTGGCCAGCCTGCGACTGGCCGACGACGAGACCTACCGCCGCCTCGACGCGACGGCCGCCACCGTGAGCAAACTCGCCGCGGACGCGCTGGCCGCCGCCGGGGTGCCACATCGGCTCTCGACCGCGGGCAACATGTTCTCGATCTTCTTCACCGACGCCGACGTGACCGACTTCGACACCGCGAAGACGCAGGATGTGTCGGCGTTCAAGGCGTTCTTCCACGCGATGCTGGCCCGCGGCGTCTACCTGCCGCCCAGCGCGTTCGAGGCGTGGTTCGTGTCCACGGCGCTCGACGACGAGGCGCTCGAGACCATAGCGGCGGCCCTGCCGGAGGCCGCGGCGGCAGCGGCGGCAACGGGGAGAAGCTCATGACGACGAACACGGTGGTGCACGTGCTGCGGCACGGCGAGGTACACAACCCGGACCGGATCCTCTACGGCCGGCTGCCCGGCTTCCGCCTCTCCGAGCTGGGCGGGCAGATGGCCAAGGCCGCGGCGCAGGCGGTGGCCGAGCGCGACATCGCGTACGTGGTGGCCAGTCCGCTGGAGCGCGCCCAGGAGACCGCCGACCCGATCGCGGCCCAGTTCGGCCTGCCGGTCGCGGTCGACGAGCGGCTCATCGAGAGCGCCAACTGGTTCGAGGGCAAGCGGGTCTCGCCCGGCGACGGGTCGTTCCGCGACCCGCGCAACTGGTGGGTGCTGCGCGACCCGGTGACGCCGTCGTGGGGCGAGCCGTACCGGCAGATCGCGGAACGGATGTTCGCGGCCGTGCACGCCGCGCGCGCCGCGGCCGAGGGGCGCGAGGCCCTCTGCGTCTCCCACCAGCTGCCGATCTGGACGCTGCGGCGGTACATCGAGCGCAAGCGGCTCTGGCACGATCCCCGCAAGCGCCAGTGCGGGCTGGCCAGCCTCACGTCGTTCCACTTCGAGGGTGCCAAGGTGGTCGGCATCGGGTATTCCGAGCCGGCCGCCCACCTGGTCGCGCTGTCCCCGGGCGCGCGGACGGCCAAGGGGGCCTGATGCGCGCGCTCGCCGCGGCTCTGTTGCTGCTCGTCACGCTCGCCGCCTGCGGCGGGGAGGACCGCTGCCCGACGTCGGCGGACGGCGTGCTGGAGTGCGCGGCCGACCAGCGCTCCGACCCGGTCCAGGTCGCCGGTGAGCTGCTCGCCGGCGGCCAGTACGACGTGACGGCGGATCGCGGCACGGTCGTGGTGGTGAACTTCTGGGGGTCGTGGTGCGCGCCGTGCCGCTCGGAGGCCGACGACCTGGAGGCCAGCTACCAGGCCACCAAGGGCAAGGGCGCCACGTTCCTCGGCGTCAACGTGCGCGACGGGCGGGACGCGGCGAAGGCGTTCGAGGAGGGCCGGGTCAGCTACCCGAGCCTCTACGACCCGCCGGGAAAGGTGGCGCTCGACTTCGACGTACCGCCGAACGCGATCCCGGCCACCATCGTGCTCGACCGGGAGGGCCGGATCGCGGCGGTGATCCGGCGCGCGGTCACGCAGAAGGAGCTGATCCCGCTCGTGGAGCGGATCGCCGCGGAGAAGCTCTGATGGGTGAGGCTGATGGGTGAGGCGTTCCGCGAGGCCGCACAGAACGGGCCGATCCTGCTGGCGATCGGCGCGGCGGCGCTGGCCGGCCTGGTCAGTTTCCTCTCGCCGTGCGTGCTCCCGCTCATCCCCGGCTATTTGTCCTATGTAACCGGCTTGTCCGGGGCGGAGCTGGAACGCCCCCTTCCCCAAAGGGGAGCCCTCTCACCGGCTGGGCGGGTAGCGGGGAGCTCTGCTCAGAATTCCGTCCCCAGAGGGCTGCCCTCTGGGGACGCGGACGGGGACGGGGACGCGGGTGGGGGCGCGGGTGGGGACGCTGGCGACGCGGGCGCGCGGCGCGGGGCGTTCGCCGGCGTGAGCCGGGTGCTCGCCGGGACGTTGCTGTTCGTCGCCGGGTTCACCGTGGTGTTCACGCTGACCGCGGTGCTGGTGGCGCAGGTCGGCAGCGTGATGCTGGAGCACCGGCGCACCTTGGAGATCGTCGGCGGCCTGCTGATCATCGCGCTCGCACTGGCGTACCTGGGCTTCATCCCCGGCGCGGAGCGTGAGTTCCGGATCCACAAGCTGCCCCACGCGGGCCTGCTCGGCGCGCCGGTCTTCGGCGCGGTGTTCGCGCTCTCCTGGGTGCCGTGCGTCGGCCCCACACTGGGTGCCGTGCTGGTCATGGCCGGCACCAGCGGGCAGACCGACCGGGCCGTGGTGCTCGCGATCGCCTACTGCTGCGGCCTGGGCGCGCCCTTCGTGGCGTTCGGCGTAGGCTTCCGCCGCCTGCTAGGCGTCTTCAAGACCGTCCGCCGCAACAGCCGCTGGGTCACCCGAATCGGCGCCGCCCTCCTAATCGCGGTCGGCCTAGCCCTCCTAACGGGCGCCTGGAACACCTTCCTCATCTGGCTCCAAACCACGGTAGGCGTCGGCGAGGTCGGGATATGACCCGCCGATCTTGCACTCGTCATGTCGAGTTGCCCGATTTGGCAGCTGACCATCGCAAGATCGGCGGGCGAGCGTGACCGCGGTGCGGGAGCGGCCCGCGGCGCCGGCGCCGCCGCGGCGCCGAGGGTTCGCGCTGCTGCGGAACTCGTGGCGGCAGCTCACCAGCATGCGCACCGCGCTGGTGCTGCTCTTCCTGCTCGCCATCGCTGCGATCCCGGGCTCGGTGCTGCCGCAACGCGGCGTCAACATCGAGAACGTCAACGGGTACTTCGCCGAGCATCCGAAGCTGGCGCCGATCCTGGACCGGCTGGGCGCCTTCGAGGTGTTCGCGTCGCCCTGGTTCTCCGCGATCTACCTGCTGCTGTTCACCTCGCTGGTCGGCTGCATCATCCCCCGGCTGCGCGATCACGTGCGGGCACTGCGGGCCACGCCGCCGGCGGTACCCGCTCGCCTGGACCGCCTCCCGCAGCACGCCCAGGTGCCGGATTTCTCCGGCGATGTCGAAGACGTCGCCGCCGCGCTGCGCAAGCGCCGCTGGCGGGTCGCGGTCCGCGGCGACACCGTCTCGGCCGAGAAGGGGCACCTGAAGGAGAGCGGCAACCTGCTCTTCCACACCGCGCTGCTCGCGGTGCTCTTCGGGGTCGTGGTCGGATCGTGGTACGGGTGGCACGGCAACCGCCTGCTGGTGGCCGGACCGGAGCAAGCGTTCTGCAACAGCCTCCAGCAGTACGACGAGTCCGGTCTCGGGCCGCGCGTGTCGGCGGGCGGGCTGCCGCGGTTCTGCCTGGAGCTGACCTCGTTCGAGGCGTCCTTCTTGGACACTGGCCAGCCGGACTCGTTCCGGGCGACCGTCAACGTCGAGGAAGCGGGTGCGGCGGCGGGGTCGAAGAGCTTCTCGGTCAACTCGCCGCTGCGGCTCGACGGGGCCAACGTCTACCTGCTCGGGCACGGGTACGCGCCGGTGATCCGCTACACCGACCGGTACGGGCGGGCGCAGACCACGGTGGCGCCGTTCCTCAACATCGACGGACTGCTCACCGGCGAGGGCGTCGCCGTGTTCCCGGACGCCAACGTCGACCCCAAGACCGGCGCCCGTGACCCGAAGCTGCAGGTCGCGTTCGAAGGGCTGTACATGCCGACGGCGCCGGACCAGCCGCCGTACACCCGCTCGGTGTTCCCGGCGGAGCGCTCGCCGGGGCTGCTGCTGTTCGCGTACCGGGGCAACCTGGGCCTGGACGCCGGCATCCCGAACTCGGTGTACCGGCTCGACCAGCGCCAGGTCGAACGCGGCCAGTTGAAGCCGGTGGGCGAGGGCAAGCTGCTGCGGGTCGGCGAGAAGTGGACGCTCGACGACGGCACGACGGTGGAGTTCCTCGGCACCCGGCAGTTTGCGACGCTGTCCGTCCGGTACGACCCGGGTGAGGTGCCGGTGCTGGCCAGCGCCGCGGTCGGGCTGCTGGGGCTGATGCTGTCGCTGGCCGGCAGGCGGCGGCGGGTGTTCTTCCGGCTGACTTTTGATTCCACGACAGACGGTAGTAGATTGCTGGAAGCCGGTGGGCTGCCGCGCACCGACTACGCCGGGTTCGGCGACGAGTTCGCCAAGCTCGTGAAGGACGTCTCGGAGGGGCCCGCCGATGGCCGCACTGTCTGACCAGCTCCTGGTGGTCGCCATCATGTCGTACGTGGCGGCGATGGTAGGCCACGCCGCCGAGTACGCGTTCGGCACCCGCAGCCATGTGGGCCGCGCCGCGGCCGCTCCCGCGCCGGCCCGAGAGCTGGTGGGTGCGGGTGGGCCGCCGGTCCTGGTCTCGTCCGCTGCGCCGGTCCCCGCGCGCGATCGCGCGCTCTATATCGGCTGGGGCGCCGTCGCCGTCACCGTGATCGCGGTGCTCGCCCACCTCGGCACGCTCGTCACCCGCGGGCTCGCGGCCGAGCGGATGCCCTGGGGCAACATGTACGAGTTCGTGCTGTCCGTGACGTTCGTGGGCGCGGTGGGCTGGCTCGGCGTGCTGTCGCGGCGACCGCAGCTGCGCCACCTCGGGCTGTTCGTCGCGCTCGCCATGGTGCTGCTGCTCGGCGTCGCCGGCATGGTGCTGTACGTCGACGTCGCGCCGCTCGTGCCGGCCCTCAAGTCCAGCTGGTTCGTCGTGCACGTGGCCGCCGCGGTGCTCTCGTCGGGCATCTTCCTGCTCGGTTTCGTGCCGGCCGCGATGTTCCTGATCCGGTCCGGCTACGACCGCGGCAAGCGCCGCTTTCCCTACAGCTTGGGACCGCGGGTACCGGCGGCGGACGCGCTCGACCGGCTGACGTTCCGGCTGCACGCGTTCGCGTTTCCGATCTGGACGTTCGGCGCGCTGATCGCCGGGCCGATCTGGGCCGAGGCGGCGTGGGGCCGGTACTGGGGCTGGGACCCCAAGGAGGTCTGGGCGTTCATCTCCTGGGTCGTGTACGCCGGTTACCTGCACGCCCGCGCCACGCCGAGCGTCAAGCGCACCACCGCGACCTGGATCGCGGTGATCGGCTGGCTCACGATGCTGATGAACCTGTTCGGCGTCAACATCTTCTTCGAAGGCCTCCACTCCTACGGCGCCCTTTCGCCCCCCCCCATCACCCCCGCCCCCCTCATGTCGTTATCCCTACTTGAGGGACGCCTTGATCATGGGCGTCAGCAGGTGCCGGCGGACCACGTGTCGAACTTCGTGGCCCAGGCCACGCAGTAGCCGCCGGAGGCGTCGCTGAAGGCGGTCGGCACCTCGGGCTCGCGCCAGTACCGCGCCGCCGCGCCGTCCCGGACCTGGACGTTGTCGACGGCGATCCGCGGCACCGCGAAGGCGGTGCCGTCCGTGTGCACCTCGACGAACTGCTCGACGTGGCCACGCCCACCGAGCGGCAGTTTCGCGGTCGCGAGCAGGTGCCACGCGTCCCGCCAGTACAACCACGCCTGCCACACGTCGTCCTTCTCGGTGTGCACCGAGATCCAGACCTGTTCGCCGTCGGCTAGGGGGTATTTGTCGTAGAAGGTCCATGAATTGCGACCGGTGTCGTAGGTGTAGATCCGCTGCTTGCCGTTGCCGGACCAGCCAGCCTCCGCCCAGCCGGCCTCCAGCCAGACGGTCTTGCCCGCCGCCTCACCCTTGACCATGAGCCGGGTGGCGACGAAGTCGTGCGTGTTCACCCGTACTCCGCTGTCGCGCACGGTCAGCCGGCCGAGCACGCCGGACCACTCACCGGTGGAGACGGCGCCGAGATGGTGGTACTGCCCGGGGGCTGCGGCGCTCGCGTGGCTGGTGAGCAGCAGCGCCACGCCGAGGCCGACGACGAGTACCCGCCGAAGAATGGTCACACAGAAACAAACCGCGGTATCGCTCCGAGGTAACTCACCCGTTAGGTGGGGCACTGGCTCCTCCCGCGTGGTCGCCTTTTGGTGCGGAGTTCGGGAAGTTTCCGAGCACTACCACCAGAAGCGTATTGGCGGATCATTCAGGGAGGTGGCGTAGCCCTCGCCGTCGACTCTCCAGGTGGCGCCCTTGCTCCTCTTGATTGGAGCAGGTGAGCAATACGAATCGTCGTGCGACGGCCGCGCGACTCCGGTCTCCCAGCCCAGATGGCAGGCCGGCGCCGAACATGGCGTCCTCGGCGGTGTCAATGGACAGATGCACGGCATTCGACCTGGTGGCAATGCCGCCGGCCACGGCGGCTTGCCTGTGCTCGGTAGGCCAGAGATCACGACCAACACACCTCAGCGTAACGAGGGCACCGGGCCGGAAGGGGACGGTCGCTCGACCGCGCTCGGAACGCGAACCGGACGCCGCCACGGGACCACATGGGCACATCATCCAATGTGGATTGAAATGGAACGCGCGTGAAGTCCCCGGTAGATAGAAGGTTTTTCCGCCACGGATAAGCTTTTCCCAAGAATGGCATGATCAAGCGCCGTTTAGGGGCAGCGCGTCGGGGTCGGGATGCGGGACAATTATCGGGTGCGGCAGTTGCAGATGTTCACCATGAAGCAGTTGGCGGAAATGCGTGACCGCACTACGTCGCGCAGCTATTCCCCCAGCGGTGACGAGTTCCGCTGCGCGCACGAGCGTCACCGCGCCTGGGGCCTTGCCCGGCGGCACGCCGAGCGACTCAGCCGCGTGCGTAGTCGCGCCGGTGTCCCTCGGACGGCGGTCGGGACCGGTCAGCCGTGCCCACCGCAGACGGCGGAACTCGCCGCCTCCCCGCCACCTCCGCGGCCCCTGGCGACCGAGACCGCAACGACCATCGAGACGCCAGTGACCGAGACGCCAGCGACCACCGAGACCTCGCCGACCGAGACGCCAGCGACCACCGAGACCTCGCCGACCGAGACGCCAGCGACCACCGAGACCTCGCCGACCGAGACGCCAGCGACCACCGAGACCTCGCCGACCGAGACGCCAGCGACCACCGAGACCTCGCCGACCGAGACGCCAGCGACCACCGAGACCTCGCCGACCGAGACGCCAGCGACCACCGAGACCTCGCCGACCGAGACGCCAGCGACCACCGAGACCTCGCCGACCACGCATGCTTCGCTGGCCACCCGTACTCCGCCGGCTGGCGCGGGCCAGGGCCAGGGCCAGGGCCAGCTGGAATCTGCCGCGACGGCAAGTGAAACGTCGTGTCGCTCGCACCCGGGCACGGCAGTGACCGCCCGGAAGCCAGCGACCGCCCGGCCTCGTACGGCAGCGGTAAGGCCGGGACCCGGCACGACACCTAGCGATCACCTCGCGCCCGCTCGCCGCATCGGGCACCGGCCGCCGACATCACGTCGGTGTGCGGTCTTACTCCGACCAGCCGGCAACGCCCGCGCCAGGCCAACGCTGCCTGCACCAGTCACCAGGATCGTTTCGACGGTATTACCCGCTTTCCGAGGACCTCTGGAAAACGTCATGAGTCGGGGCGCCGAGCGCCACGGCCCGTAGGGGGAGCGGGGACGGCGTGGGGGTGGGGTTGGGAGAGACTGGGGGGTATGGCGGTGCGTGGGTTCCCGTATGCGGGACTGAGGGAGTTTCTTACGGCGTTGGAGCGAGCGGGGGAGCTGCATCGGGTCACCGTGCCGGTCGACCCCACCCTGGAGATCAGCGAAGTGGTGACGCGTACGGTGGCGGCCAAGGGGCCGGCGTTGCTGTTCGAGCGCCCGACGCGGGGCGCGATGCCGCTGGCGATCAACCTGTTCGGCACGCACCGCCGGATGGCGATGGCGTTGGGCGTGGACAGCGTCGAGGAGATCGGCGTCCGGATCGGCGAGCTGGTCAAGCCGGAGCTGCCGGTCGGCTGGTCGGGCATCCGCGAAGGGCTCGGCAAGGTGATGCAGCTCAAGTCGGTGCCACCGAAGAAGGTGAAGAGCGCGCCCTGCCAGGAGGTGGTCTACCGGGACGGCGACGTCGACCTGAACCGGCTGCCGGGCCTGCAGACCTGGCCGGAGGACGGCGGGATCTTCCACAACTACGGGCTCACGCACACGAAGCACCCGGAGACCGGCAAGCGGAACCTCGGGCTGTACCGCCTCCAGCAGCATTCGCACAACACGGTGGGCATGCACTGGCAGATCCACAAGGACTCGACGGCGCACCACGCGGTGGCGGAGCGGCGCGGGGAGCGACTGCCGGTGGCGATCGCGTTCGGCTGCGACCCGGTGGTTTCCTACAGCGCGTCCGCGCCGCTGCCCAGCGACATCGACGAGTACCTGTTCGCGGGGTTCCTGCGCGGCGAGCGGGTCGAGATGGTCGACTGCCTGACCGTGCCGTTGCAGGTGCCGGCGCACGCGCAGATCGTGCTGGAGGGGTACGTCGAGCCGGGCGAGCGGCTGCCGGAGGGCCCGTTCGGCGACCACACCGGGTTCTACACGCCGGTGGAGCCGTTCCCGGTGCTGCACGTGGAGTGCATGACGACGCAGCGCGACCCGGTGTACCACTCGATCGTCACGTCGAAGCCGCCACAGGAGGACGGGCCGATCGGGCACGCCACCGAGCGCATCTTCCTGCCGCTCCTCAAGCTGCTGATCCCGGACATTGTGGACTATTCGATGCCGGAGGCCGGCGTCTTCCACAACTGCGTGATCGTCTCGATCCGCAAGCGGTACCCCAAGCACGCCCAGAAGGTGATGTCGTCGATCTGGGGCGCGCACCTGCTCTCGCTGGCCAAGCTGATCGTGGTGGTCGACGAGGACTGCGACGTGCAGGACTACAACGAGGTGGCGTTCCGGGCGCTCAGCAACGTCGACTACAAGCACGACCTGCTGCTCACCGAGGGACCGGTGGACCATCTGGACCACTCGTCGTACCAGCAGTTCTGGGGCGGCAAGGCCGGCATCGACGCGACCCGTAAGCTGCCGACGGAGGGGTACACGCGGGGGTGGCCGGCCGAGGCCGTGATGTCACCGGAGGTGAAGGCGCTGGTCGACAAGCGCTGGAAAGAGTACGGACTGTCGTGAAGGCGTTCCTGCGGCTCGTCGCGATCGAGCATTCCGTCTTCGCGCTGCCGTTCGCGTACCTGGCCGCGCTCACCGCGATGACCCGCGACGGCGGGTCGGTGCGCTGGCTCGACCTCGTGCTGATCACGGTGGCGATGGTCGGGGCGCGCACGTTCGCCATGGCCGCCAACCGGATCATCGACCGGCACATCGACGCGCGCAATCCGCGTACCGCGAAACGGGAACTGGTGACCGGGGCGGTGAGCGTGCGCACGGCCTGGACCGGCGCGGCGGTCTCGCTCGTGGTGTTCTTCGCCGCCGCGGCGGCGCTCAACCCGCTGTGCCTGCTGCTGTCACCGCTCGCGGTGATCCCGCTGGTGGTGTACCCGTACGGCAAGCGGTTCACCGACTGGCCGCACGCGATCCTGGCGCTGGCGCAGATGGTCGGGCCGATGGGCGCGTGGCTGGCGGTGACCGGCACGTTTGAGGGCTCGGGGCCCGCGTGGGTGCTCGCGCTCGCGGTCGGCCTGTGGATCGGCGGCTTCGACCTGATCTACGCCTGCCAGGACGCCGAGGTGGACCGGAAGATCGGCGTGCGCAGCGTGCCGGCGCGTTACGGCGTGCGGTTCGCGCTGTGGCTGTCGACCGCGGTGCACCTGGTGACGTTCGCGCTGTTCGTGTGGTTCGGCGAGCTGGTCGGCCTCGGCTGGCCGTGGTGGGTCGGGCTGGGGCTGACGGCGGTGGCGTTCGGGTACCAGCACGTCGTGGTCACCCCGACCGACCTGTCCCGGGTCAACCGCGCCTTCTTCACCGCGAACGGCTTCGTCGGCCTGGCGCTCTTCGCGTTCTCGCTCTTCGCGCTCTGATCACGGGGTGTCGCGTGCGGCGCCCAGCTCGCCGGTCCAGCGCCGCAGCAGGGTGTGCTCGATGCCGAGCGCGTCGAGCACCTTGCCCGCGACGAAGTCGATGAGCTGCTGCGCCGACGCGCTCGCGCCGGCGCCGTAGAACCCTGGGCTGGCGGGCAGCACGACCGCGCCCGCGTCGTGCAGCGCGATCAGATGCTCCAGATGGCTGCGGCTCACCGGGGTCTCCCGAGGCACCACGACCACCCGGCGGCGCTCCTTGAGCTGCACCTCCGCCGCGCGCTGCAACAGGTCCTTGGAGAGCCCGATCGCGATGCCGGCGCACGCGGCGGTGCTGGCCGGCACGATCACCATGCCCCGCGCCGGGTACGACCCGCTGCTCGGGCCCGCGGCCAGGTCACCGGCTGGCCAGTACGCGATGTCGGCGCCGTCGAGGTCGCGGCCGAGCCAGCCCGCGAGGTCGTCTTTCCAGTGCGCGTCGCGGAACGGGTTGCCCGTTTCATCGAGGATGGTCAACCTGGCCGCGCGGGACACCACGAGGTCGATCGACTGGTCGGCGTCGATGAGTGCGCGGAGCACGGCCGCCGCATATGGCGTGCCGGACGCACCGGAAACCCCGACTATCCACGGCTTCCGCATATGACCAGCGTACGGCTAGGGTCAGCGCACTGATTGGCCGGACAGTAGGAAGGCGCGGCAATGACGCCTACAACCCTCGTGGCTCTCGATTGCCCGATTAATCCAGTTATCTCCGCTTATATCGATGACGTGCAGGACTGGGTCGCCGGCTGGACCCGTCGGCACGGACTGCCCGGGCCGGTCGCGGACCGTCTCGCCGAGATTGGCATCGGACGATACGCGGCCCGCATCTACCCCGACGCGACGGCCGCCGACCTGCGGGTCGTCGCGGCCCTGTTCACCTGGTTCTTCCTCGCCGACGACGAGTGCGACCGGTCGCTGCCCGCGCCCGGCCGGGTGCACAAGATGGTCACCGACGTCCTCGACACCCTGGAGACCGGCGCTCAGGTGCTGGACGGCCCGCTCGGCGCCATGCTCGCCGACGCGTGGCAGGTGCCGTACCGGCGGATGCCCGCCCACTGGCGGGCCCGGTTCGTCGGCGCGGTCGAGCACCACCTGCGCGGCGTGGTGGTGGAGGCGCGCAACAAGGCGACCGGCCACCGCCCGGGCGTCGCCGAGTACGTCGAGCTGCGCCGGGCCACGTCCGCGGCGTACGTGGCGCACGCGCTCGTCGACTTCGCCGCCGGCGTGCCCGTGCCGGAGGCCGTGTGGCGGCACCCGGCCGTCCGGGCGTACAGCGCCGCCGGTAACGACCTGCTCTCCTGGTTCAACGACCTGCTGAGTCTGGACCAGGACGCCGCCACGTCGGGCGGCCACAACCTGGTCCTGGCGGTCGCCACCGAACTGTCCCTGCCGGTCGCGGAGGCGACGGATCGGGTACGGGAACACTGGCAGCACCGGATGCGCGCGCTTCCCGGTCTGCGGGCCGCGCTGCCGGCGCTCGGCCCGGCGGCGGAGCGCTACCTCGACGGCGTCGACCACACCCTGCGCGCCACCGTGGACTGGTGCCTCGAGTCCCCCCGTTACCGCTGATGCGGGCACGCGGAGCCAGGCCCACGCGCATCGCAGGCGAAGCCAGGCCCACGCGCATCGCACGCGGAGCCGGGCCCGTGCATCGCACGCGGAGCCAGGCCCGCGCGCGGCGCGCGCGGACCGGGCTCGCGCCACTGTCAGCGGTGCGGGCTTGCCGAATTGTGGTTCGAGCGCGGCGGCGGACCCGAGTGTCCGGGCCCGTCGTTGCGCGGCCGGTTGGCGGGCGGGGGCGTGGCGTCCTCCTCGCGGAGGGCGTCCAGCTCTCCCTCGCCCTCGAGCAGCGCGCGCACCTCGGATTCACGGAACCGACGATGGCCGCCAGGAGTGCGGATGCTGCCGATCCGGCCCGCTGCCGCCCATCGCGTCACGGTCTTCGGGTCGACCCGGAACAGCGCTGCCACCTCGCCCGGCGTCAGCAGACGATCACCTGTGTCCACGGGCCCTCCCTTGCGTCGACGAAGCTTGCCGAGTGGCGTCCCGACAGCCTCGATAGGGATGTACGGTCATTACAGCACCGCGAGCGTGCCGTGTCCGTGAAACAGGGAAAACGCACCGTCTGGGAAGTTACACAGTAGGATCTTGCCCACCGTGGATGCAATCGACTTGCGGCTTGTGGAGCTGTTGCGGGCAAATGCCCGTTCTTCGTACGCGGAACTGGCCCGCCAGGTCGGGCTGTCCGCGCCGGCCGTGCATGACCGGGTCGGGAAGCTGGAGGCCAGCGGCGTGATCCGCGGGTATCGGGCGGACGCCGACCCGGAAGCGGTCGGCCTGGGCGTCACCGCGCTGATCGGGCTGGTGCAGGACTCCGGCGGCGACACCGACGAGGTGCTCGCCGCACTCCGCGAGCTGCCCGAGATCGAGTCCTGCTACTTCATGGCCGGTGTCGAGTCGTTCCTGGTCAAGGCGCGGGTCGCCAGCATCGCCGAGCTGGAGCACCTGATCGTGCGGCTCAACCGGATCCCGGGCGTGGCGTCCACGCGCACCGGGGTCGCGCTCTCCACCAAGTGGGAGAACCGGCCCCAGCCGCTGTTACGTTCACAGGATGGAGCAGCTGGACCGGTGTGACGAGGCCGACCGCGCGTGGGTCACGGAGGCGATCGCCAAGGTGGAGGCCGACGCCAACCGGTCCGCCGACACCCACCTGCTGCCGTTCCCGCTGCCGGTTGACTGGGGCATCGATCTCTACCTCAAAGACGAGTCCGTGCACCCCACCGGCTCGCTCAAGCACCGGCTGGCCAGGTCGTTGTTCCTCTACGGCCTGTGCAACGGCTGGATCGGCCCGCGCACCACGGTGATCGAGGCGTCGTCCGGCTCCACCGCGGTCTCCGAGGCATACTTCGCGCGCATGCTCGGCCTGCCGTTCATCGCCGTGATGCCGGCCTCGACGTCGCCGGAGAAGATCGCGCTGATCGAGTTCCAGGGTGGCAAATGTCACCTCGTCGAAGACCCGGGCACCGTCGTGGTCGAGGCCCGCTGGCTCGCCGAGGACACCGGTGGCCACTTCATGGACCAGTTCACGTACGCCGAGCGCGCCACCGACTGGCGGGGCAACAACAACATCGCCGAGTCCATCTACGAGCAGATGGCGCTGGAACGGCACCCCATCCCGGCGTGGGTCGTGGTCGGCGCCGGCACCGGCGGCACCAGCGCCACCATCGGTCGCTACGTCCGGTACCGGCGGCACCCCACCAAGGTGTGCGTGGTCGACCCGGAGAACTCGGCGTTCTACCCGGCCTGGCAGGCCGCCGACTGGACCGTGGAGACCGCGCAGGGCTCCCGCATCGAGGGCATCGGGCGGCAGCGGGTCGAGGCGTCGTTCCTGCCCGCGGTGGTCGACCGCATGATCCGGGTACCCGATGCCGCGTCCCTGGCCGCGATGCGGGCGGCCTCAGCGGTGCTCGGCCGCCGCGTCGGAGGATCCACGGGTACGAATCTGTGGGGAGCCTTCGGGCTGATCGCCGAGATGAAGGCGGCCGGTCACACGGGGTCGGTGGTGACCCTGCTCTGCGACGGCGGCGAGCGCTACGCGGATACCTACTACTCCGACGATTGGCTCGCCGCCCACGGCTTGAACCTCGCGCCCTACCGAGCCGCACTCAACCGTTTCATGTAGCGCTCAGCCCCCTCTGCCCGCCGATCAAGGGCTCGGGCACATGCTTTGATCTCGGATCCAGGTGCCCGAGCCCTTGATCGGCGCGGTTCTCCTTGATCGGCGCGGCACCGCGGCGGTGTGACGATCTTGTGGTGAACGACTTGAAGGACGCCCTGATCATGGGGAGGGTGGGGGCATGCGGGTTGCGGTGCTTTCCGACGTCCATGGAGTGCTGCCGGCGTTGGAGGCGGTGCTCGCCGAGCCGGACCTGCGGGCCGCCGATGTGATCGTGCTCACCGGCGATCTGGCCGCCGGGCCGCAGCCGGTCGAGACCATCGACCTGCTCGCGTCGCTGGGCGACCGGGCGATGTGGGTACGCGGCAACGCCGACCGCGAGATGGCCCAGCTCCGGGTCGACCCGGCCGGCGCGCCCGACCCGATCTCGCCGTGGGCGGCCCGCGAACTGCGCGACGACCAGGTGGCGCGGCTCGCCGGCCTGCCGCTGTCCGTCACGCTCGACCTGCCCGGGCTCGGCCGCACGCTGTTCTGCCACGCCACCCCACGCGACGACGAAGAGGTGGTGCTCGTCGACAGCCCGCTGGACCGCTGGGCCACGGTGTTCACCGGCCTGCCGGACGAGGTCACCACCGTCGTGTGCGGGCATACCCACATGCCGTACGCCCGGCTCGCCGACCGCCGCCTGGTGGTCAATCCGGGCAGCGTCGGCATGCCGTACGGGGGAGCCGGCGCGCACTGGGCGCTGCTCGGCGACGGGGTGGCGCTGCGGCGCACCGCCTTCGACCTCGACGCGGCGTGCGCACGGATCGTGGCCGAGAGCGGGTACCCCGACGCGGCGCAATGGGCCGACTACTTCGTCCGCTCGAAGGCGTCCGACGCGGACGCGCTCAGGGTTTTCGGACCGCGAGCCCGGGATAGTGCGTGACGTATCCCTCGGCGTCGACCGTCAGGTCGGCCGTGAACGAGCCGCTGGCGTAGCGGACGGTCGTGGCGTCGATGGCGGTGTAGATCTGCTCGTTGGGCATGACCTCGAGGCTGGGCAGCCGCACGAACGCCATGGTGAGCCGGTGCTCGGTGCCCGGCGCCGCCTTGAGCAGGTTGAGCCGGCGGATCGGCAGTGTGTTGAACAGCGGCGCGGCGTAGAGGTCGACGTCGATCGCGTCGTGCAACCGTTCCGGCTCCTCGGTGCCCGGCAGCCCGACCCGTGGGTGCCCGGCCCTGGTCAGCGCCGCGTCGAGGTCACCCTGCTCGGCGGTGCTGGCCCGCCACCGGCCGGCGGCCCGCTCCAGCTTCAGCGTGCGTAGCCAGCCGGCGCCCTCGACGGCCAGTTCCAGCCGGGCCACCGCCCACGTCTCGTCGGTGATCAGCTCATAGCGGCAAGTGAGCGGCACCGGGTCGATCGCGGTGGTGACGCCCCGGGCGTAGAGTCCGTGCCCGTCGTTGAGCAGCGCCAGATCGGTGCCGACCTCGTCCGTCCGTGCCCAGAACAGCGCCTTCGAGAACATGCTCCGATTCTGCCCTGCCCCACCATGATCAAGGCGTCCCTGTAGTCGTTAGAACTACTACAGGGACGCCTTGATCATGAGAAAGGGTTAGGCGGAGGTGACGGGGCGGCGGTCGCCGAAGCGGCGGCCACCACCGCCGCCGCGCGGACGACCGTCGTGCCGGGTGCCCCGCGGCCGGTCGAACCGATCCGACCGGCCGGGCCGCTCGGACCGGCGCGGTGCCGGCGTCGGCTCCTCCACCACGGGCACACCGCTCGGCTCCCGAGCGCCGGTCACCTCGGCGAGGGCGGCGTCCGCGGCCCGAACCCGGGTCTGCGTCGGCTCCACGCCGGCCTTACGCAGCAGCGCCAGCGTGGACCGCCGCTGCTTGGGCAGCACCAGCGTGGCCACCGCACCCGACTCGCCCGCACGTGCGGTGCGGCCGGCGCGGTGCAGGTAGTCCTTGGCGTCGTTCGGCGGGTCGATGTGCACCACGAGCGAGATGCCGTCGACGTGGATGCCCCGGGCGGCCACGTCCGTGGCGACCAGCACGTTCACCCGGCCCTCGCGGAATTCGGCGAGCGTGCGGGTGCGGGCCCGCTGGGTCTTGCCGCCGTGTAGCGCGCCGGCCCGGACCCCGACCGCGGCGAACTGCGCCACCAGCCGGTCGACGCCCATCTGGGTGCGCACGAACATGATGGTGCGCCCGTCGCGGGCGGCGATCGACGCGGCCACCGCGAACTTGTCGTGCGGCGGGATCAGCAGCAGGTGGTGGTCCATCGTCGACACCGTGGCCACCGCCGGCGAGGTCGAGTGGGTCACCGGGTCGGTCAGGAAGCGCTTCACCAGCGTGTCGACGTCACCGTCCAGCGTGGCGGAGAAGAGCAGCCGCTGCCCGCCGGCCGGCGTCTTCGCCAGCAGCTCTGTGACCTCGGGCAGGAAGCCCATGTCGGCCATCTGGTCGGCCTCGTCGAGCACGGTGATGTTGACGTCATCGAGCGAGCAGGCGCCGCGCGCGATCAGGTCGCCCAGCCGGCCGGGCGTGGCCACCATCACATCGACGCCGCGACGCAGCGAGTCGATCTGCCGGTCGTAGGGCACGCCGCCGACCGCCGTGGTCAGGAAGACGCCGATCGCCTTACCCAGCGGCCGCAGCGCGTCGGCCACCTGCATGGCGAGCTCACGGGTGGGCACCAGGACGAGACCGCGCGGGTGGCGCGGCCGGGGCCGGGCGCCGGCGGCCAAGCGGGTCAGCATCGGCAGCCCGAACGCCAGCGTCTTGCCGGAGCCGGTCTGGCCGCGACCGAGCACATCGCGGCCGGCCAGCGCGTCGGGCACGGTGGCGGCCTGGATCTCGAACGGGGTGGTGATGCCCTCGCGGTCGAGCGCGCGGACCAGGGGCTTGGGCAGGCCCAGGTCGGTAAAGCTAGCGGGCTCCGCAAAGCTAGCGGACTCTTCGAAGACGGACGGGAACGTGCTGGGATCAGCGAAGGTGGTCAAGTAAACCTCTCAGCGGGGGGCCTTCTCGTGTGGCCCGCCGCAACCTCAAGGTCGCTGCCGATCGCCAGGAAGAACGCCCAGGGGCGCGCACCTGTCGCGCGCCAAGGTCAGTAATCGTGACAAGTGTACGGGTATCCGCCACCCGCTGCCCACGTGGGCGTCCTCACTCTCCCACTCCTCATGATCAAGGCGTCCCTGTCGTCGCTCCAGCGACTTGAGGGACGCCTTGATCATGGAGGTTTCGGGGGTCAGCCGCTGAGGAGGCCGTTGAAGAGGCTGCCGAACGTGTCACCGGCTGCGAGCGCGCCGATCACGCCGACCAGGACCAGAGCGCCGAGCACCACGGCGAGGATGACCATGACCTTGGCGTTGCTCCGGCGCGCGCCGGGCTCGTCGGCGGCCCAGCCCTGGGCCAGGATGTGGCCGGTCAGCGAGCCTGAGTTCTCCACCGAGGGGTCGCCCAGCCCGCCGTAGACGGTGCCCGCACGCTGCGGGGCGGCCGCCGGCGGTGCGCCCCAGGGCTGCTCCGCCTGCCGAGCCTGCTCGGCCCCCCAAGGCTGCGGAGCGCTGGCCGGCGGCGTGCCCCAGGCCGGCGGCGCGCTCCCCGGTGGCGCGCTGGCCGGTGGCGTGCCCCATGCCGGCGGAGCGCTGGTCGGCGGCGTGCTCCACGCTTGCGGCGCGCCCGCCGGATATCCGGCGTTCACCGGCGCCGGCTCGGCCGGGGAGAACGCCGGCTGAGCGGGGGAGAACGCCGGCTGGGCCGGGGAGAGCGCTGGTGGGGAGAACATCGTCGGAGGCGGCGGCGGGAACGGCGGCGGGACCGGCTCCGGTGGCTGCGGTGGGCCGGGCGGCACCGGCGGCGTCGGCTGCGGCCCGGGGCCCGGCGGAACCGGCACCGGGGGCACCGGCTCGGGCGGCGGGAAGGGGTTGGGCGCCGGACCGGGACCCGGCGGCTCCGGGCGGGGCGGCTCGGCCGGGTCGGGCTCGTTGGCGGTCGGCTCGCCCCGGCGGTACACCCGGGACTGGCCGGTGTTGGTGCGCAGCGCCGCCTGGACGTCGGCGGCCGACAACCCGGTCAGGCCGGGGACGACGACGCGGGCCCGCGCCGCGCCCGGTGCCGCCTCGCGCAGCGCCGCCTGGACGGGCGTCTCGCGCAGGGCGGCCTCGACCGATGCCGGCGGTTGCGGTGCGGCCTCACCGGGTGTCGGCGGTCGCTGTGCGGCCCCGACCGGCGCCGGTGATTGCGGTGCGGCTTCGACGGGGGTCCGCGCTTGGGGTGCGGCTTCGACGGGGGTCTGCGCTTGGGGTGCGGCCTCGACGGACGTCACCTGTCGCGGCGCCGCCGCGGCGGGTGTCGAAGCCTGCGGCGCCGCCTCGACCCGCGCGACCTCGCCGGGCGCGGGTGACCGCTGTGCCGGCAGGACATAATCCGGAAGCTGTCCGGCCGGAGGCGCCATCCCGCCAGCCCGGTAGGTGGTGCCACCAGCCGCGCGGGACGACAGTCCAGCCAGGTCGCCGGCGTCGGGGGCGGCAACGGCCGGCACCGACACGCGGCCGACGACCGACGCCTGCCCGGCCGCGGGCGGCGAGGGGAGGGACACCGCCGGTGAGACGGGTGCCGCCGAGACCGGAGCGGCTGCTGGGGCGCCGCTGAAGCCGGCCCAGAGCGCGCCGGCCGGTGGGGGTGGCGGCAGCTCATACGCCTCGGGGAGCGCTTCGGACGCCTCGTGGTTTGGCGCCGCGCCACCGCTCTGATGCTCGTTCATGATCGCCTCCGACCCCGTTTCATGTTTTTACGGTGCCACACCGAGGCACTCCCGCGCATCCGCGTCCATGATCAAGGCGTCCCTCAAGTAGTTCTAACGACTACAGGGACGCCTTGATCATGGAGGTGGGTCACTCGCTGGCGCTGGCCGTCGCGTCCGCCGAGGCGGATGACGACGCGGACGACGACGCCGGGGCCGAGCTGGCCGTCGACGTGCTCGGCGGGTCAGGCGTGGGACTCGCCGACGGGGTGGTGGGGTCCGTCGTCGGCGGAGTCGTCGGCGTCGTGGTGGGTGGCGTGGTCGGCGGCGTCGTCGGGTCGTTCGACGGCGGCGTCGTGGGCGGCGTGGTGGGTGGCTTGCTGGTCGGCGGCTTCGTCGGCGGCTTGCTCGTGGGCGGCGGGGTCGTCGGCGGCGCGCTGGTGGGCGGCGGCGTGGTGGGTGGCGTAGTCGGGGCCGGCACCGCGCCGTAGATGCGGGTGGCGCCGAAGAAGCGCGACCACTGCACGCTGGAGACCTTCACCTTGGAGCGGCTGTTCGGCGCGTGCACCATCATGCCGCTCCCGAGGTACATGCCGACGTGGTGGATGCTGGTCCAGCTCGTGCCGGACGCGAAGAACACCAGGTCGCCGGGGAGCAGCCCGGATCGGGAGACCGAGTTCTGCCGGGTGGCGTAGTACTGGTCGCGGGACACCCGGGGCAGCTGGTAGTAACCGGCCGAGCGGTAGGCCGCCCACATCAGACCGGAGCAGTCGTAGGTGTTGGGGCCTTCCGTGCCCCAGACGTATCTCTTGCCCATCTGGTCGAGGGCGAAGTCGAGCGCGGCCAACGCCTTCGGGTGGGCCTTCAGCCCGGCGATGGCGTCGTTGTTCAAATACTGCGCGCCGCGCGCCTGCTCCTCGGCCTCCTGCTGCTCCTCGATCGCGGCGACCTGGGTCGCGTTGCGCTCGACCAGCTCGGCGTACGCCGCCTCTTTGGCCTTGTACGTCGCCTGGAGCGTGGTGAACGCGGTGGCCGCCTGCTGCTGGCTGGCCAGCGCCGCGTTGTAGGCGTCCAGCGCCACCCGCTCGGCGTCCTTGGCGCGGAACACCTCGCGGTCGGCGGCCTCGGTGTCCGCCTTGGAGCCCTCGCCGCGCTGGATGCGTTGCAGCTCACGCAGGCCCTGCAGGTCGGAGCCGAACATGCCGGGCGGCAGCTCGGCGTCGCGCTTGAACGCCTCGGCAGCGGCGCTGTCCGCCGCGGCCTCGGCCTGCGCGAGCGCGGCGCGGGCCTGCTGGAGCTGCTGCTGGGCCAGGACGAGGCCGGCGCTGGACTGGTCGCGCTGCTGCAGCCGTTCCCGCAGCTCCTCGCCGAGCGTCGCGACCTCGATCTCGGCGGTCTGGAGCTGGACCGCGAGCGACGTGTTGCCCGACGTGCCGGTGCCGGTGGTGCCGGTGCCAGTGCCGCCGCCGGTCGTCGAGCCCGACGTGCCGGGCATCTGGAGGGAGCCCGCGGGCGCCGGCCGGCTGCCCGCGTCCGGCGGGGCGGCAGGTGGTGCGGCATAGACGGGGGTGGCGAACGCGGCCGCGACGGCCGCGCTGAGCATGGCGGAGTAAGCGATCGGCCGCAGTGCTGGCCCGATCACCCCGTCTCGCCGCGCCTGGTGCCTACCCTTGCGCTTCGCCATGCCGCCTCCCCGCAACCTCCCCATACCAGTCTGTCCTACCGCACCAACGCACCGGTGTCGATCCGCAGACAGGTAACGGGTACCTGAGAGCTTCGTTGACGCGCCGCCAACGTACAGTCGGCGCATGGATCCGGCGCGTAAATGGGAGCTCGAGAAAAAGGTATCCGACGGCGTCCGGCTCGCCCACGACGACGGGTGCGCGCTCGCCGAGTGCGACGACCTGTCCTGGCTCGGCCGGTTGGCGCACGGGCGCCGGGCCGGGCGCTACGGCGACCGGGTCACGTTCGTGATCGGCGGACCGGTCCTCGCTCCCGCACCCACCGACGTCGACCGCCTGCTGGGCGCGGCCGCTGAGGCGTACCTGCCGGAGCCGGCGGCGTCGCCCGCCGAGTCGCTGCGCGGGTTCGCGCTGGCCCGGCTGCTCCTCGACGACGGCGTCCACATCGCCGCGTCGCTCCCGCTGCACGGCACCGCCCTGGCCCAGCTCGCGCTGAACTTCGGCGCCGACGACCTGGTGTGCCCGGCGGACGCCAACCGCGAGGACGTGGTCAACCTGATCTGGGACGCCGGGCTCCGGCCCGTCGAGCGCGACGCCGGCTACGCGGTGGTGCGCGATTACGACCCGCCGGTGCCCCTGGCGGAGCGCCGCGCCGAACCGCAACGCATCTGGGCCTAGACCCTCATGATCAGGGCGTCCCTCAAGTAGTTCTAACGACTTGAGGGACGCCCTGATCATGATGAGGTTTTGGGGTCGTCGTCGCCGGCCAGGGCGGCGCGGAGCCGCTCCTTCTCCGCCTTGCGGCGCTCGGCCGCGCTCGCCATCTGGTCGGCCATCTGATCGCGCCAGCCGCGCAGCAGGAAGAACGAGAACCCCGCCGAGGCGATCAGGGCGATCATCAACTTGACGAAGACGTTCAGGTCGACCGGCCAGAGGGCCGCGAACACCAGCGCGAACAGCCCGATCCGGCCCAACGTGTACTTAACCGCGGGGCTCATGCCCATTCCTTACCCGGTCCGGTGGGCCAGCCACCGGACGCCGTAGAACCACACCAACGCGTACCCGAATGTGAACGCCGCCGCGGCGCCGGCGCCCGACCACAGCGGCCCGGCGGCGCTGATGACGCCCGCCACCAGCAGGCCGAGCGTGAGGCCCAGCGCGGCGCCGACCAGGGCGGCGGCGATCCGCGCCGGACCGCCGGCCCACGCGCGGAACTCCTCGACGAAGATCCACACCGGCAGGATCACCGCGAGCCAGCCGCTCGCGCGGCCGAACTCGCCGAGCCCGATCAGCGCGAACACGCCGTCGAAGAGCACCACCGCGAGCACGCCGATCACCAGGCCGGCGAGCGCCAGGCCCAGCAGATCGGTGATCGCGATGAGGCGCCCGTCGGCGTCTCGCCGTGGAAAGCCGGTCTGCGCTTCAGTCATGACCCACCGAGGGTACGCCTTGCGTCCGACTCCCTCGTGATCAAGGCGTCCCTCACGTCGTGAGAGCTACTTGAGGGACGCCTTGATCATGGGTCAGAGGCCCGCCGGGAGGGGCTTCCACCACGGCTTGATGATGTACGCGATGCCGCCGGAACCGCCCGACACGCCGCCGTTCGCGTTGATCCGCTTCGTACGCAGCCAGATCTGCTCGAACTGCGACCGCTTGTAGACGTTGCGCACCGCGTCGTTGGAGTCGGACGCCGGGTCGTTGACCACCACGTCGCCGTTGTCGGTGAACCCGACCACGACGAAGAGGTGCCCGGCGGTGCCGTAGTTGGCGCCGTCGAGCTCGCTGGCGAGGAACGACTGGCTGGTGATCACCGGGATGCCGGCCTTGATCAGCCGCTCGATGTCGTCGAGCGAGTGCAGCCGGGTGACGAACCCGTCCAGGCCGGGGAACGTCGCGGCGTACGCGGTGTTGAACGGCCAGTTGCCCGCCCCGTCGTACGTGTGGTCGTAGACCATCCGGGCCGCGTGGTTCACCGCCGGATCCGGATATGTCGGATCCACCCATGAGGTGTCCTCTGGGGACGGTTTCCGGCCCCAGTACTCGAGCACCATCGCGGTGGACGTGGGCGAGCACCAGGCTTCGCCGCCGCCGTCGTACTCGGGGTAGTGGCCCTGGTGGATGTTCTGCGAGTACCGCGGCACGGCCAGCTCGCGGCCCCACGCGATGCCACCCGCGCTCGGCGTGACGCTGAAGCGGTCCGGCACGTGGGAGCTCATCGCGCCGAGCATCCACACCCGCGGCGAGCGCCACTGCTCGGGCGCGCGGAAGAGGGTGAGGCGGAACTGGTACGCCCGCAGCAGCACCCCGTTGGCGATGTCGTCGATCGAGAGCGTGTCGGTCCAGATCGTCGACCAGGGGTCGCCCTGCCGGTTGACGCTGGTGCGCTTGATGTCCTGGTCGCCGGAGGCCCAGCGACCCATGACGTACCACGGGGTGTGGCCGCCGGTGTTGTAGGTGCCCTGCAGCTCGATCTGGATCCAGGTGCCGGGCGGCGTCTCGGCGTTCCAGGACGCGACCAGCTCGGTGGCGTCGAAGCCGACCTCGCGCACCGGCGAGGTCCATTTGCTGTACTTCCAGGTCTTGGTCGTGCCGGTGTGCGGGTCGGTGTAGTCGGCGCTGCCGGCCGGCTTCAGCATCGTGATGCCGGTGCGCACGCCGGGGATGGCCACGGTGCCCTCATGGGTGCCGTCGCGCCACTCCGGGTAGCTTGACCAGTCCTGGAAAACTATCTGCTCGTCATGTGTGCCGGTGGGGTGCGTGGTAACTCCTCCGGAGGGCGCCGCCGCCGAAGCGGGGGCCGCCGCGGCGAGCAACGCCGCGGCCGTGACGCCGGCGAGAGCGGTGGTTCTGACCATGCCTCACTATCCCGTTCGGCGAGAACTTTCGCTAGTGGAGGTAGGTTGGAAAATCTTTGCCGGCAGGACGATTACATTGACATATTGTTATGACCATCTCCTGGTGGTGCAGTGGGTCAACCCCCGACCCTCAGGAGGTCCTTCATGCAACCCCGCAGGATCGCCGTCCTCGGCGCCAGCGTGGCGGCCGCGCTGCTCATGATCAGCAGCCCGGTCACCGCTGATCCGGCGCCCGCCGCGAAAGAAGCAGTCGCGGCCGTCCAGTACACCGTGATCGGCCCGCGCACGTTCGCCGACCGGGACGCCATCGCGCGTACCGGTGCCGCGATCGACTACATCGAACACGGCAAGATCTATGTGTCGGCCACCCCGGACGAGGTCAAAGCGATCATCCGGCTCGGCTTCCAGGTGGTGGCCGTACCCGTGGCGCCGTCTGGGGGCATCGGCACCCTTGACTTCCCCTCGGCCGACTCGGCGTACCACAACTTCGCCGAGCTGACCGCGAAGGTCAACTCGGTGGTCGCGGACCACTCGTCGATCGCCCGGAAGATCAGCCTCGGTACGTCGTACGAGGGTCGCGACATCATGGCCATCAAGATCTCCGACAACGTGGCGGTCGACGAGGCCGAGCCCGAGGTGCTCTACAACTCGCAGCAGCACGCGCGTGAGCACCTCACCGTCGAGATGGCGATCTACCTGCTCGACCTCTTCACCGACAACTACGGCACCGATACCCGGGTGACCAACGTCGTGAACAGCCGGGAGATCTGGATCATCCCGAGCGTCAACCCGGATGGCAGCGAATACGACATCGCGACCGGCTCGTACCGGTCGTGGCGCAAGAACCGCCAGCCCAACAGCGGTTCCACGGCCGTCGGCACCGACCTCAACCGGAACTGGGGCTACAACTGGGGCTGCTGCGGCGGCTCGTCCGGCACGACGTCGTCCGAGACGTACCGCGGCCCGTCCGCCTTCTCGGCGCCGGAGACCCAGCGGCTGCGCGACTTCGTCAACAGCCGGGTGGTCGGCGGGGTCCAGCAGATCAAGGTCAACATCGACTTCCACACGTACTCGCAACTGGTCCTGTGGCCGTACGGGTACACCACCGCCAACACCGGGCCGGGGTTGAACGCCGACCAGGAGGCGGTCTTCCGCACCATCGGGCAGCAGATGGCCGCCACCAACGGCTACACGCCCGAACAGTCCTCCGACCTCTACATCACCGACGGCGACAGCCTGGACTGGATGTGGGGGGTGCACGGCATCTTCGCGTACACCTTCGAGCTGTACCCCGGTTCCGCCACCGGCGGCGGCTTCTACCCGCCCGACGAGGTCATCCCGGCCCAGACCTCGCGCAACCGCGAGGCGTCGCTGATCCTCGCCGAGTACGCGGACTGCCCGTACCGGGCGACCGGCATGCAGAGCACCTACTGCGGCACCAGCCCGGGCACCACCGTGTGGTCGGACACCCTGGAGACGGCGACCGGCTGGACGGTCAACCCGTCCGGCACCGACACGGCGACGCTCGGCGCGTGGGAGCGCGGCGCCGCCCAGGCCACCACGTCCAGCGGTGCCAAGCAGCTGACGCCGTTCGCCGGCAGCAACGACCTGGTCACCGGCCCGCTCGCGGGCGCGGCGGCCGGCGACCACGACGTCGACGGCGGAGTGACCAGCGCGCGGTCGCCGGCGGTGACGCTGCCGGCCAGCGGCACGCTGTCGCTGTCGTTCGCCTGGTACCTGGCGCACGGCTCGAACTCGTCGACGGCCGACTACTTCCGGGTGAGCGTCGTGCACTCGGGCGGCACGACGGCGCTGTTCACCCAGGCGGGCGCGGCGAGCAACCGGAACGGCGGGTGGGCCACCGCCACGGCGAACCTGACCCCGTACGCCGGCCAGTCGGTCCGCATCCTCGTCGAAGCGGCCGACACGTCCACCGCCAGCCTCCTCGAAGCCGCCGTCGACAACGTCACCATCACCGCCTCCTAACCCCGCCCGGTGCCGCGGGACCCCCCGGACCCCGGCGGCCCCCCCGCCGCTATAACGACGTGCGGGACGCCTTGATCATGAGGAAGTGGGGCGGGTGGGGACCACCAGAGGGCCGTGGGTGCCGTCGAGGATGCGGACGTGTGCGCCGTAGTGGGTCGCCAGCAGTTCCTGGGTCAGCACCTCGCGCGGGCTGCCGACCGCCGCCACCTGGCCGCCCGCGAGCAGCACGAGGCGGTCGGCGTACTCGCCCGCGACGGAAAGGTCGTGCATCGTGGCGAGCACGGTCAGGCCATGGTCGCGGCGAAGTTGGTCGACCAGTTCCAGCACCTCCTGCTGGTGGCCGATGTCGAGGGCGCTGGTGGGTTCGTCGAGCAGCAGCAGCGGCGCGCCCTGAGCCAGCGCCCGGGCCAGGAACACCCGCTGCCGCTCCCCACCGGACAGTGTGGACAGTTGCCGGCCGGCGAAGGTCACCAGGTCCAGCCGCTCCAGCGCCTCGTGCACCGCGACCAGGTCGGTCGCTGATTCGCGGCCCAGCGGGGGAATGTGCGGCGTCCGTCCAAGAAGGACATAGTCGAGGACCGCCATGCCCGGCGGCACGACCGGGGACTGCGGCACGGTCGCCACGAGCTGCGCGCGCTGCCGTCGGCGGAGGCGGGCGGTGGGCGTACCCAGAAGGGAGATGGACCCGGTCGCGGGCAGCAAGCCGCCGACGGCGCGCAAGAGGGTGGATTTGCCGGCGCCATTGGGGCCGATGACGGTGACCCACTCTCCACCGTCGACCGTCAGGTCGACGTGGTCGACGATCGTGACGCCGTCGAGCACGACGCTCACGCCGGCAACAGAGATAGCGGTCACAGTGAGACCCGGCGGGTGCTGCGGAGGACGAGGACGAAGAACGGGGCGCCGAAGAACGCGGTGACCACGCCGATCGGGATCTCCGCGGGCGCGGCGGCGGTGCGGGCGGCGAGGTCGGTGAGGGTGAGGAAGGCACCGCCGAAGAGCATCGACAGCGGCAGGATCACCCGGTAGCTGGCCCCGAAGAGCAACCGGACGGTGTGCGGCACGATGACGCCGACGAAGCCGATCAGGCCGGACACCGACACCGCCGCGGCGGTGCTGAGACTGGCGGCGGCGAGCAGGATGTACCGCGAGCGTTGCGGATGGAGGCCGAGGCTCGTGGCCTCCTCGTCGCCGACGGAGAGCACGTCGAGTTCGCGCCGGAAGAGCAGCACGACCGCGGCGGTGACGGCGGCGTAGGGAAGGACGATCAGCACGTCGTGCCAGCCGGCGGTGGCGAGGCGGCCGAGCAGCCAGGAGTACACCTCGCGGATCGCGTCGACGTTGCGCTGCATGAGGTACGTCTGGCCGGCGGCCAGAAACGCGGACACGGCCACGCCGGCGAGGATGAGCGTCGCCGACGAGCGGTCGCGGCCACCGGCGACCCCGAGGAGGTACGTGAGCGCGACCGCACCGAGTGCGCCGACGAACGCCGCGACCGGTGTGGTGATCGGCAGGCCGGACGTCGCGTCGCCGGCGGACCGGCCGGTGCTGATCCGCAGCGCGATCACCGCGGTGACCGCGAGACCGGCGCCGGCCGCGACGCCGAGCAGGTGCGGGTCGGCGAGCGGGTTACGGAACACGCCCTGGTAGCAGCCGCCGGCCAGGGCGAGCATGGCGCCGACGAGCAGGCCCAGCACCACCCGGGGCAGCCGGATCTGGGTGACGATCGCGATCTCGCGCTCGGTGAGTCCACTGTGGATGTGGACGCCCGGGAGGAGGTTGAGCAGTTCGGTCGCGACGCTGCCGGGCGGCAGGCTGACCGGCCCGAACGCGATCCCCGCGATGCTCGCGACGAGCACCGCCCCGATTCCCACCACCACCCACCACGGACGCATGGAAGGGCCCCTTGTTATCGCTTTTTGCATAACAAGGGCCCCTTCCTAACGTCTGGCGGGAGCGTCACGCGGGGAGCTTGGCTACCGCGTCTGTCACGGCCCGGACCAGGTCGACGATGCGGGGGCCCCAACGGCCGGCGATGTCGTCGTCGAGTCCGACGACGTGGCTGTTCTTCACCGCCGCGATGTCCGTCCAGCCGGTACGCGCTTTGACCGTCGCGGCGGACTGGCTGCAGCACTTGGTGTCGGCGAGGAAGATCAGGTCCGGGTCCGCCTTGATGATCACCTCGGCGGAGAGCTGTGGATAGCCGCCCTGGGCGCCGGTCGGGTCGCTGGCGTCGGCGATGTTCTCCAGGCCCAGCTGGGAGAAGATCGAGCCGACGAAGGTCTTGCTGGTCAGGGAGTACAGCTCGGGGCCGAGCTCGTAGTAGTAGGTCAGCTTGTCGGTGCGCTGCGGCACGTCCTTGACGAGCTTGGCGATGTCGTCCTTCATGCGCTGCACCACGTCCGCCGCCTCGTCCGGGTGGCCGGTGAGCGTACCTAACTCGGTGAGCTGCTTGTAGGTGTCGTCGAGGGTGACCGCGGCGGGCGCGTGGTAGACCGGGATCTTGAGCGCACCGAGCTGGCTGACGATCTTGTTGAGGTCGTTGGAGAGCACCACGAGGTCGGGGTTCTTGGCGGCGACCGCCTCGGCGTTCGGCTGGAAGGCGGACAGGTCCGACTTGGGCGCTTCGGCCGGGTAGTTCGAGTTGTCGTCGGCCGCGGTCACCTGGCTGCCGGCCCCGATGGCGAAGAGCATCTCGGTGGCGGTCGGCGAGAGCACCACGATCTTCTCGGGGCGCTTGTCGAGGGTGAGGCTGCCTACGGTGACGGGGTAGGCCGGTCCATCGGAAGCCGGCGCGGCCGGCTCGTCGGTCTCGGCGCACGCGGCGAGCGCGCCGAGCGCCAGCACGGCGGCTGCGGTGGCCAGGGCTCTTCTCATTGGTCCTCCTGTCGGTCGAGGATCTGGTGCTTCGCCGACAGGAGCCGCGTGAGTCGCCGCCCGGTCCGCGAGGCGCCCTTCCTCGAGAGCGCGGTTCGCGACCGCCGCAGGCGACCTGGCTAGTCCACCTTCTCGGGTGGCATCACAGTTGCGGGACAGCGCCGGTGTCACACCGGCTTCGCTGCGTGCGGTCGACTAGGACGGTACCCCGCCGCCGAGGTCAGGGCACTTCTGAGGGGCGTTCCCTATCATCTGTCGGTGATCACGCCACCGTTGCCGCCAGAGATCCTCGGCCGCTTCCCCGGGTTGGACGCGCTGGGACGGACCACCACCCGCCTGCATCCCCGGCCGGGCGCCGTCACGGCGCGCCAGAGTCATGTCGGCGGGCCGCTGCTGTGGCCCGCCGACGAACCGTGGCCCGCCTGCGGCACGCCGCACCTGGCCAACGAAGACGTGCCGATCCCGGAGGACGTGGTGGCCCGGATGCGGGCCGCCGAGGCGTCCCGGACGGTGCGCAACGTCTTGGCGCCGGGAGAGGCGGAGCTTTATCAGGAAATCGCCCGGCTGGTCGGCCCGGGCTTTTCGGGCTGGGGCTCGAGGAACGGCGGTCCGCTGCTCGGGCACCGCACGGTCGCGCGCCCGCACGCCCTGGCGAACCCGATGCTGGCGGCGGCGCAACTGCGCGCCGACGACGTGCCCGACCTGCCCCGCCCGGGCGGCGCGGACCTGCTCCAGGTGCTGATGTGCCCGTTCGACCATGACGCGGAGGAGGGCTTCGGGCCGGTCGTCCGGCTGCGCTGGCGGCGGGAGGCCGACGTGTCCGAAGTCTGGGACGAACCGCCGCGCGGCGAAATCGGCGACGATGGCTATGTGCCGCGCCAGTGCCGGCTCCATCCGGAGCGGGTGGTCGAGTACCCCTATCCGGAGGAGCTACCGGATGGCCTCCGCGAGGAGGTGACCGCCTGGGTAGAGGAGGGCGGAAACTACGTCGGCATGTTCATGGCGGCCGGCTGGAAGGTCGGCGGTTACGCCGGGTGGGGCGTCACCGACCCGGTGCCGATGCCGTGCCCGCGCTGCGCGCGGCCGATGCCGCTATTGCTGACGATGGACACCTTCGAGTACGACGACGACATGTTCGTGCGGTGGCGGCCGGTCGAGGAGCGGCACGTCACATTCGACCACGCTGACCGGGCGCGCTCGCAGGAGCCGACCGGCGTCATGATGGGGCGTGGTGGCTCGCTGCGCGTCTTCGCGTGCCTGAACTGCCCGGACGCGCCCCACCGGGTCGACATCCAGTAGCCATCTCCATGATCAAGGCCTCCTTCACGTTTCTCAAGCTTCACGTCTATGCGGCCGGGACGCCCCCTGGTTCTTCGAGGGTGGCTGCCTGTGCCTTGACCATCTGCGCCGGAATCGCCGCGATCGTTGATCTTGAGGCGCGCGGGGTGAATCTTGACGCTCTGGCGTCGCTATCACGACGCTACGGCGTCAAGATTCACGAGAGTGACGTCGCGCGCGCGGCGATATGCGGCTTTTGTTGTATCCTCCGTCGGCGCCCCGGCGCCCCGGCGCCCCGGCGCCCCGGCGCCCCGGCGCCCCGGCGCCCCGGCGCCCCGGCGCCCCGGCGTGGCGGCGTGGCCGCGTCGTCCGTTTCTTGCCGCGGCGCCTGGCGTGGATGGGCGGGGTTGCGCCGCGTCCGCGCGTCAAAGCCGCGCGAGCGAGATGTGTGAACGTCGGGTGTCCGACATGGACGATGCCCAAACCGTCAGGGAATTGTGACGCTCCTCCTTGGGCTCTTCGCGGGCGACCGGGCCCGGTCGCTTCGATCAAGGGAATCCGCGTGGATCAAGGGCAAAACCACCCGTATCAGAGATCAAACCGCGTGCTTTTGTCCTTGATCGACGGGGATGGGGGGCGGGGTGCGGGTGGGGAAGCGGGTGGGAGGGGAGGGGTTGCGGGGGATGGCTACCTTGATCTCGAGGTGGTGAGGGTGACTCTCGTCCGGGAGCCGGCGTCCGTGGCGGCGCGCCTGCCGGTCGTGCGGCAACGGCTGCGGCGTACTCCGGAGCGGCTGGCGCTGGCGACGGCGGTCCTAATCGTGTTGGGTCTGGCCACCGGGGTGGCCGCGGCGGTGGGGGTGCGCCAGCGGATCGACCTGATCAACGGCGCCACCGCCCGCAACGGCGACCTGGCGGTGGCGTCCCAGCGGCTGTATCGGGCGCTGTCCGACGCCGACGCCACCGCGGCGAACGCCTTCCTGACCGGCGGGGCGGAGCCGGCCGCGCTGCGCGAGCGGTATCAGGCCGACATCGCCGACGCGTCCGCCGCCCTGGCGATCGTGTCGGGCGGCCGGGCCGGCGGCGAGCGCGGTGACGCGGCCGTGGCCCGGATCACCGCCCAGTTGCCGGTCTACACCGGGTTGGTGGAGACGGCCCGGGTCTACAACCGGCAGGGTGTGCCGATCGGCGGGGCCTACCTGAGGGAGGCGTCGGGGGTGATGCGCGAGCGGCTGCTGCCGGCGGCGCAGCAGCTCTACGAGGCGGTGTCCGACGACCTGGACGAGTCGCGGGACGGCGCGTCGGCCTATCCCTGGTTCGCGACCCTGCTCGGCCTGATCACCATCGCCGCGCTGCTGGTCGTGCAGCGATACCTGACCCGGCGCACCAACCGGGTGTTCAACGTGGGGCTGGTGGCGGCGACGGCGGCCGCGTGGCTGCTGGTGATCTGGCTGGGGGTGTCGGCGGTGCTGGCCGGCGGGCGCCTGGAGGCGAGCCGCACGGAGGGATCGGACCGGGTGGCGCGGCTGGTGGAGGCGCGCATCGCCGCGCTCGAGGCCCGCACCGACGAGGCGCACACGCTGGTGGCGCGGGGCAACGGTGGCGACTACGAGGAGCACTACGCCAACGTCGCCATGCCGCAGGTGACGAGCCTGCTGTCGATGCCGGACGCCGACCCGACGACGCGGCTGGCGGCCGACGCCGCGCGGACCGACGCGGATGCCTGGATAGCGGCGCACGAGAAGCTGCGGGCGCTCGACGACGGTGGTCAGTACGACCAGGCGGTCGCCGCGGCGGTGGGCGGCTCGGTGGACTCGACGTCGAGCATCGCCGCCCGGCTCGACGACAAGCTCGCCGGCGCGATCGAGCACAATGGACGCGTCTTCGACCGCGAGGTGGACGGCGCCGCGGCCGCGCTGACCGGCGCCGACATCGGCACCGGGCTGCTCGCCACGCTGCTGGTCGTGGGCGCGGCGGTCGGCATTCAGCGACGGTTGGTGGAGTACCGATGAAGCGCCTCGCCCTGCTCGCCGCGGTGCTGGTCCTCAGTGGATGCGCCAGCACCGCCGCGCTGCCCGATGTCACGGTGGACACGGCCGGCCCGCGCCCGGTGGACGCGCGGGATCCGGCGGTCCTGCCGACCGGCACCGCCGCCGCGCCGGCCTCGTGCCGCGACGCGCGCGCCAGCCTGCGTCCGGCGGGCGCGCTGCCCGCGCCGGGCCGGATGCCCGGCAACAGCACGATGGCGCGGATCGCGCAACGCGGCCGGCTCGTCGTGGGCGTCGACCAGAACAACTTCCGGTTCGGGTACCGGGATCCGGCCACCGGCGATCTGGTGGGCTTCGAGATCGACCTGGCGTACGAGATCGCGGCGGCCATCTTCGGTGACCGGACGAAGGTGCAGTTCCGTGCGGTGACGACCGCCGAGCGGGAGAAGGCGATCCAAGACGGCACGGTGGACATCGTCATTCGCAGCATGACGATGACCTGCGATCGATGGCAGCGGGTGGCGTTCTCCACCGAGTATTTCAGCGCCGGGCAGGCGATCCTGGTGGCCAGGGGCGCGCCGATCCGCGGCACCAAGGACCTGGCCGGCAAGAAGGTGTGCGCGGCGGCCGGCAGCACCTCGATCCGCAACATCGCGGCGAAGATCGCGGACGCCCGGCCGGTATCGGGCGCGGACGCGTTGGACTGTCTCGTGATGCTGCAGCAGCACCAGGTCGACGCGGTCTCCACCGACGACGCGATCCTGGCCGGGTTCGCGGCGCAGGATCCGAGCACCGTCGTGCTGCCGGAGCGGTTCACCAAGGAGCCGTACGGCATGGCCATCAAGAAGGAGTCGCCAGACCTGGTGCGGTTCGTCAACGGCGTGCTGGAGCGGGTCCGCGCGGACGGCACCTGGACCCGGCTGTACGACAAGTGGTTGTCCGCGCTGGGGCGCACGCCGCAGCCGCCGGCCGCTCGGTACCAGGATTGAGCGTGGCGACGCCGCAGCCGATGAGCCGCGACGAGGTGGATTTCGCCCTCGTCGGGCTGGTCGCCGCGCACGACCGGATCTCGGCCGCGATGTACGCCGTGGACGCGCACCCCGCCTGGAGCCTGTTGCGCGCTGCCGACATCCGCGGCGCGACGAAGCGCGCCGCCGACGAGGCCGGTGCGCGGGTCGATGCGCTGTGGTCGCAGTTCAGCGCGTTGCGTTCGGTGCTCGACCGGGTCCGGGCGGTCCGCGGGCAGCGGTCCCGCCCCGGCGAGGAGGAGCTGGAGGAGCTGACCATCCTGCTGCGCGGCCCGGTGCTGGCGCTGGGGCCGGACGGGATGGTGCTCGACGACCCGCTGCGCGGCCCGCCGTCGACCTGGGTGACCGCGATGGGACTGGCGCAGGACGTGGAGGGCGCGAGCGCGGAGCTCGCGGAC
This sequence comes from Actinomycetes bacterium KLBMP 9797, assembly GCA_037414955.1. Lineage (GTDB taxonomy): Bacteria > Actinomycetota > Actinomycetes > Mycobacteriales > Micromonosporaceae > Phytohabitans. The sequence continues at coordinate 66,391 of JBBEWH010000183.1, forward strand.
CTGCTCGACGGCGCGCAGGCGGCGCGGGACGAGGCGGCCGCCGCGTTCGATGCCTTGACGGCCGCGCTCGACCAGGCGCGCGCTACCGCCCGCTCGCTCGGTGACCCCGCCATCGTGTCCGATGTGGACGCGATCGACGTCCGGGTGGCCGAGGCGGTCTTCGCGGCGATGCGTGACCCGCTGGACGCCGCCGGACCGCCCGCCGCGCTGGCCCGCGACGTGGAGTCGGGCGCCGCGCGGGTGGCCGAGTTCGGGCGGCTGCGCGACGCGTACCCGGACCGGGTCCGCCGGCTGCGCGCGGCGATCGAGGAGGTCGCGCAGGCCGAGGCGGCGACCGCGCAGGCGTACGCGCTGGCGCTGGAGAAGATCGCGAACCCGGGCCTGCCGGCGGCGCCGGACGCCGTGGGCCCGCTTCGCGCGCACCTCGCGCAGCTCGACCAACTGCACCGCGAGCGGCGCTGGCCCCGCCTCGCCACCGAGTTGTCCATCGTGGAGCGATCGGTGGCGCAGGCGAAGGAACGGGCCGCGCACCTGCACGAGGCGGCCGACGGGCTGCTGCGGCGCCGCGCGGAGCTGCGCGGCCGGCTGGACGCCTATCGGGCCCGGGCCGGCCGGCTGGCGCTGGCCGAGCACGAGCAGCTGGCCGCCCGGCACCGCGCCGCGCTGGAGCTGCTCTACACCAGTCCGTGTGACCTGCCGGCCGCGACCCGCGCCGTGGTCGCCTACCAGCGATACCTCAACGAGCTCACCGAGAGGGGGCAGCGGGCATGAGATGTGTCCGGGCCGACTGTTCCGGGTCGTACGGCGCGGAGGGCTACTGCGACGAGTGTGGTCGCAAGCGTCCCGCCGCCCCGCTGGCGGCGGCGCCGTCGGTGGCCACGGCCGCGTCCGTGCCGTCCATCGCCACGGTTTCGGCGGGTTCCGTCCGGACCGGAGGCTCCCGCCGCAGCCGGAGCACCGGCCGGGGCGGGCTCGGCGCGGGCCTGATCGAGCTGCCGCGGGTGCCGCTGCGCGACCCGGCCACCGCCGTCATGGCGGACCCGAAGGTCGCCGAGGCGCGGCGCTTCTGTCCACAGTGTGACGCGCCGGTGGGGCGCGGCAAGGACGGCAAGCCCGGCCGGGTGGAGGGGTTCTGCCCCAAGTGTGGCAACCCGTTCTCGTTCCTGCCCCGGCTCAACGCGGGCGACCTGGTGCAGGGCCGGTACGAGCTGCTGGGCGTGCTCGCCTACGGCGGCCTGGGCTGGATCTACCTGGCCCGCGACCGCAACGTGGGCGACGAGGTCAGCGAACGCTGGGTGGTCCTCAAAGGACTGATCAACACCGCCGACCCGGACGCGATGGCGGCGGCGGTGACCGAGCGGCGGTACCTGGTCGAGATCGACCACCCCTCCGTCGTGAAGATCTACGACTTCGTGCAGCACCCCGACCCGAAGACCGGCGAGCTGGTCGGTTACATCGTCATGGAGTATGTGGGCGGCCAGTCGCTGCGGGACATGCTGGTGGCCCGGCGCGCCGAGGGCGCCCGGGTGCTGCCGCTGGCGGAGGTCATCGCGTACGGGGTGGAGATCCTGCCCGCCCTCGGCTACCTGCACGACCGGGGACTGCTCTTCTGCGACTTCAAGCCGGACAACGTCATCCACGCCGAGGAGCAGCTCAAGCTCATCGACCTGGGCGGCGTGCGGCGGATCGACGACGACGTGAGCGCGGTCTACGGCACGCCCGGCTACCAGGCGCCGGAGGTCGCGCGGGTCGGGCCGTCGATCGCGTCCGACATCTACACCGTCGGGCGGTCGCTGGCGGTGCTGAGCTTCGAGTTCCGCGGCTTCTCCAGCACGTACGCCGGTAAGCTGCCCGACCCGGCCGACGTGCCGCTGCTGGCGCAGGAGGAGTCGTACTACCGGCTGCTGCGCCGGGCCACGCACCCCGAGCCGGACCGCCGCTTCCAGTCCGCCGGCGAGATGAGCGAGCAACTGCTGGGCGTACTCCGGGAGGTGCTGGCGGCCGCCGACGGCGTGCCGCGCCCGGCGCTGTCCCGGCAGTTCACCCCGGAACGCCGGGCGTTCGGCACCCACGCGGGCGAGGTGGGCGACGTGGTCGCGGCCGACCTGCGGGCCGAGTCGGTGGCCGCGGCGCTGCCGCTGCCCCAGGTCGACCTGCTCGACCCGGGCGCCGGCTTCCTCGCCACGCTGAGCGTCACCGAGCCGGCCGAGGTGATCCGGCAGCTCGAGGCCGCGCCCGCCAGCAGCGTGGAGGTGGCGCTGCGGCGGGTACGGGCACACATCGACCTCGGCGACCTCACTGGTGCGCAGGCCGGCATCGCCGAGCTGGCGGCCGCCGACCCGTTCGACTGGCGCCTGGACTGGTACCGGGGGCTGGCCGCGCTCGCCGCTGGCAAGCCGGACGAGGCCCGGGTCGCGTTCGACGCCGTCTACGACATGCTGCCCGGCGAGCCGGCGGCCCGGCTGGCGCTCGCGGCGGCGATGGAGTGCGGCGGCGACCGGGACGCGGCCGCGCGGCTCTACGAGCGGGTGTGGCGGGTGGACCGCGGCTACCTGAGCGCCGCGTTCGGCCTGGCCCGGATCCGGCTGGCCGCCGACGACCGGGCCGCCGCGCTGGCCGTGCTCGACCAGGTGCCGGAGAGCTCCAGCCTGCACGTCGCGGCGCAGGTCGCGGCGGTCCGGGCCAGCCTGTACGCCGGCGCGCACCCGCTGAAGCCCGACGACCTGCTGCACGCCTCCACCCGCCTGGAGCGGATCGTGCTCGACGTGGAGCGGCGGGCCCGGTTGGCCGTGGAGATGCTGGAGGCGGCGCTCGCCTGGATCACCGGCACCCGGCTGCCCGAGCACCGCCTGCCACCGGAGGCCCGGGTGCTCGGCCACGGACTGTCCGAACGCGACCTGCGCTTCGGGCTGGAGCAGGCGTACCGGGCGATGGCCCAACTGTCCCGCGACACCGACGCCCGGATCGCGCTCGTCGACCGCGCCAACGCGGTACGCCCGAGGACGCTGACGTGACCGCCTGCCCCGAACACGGGCCGCCGAGCGACCCCGAGCACCGCTTCTGCGAGGTGTGCGGGCGCAACCTGACGACCGGGGAGGGCCGCGCGGTCGCCGTACCCACGGCGTGGCTGTCGTCGCGCGCGGCCGGCGCGGTGTGCGGGGGCTGCGGTTCGCCGGTCGACAGCGGCGATTACTGCGACCACTGTGGACGCCGCCGGTCGGTCGGGCGCGACCACGCGGAGCTGGACCTGGGCACCGTGGCCGCGGTCACCGACGTCGGCCGGCGCCGGCGGCGCAACGAGGACGCGGTGGCGGTCGGCCGGGCGGCGGGCGTCAACGTGGCGGTGGTGTGCGACGGGGTGGCCACGGCCAGCCGCTCGGACGCGGCCGCCCACGACGCGGCCGAGGCCGCCGTGGAGATCCTGCTGGCCACCGGCTCGACCGTGGGGGCGGCGCGGGCGGCCGCGGCGGCGGCCCGCGCGGCGGCCAGCGCGTCCGATGGGGACACCCCGCCGAGCTGCACCTACGTCTCCGGCGTCGTCACGCCGGACGCCGTCACCGTCGGCTGGGTCGGCGACAGCCGGGCCTACTGGCTGGGGCCGGAGCCCGCCGGCCTGACCGTCGACGACTCGGTGGCCGCGCTGCTGGCCGCCGGCCGATTCCTACCGCCCACAGTGGACGCCGACCCGGACTCCCGCGCGCTGATCCGTTGGCTGGGCGCCGACTCCGGCGACCCCGAACCACAGGTGGTCACGTTCCGCCCGACCGGGCCCGGCACGCTGCTGCTGTGCTCCGACGGCCTGCATCACTACGCGTCCGACCCGGTGGCGCTGACGGCGGCGGTCGCCGGGCCGCTGGTCGACGTGGCCCGCCGGCTGACCGACGTCGCCCTCGGCGGCGGCGGGCATGACAATATCGCCGTCGCCCTACTCGCGTTCCCACCCTCAGGAGGGTCTTTGCCATGACCGCGCAGTTCACGGCCGAGGTCGACCAGAACGAATACCTGCCCGAGGGTGGGCGGGTGGTCGACGCCATCGTCACGGTGACCGCGGCGGGTGGCGACCTGCGCGCCGCCGTCGCGGCCCCGACCGCCGCCGAGGTCATCATGGTCGACGTGTCCGGCTCGATGGGCATGCCGAACAACAAGATCGCGGAGGCGAAGAAGGCCACCGCGGTCGCGATCGACACGCTGCGCGACGGCGTGGCGTTCGCGGTCGTCGCGGGCACCGCGGGCGCGCACATGGTGTATCCGACGGATGCCCGCATGGTGCCGGCGTCGGCGCAGACCCGGGCCGAGGCCAAGGCCGCCGTCGCCCGGTTGCGCGCCGACGGCGGCACCGCCATCGGCAAGTGGCTGGACCTCGCCAACTACCTGTTCGCGGGCCAGGAGGCCGAGGTCAAACACGCCATCCTGCTCACCGACGGGCAGAACCAGCACGAGACACCGCAGGAGTTCCAGCGGGTCCTGGACGCGTGCGACGGCAAGTTCATCTGCGACAGCCGCGGCGTCGGCGAGGACTGGGTGGCGCGCGAGCTGCGGCTCATCGCGTCCACCCTGCTGGGCACCGCCGACGGGCTGGAGGATCCGGCCGAGCTGCCGGCCGCGTTCCAGGCCATGACGGAGAACGCGATGGGCAAGGCGGTCGCCGACGTGGCGCTGCGCGTGTGGTCGCCGGCCGGCTCGAAGATCAAGTTCGTCAAGCAGGTGTACCCGCAGGTGGAAGACCTCACCGGCCGGCGCGTCGAGGTGAGCGCCCGGATCGGCGACTACCCGACCGGCGCGTGGGGCGCGGAGAGCCGCGACTATCACGTCTCCATCGAGGTGGAGCCGGACGCGATCGGCGAGGAGGTGCTCGCCGCCCGGGTCAGCCTGGTCAGCGCCGGCCAGGTGCTCACCGAGAAGCTGGTGCTGGCCCGCTGGACCGACGACACCGCGCTCTCCACGAAGATCAACCCGCAGGTCGCGCACTACACCGGCCAGGCCGAGCTCGCGGCAGTCATCCAGGAGGGCCTGAAGGCCCGCGACGCGGGGGACGTGGAGACCGCGACGGCCAAGCTGGGCCGCGCGGTCCAACTGGCGGAGGAATCCGGCCACGAGGGCACGGCCAAACTCCTCGCCCGCGTAGTCGACGTGGAGGACGCGGCCACCGGCACCGTCCGCCTGAAGAAGCAGGTAGCGAACGTTGACGCCGAACTGACGGAAGTGCGATCCGTAAAAACCATCCGCACCAAACCCGCCGCCTCCCCGTAACCCCACCCTCGCTACCCGCCGACCCTCGCTACCCGCCGACCCTCTCTACCCGCCGATCAAGGACAAAAGCACGTGGTTTGATCTCTATTCCAGGTGCCTTTGCCCTTGATCCACGTACTTTCCCTTGATCGAGCGACAACCAGGAGGGCCGATGGCGATCTGCCCCAAGGGACACGAGTCCGGCACGCTTGACTACTGCGACGAGTGCGGCGCCCCGATGGCGGCCGCGCCGCAGGCCGCGCCCGCGCCCGCCGGGTCCGCGCCGCCGGCCGCGCCGTCGCCGCCGGCGGCGACGGCGAAGACGTGCCCCGTGTGCGGCACGCCGCAGAGTGGGCGGTTCTGCGAGGAGGACGGTTACGACTTCCTGCTCGCCCCACCGGTGCCGGCACCGGCTTCGGCTCCGGCGCCGGCCGCGCCACCGGTACCCGAATCAGCCGCGCCCCCGGTACCCCCGTCTCCTGCACCGGCGCCGGAGGCCGCGGCGCCGGTGGCACCGCGGACCTGGCGGGTCGGGGTGCGGGCCGATGCGGCGTACTTCGAGGTGGTCAAGGCGATGGGCGGCGAGGATGCCGGCTCCCTGGCGTTTCCGCGGTTCGCGCCGGAGCGGCGGTTCCAGCTGTCCGGTGAGCAGGTGCTGATCGGGCGGCGCAGCCGGTCGCGCGGCGTCGATCCGGAGATCGACCTGGCCGGCCCGCCCGAGGACCCGGGTGTCTCGCACACGCACGCGCTACTGGTCGCGCAGCCGGACGGGTGGGCGGTGGTCGATCTTGATTCGGCCAACGGGACCTACCTGAACGACCCGGCCTCGCAACCGATCGACGCCAACGTGCCGGTGCCGCTCCACGACGGCGACACCATCTACGTCGGCGCGTGGACCGCTCTCACCGTCCACACCTCATGATCAAGGCGTCCCTCACGTAGTGAGAACTACGTGAGGGACGCCGTGTTCATGTGGGGGGGGGGGGCCGCACCTATGTACCACGCGCCCCCACCGTTGGTCATAACTCGGTGGGGCACGCCTTGATCATGAGAGGGGGTGGCCCCTCCGCCGGGGGTTCGACAAGGGCTCGGCGGAGGGGCCTGTTCCCCGGTGCGCTGCGGGTCGCCCCGGGGAGTCGTGGGTCAACTGACCGTGCAGGGGGCCAGCGCGTCGAGACCCACGGGGCGTGCGTCGATCCGGCCGATAGCGGTGGCGATGCGGTTGATGGCCGCCACCCGCTTGTCCTTCAGCGGGCCGAGGATCGCGTTCTGGACGAAGTTCGGGCCGCCCTGACCGACGCTCGACGCGAGTCGGGCGTTGGCCTCGTTGATCTGGGTCTGCAGCTGAGCCAGGTTGCGCTCCACCTCGGCCAGCGCACCGGCCGGGATGGCGGGCAGTTCGCTGCCCACGTCGGGGCAGGAGATCGTGCCGACCGCGGTGCTGCCACCACCGGTGTTACCGGTGTTGCCACCATTACCGGCGTTGCCAGCGTTGCCAGCGTTGCCAGCGTTGCCAGCGTTGCCGCCGTTCGCCGCGCCGCCGGCCTGCAGCGCGCACGGCGCCAGCGCGTCGAGGCCCTGCGGGCGGGCGTTGATCCGGCCGATGGCGGTGGCGATGCGGTTGATGGCCGCGACGCGCTTGTCCTTCAGCGGACCGAGGATGGCGTTCTGGACGAAGTTCGGGCCGCCCTGGCCGACGCTCGACGCGAGTCGGGCGTTGGCCTCGTTGATCTGAGTCTGCAGCTGAGCCAGGTTGCGGTCGACCTCGGCGCGGGCGCCGGCCGGTACGGCCGGGAGCTGGCTCGCGACGTCGGGGCAGGAGATGGTGCCCGGGCTCGCCGCGGCGGCGCCGGTGGCCTCCGGCACGGTGGCGGGCTCGGTGGCGGTGGCGCTGCCACCGGTCGCGAGCGTGCAGGTGGCGAAGGCGTCCAGGCCCTGCGGACGGGTGCCCTGCCGGCCGATGGCGGTGGCGATGCGGTTGATGGCCGCCACCCGCTTGTCCTTAAGCGGGCCGAGGATCGCGTTCTGGACGAAGTTCTGTCCACCCTCGCCAGCGCTGGAGACCAGGCGCGCGTTGGCCTCGGCGATCTGCGTGTTCAGCTGTGCCAGGTTCCGCTCCACCTCCGCGCGGGCGGACGCCGGGACAGCCGGCAGCTTGTCAGCGATCGTGGGACAGCTGATCGTGCTGGCGGTGGTTTCCCCCTCAGCCAGCGCCACCCCGATCCCGCCGCCGACGAAGACGACGGCGACGCCGACGGTAGCGGCTACTTTCCAGTTCCTGTGCATGTGCGTGACAACCCAACCCTTCGGGCCTCAAGGGGTCGTGGGACCCCACACCGGACCACCGCCCCCGAGTGAGGGCAGCAGCCGTGTGCTGCTGTGGAAGAGAAGCGCCGTCCGACGGCGAGGTAACGCCGTCCGCCTCGCCCCTCAGTACGGTGGGCGCGCTCCCAAGGTTCAACGGCAAAATGTGGCTACGCTCGGGGGGTGCCTGTCACGCTCGATGACGCGCTCGCCGAAGTGCGCGCGCTGCTGCTCAACCCGGGATTGGTCCGCGCGGTCGCGGCCGGCCGCCGCCGGGGGCACGCGCCTTCCTGGGTACGGGCGGAGGTGCGCCCGGTCAGCCTCAAGACCGGCCGGCACCTCCAGATCGTCACGAACGACGGCGCCCGCCCCTTCACCCGCAACGTGGTGGATACGGAGGCCGGCGCGGCGGTCGACGCGCTGCTGGCGGAGCCGTTCGGCAACTGGCACGTGGAGACCGGCGACGCGACGGTGCAGCTGCGGGTGACGAAGAAGGGCGACGCGCAGGTGCACCGGGCGACCGCGAGCCGCGCGGTCGAGCCGGCCGCGCACGACCGCGCCAAGGATTATCTGCTGGACCCCGGCGACCCGCTCTTCGACGTGGTCGGGGGCAACGCGGCCAAACGCCGCCAGGTGGACGCGTTCCTGCGCGCGCTGCCCGAGCTGCCGTCCACAGTGAACGTGGTCGACCTGGGCTGCGGCAACGCCTACCTGACGTTCGCCGCGTTCCGCTACCTGTCGGGCCGCGGCCACGACGTGCGGATGGTGGGTGTCGACGTGCGCGAGGACCAGCGGCGGCGCAACACCGCGCTCGCCGAGCAGCTGGGCTGCGCCGACCGGGTGCGCTTCGTGGCCGGCACGATCGCGGACGCGCCGGTGGACCTCGCACCGGATCTGGTGCTGGCACTGCACGCGTGCGACACCGCGACCGACGAGGCGCTGGCGCGCGCGGTGCGCTGGCAGGCCCACTGGGTACTGGCCGCGCCGTGCTGCCACCACGACATCGCCGCGCAGTTGCGGACCCGGCCGGCGCCCGAGCCGTACCCGTTGCTGACCCGGCAGGGCATCCTGCGCGAGCGGTTCGCGGACGTCCTCACCGACGCGCTCCGGGCGGCCATCCTGCGGCTACACGGGTACAAAGTGGACGTCGTGGAGTTTGTCGACTCTCGACACACGCCGCGCAACCTGTTGCTGCGCGCCCGCCGCACCGATGTGCCGCCCACTGTGGAGCAACGCGCGGAGTACACCGGGCTGGTCGACCAGTGGGGCGTCGAGCCGGCGCTTGACCGACTGCTCAGTCAACCACCAGCGTGAACTCGGCGGTGTGCACCTGGCCGGCCACCTGGAAGTCGAAGAACATCCGGTAGCGGCCGCTGCTCGGCGCGGCCAGCCAGAACTTGACCGCTCCGTCGGCCAGCTCGGGCTCCGGGTGCACGTGCACGTAACCGAGATCGCCCTCGCGCAGTACGACCAGGTGGCCATAGGCGCCGAGGTATCGCTCCAGGCCGCCCGGCGCCACCCGGAAGAGCAGCGGCTGGGTGGCGCCCGGGCACGGGGTGCCCTCGTATCCGATGCTGAACCCGCCGACCCGCGCGGCTCGCTCCGGGGCCGGCAGCGGCCGTGCGGCGTAGGCGCCGCTCACCGTCAGATCCATCCCGAGCGTCAGCGGCGTCTGACTCCCGGCGGCGTCGACGGCGGTGAAATCCGCGTACGCCCGCCAGACGCCCGCCGCGGGCAGCGTGAGCGGCACGGCCCAGGTGCCGTCCGGCGCCATCGTGGGGTGCAGATGCTGGTACCCGGACAGATCACGCCGTACGACGATGAGGTGCAGCGGCTTGTCGTGCACCACCGCGAAGGTCGTCACCGGGCGGTTGTCCGGACCGGTCACCCGGAACGTCAGGTCGCGCCGCTGCCCGACCGGAAACGCGGTGGTGACCGGCGCCAACGCGTACCCGTTGGTGTTGATCTCCAGGCCACCGACCCGCGCGCCGGCGGCGGCCGCGCCGGTGGTGCCGTGGGTGTGCGCGCCGGTGCCCGCCGCGTGCGCGTGGTCGGTGGGCGCCGGCGTGACCGTGGGCGCCGCGGCGGTGGTCCCGCCGGGATCGCTCGTCAGGCGACCGATGCCGATGCCGCCCAGCAGCGCGATGACGAGCCCGGCGGCCACAAACGCGATCCGCACTACGCCCCCTTTCAAGGAAGGGCCCCTTGTTATCGCTTTTTGAGGAGGAAGGGACCCTTGCAAACACCGCTACCAGTATGCGGTGTCGGAAAAGCGTGGCTTTTGGGCGAGATGACTCGTTGGTTCCTTCGTGTCCAAGACTGCGCTGATCGCCGCCCTGGCCATCGTCCTGCTCCCGGCACCGGCCCGCGCGGAGCCGACCGGAGACCAGCTCGAGGCGGCCGAGGAGCGTCTGGAGCAGGTGGTCGAGGACTACAACGAGGTACGCGAAGACCTGCGCGACGCCCGCGAGCAGGCCGCCGCCCTCACCCGCCAGCTCAAGCCCTTGGAGCGCCAGCTGGCCGCCCGGCAGGCGCAGGTCGGTGTGATCGCCACCACGGCCTACCAGACGAGCCGCTTGGCGCCGGCGCTCGCCGTGATCAACGCTGATACGGCGGCCGAGTACACCGAGCGCATGCTCGTGCTGCAGCGGCTGGCCGGGCAGCAGCAGGAGGCGATCGACGGGCTGCTCGCCACCCGGAAGCGGACCGTCACCGCGCGGGAGGAACTCGACGCCGTCGTCGCCCAGCGGACCGCCGACGAGCGCAGCCTTGCCGCGAAGAAGCGCCAGATCGAGCGGGACGTCGCCCGGCTGGAGCGGGTGCGGACGGACACCGGGTATACGGCGCCGCCGGCCGTGCGGGGGTTCAAGCCCGCGTTCTCGGCGGGACGGGCGGGCGCGGCGGTGCGGTTCGCGTACGCCCAACTCGGCAAGGCGTACCGGTTCGGCGCGTCCGGGCCGCGGTCCTACGACTGCTCGGGGCTCACCTCAGCCGCGTGGGCGCGTGCCGGCGTGCCGTTGCCGCACAACGCCCGCCGCCAATATCACTCGGTCGGCCACATCAGCCGCGCCGACCTGCGCCCCGGCGACCTCATCTTCTACTACCGCAGCATCCACCACGTCGCGATCTACGCCGGCGGCGGCAAGATGATCCACGCACCGCGGCACGGCGAGCCGGTGCGCCTGGACGACGTCGACTACCAGCCCATCCACGGCTACGGCCGCCCCTCCCTGTCCTGACCTCTCCATGATCAAGGCGTGCCGTTAGGTGCTGGTGGTAAGGGGGGGGGGCCGGGGTGCAGGGGGGGTTTGGGCCCTGACCTCCCCATCAACACGGCGCCCCTAACGTCGCTCTAGCTACTTTGGGCACGCCTTGATCATGGGAGAGTTCGAGGCGGGGAGGGTCAGGCGGAGATGGCGAGGGCCAGGGGGAGGACCATCGGGGCGCCGGCTTGGCGCAGCAGGCGGGTCGCCATCGTCATCGTCCAGCCGGAGTCGACCAGGTCGTCCACCAGCAGCACCGGGCCAGCCACGGTGGCCAGTTGGTCGGCCAGCGGCGCCGGCAGCGTGAACGCGCCGTGCAGCGCCCGCACCCGCTGCGCGCTGTTGCCCCGCGACCCGCCGCTGTCGCCGACCGGCCGGAGCGCGCCGAGCAGCGGCAGGCGGCCGACCGCAGCGATGCGCTCGGTCAGGGTGTGCACCAGTTGCGGGTGCCGCCGCGACTCGACCGCGACGATGCCGACCGGTCGCGCCGGCCAGCGGTCGTCGCCGCGCGCCCACACCTTGAGCACCTCGATCACGGCGCCGGCCACGTCGTCGGGCAGCGGTGCGTCGGGCGCGTCGGGCCCGGCCACCGTGCGTAGCCGGGAGCCCCAGCCGAGGTCGGACAGCCGCCCCACGGCCCGCCCGGCGGCGGCCTGCTCGCCGGGTGGGATCTTGCCGCGCAGCGGGACGCCGACCGCCTCCAGCCCGGTGGGCCACATCTTCTTCGGCGCGATCTCGACTCCGGCCCGGCCCAGGAACGCCTGCGCGGCGGCGAGCGCCGGCTCGGACACGGCGGCGTCGTAACGCGGCCCGGCGCACCGGTCACACCGGCCGCACGGGGTGGCACCGGGATCGTCGAGGCACCGGCGCAGGAACTCCATGCGGCAGTCGGGCGTCGACACGTACTCCCGCATGGCCTGTTGCTCGGCGGTGCGCGCCTCGGCGACGCGCCGCAACCGGGCGGCGTCGTATTCCCACGGCTCGCCCGTGGCGAGCCAGCCGCCGCGGACCCGGCGGACCGCGCCGTCGACGTCGAGCACCTTGAGCATCATCTCCAGGCGGGCCCGGCGGAGGTCGACGATCGGTTCGAGCGCCGGTGTCGACATGGCGCGGTCGGTGGCGAGCGCGGCGAGCACCGTGCGCACCTGGTCTTCGGGCGGGAACGCCAGCGACGCGAAGTATCGCCAGATGGCCGCGTCTTCGGTGCCCGGCAGCAGCAGCACGTCAGCCGACTCGACGGCGCGGCCGGCGCGGCCGACCTGCTGGTAGTAGGCGATGGGGGAGGGCGGTGCGCCCAGGTGGACGACGAAGCCGAGGTCGGGCTTGTCGAAGCCCATGCCGAGCGCCGACGTGGCGACCAGCGCCTTGATCTTGTTGTCGAGCAGGTCCTGCTCGGCGGCCTGCCGGTCGGCGTCGTCAGACTGTCCACTGTAGGCAGCAACCGGATAGCCGCGGGAGCGCAGGAACTCCGCGGTCTCGCCGGCCGCCGCCACGGTCAGCGTGTAGACGATGCCGGAGCCGGGCAGCCGGTCGAGGTGGTCGGCCAGCCAGGCCAGCCGGTGGGCCGGCGTCGGCAGGTCGAGCGCGGCCAGTCGCAGCGAGTCGCGGTCGAGCGGCCCGCGCAGCACCAGCGCGTCGCCGAGCTGCTCGGCGACGTCGGCGGTCACCCGGGCATTCGCCGTGGCGGTGGTGGCCAGCACCGGCGTGCGGGACGGCAGGTTGGCGAGGAACGTGCGCAGCCGGCGGTAGTCGGGGCGGAAGTCGTGCCCCCAGTCGGAGACGCAGTGCGCCTCGTCGACGACCAGCAGCCCGGTGGTGGCGGCGAGCCTGGGCAGCACGCTGTCGCGGAAGTCGGGGTTGTTGAGCCGCTCCGGGCTGATGAGCAGGACGTCGACCGCGCCGGCGTGCACCTGGTCGGTGATGTCGTCCCACTCGTCGAGGTTGGCCGAGTTGATCGTGCGGGCGTGGATGCCGGCGCGGCCGGCCGCCTCGACCTGGTTGCGCATCAGGGCCAGCAGCGGCGAGACGATCACCGTGGGGCCGACCGACCGATCGGCGCGGAGCAGCGCGGTGGCCACGAAGTAGACCGCCGACTTGCCCCACCCGGTGCGCTGCACGCACAGCACCCGCCGGCGCTCGGCGACCAGCGCCTCGATCGCCCGCCACTGGTCGTCGCGCAGCCGGGCGTGTTCCCCGGCCAGCTTCCGCAGCACTGCCTCCGCCTGCTCCCGCATGGCACCCTTCCTACCAGCCCCGCCGGACACCCCGCTGCCCCTCCCATGATCAGGGCGTCCTTCACGTCGTTAGAGCTACATGAGGGACGCCTTGATCATGGCCAGTTCACCTGCTGGCCACCGGCGGCGGTTTGACTGGCGGCCGTGAGAGTTACTGTTCCCGCGCTCGGCGTAGCCGTCGCGCTGCTGGCCACCGTCGTCGCCGTACCCACCGGCGCCACCGCCCACCGGGAGGACGAGCCGATCGTCATCGGCCACCGCGGCGCCAGCGGCTACCGTCCGGAGCACACCCTGGAGGCGTACCGGGTCGCGATCGCCATGGGCGCCGACTACATCGAGCCGGACCTGGTCGCGACGAAAGACGGCGCGCTGGTCGCGCGCCACGAGAACGAGATCTCGGGTACCACCGACGTGGCGGCCCGGCCGGAGTTCGCCGCCCGCAAGACCACGAAGACCATCGACGGAAACGCGGTGACCGGCTGGTTCACCGAGGACTTCACGCTGGCCGAGCTGAAGACCCTGCGGGCCAAGGAGCGGCTACCGCTGGTACGCCCGACCAACACCGTCTTCGACGGCCGGTTCGAGATCCCGACGCTCCAGGAGGTCATCGACCTGGCGCGCACCGAGGGGCGCAAGCGCGGCCGGACCGTCGGCATCTACCCGGAGACCAAGCACCCCACGTACTTCCAGTCGATCGGGCTGCCGCTGGAGGAGCCGCTGGTGGCGGTGCTCCGCCGCAACGGGCTGGCCGGCAAGAAGGCGCCGGTGTTCATCCAGTCCTTCGAGACCGCGAACCTGCGCAAGCTGGCGTCGCTCGTCGAGGTCCGGCTGGTGCAGCTCATGGACGCGACCGGCCGGCCGTACGACTTCGCCGTGGCGGGCGACCCGCGCACCTACGCCGACCTGGCGAAGCCCGCCGGGCTGAAGTGGATCAGCGGGTACGCCGACGGCATCGGCGCCAACAAGAACCTGATCGCGCCCGGCGGGGTGCCGACCACGCTGGTCCGGGACGCGCACCGGTACGGGCTGATCGTGCACGCGTGGACATTCCGGGCGGAGAACCAGTTCATGGCCGCGCCGTTCCGGCTCGGCACCGACCCCAACGCGCGGGGCGACATCATCGCCGAGTACACTCTCTTTTTCGGCCTCGGCCTCGACGGCGTCTTCGCCGACCACCCCGACACGGCCGTGGCCGCACTCGCCGGCCGCTAGACGTTTGCTTTTCCAGAGGGCAGCCCTCTCACCGGCTGGGCCGGTATAGGGGAGCTCTGTTCAGAGCTCGCGCCCAAGAGGGCTGCCCTTTTGGGCGCGTGGGCCCGTGTCGCGCGGTCCGCCCCCAGAGGGCAGCTTTCTGGGGGCGCTTTCTCCACAGGGGAGCCCTATACCCGCCTGGGCGGGTATAGGGGAGCTCTCCTCAGAATTCACGCCCCACAGGGCTGCCCTCTTGAAGCGCCGGGCCGCCGGGGCCGGGCCGCGCCATGCGCCGCGCGTCAGGGGTGGGCGGCCGCCGGTGGGGGGAGGGGTTGGGTGTCCTCGTCGGTGTTCCAGGTGGCGTCGGTGCGGCGGCGCAGTCGCCAGCCGAACGCGCCGAACAAGGCCAGCACGACCGCCATCGAGCCGAGCCCGCCCGCGATCAACGCCGCCGACAGGCCGCTGGAGGTCTGACCGCGCTGGCTCATGGCCGGTGGCTCGGCGTTTCCGGCGCCCGCCGGGCCCTCCGATTCGGCGTACCCGGATGGGTCAGCGCCCGGCGCGGAGTCGGCCGGGTCCGATGGCGCCGAGTCCGAGGTGGACGGGTCCGAGGTGGACGGATCCGACGGCGGCGGCGTGGTCGGCGCCTCGTCGTCCGCCGCGGGGGGCGGTGGCGGCGTGGTCGGCGATACCCGGGCGGGCGGCAGGGCGGCGGGCGGCAGGACCACCGCGCCGACGACCGTCGCCGTGGCGGTGCCGCTGCCGAGCGGCTTGCCGGCGGCCGTGGCCGCGGTCGCTTCGAACAGCACCGCGCCGTTCGGTGCGTCGTCGGTGAACGTGACCCGGTACTGCCCGGTGGTCTCGGTGGTGCCGCAGATCAGCTTGCCGTCGGCCAGCACATCCGTCGCGACGACCTGGCCGCCGCTGGGGGCGTCCTCGGCCAGGGTCACCGGTACGCCGGCGATGAGGCGTTCCACCCGCACCTGGTCGGCCCGGAGACCATCCAGCCGGATGGCGAGGGCGCGGCTGGTGACGGTACACCCGTTGGCGGAGCCGTTCGTCGCCACGGTCAGCGCGGCCGGCGCGCCGCCCGCGGTCACGATCCGCCGGTCGACGGCGACCGCGACCTCGCAGCACTTCGCGGCCTGGGCGGCAGGCGCCTCTTTTTCGGCCTTGCCGTTGCTGGCGGCGAGCGTCGGCACGGTCAGTGCCAGCCCGCCCAGCCCTACGGCGACCGCCGTTACCCGCATCACTGTCCGTCGTCCGGACATCGTGCCCCCAAGCCCTGGAGATCCGTATCGAGAGCAACGCTATGTGTGTTTTCGCAGGTCAGACAGGGTGTGATCTTTCGTCTTCTGCTGATTCTCGGCTCAGTTTCCGGGCTGTGTAATGAACCGAGCACACCCAGTGCCGCCCCCTTCCATGATCAAGGCGTCCTTCAAGCGGTTAGAGCTACTTGAAGGACGCCTTGATCATGGAAAGGTTAGGTGGCCGCCGCGAAGCGTTGGACCTGTTCGGTGGTGCCGGCCACGATCAGGACACTGCCCTCCGGTACCACGGTTTCCGGCCTGGCGTAGGTGAAGTCCTTGCCAGGCAGCTTCACGCCGACCACGGTCACGCCGTACCGCGTGCGCAGCCCCACGTCGGCGAGCGTGCGCCCGACGGCGTCGCCCGGCGGCCTGGTCTTGGCGATGGCGAAGCCGTCGTCCAGCTCGATGAAGTCGAGCATCCGGCTGGTGATCAGATGGGCGACCCGGTCGCCCATCGCGGCCTCCGGGTAGATGACGTGCCGCGCGCCGACCGACGTGAGGATCCGCCCGTGCTTCTCGGAGATCGCCTTGGCCCAGATCTCCCGCACCCCGAGCTCGGTGAGCGTGAGCACGGTCAGCAGGCTGGCCTCGATGTTGGTGCCGATGCCGACCACCACCCGGGAGAACTCGGTGATCCCGACCTGGCGGAGCGCCGCCTCGTCGGTGCTGTCCGCCTGCACCACGTGGGTCAGATCGTCCGCCCACTGCTGCACGATCCGCGGGTCGTGGTCGACGCCCATCACCTCGTGTCCGAGCCGGACCAGCGACTGGGCCACCTGCCCGCCGAACCGGCCGAGCCCGATCACGGCGACGTTCTCGTCCGCCGTCGGGGCCTTCGTATTGTTAGCCAACGATGGGTCGCTCCTCCGGGTATCGGTACAGGCGGGGCCGGCTGTTCAGGGCGAGCGCCGAGGCGACCGCGATGGTGCCCACCCGGCCGATGAACATCAGCGCGATGACGACCAGCTGTCCCGGGCCGGACAGGGTCGGGGTCAGGCCGGTGCTGAGGCCGGCGTTGCCGAACGCGGACGCCGCCTCGAACAACGCCCGGTCGAACGGTACGCCCGAGGTCAGCGCGATCAGCAGCAGCGTGCTGCCGAACACCAGCGCGACGCCCAGCAGCGCCACCGTCGTCGCCTGGCGTTGGGTGTTCTCGGCGATCCGCCGGCGCCCGACGGTGACGTCCCGCTCGCCGCGCACCTCGGTCCAGATCACGTACGCCAGCAGGAAGAACGTGGTGACCTTGATGCCGCCGGCGGTGCTCGCGCTGCCGCCGCCGACGAACATCAGCCCGGTCGTGACCGCGAGCGTCTCCGAGTTCAGGTGGGCGTAGTCGACGGTGTTGAACCCGCCGGAGCGCGGGATGGTGCCCTGCACGAACGCGGCGAGGACCTTCTCGGTCACGCCGAGCGGTCCCAGCGTGCCGGGGTTGCTCCACTCGAAGCCCAGCACCACCAGGAAGCCGGTCGCGAGCAGCACCAGCGACCCCCACACCGTGAGCCGGGTATGGGTCGACCAGTCGGCGGGGCGCCGCAGCTCGCGGGTGAGCTCGGTGAGCACCGGTACGCCGAGCCCGCCCACGATCACGCCGAGCGTGAGCGGCACGCAGATCCACCAGTCCGCCACGAACCGGAGCATGCCGTCGCTGCGCAAGCCGAAGCCGGAGTTGTTGAACGACTGCACCGCGGTGAAGAAGCCCTCCCACAGGGCCTCGCCGACCGGCACGTCGTACGCGGACCACAACCGGATCCCGACGATGGCGGTGATGACCACCTCGCAGGTGAACATGATGACGGCGGCCCGCAGCAGCACGTCGCGGATCTCGCCGAGGGCGAGGCTGGTGCTGGTCTCGGCGCGGGCCACCAGGCGGCTGCGCAGTCCGAGACGGCGGGAGACCAGCAGGCCGAGCAAGGTCGCCATGGTCATGATCCCGTAGCCGCCGACCTGGGTGAACACGGTGATCATGACGTGCCCGAAGCCGGACCAGTAGGTCGCGGTGTCCACCGAGGCGAGCCCGGTGGTGCAGATCGCCGACGTGGCCGTGAAGAACGCGGCCAGGAACGACGGGGACTCGCTGCCCGCGCGGGACACGGGCAACATCAAGACGACGGTACCCAGGGCGATGGCGCACAGGAACGCGAACGGCACGATCCTCGCGGGGTGTTGCAGTGTCCTGCGCATCCCGCCTGTCATATCACAGCGTCACCACTCCCATGATCAAGGCGTCCTCGCCGAGGCGTTGACTAGTCTCGTCGGGGTGGAATCTCTTCCCGAGCCGGGGCCGTTGCCGTCGAAACTCGCCGCCGCGCTCGTGTTCGTGGCGAGCGGCGCCGTGCTGGTACTGGAAACCGTCGCGCTCCGCCTCGTCGGGCCGTATGTCGGGGTGACCCTCCAGGTCACCAGCGCGGTCATCGGCATGGCGCTGGGTGCCATCGCGTACGGGGCGTGGCTGGGCGGATTCCTCGCCGACCGGTACGACCCGCGCCGGCTGCTCGCGCCCGCGCTGGTGCTCGCCGGCATCGCCACCGCCGCGACGCTGCCGCTGGTCCGGTACGCCGGCGAGGTGCTGCGCGGCGAGGCGGCCGCCGGGATCCTGCTGCTCACCGCGCTCGCCATCGTGGTGCCGGCCGGGCTACTCTCCGCCGTCACGCCGCTGGTGGTGAAGCTGCAGCTCGGCGACCTGAAGGTGACCGGGCGGGTGGTCGGCAAGCTGTCCAGCATCGGCACGCTCGGCGGCATCACCGCGACGCTGGCGACCGGCTTCGTGCTGGTGGCCGCGCTGCGCACCAGCGTGATCATGATCAGCTTGGCGGTGCTGCTGACCGGCGGCGGCCTGGCGCTCGGTTGGTACCTGCGCGGCCGTAACCCGGTGCCGCTGGCGACCGCCCGCACCCGGGCGGTGCTGGCCGTGCTCGGGTTGGCCGGCGCCGGCCTGTCCACAGTGGCGCCCGACCCGTGCGACGTGGAGACGGCCTACCACTGCGCCACCGTCGTCGCCGACCCGGCCCGGCCGAGCGGGCGCACCCTGGTCCTCAACTCGGCCCGCCACTCGTACGTGGACCTCGACGACCCGACCCATCTGGAGTTCGAGTACACCCGGTGGTTCGGCGCGGTCGCCGACGCCATGGCCCCGGTCGGGCAGCGGGTCGACGCGCTGCACCTGGGCGGCGGCGGGTTCACGATGCCGCGGTACCTGACCGCCAACCGGCCGGGCACCACCAACGACGTGTACGAGATCGACGGTGGCCTGGTCGACCTGGCGCGGCGCGAGCTGGGATTGCGCACCGGTCCAGCCCTCTCCGCCCGCGTCGGCGACGCCCGGATCCTGCTCACCGCGCGGGCCGACCACAGCGCCGACCTGGTGGTGGGCGACGCGTTCGGGCACCTGACGGTGCCTTGGCACCTGGCGACCCGGGAGATGGCGGCCGAGATCCACCGCGTGCTGCGGCCGGGCGGCATCTATACCCAGAACGTGATCGACTATCCGCCGTTGCGGTTCATCCGGGCCGAGGTCGCCACCGTGGCGGCGGTCTTCCCGCATGTGGCGCTCGTCGGCACGCCCGCCGCGCTGGCCGGTGAGGAGGGCGCCAACTTCGTCATCGTCGCGTCGGACGCCCCGCTGCCGCTCGACGCGCTGCGCGCCCGCCTCACCGACGGCGCCCAGGCACTGTCCGATGCGGACCTGGATGACTTCGTGTCCGACGCCGTCGTGCTCACCGACGACTTCGCCCCGGTCGACCAGCTCCTCGCCCGCGGCTGACCCGCCCGCGAGGTCAGAACGGGGTCACAGCATGGAGAGGTGTACGTGGTTGGTGTGGGTGGCCGCCGGGCCGCCGCTGCCGCTGTAGGAGCGCCAACCGATGCTGGGCTGCCAGATCTGCCGGTACCAGATCACGTACATGACGCCGAGTCGCTCGGCGTTCTTGACGTAGAACGCCGCGAGCCGGTCGCCGTACTGCTTGTCGTCGCCGGTGGCGTTGACGTTTTCGAAGCCGTTCGGCGCGGCCGCGAAGTCGCACGCGCGGCCCTTGGGATGCTCGCCGCCGCCACCGCTGCGGTAACACGACACGTATCGCCTGAAGTTGGCCGCCTTGGCCTGGTTCATCGCGTGCAGGGTGCGCGGCGTGATGCAGCCGCTCGTGGTCGGGTCGTCGACCGTGCAGGACTCCCGCGGCCAGCTGCCGTCGGAGTTGCGCGGCGCCGGCTTGGCCGCCACCGAGTTGGCGCTGACGAACCCGCCGGTCGGGCTGCTGTTGCCGAGCGCGCGCTCGGCGTCCTGCTTCTTCCGCGCCAGGATGGCGACCTGCTTCTGCTGCTCGCGCACCTCGTTGTCGATGGCCGCCTGGGTGCGGGTCGCCGCCGCCTGCATCTCGGTGAGCTTGCGCATCTGCACGCCGTCGCGCTGGGCGAGCTGCTCGAGCGCGCCGGCCCGGGCCAGGAAGTCTTCCGGCGAGGCGCTGTTGAGCAGCGCGGCGAGCGGCGTGAGCCGGCCCGTGCGGTATGACTGTGCGGCGAGCACGCCGACCTCGACCCGCACCTCGGCCAGCCGGGTCTGCACCTGCTTGAGCTGGACCCGCAGTTCCAGCTGGCGCTTCTGCGAGTTGGCGAGCTTGGCCTTGGCGTCGGCGTGGCCCTTCGCGGCCGCTTCGAGTGCGGCGCGTAGTGTCTTCGTGCCGCCCTCGTCGTCCGTGTTGGGCGCCGCGAACGCCGGCCCACCGAGGATCACCGCGACGGCGGCGACCAGCGTGACAGCCAGGGGACGAAGCACGGTGCGCAGCGTACCGGAATCATGTGTCCCATCAACCACTCTCGCCACAGAATTAAGGATGCCCTCATGATCAGGGCGTCCTTCAAGTCGTGAGAACTACTACAGGGACGCCCTGATCATGAAGGGGTGTCAGCGGTCCACTGGGTGCCGACCACGCCGAGGAGCTTGAGCTTCTCCGCCGACGGGCTGCCCGGCGCCGCCGTATAGATGATCAGGTGCTGGCCGTGCCCGGCCAGGTCGAGCACCTCGCACTCCAGGGTCAGCTCGCCCACCACCGGGTGCTGGATCTGCTTGGTGGTCGAGCCCGGCGGGCTGCAGACCTGGTGCCGATCCCAACGCCGCGTGAAGTCCGGGCTCGCCGCCCGCAACCGGGCGATCAGGCCGTGGATGCCGGGATCTCCCGGGTACCGCGCGGCGGCGGCGCGCAGCGCGGCCACGCACTCGTCAGCGAACGCGGACGATCGGGGGTCGGCGAGCGCCTGCGCCGAGTACGGCCCGGCGAACAGGCTCCAGATCAGGTTGAACTGCTCGGCCGGCCAGGTCGTCGGGTCGCCCAGCAGCGCGGCCGCCATCGGGTTCCAGGCCAGCAGCTGGTACTTCGCGTCGATCACGTACGCCGGGGTGTCGTCGAGCCGGTCGAGCAGGTGCAGCACGCCGGGCGGCACGTCCTGGCGCGGGCCGGTCGGCGGTGCCGGCACCTCGCCGGCCAGGTGGTACAGGTGGGCGCGCTCGGCCTCGTACAGGCGGAGCGCGCGGGCCAGCGCGGACAGCACCTGGCGGGACGGCCGCGGACCGCGGGCCTGTTCCAGCCGGGCGTAGTAGTCGACCGAGATGCCGGCGAGCCGGGCCACCTCCTCCCGGCGGAGGCCGGGCGTGCGCCGGCGGCCGCCAGCGGCCAGGCCCACGTCCTGCGGCCCGACCCGGGCCCGGCGGCTGCGCAGGAAATCGGCGAGTTGGCGGCGATCCATGCCGCCCATCGTGCCGCGCGGCGGGCGGCACCAACCAGGGACTGGCGATCCGTGGTTAAGCCGGTCTCTCCTCGGCGCGGCCCGCGCACCGCACGCTGGGACCGTGAGCGAATCGAAGATCGCCCTCGTGACGGGGGCCAACAAGGGCATTGGGTACGAGATCGCGCGCGGCCTGGGTGCGGCCGGCGCGACCGTGTTGGTGGGCGCCCGGGACGCCGGTCGCGGCGCGACCGCCGCCGAGAAGCTGGCCGCCGAGGGGATCACCGCCGTGCCGGTGGAACTGGACGTCACCGACCCGGTGTCGGTGAGCGCGGCGGCGGCGCTGATCGAGCGCGAGTACGGCCGGCTGGACATCCTGGTCAACAACGCCGGCGTCCTCGTGGAGCGGGGGCAGGCGCCGAGCCAGGTGCCGGTCGAGGCGCTCCAGCGCCTCTACGACATCAACGTGTACGGCGTGGTGCGCGTGACAAACGCGCTGCTGCCACTGATCCGGCGCGCGCCGGCGGGGCGGATCGTCAACCTCTCCAGCGGACTGGGCTCGTTGACCCTGACGAGTGACCCGTCGAACGCCTTCGCGCAGTACCCGCTGCTGGCCTACAACTCCTCGAAGAGCGCCCTGAACGCGATCACCGTGTCGTACGCCAACGAGCTGCGGGACACGCCGATCAAGGTGAACGCGGCCGACCCGGGGTACTGCGCGACCGACATGAACGGGCACGCCGGCCCGCGCACGCCGGCGCAGGGCGCGATCGCGGCCGTGCGGCTGGCGACATTGCCGGACGATGGCCCGACGGCGGGCTTCTTCGACGAGGACGGCCCGGCGCCCTGGTGACCTCCCCATGATCAGGGCGTCCCTCACGTAGTTAGAACTACGTGAGGGACG
>JBBEWH010000184.1:0-11366 GCA_037414955.1 Actinomycetes bacterium KLBMP 9797
TCAGGGACGCCTTGATCATGGGGTGGTGACGTGTGCGATCCCGGGTCGGCCGTTCTGGACGTGGACGCTGGCTCGGGTCGTGACGGGGGCGCCGGGGGTGTTGACGAATGGCACTACGCGGTAGTCGGTGCGCATTTCGTCGCGGGCGAGGTGGCATACCTGGTATCCGCGTTGGGCGTTGTGGAATTTCATGTGGGGGTTTTCGGTGAGCCAGGTGACGCCGAGGGTGTCCATGTCGGTGCCGTTGCCGCCGGAGCTGATGGAGGTGCCGAGGAATTCGGTGCCGATGGTGGGGGAGTTCGGGTCGGCGAAGTTGAGTTTGAGGTCGGCGGCGACGCTGCGGTGGGCGTCGCCGGTGACGATGAGGAAGTTGTCGATTCCGCGTGCCCGTACGCCGTCGAAGAGTCGTTGGCGGGCGGCGGCGTATCCGTCCCAGGGGTCCATGCCGAACCGTTCGCCGGGGCCGTCGGTGTGGTCGGCTTGCATGGCGAAGACCTGGTTGCCCAGGACGTTCCATCGGGCGGTGGACGCGTCGAGGCCGGCCAGCAGCCAGGCTTCCTGTTGGGCGCCGAGCATCTGCCGGTTGGGGTCCCAGCGCTGTGACGGGTCGGTCAGTAGCCGGTCCCGGAAGCGTCGGGTGTCGAGTACGTCGAGTTGCAGCAGGTCGCCGAAGCGTAGGCGCCGGTACACCTGCATTTCCGGGCCTTGGGGTATCGAGGAGCGGCGTAGTGGTAGGTGTTCGTAGTAGGCCTGGTAGGCGGCGGCGCGTCGGAGTCGGAACACGGCGGGGTCCTGGTCCGGTTCGGTGTCTGGCTGGGAGTGGTCACCGGCCCAGTTGTTTTCCACGTCGTGGTCGTCGGGGGCGACGACCCAGGGCGCGGCGGCGTGCGCGGCCCGTAGCGCGGGGTCGAGTTTGTATTGGGCGTATCGGATCCGGTAGTCGGTGAGGGAGAACGTTTCGGTGGCCGGTAGGTGCGCGCGGCCGATGGAGCCGGTTCCGGTGCCTTCGTAGATGTAGTCGCCCAGGTGGATGACCAGGTCCACGTCTTCGCGGGCCAGGTGTTCGTAGGCGGTGAAGTGGCCCTCGGGGTAGTTTTGGCAGCTGGCGAACGCGAAGCTCAGCGAGCGGAGCCTGGCCTGGTGGTGGGGGGCGGTGCGGGTGCGGCCGGTCGGGCTGATCTGGTCGCCGGTCCGGAACCGGTACCAGTATCCGCGGTCCGGGCGTAGGCCGCGGACCTCGGCGTGGACGGAGTGTCCCCAGGCGGGTGTGGCGCGCTCCATGCCCCGGCGGACGATGCGGTGGAAGTTTTCGTCGTGTGCTATTTCCCAGTGCACGTTCACGGTGCGGTCGGGCATGCCGCCGAGTCCGTCGGGGGCGAGCGGGTCGGGTGCGAGGCGGGTCCAGAGTACGACGCCGTCGGGGGGCTGGGTCTCCGGAGGCGACGCCCAGTGTGAACGCGTAGCCCGGCAGGGGGAGCGGGCCGTTCGACTGGGCTGTGGCCGGTTCGGCGGCCAGGACCGCCGAGCCCGCGGCGATCCCGCCCAGGGCGATGAAGTGACGGCGGGGCACCATCCGCGAGGGGTACGACATGGGGACCTCTCCGATGCGTAGGCATTGATGTCCCCGTGACCCTTCATGATCAAGACGTCCCGCAGGTGGCCGAAGCCTGAACTCCGCGCGCTCACCGGCGTGCTCATGGGAGGTGATCCGGTTGGGCGTGGGCGCCGTAGTTACCGGCATAGGGGCCCGCGACAGAGGGTAGGTTCACAACATGCTCGGCCGTATTTGGGGAATCGCGCGCTCGCTGGTCATCTACCACGGCCAGCCGCACAAGCACCGGCGCATGCACGCGCTCTACGGTCAGTTCCTGAAGCCGGGCGACGTCGGCTTCGACATCGGCGCCCACGTGGGCGGCCGGGTGCGGGCCTGGCGCGCCGTGGGTGCGCGGGTGGTGGCGGTCGAGCCGCAGCCGGACTGCCTGCGCGTGCTCCGCTTCCTGTACGGGCGCAACCGGAATGTCGCGATCGTTCCCACCGCCGTCGGCGCGAAAGCCGGGCACGCCCAGCTGGCGATGTCGACCACGAACCCCACCGTGTCGACCATGTCGCAGGAGTGGATCGACTCGGTGACCACCGACGACAGCTTCGCCAAGGTGCGCTGGGACAAGTCCACCGAGGTCGAGGTGATCACGCTCGACGACCTGATCAAGGTCCACGGCGTGCCGGCGTTCGTCAAGATCGACGTCGAGGGTCTGGAGGCGGAGGTGCTGCGCGGCCTCAGCCAGCCGGTGCCGGCGCTGTCCTTCGAATGGGTGCCGGCCGCGCACGAGAGCGGCATCGACGCGCTCGACCTGGTGCGGCGGCTCGGCGACTACCGGTACAACTTCTCGCCGGTCGAGAGCATGCGGTTCGCCAGCGACCGGTGGCTCAACGCCACCGAGCTGGTCGAGCTGCTCGAGCGCATCCGGCCCACCGGACGCTCCGGCGACATCTACGCCCGCCTCCCGTAGTGACCGCGCTTCGCGCGCCCATGATCAGGGCGTCCTTCATGTCCCCGCCCACCTCCCCTGCACCACAGCGCCGTGAAGGACGCCTTGATCATGGAAAGCTCGGGATGGCCCTGGTGGTGGTCGCGCTCCTCGGGCAGATGGCCGTCGGGATGGTCACTGCCGCGATGCGGCAGACACCCACGATCGACGAGCCCGTGTACGCGGGCGCGGCGGTCGTCTATCTCCAGCAGCACAGCCTGCGGTACAACCCGGAGCATCCGCCGCTGGGCAAGCTGCTCCTGATCCCCGGCCTGGCGTTCGCGGACCCGCGCCTCGACCCCGGCTTCGAGGGCAACCAGGGCGCGCTGGGGCGGCACCTGCTCTACGAGTCCGGCAACGACCCGTGGCGCCTGATGTTCCTGGCGCGCCTGCCCATCATCGTGTTGACGCTGCTGTTCGGGCTGGTGGTCTTCGCGTTCGCCCGCGACCTGACCGGTCCACTGGGCAGCATCGTGGCCCTGGCCCTGTACGCGTTCTCGCCAGACCTCATCGCGCACGGCTCGCTCGCCACGCCCGACGTACCGATGGCGGGTTTTCTCCTGACATCGGTCTGGCTGCTGTGGCGGGCGCGCCGGCGCCCCCGCCTCTACCTGCCGCTCGCCGGCGTCGCGCTCGGCGCGGCGGTGGCGACGAAGATGACCGCGCTGCCCGCCGTTCCCGTGCTGGCGGGCCTGGCCGTCCTGTCGTTGTGGCGCGCCGGCCAGTCCTGGAAGAAAACGGTCGTCGCGACGCTCGGCTTCGGGCTGATCGCGCTCGCCGTGGTCTGGCTGTCCTATCTGGTCGTGGACCCGCGTCTGGAGTGGACAGCGCCCGCGACCGCCCGGATCGGCGGCACGCGCGAAATGCTGATCCAGCTGCTGCCGTTCCCCGAGCCGTACCGGGACGGCATGCGCATGCAGTTCCGCATGGAGTTCGGCACCTGGAGCGGATACCTCTTCGGCGAGATCTACGAGGGCGGCCGGTGGTACTACCTGCCGGTCGCGCTCCTGGTGAAGACGCCGCTCGGAGCGCTCGCCCTGTGGCTGGCCGGCGCGCTCGCCACCCTGGCGGTGCCCCGGTTGCGCTCGGCGGCGCTTTACTTGCTGGTGCCGAGCGCGGTGCTGCTGCTCTTCGCGATGACCGGCACCCGCAACTTCGGCACCCGGTACGCCATCTTCCTGCCCATGTTCCTCGCGGTGGCGGCCGCCGCGGTGGCCGCGGTCCGGTGGCGCTGGGCGCACGTGGCCACCGCGGCGCTGGTGGTGTTCGTCGCGGTCAGCTCGCTACGCACGTTCCCCTATTACCTGCCGTACGCGAACGAGGCGTTCGGCGGGCCGTCCCAGACCTATCGCCACCTCCACGACTCCAATGTGGACTGGGGGCAGGATCTGGGCCGGCTCGCCGACCACCTCCGGTCGGAGTACCCCGGCGAGCGGATCTGGCTGGTCTACAAGGGAAGCGGCGTGCCGTCCTACTACGGCATCGATGCCGAAGACCCCCTGAAGGCGCCACCTGCCGAGGTCCACGGCCTGCTGGTGGTGTCGAACAGCGCATTGGCCAAGGCCGACGCCCGCCTCATCGCACTCGTCGAAGCAAGCAACCGCATCGACGCGGTAGGCCACTCCATCTCAATCTACCGCCGCTAGCCTTCTCTCCCCTTCCCGTCCCCGCCGGCCCCTTCCCGTCCCCGCCGGCCCCTTCCCGTCCCCGCCGGCCCCGTCCGCCGCGGCCGGGCCGCGCACGGCCGGGCCGCCGCGAGGGCGTCCGCTGCGCCGGCTGCGCCCGTCGCGCCCGCTGCGCCCGCTGCGCCGGCTGCGCCGGCTGCGCTGCTCGCGCCGTCGTGGCCGTCGTGGCCGTCGATCAAGGGCCTAGGCACGTGCTTGGATCTCTGAACCATGTGCCCGAGGCCTTGATCGACGTACATTCCCTTGATCGCCGCATGGCGGCGGATGTCCCTCCGGCTGGACGCGTTGCCGCCCGCGTCGGGTCGCGCTGTTCGCGCTGCGTCGGGTCGCGCTGTTCGCGCTGCGTCGGGTCGCGCTGTTCGCGCTGCGTCGGGTCGCGCTGTTCGCGCTGCGTCGGGTCGCGCTGTTCGCGCTGCGCCGTGCCGCGCTGTTCGCCGTGCCGTGCCGCGCTGTTCGCGCCGCGTTGGCTCAGGTCGGGTGGCGCTGTTCGCACCGGGTCGCCTGCGGTGCGCGCGATGCGCGCCGCACTGCGCGATGCGCGCCGCACTGCGCGATGCAGCTCGTGGCGGGGCCCGCGCGGCGGTGCGCGCCACACGCCGCGCACTGCCGCCGTGGCGGGCCTGCGCGCAAGTGGGCCTGGCCTGGCGGGCCTGCGCGCAAGTGGGCAGGGCCTGGCTCGCCCGTGCGCAAGTGGGCCGGGCCTGGTGGCCTCGATCAAGGACTTCTCCGCCGATCAAGGGCTTGGGCACCCGGATCAGAGATCAAACCACGTGCCCAAGCCCTTGATCGGCGGAGAGCACGCCGGGTGGGGAGGCGTTTTGTCCGCCTTGCAACTTCTTAACGTTGGCTGGACAGTTGGTGAAGGATCTTTTCATAGACGATCACCTTTCCATATAGTCCAACCTGGACCGCCGAGTACGGGTACGCGGACCGATCCCCCTTGCCGTGCGCGGTGGTCTGTCGCCAACTGGGGAGGTTGCGATGAGTAGAAGCCCGACCATGTCCACACCAAGACGAACCCTGGCCGTAGGGCTGTCCGCTGCGCTGGTGGTCGGCCTCGGTGCCGCTGTGATGCCGGCACCGGCGGCCGCCGAAGCGCAGCCGGTGCTGGCGCGCGAGGCGGCCCAGCCGCTGGAGCGCCCGGACGAAGCAGCCGCGCTGGTCACCGCCCGGACCACCGGCAAGCGGGTCCGGATCGGCAACATGACGACGCCCACTACGGAGTTCTGGGCGCTGCCCACCGGCGCGGTGGAGGGCACGGTGACCGCCGGCCCGGTGCGGATGCGCGGCGCGAACGGTGATTGGGTCGCCGTCGACCTCGCGTTGAAGCCGCGCGCGGACGGCTCGGTGGCGCCGGTGGCGCACCCGTACGGCCTGACCCTGGCGGGCGCCAAGGCTGCCGGGGAGCACACCCTGCTGTCGCTGGCGGGCGGCACCACGCTGGGCTGGTCGGGCGTGCTGCCGGAGCCGGTGCTGGAGGGCAACAAGGCCACGTACCGCGAGGTGCGGCCGGGCGTCGACCTGGTCGTGTCGGTCACCCGCACCGGGTACGAGCAGCTGCTGGTGGTGAAGAACCGGCAGGCGGCCGCCCAGGTGCGTGAGGTGCGGATGGCGTTCCAGCCGGGGAAGGGCCAGCAGACCGCGAAGAAGGTCGGCGAGCTGCCCGCGGTGATGTGGGACGCCCGGGTGGACGCGGCGTCGGGGGAGCGGACGCACCGCGCCCGGGTCGGCACCGCGGCCGCGGGCAACAAGGTCGTGCTGACGCCGGACCAGAAGTTCCTCGCCGATCCATCCACTGTGTACCCGGTCACCATCGATCCGTCGCAGAGCCTCGGCGTGAACTTCGACGCGTTCGTGCAGAACACCTACACGAGCGACCAGTCGACGGCGACCGAGCTGAAGGTGGGCACGCACAACGCCGGCACCGACAAGGCCCGCTCGTTCCTGCGTTTCGACAACCTGAGCTGGTTGTGGGACAAGCAGGTCACGAACGCCACCCTGAGCCTGTGGAACCACCACTCGTACTCCTGTACCGCCCGGGACTGGCAGGCGTGGCGGGTCAGCGACGTCACCAGCAGCGTCCGGTGGACCGCGCAGCCCAGCTGGGTTGAGCAGGTCGGCACGTCGACCCAGACCAAGGGGTTCAGCAGTTCGTGTGGCGACGGTTGGGTGACGGTCCCGGTGACCGCCGCCTTCCAGGACGTCACGGACCTGAAGCTGGGTAGCGCCAACATCGGCATCCGGTCGGTCAGCGAGACGGACAGCTACACCTGGAAGCGGTTCAACTCCAAGGAGGGCGCGAACCCGCCGGCCGTGACGCTCACCTACGAGTCGCGGACGACGGTCACCGCGCAGGGGACCGCACCCGCCTCGGTGTGCGCCACCGGGACCGCGCGGCCGTTCGTCAACACCCTGACCCCGCAGCTGCGGGCGCAGGTGACCGACGGCGCGGGCGCCCAGGTGTGGGCCACCTTCGAGTGGTACGCCGCCGGCGGCGCGCGCATCGGCTCGAGAACCGAGGGTCCGGGTGCTTCCGGGTCCTGGCTGTCGACCACCGTGCCGGACGGCGCGTTTGTCGACGGCGGCACCTATTCCTGGCGGGTCCAGGGTGGCGACGGCTCGTCGACCGGCACCTGGTCCGCGTTCTGCGAGTTCACCATCGACACGCTGGCGCCGATGGTGGCGCCGAATGTCGCGTCCACTGTGTACATCGCGAACGACTGGGCGGGCGCGGCCGGCACCGCGGGCAACTTCACCTTCACGGCGGGCGGCGTCGCGGACGTCGCCGCCTACGAGTACGGCGTGGACGCCAACCCGCCGAACCAGATCGTCAACGCCCCGAGCCTCGGCGCGGACGCGACGGTCGCCATCACCCCGACCACGGACGGGCCGCACACGCTCTACGTGCGGGCGCGGGACCGGGCCGGCAACGTGTCGCCGCTGCGCACGTACTCCTTCTCGGTCGGCGGTGGCGCGGTAACCAGCCCGAAGCCGGGCGACATCACCGCGGCGAAGGCCGCGATCAGCGGTATCGGCAAGTCCACCGCGACCGGGGTGACCTACCAGTGGCGCCGCGGTGACGCGGACACCTGGACCACCATCCCGGCCGGGCACGTCACGGTGGCCGCCGGCGGCGGCGCCGTCACCTGGCCGATGGCCAGCACCGGCGGTGGCGCGTTCGCGAAGCTCAACTGGGACGTGGAGTCGACGCTCGCGGCGACGGACGCGCAGACCATCGCCCGGGACGGACCGCTGCAGGTCCGCGGCGCGTTCACCGGCGGCACGGCCGCGAACTCGGCGCCGGTGAAAATCACCTTCGACCGGAACCAGGCGGGCGGCGCGTCCAAAGAGGTCGGCCCGGGCTCGGTCAACCTGATCACCGGCGACTACACGTTGGGCGACACCGACGTGACGGTCGACTCCTACGGCTCCGACCTGACGGTGTCCCGCTCCTACAACACCCGGCGGGCCGGCCAGGTCGACGCGTCCGGCATGTTCGGTCCAGGATGGACGTCCGGCACCCTCGTCGAGGACGCGGAGGCCGACTACACGTCGCTGACCGTCTTCGGCTCGCTGGTCCAAATCGGACTCCCGGACGGTGACACGCTGGGCTTCAGCAAGCGCAACGCGACCGCCTTCGACCCGGAGATCGGGCTGGAGGCCCTGCGACTCACCTACGCCAGCGCCACCGACTCGTACACGCTGGCCGACATCGACGGCAACTCGACCGTCTTCACGCGGGTGACCGGCAGCGCCGCCGGCAAGTACGCGCCCACCTCGGTCACCACGCCGGGCGCCAACCAGGTCAGCGCGATGTCCTGGGAGCGCGCGACGGTCGGCGGCGTCGAAGTGGTCCGCCCGACCCGGATGCTCGCGCCGGTGCCCGACGGGGTGGTCTGCACCACGCTTTCCCGCGGCTGCCGGGCGCTGAGCTTCACCTACGCGACCGCCACCACGGCGACCGGCACCACCGAGGCCACCTGGGGCGACTACACCGGTCGGGTCAGCCAGATCTCGGTGACCGCGTGGGACCCGGACCTGGCCACCCCGGCCATGCGCACGGTGGTCATGGCCAAGTACGCCTATGACAACACCGGCCGGCTGCGGGCCACCTGGGACCCGCGGTTGGACTGGACGGAGAACGGCGTCACCAAGCACCTGTGGGAAACCTACGGGTACCAGGCCGACGGCGTGCTCAACACGGTCAAGCCGGCGGGCCAGGAGGCATGGAACTTCACCTACACCGCCCTGCCCAGTGACCCGGGCGCCGGGCGGCTGCACAAGGTGAGCCGGTCCGCGCTGTCGGCCGGCACCGCGACCGACACCGTGGTCTACAAGGTGCCGACCGCGGGCACGGGTGCGCCGTACAACCTGGCTGCCGCGCAGACCGCGCGGTGGGGTCAGCCGGAGGCGCCGACCGACGCCACGGCCGTTTTCCCGGCGAACCAGGTGCCGAGCGGCAACCCGGCGACCGGCACGCTGCCGTCGTCGTACGAGCGGGCCGTCGTGACCTATCTGGACGCGAACGCGCGGACGGTCAACACCGTCACGCCGGGCGGGCACACCAGCGCCGCCTGGTACGACGAGTGGGGCAACGCCGTGCGGGAGCTGAGCGCGACGAACCGGGCCCGGGCGCTGGCCGACGCGCCGTCGGACACGGCGGAGCGGGAGGCGATCCTCGCCGAGCGGTACTCGACCCGACACACGTTCAGCGCCGACGGCCAGAAACTGGTGTACACGCTGAACCCCGAGCGGGACGTGATGCTCGCCGACGGCGCCACCGTGGTCGGTCGGACCGTGAACCGGCAGGCCTACGACCAGGGCGCGCCGGCCAGCGGTGGTCCGTACAACCTGGCCACCACCGAAGAGGTGCTGGTCCGGTACTGGGGTGCGAGTGGCACCGAGGCCACCGGCGAGGTGCGCACCAAGACCACGGCGTACAACTGGGCCCTGCGGGCGCCGACGGTGACCACAGTGGACCCCGCCGGGCTGGCGCAGACCACCCGCACCAGTTACGACCCGAGCACCGCGCAGGAGACCGCGGAGACCGAACCGCAGGGCGGCACGGCCACCACCACGCCGTTCACGACCAAGACGATCTACTACCGGGCCACCTCCGGTTCCGGGTACGCCGAATGTGATTTGCGCCCGGAGTGGGCGAACCTGCCCTGCCGGACGCAGCCGGGTGGACAGGCCGCCAGCGGACCGGAACTGGCCGCGACCGTCACCACCTACGACCTGTTCAACCAGCCGCGGGTGGTGACGGAGAAGACCAGTGCCGGCACGCTGCGGACCACCACGACGACGTACGACGCCGCCGCGCGGGCGTACGAGGTCGCGGTGACCGGGCCCGGCACGGCGGTGCCGATCGAGCGCAACGTCTACGACCGCGCCACCGGCCAGGTGGTCCGGACCCAGCAGATCACCGGTGGCCTGGTGACCGCCGAGATCGTCCGGCAGTACGACACTCTGGGCCGGATGACCTCGTACAAGGACGCCGACGGCAACGTGTCGACGACCACGTACGACCTGCTCGGCCGGGTCGCGACCAGCACCGACGGCATCGGCACCCGGAGCTACGGGTACGACGGCGGCGGCGAGCGGCGTGGCCTGCTGACCTCGGTCAGCGACAGCGTGATCGGTGGTTTCACCGCCAGCTACGACCCGGACGGCCGGCTGACCTCGGAGATGTGGCCGAACGGCATCCAGGTGACGACGGAGTACGCGCCGGACGGCAGCAAGACCGACCAGGCGTACGTCCGGCCGAACTGCGGGGCGGCGGACTGCACGCTCTTCCGCGAGTCGGTCACGTCGTCGCCGCACGGCGAGGTGCGCGAGCACAGCTCGACCCTGTCGGAGCAGGTCTACAGCTACGACAAGGCGGGCCGGCTCGCCGAGGTGCGGGACATCGTCGGCGAGCGGTGCACCACCCGGGTGTACGGGCTGGACAAGGCCGCCAACCGCACGTCGCTCACCGAGTACGGGCCAGCGGCCGACGGCACCTGCCAGACCGGCACCGCGGCGGCGAGCCGCTCGTGGAGCTACGACGCGGCGGAGCGGATCACCGGCGCGGGGTACCAGTACGACACCCTCGGCCGCACCACGGCGGTGCCGGCGGCGGACACCGCCAACCCGGCCGGCGGCGCGGTGACCGTGACGTACCACGCCAACGACCTGGTCGACACCATCACCCAGGGCGAGCGGTCCGCGGACTACGCCCTCGACGTGACCGGCGAGCGGGTCCGGTCGTGGATCGACACGGTGTCCGGCGAGCCGGTCACCAGTACCCACCACTACAGCGACGACGGCGACTCGCCGGCGTGGACCCAGGAGGGCCCGAACCTGTACACCCGCGTCATCGACGGGTTGGCCGGGTTCGCGGGCGTCTGGAACAGCGCCAGCGGCGCGGTGGACTGGCAGATCACCAACCTGCACGGGGACGTGGTGGCCACCATCTCCGGCGACGAGGCCGGGCTGTCCAGCACCAGCGAGGCGAACGAGTACGGCATCCCGCAGGACTCGACCGAGGTGGGCACCCAGCGGTACGGCTGGCTGGGCGGCGCCCAGCGGGCCGCCGACGCGCCCAGCGGCCTGATCCTCATGGGCGTCCGCCTCTACAACACGGTGACCGGCCGGTTCCTACAGATCGACCCGGTGCCCGGCGGCGGCTGCGGCCGGTACGAGTACACCTGCGCCGACCCGACCAACACCACCGACCTGGACGGCAAGTGGTGCCTGGTGCGGTGCTGGATCAAGAAGGCGGCGAAGAAGATCAAGCAGTTCCGGACCTGGTTGAAGAAGGTCAGGAAGGGCTTGAGCTCGCTGCCGAAGCTCTTCTCCAAGAAGAACCTCAAGAGGGCGTGGAAGAACAAGTACGTCCGCGCCTGCGCCGTCGGCGCCGGGATCGTCACCCTCGTCGACATACTCAAGTTGCTCAAGAAGAAGGGTGAACTGGTCAAGTCCCTCGGTAAGCTCAAGGTGGCGATCAGATTCACGGGCGCGTTGGCCTTCGCCGGCTGCGTCGGCGGCATCCTCACCAAGATCGCAAAGGATAAGAAACTCATCTTCTGATCTCACCCCACCCATGATCAAGGCGTGGCGCCCATCGCGCTAAAAACGATTGGGGGGCCGGGTTAAATGTGGGGGTGAGGGG
>JBBEWH010000185.1:0-33538 GCA_037414955.1 Actinomycetes bacterium KLBMP 9797
TAACTCGGCGCCCCTCAAGTCGCTATACCGACTTGAGGGACGCCTTGATCATGAGGTGCTCATGGGATGATGTAGTTGTACCACACCTGTTCCTGG
The DNA here is from genome assembly GCA_037414955.1 of Actinomycetes bacterium KLBMP 9797. Lineage (GTDB taxonomy): Bacteria > Actinomycetota > Actinomycetes > Mycobacteriales > Micromonosporaceae > Phytohabitans. The sequence continues at coordinate 97 of JBBEWH010000185.1, forward strand.
TTGAGGCTGGCTTCCTTGCAGGTGTATTGAATCGCCTGGATATACAATTCGTTCGACCCGCCGGGTATCGCGAGGCACTTGTCGCTCTTCATGTTCCGCAAACGGAAGTCGCTGTCATACTTCCAGCGCTGTTCGGCGCCGCTGCCGCACGTGAACTGGATCGCTCCGGCGCTATTCGCGGTACTGCCCTCACCGATGGCGAGACATTTCTGGCTGCTGACATTCCGGAGCCGATAGACCTTAGCGCCGTCGTGGGTGCCAGCCTGATCGAAGATCCACCACTTGTCGTAGTTATCGCCGGCGCACTTCCATTGCACCGCAGGGGCATTGTTATTTGGATTGGAGCCGCCGATCGCGAGACAGAGCTCTCCGAGGCTGCTGGCGGACGCGAGAAGATACGGACCGGTTTCCGGATCCGCCTTCGCTGGTGACGTGATGGCCAGTGCGGCGACCATCCCAAGCCCGACAGCCATTATCTTCGCGACAATTTTCCGGGTGTTGCCCATCGTCCTGCCTTCCATGTTCATATGTCCCAGGCCTGCTCGGGGTTGGTGCCGGTGTCCTTGCAGGTCCATTGGACGGCCTGCACGCCAGGTGCCTTCGACGCGCCGGGTATCGCGAGACACAGCCCGCTCTTCATGTTCCGCAGGCGGCCCGCGCTGTCCCACTTCCACCGCTGCTCGTCGCTGGTGCGGCAGGTCCACTGGATCGCCTCGGCGCCATTCGCAGTACTGCCCGCGCCAATGGCCAGACACCGCTGACTGTGGACGTTTTCGAGCCGGTAGACCTTGGCGCCGTTGTCGACATCCACCTCGGTCCAGATCCAACGCTTGTCGCTGGTCGCTTCGCTCTCACAGGTCCACTGCACCACCGCGGCACCGTTCGCCTGGCTCGAGTCGCCCACGGCGAGGCACAGGTCGCTATTCTTGTTCGCGACGTAATAGGTGCCGTCTGCCCGTGCCGGCGACGCGGTCGCGAGGGCGGCCACCACCGCCAGTCCCACGGTCAACAATTTCGATGTGATGCTCATCGATCACCTCCTTTTCGGCGGTGTAGAGTGTCGCAGCAGGCGTTGAAACCGCGCTGATTTCAGGCTGATGACGACCGACTTCACCGCCCGTAGCGTCACGAGATCACATACGGGCGGTGAATGGATAAGTGGATGCGGCGGAATTCCGGGTGCTCGGCCCGGTGGGAATCTGGCGGGATGGGCATCCGGTCGGACCGATGACCGCTCAGCAGCGATGACACGACGGCCGCCGAACTGCTCCGCTCGGCGCTGGGCCTGTGGCACGGTCCCGCTCTCGCGGACACCGCGGGCACTTGGCTGTCCGATATGGTCGGCGCCGCGCTGAACGAGGAACGGATAGTGGCGCTGGAAGAGCGCGCCGCGACGGACATTCGGCTGGGACGGGACGCCGGGCTCGTCGCCGACCTGTCCGCCGTCGTCGGCGAACAACCGCTCCGGGAGCGGTCGGTGTGCCTGCTCATGACGGCACTGGACCGCGGTGGCCGGCGGGCCGAGGCCCTGGCGTTGTTCCGTGAGACCCGGCAGCGGTTGATCGACGACCTCGGGATCGAACCGAGCCCCGAACTCCAGCGGGCGCACGTGCGGATTCTCGAAAGCTGCTCACCGCGGACCACGCCTACCAGCACCTGGGAAAGGCCGACCTGGCGCAGTCGAGCTGGCACGAGGCCCACGCCCTCTTCGCCGACATCGGCGCACCCGAGCGCGACGAAACCGCCGCACTGCTCTCATGATCAAGGCGTCCCTCACGTCGTTCTAGCGACGTGGGGGACGCCTTGATCATGAGAGGGCTAGCGCTTCATGAGAGCGAAGACGCCCCAGCCCAGGTACTCGCGTTGATACTTCACATGCCACACCGGCGCGGTCGTCAACTCCTGCCGCATCTCGTCGGCCAGTTCGTCGTCAGGGTTGGCGTCCAACCAGTGGCGGATGTTGATCCACTGAGCGGCGACGTACCGGTCCCAGCTGTCCTGGTCCGCCAGGACCATCTCGACGACGTCCCAGCCGAGGTCCGAGAAGTGGCTCAACAGCCCGGGCAGGCTGCGGAAGTCCTCTTTGGCCGTCGCGTGACAGGCTTCGACGGTCTCCTGGTCGGGCGGGTCCACCCGCCAGAAGGGCTCACCGATGAGGACCATGCCACCGGGGCGGAGATTGCGCTCCAACAGCTCGACGGTGCCAGGAACGCCGCCGCCGATCCAGGTCGCCCCGACGCAGGCGGCCACGTCGACCGGCTCGGCGGCCGTGTACCCGCCGGCGTCACCGTGGACGAAGGTGACCCGGTCGGCGACCCCCAACTCGTCGGCGCGGGCCCGTGCGGCGCGGGTGAAGACGGTACTGATGTCGACCCCGGTGCCACGGATGTCATGGTCCCGGGCCCAGGTGCACAGCAGTTCGCCCTTGCCGCAGGCAAGGTCGAGGAAGGACATCCCCGCGCGCAGGTGCAGCGCCCGGCCGAGGGTGGCCAGCTTCTCGGGGGTGAACGGGTTCAGGATCCGATGGGTGCTCTCCCGGATCGTGAAACTGCGTGGAAGATCCACTTCTGATGAGTCCTCACGTGGTGCGGCCATTGCGTACCGCCCCATGATCAAGGCGTCCCTCAAGTTGTGCTAGCGACTTGAGGGACGCCTTGATCATGGGGCGGAGGCTAGACTTCCGGCTCGACAAGCGGGGGGTCGCGATGAGTATCGAGCGCGCCGCACAGCTCTACGAGCGTGCCGTTTTCGGTGGCGATACCAGCGCGGTGGAAACCGCCGAGCGGGAGCTGGCTGCCGTCGAAGCCGACCTCGCCTTGGCGCGCGGCCGGATCCGGCACGCCCGGTTCCTCCAGGGGAGCGGCGAGGATCCGGAGGAGCTGACACTGTTCCAGCGCGCCGCGCAGCTTTACCGGGAGCTCCGCGATGTCCGCGGCGAGGCCGACGCGCTGTTCTGGATCGGGACGTTCCACCAGGTCGTGCGGCAGGACGGCACGGCGGCGGTGCCGTTCCTGGTGCGGTCCCGGGATCTCGCCGCGGAAGCCGGTGACGCGCTCATCATGTCCTATGCGCTCCGGCACCTCGGAATCGCCGAGCACGCCGCCGGCCGGCTCGACGCGGCCCGTCACCTGCTGGAGGAGTCGACGCGGCTGCGCCGCGGGCTCGGATTCCTCCCCGGCGTCGCCGCGAACCTCGTGGGATTGGCCTATATCGCCGCTGCGGGCGGCCGCCAGGATGAGGCGCTGGCGCTGGCCCGCGAGGCGCGCGACATCGCCGCGACCAGCGACGCCCAAGCCATCGTCCGGCACGCCGACGAGGCGCGCGCCCACATCACCGCCCTCCCATGATCAAGGCGTCCCTGAAGTCGTTCTAGCGACTTGAGGGACGCCTTGATCATGGGGCGGTGTCCGCGTCGGCGCTCGCGATGCGCGCCGCGACATGGTCGAGGGCGCGGGTGACCGTCGCCAGTTCGGTGGGCGACAGATCGCCGAACAGCTCCTGAGCCAGCGCGTCGGCCTCTGACTCCATCCGCGCGGCGGCGGCCTCGCCCTGCGGAGTCAGCCGGATGAGTACCGCGCGGCGGTCGCTGGCGTGGTCAGTGCGGGCGACGAAGCCGGTCCGCTCGAGCGCGTCGATCAGCGTCGTCACGTTGCGGGGCGTGACGCGGAGCAGGTCGGCGATCTGCCGCTGGGTGAGCGGACCATGTTGGGCGACCGCCCACAGCGCGTTGGCCCGGGCGCGGGTGAGGCCCCGCGCTTCGAGGCCTTTCGCCATGTCGTCCGCCATGAGGATCGACGCCGCCAGCAGAGCGTTGAGCGCCCCTCGCGAAGAAGGTGTCTGTTGTTCATCGTGTATCATGTTCACTATATCCTAGCGCTACCGCGACGGAAGGGACAATCATGGTTGTGGCCGCTCCCGAGAGGAATATCGCCTTGATGCGTGAGGCCTTCGAGATCTTGCAGCGTGGCGATCTCGATGCGTGCGCCGAACTCCTCACGGAGGACTTCATCATCAACCTTCCCGGACTGCCCGAGCCTCTACGCGGACGGGAGATCTGGAAGCTGGGCGTCCAGTCGATGCTCGACGGCTTCTCCGACCTTCGCATCAACATCGAAGACATCTTCGGTGCGGAGGACAAGGTCGCGGTGCGCGTTCGCTTCCATGGCACGCACGATGGCCCCTTCCAGGGCGTACCGCCGACGCACCGTCCGGTCACCTTCACCAGCATCGAGATCTACCGACTGGCGGGCGACAAGATCGCCGAAGAGTGGGTATCGCCGGACATGATGGGCCTCATGGCGCAGATCTCGGCGCCGACCCCGTCGTGACGTCACCGCATGCCGGGCAAGGCGTAGCTGGGACCTCATCGCGTGCGGGACGGCTCTCGCTGCGACTCGACGCGATCTACTGCGCGGTGGCGGCGTTGGCGCTGGTCGTGTTCGTCGATCCGGTGTCCCGGCGGTTGGATACGCCGCCGGCGCTGATCCTCGCGATCGCGGTGGGCGTCGGCGGTTGGGCGTTCGCGCTGCACCGCGTCGCCTGGCGTCCCCGGCTCCGCCCGTGGCTGGCCGGCGTGCTTCTCGCCAATGTCGTCGCGGCCACCCTGATCGCCGTGTTGGCAGCGGTCCGGCCGTGGGACGGCGCGTTCACCGTGCTCCTCGCCGCCGTGGCCGTCGAGGTGGCGGCGTTCGCGATCAGCCAGGCCGTTGCCCTCCGTCAGACGGCGGGTATCTGAGAAGGCGATCTTGCTCAAGGTGGCGACGCCAGGCAGTAGGCGCGCGAGCGCGCATCCGCCCCGGGGGAATGGGCAATGTCCCCGACATAGCCCCTTCGAAGGCGCCCGAAAGGGCTATGTCCCCGACATTGCCCGTGGCCCGATGCCCGTGGGCCCGATGCCGGGGCTCGGTGGCCGTTGCCCGTGGCCCGGGCTCGGTCCTGCCCATTGCCCGATGCCCGGGCTCGGTGCTCCTGGCCGTTGCCCGATGCCCGGGCTCGGAGGTCCCGGCCGTTCCCGCGATGCCCCAGGCCGGGGCAGGCGGAGAGCAGCGTCCACGGGCGCAGCCACCACGCCGACCAAGGGAAAGTGCGCCGATCAAGGGCTTAGGCACCCAGAACGGAGATCAACTCATGTGCCTACGTCCTTGATCGACGGGGAGAGTGGGCGCGGCGCGCGGGGCGCCGCGGGGCGCGGGGTGCGGCGGGGAGGGGGGTGCGGCGGGGAGGGGCGGAGGAGGAGGGGGAGGGGAGGGGCGGAGGAGGGAGGGGAGGGTTAGGGCGGCGGTTGTTGCCCAGATTAGGTTCAGGGTGGTTGAGGGCCATGCGCTGTGGGCGACGCCGTTGACCGCTAGGCCGACCGAGCCGGCCAGGTTGAGAAGCTGGTAGCCGGCGCCGGCCGTGATCCGGCGCGCCGACAGCAGCGCGTACGCCACGAGCAGGACTCCGGCGCCGGTCCAGCCCAGGATCTCCGCGAGCAGGATCATGCCGGGCGCCGGCCAATGGGTGACGGGAGGACGGCGTATGCCCGCACCGGGAAGGTGCCGAAGTCGCGGACCCGGGGTGGCGCGGCGTGCAGGCGGGCGCCGGTGACGGGGAGCTGGTCGAGGCCGGTGAGGTGCTCGAGCACGGGGATGCCGGCGGCCAGCAGCGTCGAGTGGGCTGGGCGCTCCGCGCCGTCGGTACCGTCGATGTTGACGCTGTCGATGCCGACCAGCCGCGCGCCGGCCGCGGCGAGCGCGTCCGCCCCCGCCGCGGTGAGGTAGGGCGCGGCGTCGCCATACTCCGGAGTCCCCCAGTGCCGGTCCCAGCCGGTGTGCAGCAGCACGGCCGCGCCGGCCACGTCGTAGGGCGCCAGCGCGCGCGGGCCGATCCCGCGCTCGCCGCTTCCGGTCAGCCGGATCACGACCGCGGGCAGGTCGGCCACCGCGGTCAGCGGCAGGCCGGCGAGGTCCATGCCGTCCGGGTACCGGTGGAAGGGGCTGTCCAGGTAGGTGCCGGTGTTGCCGACCATGCTGATCCGGTCGATGGCGAACTCGGTGCCGGGCGCGTAGTGGGCCCGTGAATCCGCCCTGGTCAGGTGGGGGGTGATCACCGGGCCGGGCAGACCGGGATACGTGGTCATCCCGGCACTGATGACGTGGTTCAGTTCCACCAGCCGGCCGGAGCCGGACGCACCGGAGCCGGACGGACCGGGGTCGGACGGACGGGAGTCGGACGCACCGGAGTCGGACGGACGGGAGTCGGACGGACCGGCGGGGACGGGGCGCGGCCCGCGGTGTGGCTCCTCGCCGACGTGGACGTCGCGCAGTCGCACCTCGTCGACCATGAGCAGGCCCAGGTGGCGGACGAACAGGTCGGCGAGCGCGTCGTCGTCGACCTCCGGCCCGGGCACGTCCAGCCGGAACCCCTGCGCCTGCAGGCCGCCGCCGTTGAGGAAGGTCACGTCCGCGTCGAACGACGCCCGGTACTCGCTCATGCCCTTGATCGTCGCGCACCGCGGCATTCGCGAGTAGCGAATGTTTCTACATGCCGCATGTAGTGTCGCTGTATGCGGATCGATCCGCGGCGCCTCGCGGTGCTCCGCGCGGTGGCCGACGCGGGTGGCGTCCTGGCGGCCGCCGCGGCGCTGCACCTGACGCCCTCCGCGGTCTCGCAGCACATCGCCCGGCTGGAGGCGGAGACCGGGGTCACGCTGCTCGATCGGTCCCGACTCGGCGGGCGGCGGTCGGCCGGTCTCACCCCGGCCGGGCGGCTGCTCGCCGGCCACGCCGGTCGGCTCGCCGAGGTGCTCGCCGCCGCCGAGCGCGATCTCGCGGCGCTCACCGGCACGGTGACCGGGCCGGTCGCGGTCGGCGCGTTCCCGACGGTCATCCGGCATGTGGTGGCGCCCGCGGCCGCCGTCGTGGCGCGGACCAACCCGGGGGTACGGGTCCACATCAGACAGATCGAGGCCGAACCGGGGCGCCCGGTCCTGCGCTCCGGCGAGCTGGACCTGCTGATCATCGAGCAGGACGCCGCCGCACCCGAGCCCGCTCCGCCGGGACTGCGGGCCATCCGGCTGTTCGACGACCCGTACCGGATCGCGGTGCCGGCGGCCTGGGGTCCGGTCGCGGGTGTCGAGGCGCTGCTCGGTCGCCCATGGGTGGACAGTCCGCGCGGGTCGGCGGTACGGCTGATTCTGGACCGTCTCGCCGCGCGTCACGACGTGACGCTGGACCGTCCGCACGAGTGCCTCGAGTTTCCGGCGGCGCTCGCGGTGGTCGCCGCCGGCCTGGCGGCGGCCGTCGTGCCCGCTCTGGCGTTGCCCACCGAACAGCCCGGGATTCAGGTCCTCGCGGTGCCCATCGGCGCCCGGCGGCTCGACCTCGAGTACCGGCGCGGCCGCCACGAGCCCAGCCCGGCTGCCCAACTCGTCGCCGACGCGATCCGTGCCGTCGCTTGAAGGATAGTTTCTGTCGACAACTGATGTAAGTTAATAACTTTCACGGTCGTTCACCTTCCATCGACCTGATGTCGATGTGTTGGCGACGCGTCTGTCGCATCGTCAGGTCCACCCGACGGAAGGACAAGGGATGCGCTTCAGACGAGCCGCGGCGGTCGGTGTCACGACGATCGTCGGAATCCTCGGTCTTCTCGGCCCGTCCGCCGCTTACGCGGCCGACGACGCGTCGACCAAGGCCATCCAGTGCACCACATTGTGGACCGAAGACAACGCACCGCGCGGCGGCAAGGTGGACGTGTGCAAGTCCTGGTCCGGCGGCGGCATCTTCAGCGGGGACGTCTGGGGCACGGTCTATGACACCCATGCCGACGGCCGCAGCGCCTACGTCCGGGGCTGGTTCGACGGCTACGAGATCCGCCTGGGGCAGGCCAACGGTGCCAGCAACCCCGACGAGTTCAGCGTGCCGTACCAGAACATCGAGAAGGTTCGGGTCCGCATCGGCCTGATCGACACCCAGACCGGTCACATCTGCTGCTGGAGCGGATGGTGGTAACCGCCTCATGATCAAGGCGTCCCTCACGGAGTTATCACAAACGGTGGGACGCCATGATCAAGATGGGCATTGGGATGAGGGTCAGTGGGACTCGCGGCTGACCGTCGAGCCGCTGGAACCGACGAGGAAGTCCAGGTCGGCCCCGGTGTCGGCCTGCAGGACGTGGTCGATGTAGAGCCGTTCCCAGCCGCGCGCCGGGTTGGCGTACGCGGCGACGGTGGCGGCATCCGGCGCGCGCCGGGCCAGCTCCGCGGCGGGCACGTCGAGGTCGATGCGGCGTGCGGGCACGTCGAGGGCGATCACGTCGCCGGTCCGCACCAGCGCGAGCGGGCCGCCGGCGGCGGCCTCGGGGGCCACGTGCAGGACCACCGTCCCGTACGCCGTGCCGCTCATCCGGCCGTCGCACACCCGGACCATGTCGCGGATGCCCTGCTCGAGGAGCTTCTGGGGCAGCGGCATGTTGGCCACTTCCGGCATGCCCGGGTACCCCTTCGGGCCGCACCCGCGCAGCACCAGGATGGAGTCGGCGTCCACGTCGAGCGCCGGGTCGTCGATGCGGGCGTGGAAGTCCTCGATGCTGTCGAAGACGACCGCGCGTCCCCGGTGCCGCAACAGGTGCGGGGAGGCCGCCGCCGGCTTGATGACCGCGCCGGCCGGCGCGAGGCTGCCGCGCAGCACGGCGATGCCGCCCTCGGCGATGAGCGGGTCGGACCGGGGGCGGATGACCTCTGGATCCCAGATCGGCGCGTCGTCCAGGTGCTCGACCAGGGGGCGGCCGGTGACGGTACCCGCGTTGGGGTCGAGCAGGTCGCGCACCTCGCGCAGCACGGCGGGCAGGCCGCCGGCGCGGTGGAAGTCGTCCATGAGGAAGCGGCCGGCGGGCAGCAGGTCGACCAGCAGCGGGACGTGGGACCCGATGCGGTCGAAGTCGTCGAGCGTCAGCTCGACGCCCGCGCGGCCGGCGATGGCCAGCAGGTGCACCACCGCGTTGGTGGAGCCGCCGATGGCGCCCAGCGCCACGATCGCGTTCTGGAACGACCCCTTCGTCAGTACGGTGCTCGGCCGCCGGTCGGCGGCGACCAGTTCCACGGCCAGGCGGCCGGTCGCGTGGGCGCCCTCCAGCAGCCGGCTGTCCGGTGCCGGGGTGCCGGCCAGGCCCGGAAACACCATGCCGAGCGCCTCGGCGAGCAGCGCCATCGTGGACGCCGTGCCCATCGTGTTGCAGTGCCCGCGGCTGCGGATCATGGCCGACTCGGAGCGGACGAACTGCTCGCGCGGCAGCGTGCCGGCGCGCACCTCCTCGGACAGCCGCCACACGTCGGTGCCGCAGCCGAGCGGCACGCCGCGGAACGTGCCGGTGAGCATCGGCCCGCCGGGCACCACCACGGCCGGCAGGTCCACCGAGGCGGCGGCCATGAGCAGGGACGGGATGGTCTTGTCGCAGCCGCCGAGGAGCACGACGCCGTCGATCGGGTTGGCGCGCAGCATCTCCTCGGTGGCCATCGCGGCCATGTTGCGCCACAGCATCGCGGTGGGCCGCACCTGTGTCTCGCCGAGCGACACCACGGGCAGTTCCAGGGGGATGCCGCCGGCCTCGTAGACGCCGTTCTTCACCGCGGCGGCCACCTCGGTCAGGTGGGCGTTGCAGGGGGTCAGATCCGAGGCGGTGTTGGCGATGGCGATCTGGGGGCGTCCGGTGAACGCGTCGCCCGGCACGCCGCGGCGCATCCAGGCGCGATGGATATAGGAGTTCCGGTCTTCTCCGGCGTACCACTCGGCGCTGCGCAGTTCCGCGACCATACCTGGGATGATCTCATCATGCGCACCGTGATGGCGGGGGCCGTTTCAGGCAGGGGGTAGTGCGTGCGGGCGTTGGTGCTCACGGCACCGGGTGAATGCGCGGTGCGAGACGTGCCGGCCCCGGTGGCCGCCCCCGGCGAGGCCGTCGTCGATGTCGAGCGGGTCGGCGTGTGCGGCACCGACGTCGAGTTCTTCACCGGCGAGATGGCGTACCTGCACGAAGGGCACGCACGCTTCCCGATGCGCCTGGGCCACGAGTGGGCCGGCGTGGTCTCCGCCGTCGGGGCCGGCGTCGACCCGGGCTGGGTCGGCCGGCGCGTCATGGGCGACACGATGCTTGGCGACGGCACCTGCCGGCGCTGCCAGCGCGGCCACCAGCACGTGTGTGAGCGGCGGCAGGAGGTCGGCATCCGGGGCGGGCGCCCGGGCGCCCTCGCCGAGCGGCTCGCGGTACCGGCGACGTCGCTGCACGAACTGCCCGACTCCGTCGACGCGACGCTCGGCGCGCTGGTCGAGCCGGGTGGCAACGCCTGGCGAGCCGCGCGGGCCGCCGGCCTCCACGCCGGCGACCGTGCGCTCGTGCTGGGCCCGGGCACGATCGGCCTGCTGGTCGCGATGTTCGCCCGCGCGGCCGGCGCCGAGGTCCACCTCCTCGGCCGGGACGAGGAGTCCTTGGCGTTCGCGCGGTCCCTCGGGTTCGCGGACGCCTGGACCGAGGCGCGGCTGCCCGCCCTGCCCTTCGACGCGGTCATCGACGCCTCCAACGCGGCCCACCTGCCGGCGGCGGCGCTCGACCTGGTGGAGCCGGGCGGCCGGGTCGTCTACATCGGGCTCGCCGGCAGCCCCAGCCACATCGACACCCGCCGGTTGGTGCTCAAGGACGTCACCGCCGTCGGCGTGCTGTCCGGTTCGCCGGGCCTCGACGCCACGATCCGGGCGTACGCGAGCGGGGCGGTCGACCCGCGACCGCTGGTCGCCGCGACCGTGGGTCTGGAGGAGGTCGGCGCGATCCTCGGCGGCGCCCGCCCGGCGGGCGCCGGTGCCGGACCGAAGATCCACGTCATCCCATGAACAGGGCGTCCCTGACGTCGCCATAACGACGTGAGGGACGCCCTGATCACGGTGGTGTCGGGGTGGCGGGATTTGAACCCACGGCCCCTCGCTCCCAAAGCGAGTGCGCTACCAAGCTGCGCCACACCCCGTATGCCCAGAGAAGTGTATGCCCTCCCAGCGACGAAAGCGTCGACACCCCTCTGGGCTCGGCTCAGCCCAGGCCGGTGCGGTCCTCGATCTCGGGGTAGAACGCGCTGGGGCAGGCCAGGATGGGGCTCGGCCGCCCGTGCAGGAAGTGCGCGAAGAATCCGGACGTCAGACCGATAACGATCTCCTGGCTCGTGCGGTCGTCGATGTCGCCGAACACCGTCCGCCACGTCTCCGGGTCGCGCGGCTTGATCGCCTCCTCCAGACCCCACCGGCGTACGCTGCCGCCGAAGTCGATGAACCGGTAGTGCCCGGCGTCCCGCACCCGCAGCCACTTGTGCCAACCGGTGAGGCGCGGCAGGAAGTCGGCCCACGACGGATCCTGATCCGGCCCGTGGTAGGAGCTGCCGAGGACCAGGAACGGCCGGTCGAGGCCGGCCCGCACGACCGGGCCCACGACCAGCCCGTCCAGGTTGACCCCGGCCACGAACCGCGGGTCCGCGTGCAGGACCGCGGCCGCGGTGCCGCCGCCGAACGAGTGTCCGAACATGCCCACGCGGGACGTGTCCATCGACCGGGCCAGCCCGCGGGGCAGCGGCACACCGCTCGCGTCGGGGTTGACGCCCCGGTTGACGCGGTCCAGCTGGTCCAGGACGAAGCGGGTGTCCGCCACCCGTACGTCCAGCAGCCGGCGCAGGATGGCCTGGTTGCCCGGGCTGAACGGGTCGCGACCGGTGTCGCAGTAAGCGCGATCGGTGGTGGTCTCGACCCGGCCACCCGGGAACTCCACGGCCAGGGACTCGTGGGTGCTGGCCAGCGCCACGACGATGAAGCCGAGGCTCGCCAACTGCTCGTTGATGGCCGTGGTGTCCGTGCGGGACGCGCAGATGCCGTGGTGGAAGAACACCACCTTGTGGACGCCGGGACGCGCGGGCGCGCGCAGCCGGCTGTGCGTCGTCGCCGCGAACGCGCCCTCCGGCACCGGGTCCGGATACGCCGCATGCAGCGCGGCCGTCTCACCGGGCGGCGCGTACGGCGCGAGGGGTCGGTCCGGCGCGGGCCAGGCCGGGTACCACAGCTGGGCCATGACCTCACGCGGGCGTCCCCGCGGATCCAACGGATCGACCCGGCCGTGGTCCCGGAGGTGGATGAGGGTGGTCCCGGTCCGGAACGGACCGGTCGGGCGGGCCAGCGTGATGGCTGGCCCTTCGTCCGCTGCCGCCGCCGGCGGCGCTGGCAACGCGGCACCGATGAGAACCGCTACCGCTATGAGCTTCATCAGTCGCATGCCCGCACCGTAGGAAGGCGGCGCGGGCGCCGTCTTCCCGCGCGAGGCGGAACGCCGGTCCGCCCGGAGATGGAGGATGATCGTTGGCCGCCCCGTTAGCGTGTACCCATGAGGTGGCGCACCCTGACCCCCTCGGGCCGGGACGCGCTCGTGGCGGCCATCCTGGCTGCCGTCCTCAGCGTGGGCATCCTGCTGATCGCGATGCTCGTCAACGCCCGCCAGCCGGTGCCCACGCCCATCCCGCTGCGGCTGGCCGTCGGCACCACGGTCATGACGATCGCGGGCTGCGCCACCATCGCGGTGCGCCGCCGGTGGCCGCGTGCCGCCCTCGCCGCGGCCACCACGCTGGTACTGGGCTGCGTCGCGCTGGAGGTCCGATCGGTCGGTCCGGCCATCGGCCTCGTCGTCTGCGCGTACACGGTCGCCACGCGGTTTCCGTGGCGGACCGGTGGCCCCGCCTTCGTCGGGCTCGCGATCGCGCACGCGGCCGGCGGCATCGTGCTCACCCGGTTCGGCGGCGCCGTCGACGACCTGCCGACGTTCTGGGGCGTACCCGGTCAGGACCTCGACGGGATGATCACCGCGACGATCGCCAGCTACTTCCTGCCGGCCGCCCTCGGTTATGTGGTGCGGGGCCGCCGCGCGCACACCGCCGAACTGATCGCCCGGGCCGAGCGGCTGGAAGCGGAGCGCGAGCTGCGCGACCGCGCCGCGGCGGAGGAGGAACGCGGCCGGATCGCGCGCGAGCTCCACGACATCGCCGCCCACGACCTGTCCGCGATCGTCGTCCAGGCCGGTGCCGCCGACCGGCTCATCGACGCCGAGCCCGCGCGGGCCAAGGCGCTGCTGCGCGACATCCGTGGCCAGGGGCGGGAAACCCTGGCCGCGCTGCGCCAGCTGGTCGGGGTGCTGCGCGACGACGACACGGGCGGTCGTACGCCGCAGCCGAGCCTCGCCCGGGTCGGAGATCTCGTGGCGGTGGCGCGGGCGGCGGGTGTGACCGTGGATGTCGTCACGGAAGGCGAGCCCGCCACGCTCGGCGCACTCGCCGACCTGACCGCGTTCCGGGTCATCCAGGAGGCGCTGACGAACGCGCGAAACCACGCGCCCGGGGCGGCGGTCAGCGTGCGGATCGTCCACCACGGTGGGGTGTCCATTGTGGTCGTCAACGAGCTGCGCGGAATCTCCACGAGCGCGGGCGGCCATGGCCTGGCCGGGATGCGGGAGCGGGTCCGCCAAGCCGGCGGCACGCTGCGGGTCGGCCCGACCCGGGACGGACGTTGGGAAGTCGTCGCCCACCTGCCCGCGTGCGCGGCATGATGGTGCGCGTCCTGGTGGTCGACGACCAGGCCGTGGTGCGGGCGGGGTTCCGCACCATCATCGAGGCGGAGCCGGACCTGTGCGTGGTCGGCGAGGCGAGCGACGGCGCCCAGGCCGTGCGGATGGCCCGGCAGCTGCGACCCGACCTCGTGCTGATGGACATCCGCATGCCCGGGCTCGACGGCATCCGCGCCACCGAGCAACTGGCCGGCGCGGGCGTGGAAAATCCGGTCACGGTACTGGCCGTGACGACGTTCGACCTCGACGAGTACGTCTTCGGGGCGCTGCGGGGCGGCGCGAGTGGGTTCCTGCTCAAAGACGTCGAGCCGGACGACCTGGTGGCCGCCGTGCGCACGGTCGCGAGTGGACATGGCCTCGTGGCGCCGCAGGTGACGCGCCGGCTGATCGCCGAGTTCGCCCGGCTCCGCCCACCGCGGCCGGCGCCCGCGCAGCTCGGCGAACTCACCGAACGGGAGCGGGAGACGCTGGTCCTGGTCGCTCGTGGACTATCCAACATGGAGATCGCCGAGCACATGATGGTGGGGCAGGCGACGGTCAAGACCTACGTGGGTGGGCTGCTCGCGAAACTGGGCTGTCGCGACCGGGTACAGGCCGTCGTGTTCGCGTACGAGAACGGCATCGTCGAACCGGGGAGGTAGGCATGTCTTTCGCCGAGCCGTGGCGTGGGAGCATCAACGGCATCCTTTATGGGCTGATCTTCGTCCGGGAGCTCAACGAAACGGTGGCGGACGGGATGGCGCGCGCAATGCTCCAGCGCCGCAGCTGGGGCAACAACCCCGAGGAATTCGTCGAGGCGATCCCGCTCGCTCTGGCCCACCCCGGCCGGATCGTGGACGGCATCCCCACCCACCACACCGAGGAACAGTTCCGCGCCTACCTGACCATCCTCGCCGATAAGCTGGAGTCCCTCCGCCCCTGGCCGTAGCGCGGTACGGTCGCGGGGTGGGCGAGGTGTGGGCGGCCGGGGACGCGTACGAGCGCTACGTCGGCCGGTGGAGTCGCCCGGTCGCGGAGGGGTTTCTGCGGTGGCTCGACGTGCCCGCCGGCCGGCGCTGGTTGGACGTGGGGTGCGGCACCGGGGCGCTGACCGCGGCCATCCTCGCCGCCACGGATCCGGCCGAGGTCGTCGGCGTGGACCCGTCCGAAGGCTTCCTCGCCCACGCGCGGGCGCGGGTCACCGACCCTCGTGCGGCGTTCCACATCGGCGACGCCGAGTCGCTGCCGCTGCCGGACGGTGAATTCGACGCGGTGGCGAGCGGCTTGACGCTCAACTTCGTACCCCAGCCGGATCGTGCGGCGGCGGAGCTCGCGCGGACCGCGGCGCCGGGTGGGGCGGTGGCCGCCTATGTGTGGGATTACGCCGAGGGCATGGCGATGCTGCGGTATTTCTGGGGCGCCGCAACGGCGCTCGACCCGGCGGCGGCCGACCTGGACGAGGGTTTCCGGTTCCCGCTGTGCCAGCCGCTCGCGTTGCGCGAGGTGTGGCGCGGCGCCGGCCTCCGCGACGTGACGCTGCGGGCGATCGAAGTGCCGACCGTGTTCGCCGACTTCGACGACTACTGGACGCCGTTCCTCGGCGGCCAGGGGCCAGCGCCCGGATACGTCGCCAGCCTCACCGACGAGCACCGCGACGCCCTGCGCGAACTGCTGCGCACCCACCTGCCAGCCGACGCGGACGGCACGATCCCGCTCACCGCCAAGGCGTGGGCCGTCCACGGCGTGCGGTAGAGGTATCTCCACCTCCGTCCGGGACCCTGCGCCCCTGACGCCGGGTCGCGCTGCGACGAGGGTTGTCGACGAGAGTGTTTCGGCGACCAGGGGAGTCATCATGGCAGGGGCAATTTCGCGGCGTTCGATGGCAGGGGCGATTTCGCGGCGTTCGGTGCTGGCGGGATCGGCAGGGGCGGCAATCGGCTTGGGCTATTCCCGGGCGGCGACCGCGGCGCCGCCGGCGTCGGACGTCACCGCCGTCACCGGGGTGACGGTGATCGACGCGGCCGGCGGCGCGCGGCGCGATCAGAGCGTGCTGGTGCGCGGCGGTCGCATCCTGGACGCCGGGCACCTCCACCGGGTGCCGGTGCCGCACGGCGCGCGGGTGGTCGACGGTCGCGGGAAGTTCCTCATCCCGGGCCTGGCCGACATGCACACGCACGCGACCGAGATCGACCCGACCGACCCGGAAATGTACGTCGTGAACGGCGTCACCACCACCCGCCAGATGTCCTCGAACGACGCGGTTCGGGCCTGGCGGCGCGACATCGAGGCCGGCACCCGCCTCGGGCCACGATGGACCGTCGGCAGCTCCATCGTGGACGGCGCGCCCTCGCTGTGGGAGGGCCTCGGCGTGCCGTACGTCGCGGTGGCCGACGCGGCCCAGGCCCGCGCGGCCGTCCGCCAGCAGGCGGCGGCCGGTGCCGAATTCATCAAGACGTACACCAGGCTGACCCGCGAGTCATTCCACGCGATCGCCGGCGAGTCGCGGCGGGTGGGCATCCCGTTCCTCGGGCACGTGCCCGACTTCGTGCCGCTCGCCGAAGCCAGCGACGCCGGGCTGCACAGCATCGAACATCTCTTCGAATTCTGGTACGACACGTCCCGCGACGAGGCGCGGCTGCGCCGCGAGATCGCGCGCATCCAGATCGCCGGCGGCGACTACGCCGGATGGTTCACCAAGCTGCACCCCATCGAGTACGCCGCGGCCCGCAGCTACGACCACGACAAGGCGGCCCGGGTATTCGACCGGCTGGCACGCAACGGCACCCACGTGACGCCCACGCTCACCGTGCACTGGACCTGTGACGTGCCCGAGGACGTGCCGCACGACGACCCTCGTTTCCGGTACGTGAGCGCGGACACGCTCGGGTACTGGGAATGGACGACCGCGAACATCTACCTCAAGGGGCGCACGCCGCGGGAGACCACCGAGCGCCGGGAGCTCTTCGGCCGCCGCATGCGCCTCGCCGGTCAGCTGGCCAAGGCGGGCGTGCCGCTGATGACCGGCACCGACCTCGGCACCGCGTACCTGATGCCCGGGTTCAGCCTGCACGACGAGCTGCGCCTGCTGGTGCAGGCCGGCCTCACGCCGGCGCAGGCCCTGCGGGCCGCGACCCTCGAGCCGGCCCGCAGCCTTGGCCGCCGCGATCACGGCACGGTCGAGCGCGGCAAGGTCGCGGATCTGGTACTCCTCGACGCCGACCCGTTGCGCGACATCACCAACACGACGCGCATCAATAGCGTATTCGTGCGCGGTCACCTCATCGATCCAGCGGCCCGGCAGCGGATGCTGGCCGAGATCGAGGCCGCGGCCCGGGGCATGGCGCCGACCGGTGTCATGCCGGCGGCGGGGTGTGCTTGCCACGGCGGTGCGGCTCGCCTTCCTTCATCCGGGCCGAGCGCTGGCCGTGCGTAGTTGGCCATCGAGCGCTGGTCGCGCACGGCGCGGTCGGCGTGGTCTTCGCGGGCCTTGCCTCGGGCTCTGTCGCGGGCCTCGCCTATGGCCTCGCCAGCGCGGCCGGTTCGGGGAACGTGGT
This sequence comes from Actinomycetes bacterium KLBMP 9797, assembly GCA_037414955.1. Classification (GTDB taxonomy): domain Bacteria; phylum Actinomycetota; class Actinomycetes; order Mycobacteriales; family Micromonosporaceae; genus Phytohabitans. The sequence goes on from JBBEWH010000185.1 coordinate 17,247, forward strand.
GCCGGTCAGGTCAGCGGAGACGGCCCAGAGGCGCTGAGCGGCGGCCTGATCGCTGGCGGCTGCCGAGCGGCCGACCGATGGCGGCCGCCCTGTCCGAGCTAATCGCCTGGGCGACCACTCACATGACGAGGTAAGCCACCCGGATCCGCCCAGGACGACGGCTGACAGCCGCGCCGGCGGCAAGGGTTGATACCGCGCCCTGCCGCCGGACCGGGCTTCTGCTGGTTCTTCTTCTCATCGACGCCCGGCGCGTCGGCAGTCAGGCGTCCCCGCCGCGGGCAGCCGGGACGCCTGACGTCCGGCACACGGCTCGCTCGGCCATGTCCACCAGGGTGTCGATCGCCTCGTCGACCGTGTGGCCGCGGCCGGTCATCAGCAGGTCCAGGCTCTCGAAGCTCGTCAGCACCCACAGCGCGTCGACCGCCTCGTCGACGGTGAGCCCCTCGCGCAGCTCACCCTCGCGCTCGAGGTGCTCGGCCAGGCTCTGCATGCCGGCCCGCCGGATGGTCTCCATGTGGCGTACGGCGCCGCCGGCGGACTCGGGGTCCAGCCGGTCCATGGCGTGCAGCACGCGATAGACCGCCAGCTCCTGGCCCTTCATCCGGCTGGCCGCCCGGATGCCCTCACGCAGGTGGTCGCGCGCGTTCGCGGCCTCCACCGCCCGGCCGAGCGCGCCCAGACCGGTGCGCTGCCAGAGATCGACCACGAACGCGTCGAACAGGCCCGACCGCGAGCCGAAGTCGGCGTAGATCGTCGACCTCGACACCTTGGCCAGCTCGGCCACCCGCCCCAGGCTGGGCTGCTCGGTCGGCGTCTCGCGCAGGCACTGGCCGACCGCGTCCAGGATCCGACGCCTCGTCACCTCCGCGGCCTCGGCACGGAGCACCTGCGCGTACTTCCGGGGTGCCATGCCCCCATCATCGCATATTCATCCGACAGGCAGTCCACTCAACTCCCCCCTGGCGTTCGGCTAGCTACCGGCTCACTGGAACGAGGGGTTGGTTCCCCCGAGGTTGATTCGGCGCCGTGACTCCATCAGGACGCGCGGGCTGGTGGCAGGTCGAAGCCGCCGTCCGGCGTGCGCAGCAGCGCGTACGACGCGCCGGCGAAGCCGGCCGCCGCGACCAGCAGCCCGATTCCTTGCGCCAGCGAACCGGGCAGGAACGGGTGGGTGATGCCGCCGGCCATGATGGCGATGCCGGCCCAGGCGGGTGCGTACCGGCTGCGCCACAGCGCGCCGCCGAGCAGGCCGAGGCCGATGACCACGGCGGTGATGAAGAGCAGCCCGGCGACGCCAATGAGCGGTTCGCCCTCGATGGCGTCGGTGAACGCGGCCATCGCGGCCGGGTCGAGGTCGTGGCGCACGGTGGCTGCCGCGGGGGTGATCACGCCGCCGAGCAGCGTGACACCGGCGAGAAAGCCGAGCAGCGAGACGAGCGCGCCGGCGGTGGTGAGGCGGGGCGCGCCGCGGCGGGCGACCCAGGCGACCGCGTAGGTGGCCGGGACGAGCCCGACCACGAACACCACGTCGAGCCACATCAGCACGCCGGCGAGGCGCTCGTGCGCGGTGAACGCGGCAAGCGTCTCGTCATAGCTCGCACCGCCCTCGACCGGGGTGATCAGGTAGTAGACGCCCTTGGCGAGCATGGGCAGCGGTGCGATGACCGCGAGCAGCACCCGCCAGAGGCCGCGTACGTCGGCCAGCAAGGCAACGTCCGCCGAAGAGGTACGGGACATTTGAGGTTCTCCCATCGGGATTTGATGACGGGCCTCACGATCCCTGCCGGAGGGCACCAGCTGGGAGGTTGCAAACTCACCGGCCACCCGGGAGCTTCTACCGGGCCGCGTAGTGGCCAGCCACTACGTGCCGGACCCGCCGCAGCCGCATGATGAGTGGCATGACGACCACCCGCCGTACGACGACCGCCGCCGGGCTGCTGCTCGGCCTGGCGGTCGCCGAGGTCGCGGTCACCGTCGTGGCCGGGTGGCTGTCCGAGCTGAGCTTCGGCGCGCTGACGGAGGGCTTCGCGGTCAGCAACGCCACGCTGGGGCTCGCGCTGGCCGTCGCGGGCTGGCCGATCGCCCGCCACCGCCCCGGAAACCCGATCGGCTGGCTGCTGCTGACCGGCGGGATCTGCTACGCGACCAGCGCCGCCGGGGCGGCCCTGCTCGCCGCCGGCACCGAGCCCGGCGAGGCCGCCGCGGGCTGGCGGGTGCTGGCCACGGTCACCAACCTCGCCTGGACCTGGACTGTCACCGTCGTGCTCCCGGTGGTGCTGCTGACCTTCCCGGACGGGCGGCTGCTCGGCCGGGCGGGGCGGGCCGCCGTCGGGCTGGCCACCGCCGGGGGGCTGCTCTTCGCGGCCATGGCCGTGGTACCGGCGCACACGCTCAGCAGCGACGAGTACGGCGTCACCGGCTACCTGAGCACCGGCGCCGAGCAGCTGGCCTGGGTCGGCGCGGTCAGCGCTCTCGCCGGCACCGCCGTGTACGTCGCGGCGCTCGCCTCGCTCGCCGTCCGGTACCGGCGCGGCGACGAGCGGGTCCGCCGCCAGTTGCTGTGGCTGCTGCTCGGCGCGCTGGTGATGGTCGCCTCGTTCGCCGTCTCCGACCTCCTGGGCGTCGACAGCTGGCTGTCCATCTACTCGATCGCGCTCGTGCCGTTCGCCATCATGATCGCGATCCTGCGCCACCGGCTGTTGGACATCCGCCTCGTCGTCTCCCGATCGGTGCTCTACCTGGCGCTGACCGCCGGCGTGGTCGCCGCGTACGCGGCCCTGGTCACGGTCCTCGACTCGGCGCTGCGCCAGCAGGTGGGACTGGGCAGCTCGGTGCTCGCGACGTTGCTGATCGCGGGCGCGTTCCACCCCGCGCGGCTGTGGCTGCAGCGCCGCGTCGACCGGATCTTCTACGGCGCCCGGCACGACCCCGTGCGCGCGATCGCCGAGGTCGGCGCTCAGCTCGGCGACGCGGGCGGCAGCGGCCTCGACGGCGCGCTGCGGGCCCTCCGCGTCGTCATGCGCCTGCCCTCCGCCCAGATCACCGCCGGCGACCAGCGGATCGCCGCCTACGGGGTGCCGCCGGCGCTGCGGCAGGCGATCCCGCTGGTACAGGGCGGCGAGGCGGTCGGCGAGCTCACCGTAGGACTGCGCGCCGGCGAGTCCCGCCTCGACCCGGCCGACGAGCGGATACTGCACCTGCTCTCCGCCTCCCTCGCCGTGGCCGTCCGCGCGACGCTGCTTGCCCAGGACCTCGGCCAGGCGCGGGAGGCGCTGGTCACCGCGCGGGAGGAGGAACGCCGCCGGCTCCGCCGTGACCTGCACGACGGACTCGGGCCGGCGCTTACCGGGGTGGTCCTCAACGCCGACGTCGCGCGGAGGCTCGTACCCGCCGACCCGGACCGCGCGGTAGCGCTCCTGGCCGACCTGCGAGCCAAGACGACCGCCGCGATCGACGACATCCGCCGCCTGGTCAACGATCTGCGCCCGCCCGCCCTCGACGGGCTCGGCCTGACCGGCGCGCTACGCGAGCACGCCGCCACCCTCGCCGGCCGACCCGACGACCGTCCACTGCGGATAGACGTGGACGCCGCGGAGCCGCTCGGACCGCTGCCCGCCGCGGTCGAGGTGGCCGCGTACCGGATCGCGACCGAGGCGCTCACCAACGTCGTACGGCACTCACGGGCCACCCGGGCCACGGTGACGCTCCGCGTCGAGCCGGCCGCGTTCACACTGACGGTGTACGACAATGGCGCGGACGGCACCGCGGCCTGGCGCGCCGGCGTCGGCCTCACCTCCATGACCGAGCGGGCCGCCGAACTCGGCGGTCACTGCGTCGCCGGGCCGGGCGCGGACGGCGGCCGGGTCCACGTGACAATCCCACTGGGCGGCGGAGGTGGCCGATGAGCGTGCGGGTGGTGGTCGCCGACGACCACGCGGTAGTCCGGGAAGGGCTGCGCGCGCTGCTCGGCGCCGTCGACGGATACACCATCGTCGGCACGGCCGCGACCGGACGCGAAGCCGTCCGCGCCGCCGTCACCCTGCGCCCCGACGTCCTGGTCCTGGACATCAACATGCCGGACGGCTCGGGCATCGAGGCCGCCCGCAAGGTCACCCGCGAGGCGCCGGGCGTGGCGGTGCTGATGCTGACCATGTTCGACGACGACGACTCCGTCTTCGCGGCGATGCGGGCCGGCGCGCTCGGCTACGTACTCAAGGGCGCCGACCCGGAGGACATCATCCGAGCGATCTCCGGCGTAGCGGCCGGCAACGCGGTCTTCGGCCCGGGCGTCGCGCAGCGGGCTATCGCGTACCTGTCCGCGCCCCGCCCGCCGGACACCCCATTCCAGACGCTGACGCCGCGCGAGCGGGAGGTGCTCGACCTGATCGCCACCGGCCTCGGCAACACCGCCATCGCCGCCCGGCTCCGCGTCTCCCCGAACACGGTCGCCAACCACATCTCCAGCGTCTTCGCCAAACTCCAGGTCGCCAGCCGCGCCGAAGCGATCGTCAAAGCCCGCGACGCCGGCCTCGGCCAGTGACGCCCCGAGATCGAGGCGCCGGCGACTGAGCCGGGCGGGCCGGTCCGCAGGTCGCGGTCAGCCGATCAGCGCCGGACTGCCTGCGGCGGACCCGGCGAGTACCAGCGCGATGTTCGTGCCAGCCAGCCGGCGGGCGACGAACCCGAGGACCACCGCGGACGCGTCGTCGAGCCACTGCACGTCGTCCACGAGCGCCAGCAGCGGCGCCTGGGTGGCCACGCGGCGCAGGAGTTCCAGGGTCGCGACCGCCGCGGACGTGCGGTGGGCGGGTTCCGGGCCGCCGAGGCCGAGCGCGCCACGCAGCGCCGCGCCGAGCGCGGCGTCGAGACCGTCCAGTTCGGACAGTACGGGCGTGAGCAGCATGTGCAGCGCGGCATACGGCAACGTGTGCTCGGCCGGCACGGCATTCGCCCGCAGGACCGTCCAGCCGTCGCGGCCGGCCCGGCGGCTGACCGCATCCAGTACCCCCGTCCGGACGGTGGTGGGTCTGCCCCGGAGCAGCATCGCCGCGCCCGTACCGTCGCGCGCCGCGGCGAGAGCGGCGGACAGCCGGTCCCGGGCGGCAGCCGGATCGAGCGGCGGACCGGTCGCGGCCCGGCGGGCGGTGCGCAGGGCGAGGTCCAGGACGTGGTCGGCGAGGCCGAGCGCCTGGGAGAGCGCACGCAGCGAGCGCCGTTGCGGGTGGCGTACGCGCTGGCGCTCCAGGTTGCTGATGGCCCGCACGCTCATACCGGACCGCTCGGCCAGCTCCTCCTGGGTGAGCTGGGCGGCCTGGCGGGCCTGGCGCAGCACGGCCGCCAGGGAGGTCGGATGGTCGGTCGGATCCGGCGGATGCGTCGACACGACACATGGGTACCATCTTCGCGTCGACGTTCCGCGGACTTCTCGTCGACGATAGCGCCCGCTCGGGGCGCTGACCTGCGTGAATTTCACCCGACGTGACCCTGTCGACCCGGGTGCGCGATGCTGTCACGCGTGGACGAGGTTACGCACACCCGGTTCTGCGTCCTCGGCCCGGTGCGCGCGTGGCATGGCGGGGTCGAACTCGACGTCGGCAGTCCACAGCAGCGGGCGGTGCTGGCGGCGCTGGTGCTGGCCGAGGGCGCTCACCTCACGCCGGAGCGGCTGGCCGACGGGGTGTGGGGAGAGGCGAGGCCGCGTACGGCCGTGGCGACCGTGCGAACATACGTCTACCGGCTGCGGCGGCTGTTTCCGGCCGGCACGGACAACCCGATTCGGCTGCTCAGCGGCGGGTACGCCCTGACGGCACCAGCCGGGTCGATCGACGTGGTGGTGTTCCGCGAGCTGCTGTCGAAGGCCCGGCAGGCGCGTACCGCCGGTGACCACGCCGCAGCGCTGGCGATGCTGGACGAGGGGTTGGCGCTGTGGAGTGGCGCGCCGGTGGCTGGCGTCCCCGGGCCGTTCGCCAGTGCGCAGCGTGCCGCGCTGGAGGAGCTGCGATTGGCTGCGCTGGGCGATCGGCTGGCCGCCACCGTCGATCTGGGTCGGCACGCGGAGGCCGTGGCGGAGCTGTCCCGGCTTGTGGCCGAGCATCCGCTGGTCGAGCGGTTCCGGGCGCTGCTGATGGTGGCGCTCTATGGCGCCGGGCGGCAGGCCGAGGCGTTGACGGTCTTCACCGACACGGCCCGGCTGCTGCGCGAGGAGCTGGGCGTGGACCCGGCCCCGAGCCTGCAGGAGATCCATCGGCGCATCCTCGCCGCGGACCCCGATCTGGCACGCCCGGTGCCGCCGGCGGGCGCCGCCGCACCCGCCGGTGGGTCGCCGGCAACGAATGCACGGCCCGCGCAGTTGCCCGCGGACCTGCCCGACTTCGTCGGCCGCGAGGCGGAACTCCGACTGCTGGCGGAGCGGGCGGCGTCAACCGGTGCCCGGCCGGCGCCGATCGTGGTGATCGGCGGGATGGCCGGCATCGGCAAGACCACCCTCGCCGTCCACTCCGGGCATCGGTTGGCGCCGGCGTTTCCGGATGGCCAGCTCTACGTCAACCTGCGCGGGTTCGGCCCCGACAGCACAGTTGTCGACCCGGCCGAGGCGCTCGCGCTGTTCCTGCAGGCCCTGGGCGTACCGCCGAGGGAGCGCCCGGACGGCCTTGACGGGCGGGCCGCGCTGTACCGCAGTCTGCTGGCCGACCGGCGCATGCTGATCCTGCTCGACAATGCCCGCGACGAGGCGCAGGTACGCCCCCTCCTGCCGGGCGCGACCGCGTGCCTGGTCATGGTCACCAGCCGTAACCAGATGGCGGGGCTCACCGCGACACACGGGGCGTACCCGTTGCGGTTGCCGCTGTTCGACCGGGCGGAGGCGCGGCGTTTCCTTAGTGGCCGGCTGGACCACGACGACGCCGGTGGGCCGGTCGACGAGATCGTCGAGCGCTGCGGCCGCCTCCCCCTCGCCCTCGCGGTCGTCGCTGCGCGGGCCGCGCACGATCCGGTGCTCCCGCTCTCGGCGATCGCCGCGGACCTGCGGGCGGCGCACGGTGGTCTCGACGCGTTCGTCGGCGAGGACCCGGCCACCAACGCCAGGGCCATCTTCTCCTGGTCGTACCGGACGCTGGAGCCGGAGCAGACGCGGCTGTTCCGGTTGCTGGCACTCCATCCCGGGCCGGGGTTCACCGTGCCGGCGGTGGCCAGCCTGGTGGCCGGACCGGTACGGCGGACCCGCGGCCTGCTGGGCAGGCTCACCCGGTCGCACCTGCTGACCGAGTACGCCCCCGGCAGGTTCAGCCGTCACGACCTGTTGACCGCGTACGCCGACGAGTTGTGCACGGTCCACGACCCGGCCGGCGAGCGCGACGAGGCGCTGCACCGGCTGCTCGACCACCACCTGCAGACCGCCGCCGCCGCGTCGCGGCTGTACTCGGCGAACCGGTTGCCGATCGCCCTGCCCGACCCGCGCCCCGGGGTGTGCGTCACCGACCTGCGGACGCCGGAGGAGGCGTCCGACTGGTTCACCGCCGAGTACCGCGTGGTGGCCGGGTTGGTGGACCGAGCGGCGGCCACCCACCGATTCGACGCGTACGTGTGGCGGTTGACCTGGGCGGTGACCCAGTTCCTGCACGGGCGTGGCTTGTGGCACGAGCTCAATGTGCTCAACCGGATCGCGATGGACGCGGCGAAACGCCTCGGCGATCCCGTCGCCGAGGCAGTTATCCACAGTGGACTTGGTCGGGCCGAGGCGAACCTCGGGCACCTCGACCAGGCAGTGGTCCACATGCGACGGTCAATTGAACTGTTGAGCGGCACTGGCGACACCGGCACCCTCGCCGAGCAGCACCGCATGTTCAGCTGGGTGCTCGAACGCCAGGGCCGGTACGACCTCGCCCTCGACCACGCGGAGAAGGCGCTGCGGCTGCATCGGCGCACCGGTGACCCGACCCGGCGGGCCACCGCCCTCAACGCGGTCGGCTGGTGCCATGCGCTGCTCGGTCAGTACGCCGACGCGCTGACGCACTGTCGGCAGGCCCTCACCCTGCTGGAGGAGCTGGACGAGCCGTCCGGGCAGGCCGATACCTGGGACAGCCTGGGGCTCGCGCACCACCATCTCGCGCAGTACACCGAGGCGATCCACGCATACGGCCGGGCCCTGGAGCTGTTCCGCGCGGTGGGCGTGCCGTACGCCGTTGCGCAGACCCTGGTCCGGCTGGGCGACACGCAGTTGGCCATCGGTGACGTCGGTGGCGCCGACGCGTCGTGGCGGGAAGCCGTCGCCATCCTCACCGAGCTGGGTCACTCCGACGCCGATGCGGTCCGCGAACAGCACCGCCGGCTGACCGGACACTAGACCACCCTGGTCGTCCACAGCCGACGCAGCGCCAGGACGAGCACGACGGCGAGGCCGCCGACGCAGGCGACCGCGATCGGCACGGTCGATGCGGTGTACGCCCCGGCGAAGAGGCTGCGGGTGCCCTCGACGGCCCAGTAGCTTGGCAGTGACCGGCCAAGCCGCTGCAACCACAGCGGCCCGAACGCCAGCGGCAGGATCGATCCGCCGAGCAACTGCAACGGCAGCACGATGAAGTTCAGCACCGCCGCGAGGGCGTTCTCGGTACGCAGCAGCAGCGCCAGGCAGTACGATCCGGCCGTCGCGGCGGCGCTCAGCAGCATCATCAACGCGATGCCGAGGGCCACCCCGACGACGTCGGCCCGCAGACCCTGCACCGTGGCGGTCGCTACCAGCACGAGCGACTGCGCCAGCAGGGCGAGGCAGTCGCGGGCGATCCGGCCGAGGATCAGCGCCGTGCGGGATACCGGGGCCGCGGCGAGCCGTTCCAGCAGCCCGGAGCGCAGGTCGGCGACGAGCCCGAACCCGACGTACATCGAGCCCAGCAGGGCGAGCGCGAACAGTACACCCGGGGTATAGCTGCGCAGCGTTTCGGCCATCGAAATACCGGCCTTGATGCCGAGCCCGACCAGCAGCGGGGAGAACAGCACGAGCGACAGGAACGGGCTGAGGAGCCCGAACACGATCCACAGAGGGTTGCGCAGGGAGCGGGTCAGCTCGTACCCGAGGACGAGTCGGACCTGGTTCACCACGCCGACGGCCCGGTGGCCGACGCCAGCGCTCCGCGCTCGATGGTCAACCGTCGATGGCACAGGCGGTTCGCCTCCTCGATGTCGTGGGTGCTGAGCAGCACGGCCGCGCCAGTGGCGGCCAGATCAGCGACCCGTTGCCAGAGCGCGGCTTTCGCCGGCGGGTCGAGCCCGACCGTCGGTTCGTCCAGCAGGAGTACCTGTGGACGGTGGACCAGGCCCAGGGCCAGTGCGAGCCGCCGCCGCTGCCCTCCCGACCACGTACGCGGCGACGTGTCCGCGATCGGGGTGAGCCCGAACCCGTCGAGCAGATCACCGGCCCGGCCGGCGACGGCCCGCCGGTCGAGCCCGTGCAGCCGGCCCTGGAAGACGAGGTTCTGCCGGCCGGTCACGTGGTCATCGACGCCGCCGGCCTGGCTGACGTAGCCCAGCCGGGCGCGGGCCGCCATCGCCTCCGTCGCGACATCGTGCCCGGCGATGCGGGCCTGGCCGCCGTCGGCCGGCAGGACGGTCGCCAGGATCCGCAGCGTGGTGCTCTTGCCGGCGCCGTTGCCGCCGAGCAGACCCACCACCTCGCCGGCGCGGACAAGCAGGTCGAGCCCGACGAGAGCGTCGACGTCGACGGCCGGTCCCCGGAACCGTTTCCGGAGCCCGTGGGCCTCGATGAGGGGCGCGTTCACGGGTACGGCAGCGGGTCGCGGACCAGACCGTCCACAAATGACACTCCGGACGGTGGCGGCGCATCGGCGGCGCCGAGCATCCGGCGCGCCTCGGCGAAGCGGGGATGGCCGAGGACCGGCCGGGACGGGAGGAACGGCATGGTGAACTCCGGCATGTAGACCTTCACCACGCGCAGACTCGCGAGGCCGGGCGGGGTGAAGTCGAAGACGATCGGGTCGATGCCCCTGCCGTGCAGCAACCGCACCAGGTGCGGCAGCTTGGCTGCCGCCGGGGCGTGGTCGTCGCCGAGTACACCGGTGGTGTCGGTGCGCCCGCGCAGCTCCGACAGCTGGATGGTGGCCCCGCCGTGCAGGTACCACTGCAACTTGCCGTGATTCTCCACGTGGCCGTAGTAGCCCAGGAGTTGGAAGAACAGCTCGATCTTCTGTAGATCGGCGTCGGCGGTCATGTCGAAGATGCGGGCGACCGCCTCACCGACCCGACGGTCGGGCGACATCAGGCCGAAGCGCAGCGTCACCGAGGACTGGCCGTACTCCCCCAGCGACTTGAGCAGGCAGCGCTCGGTCGAGGTGTCGGCACCGCCGCCCGCCGCATACGAGTAGTGCGTGAGCCACGGCGAAACGCCGACCGTGGTGAGGGTAGGCACCTCGAAGAAGTCGGCGTTGTGGTGGTAGGTGTGCACCGCGCCGGGCAGGTGCGCCAGCTCGTCCAGCAGGGTACGGGTACGCGACAGGCGCGGCGTGACGTCGACCTCCAGGCGTTCCGGCGCGACACCGGCGTACCAGCGCAGGTTCATCGCGTCGCGCTCGAGGACCTCGGTGATGGCGTGGAACAGGGCGTCCTCTGTGGACACGTGACAGGACAGGCCCCCGGTGACCGAGTAACCGATGGGTACCTCGTCGGGGTGGCTGGGGTGGAGCAGGTCGACGAGTTGCGCGGGCACCCACACCTCGTCGCCGGCGACGAGCCGGTTGCCGCGGATCCAGGTGAGGGTGGTGGTGTCGGTGAACGGTTCGTACTGGAAGCCCGGCTGGCCATACTGGTCCGGCGCGAACAGCCACACCTCGTCCTGGCCGAGGCAGGTCAGGTGCCTGCGGCGCAGGTCCCGCGCGGTGGTGACGGCGTAGCGGGAACTGTCCACCATGGCCAGCGCACCGGCGACCCGTTCGACGGTCTCGCCGAGGCTCGACAGGAACATGTCCGGCAGGCCGTAGCCCTTGCCGCCGCCGAAGAGGTTCTTCTGCACGCCCGTGTCGAGCGACGGCATCCCGAACACCCGGGACAGGTAGTGGTCGAGGTCGAGGAAGTCGGCATGGCCGGGGAAGATATGGAACGGTCCGGTCGAGCCGAGATACGTGCCGGCGCGCCGGGTCGGGCCCATCAGCGGGCTGTAGCACGACAGCAGGTCGTCGATCGCGGCTCGCTGCCGCGGACCGGCCAGGTACGGCAGCGCCTCCCGGCCGGTGTTGACGTGAATCGATCGCATGCGTGGACTCCTTCGGTCGACGTGGCCGCGGCCGGGTCAACGTGCCAGTGCGGCGTCAAGGTCGGCGTTGAGCCGGTCGGTGAGCCGGTCGCGGTCCACCCACCGGCCCCGGCACATGACGGCGGAGATGCGCCGGGTGTCGGTGATCTCACGGGCGGGATCACCGCTGACGGCGACAAGGTCGGCGTACGCGCCGGGGCGTACGACGCCGAGCCTGGGTTCGCCGAGGAGCGTGGCGGCGGCCGAGGTGGCGGCCCGCAGGCAATCCAGCGGGGTCAGCCCGGCGTCGGCGAGGGCGGCCAGTTCCTGGTGCAGGCTGTGCCCGGGGACGAGCGAGGATGCCGGCGAGTCCGTACCCGCGACGACGGGTACCCCGGCGGCGCGCAGCCGGACGAGCAGGTGGGCCAGCCGGGCCAGTCCTCTTTCGACCACGCGGCGGGGCTCGCCGCGTAGGTCCGGGTCGGCGAACCCGGCGGGGAGGTGCTTGCGGCCGAACCACAACCCGAGCGGGTTGCGCATCCGGATCAGGTGCCGATGGTGCGGCATCACGAGGGTGCCCACGGCGAGGTGCGGTTCGGCCAGTTGCTCGTCGAACAGGACGGCCCGCCGGGTGACCAGCAGAGTCGGGCAGACAGCGGTGCCGTAGCGGCGCAGCACGTCGACGAACCGGTCGGCGGCGGGGCCGTCGGGTTCGACCGAGGCCCACGCGCGCACCAGGGCGTCCGGGCGGCTGGCGTGCGGGTCGGTCAGGTCGTCGGTCGGCTGACCGGCGAGGCTTTCGTCGATGGCGTGTGACAGGTGTTCGACGCAGTCGACGCCCGCGGCGGCGGCCCCGACCGCCGTCGTACGCCCACAATGGATGGACACGGGCAGCCGGTGTCCCCGGGCCGCGTCGACGATCGCCGGCACCAGCTCCGGTTCGACCCGCCCGTACACCTTGACCAGGTCGACGCCGCCGGCCGCCAGTCGCCCGACCTGGTCACGGGCCTGTGCCTCGGTGGTGACCACTCGGCTGCTACTCCACAGTGGATGAACACCGTCGAGCAGCGGTCCCGCGGTGTAGATGCGCGGGCCGTGGTGCTCGACTGACCACTGCCGCGCCAGCAGTATCGGTTCCAGGTAGTTGCCGAGGTCGCGCAGGGTCGTCACGCCGGCGCTCAGACACAGCCGCAGTTGACTGCGGGTGGCCGCCGGCAACGGCTCGCGCGGTCCGTCGTCACGGTAGCCGGTCAGGTGGGTGTGCCCGTCGATGAGGCCCGGCAGCAGGAAATCCACCACAGTCGCGCCTGCCGGCACCGGGCCGACCGCCGGGCCGACCGCCGTGACCGTGCCACCCTCGGTCTCGACGACCTGATCGGTGAGGACGTCGTGACCGTCGAACAGTCGACGGGCGTGGATGCGGTGCCGTGCCGGTGCGCTCACGCCATCACCCCGCTGTCCCGCAGGGCGCGCGCCCGGCCGGTGAGCACCAGGGCGCCGGCGCTGAACGCCAGGTGCGCGACGATTGCCGCGAACACGCTGCCCGAGGCGACCGTCAATGCACCGAGTCCCAGCCCCAGCATCGACTTGGTGGCCACGTTGCGAAGACCGTAGTACCAGTGCAGGGCGCCGAACCCGAGCCCGGTCGCGATGACCGCGGGCAGGCCACCGCCGAGCAGCGGCAAGGCGAGGCCGCGGTACAGGACCTCCTCGAATACGCCCGCGAGGAGCGTGGCACCCACCGCGACCGCCCCGGTGGGGTGGGCAATGTTCCCGGACCCGTCGGTGACGGTCCTCGACACCGGCAGCCGCCGGAACACCGCCCCGCCGCCGATCTCGACGCCGACGAAGACGGCCGCCAGCACCACGGCACAGCCGAACCACACGACGACCGTCAGGTCGACCGGGCGGGCGAGCTCGGCGTAGGCGGCAGGTTCCAGGATCGCCGCCAGCCCACACACGACGGTCAGCAGCGCCAGATACAGCACCGGGGATGCCCGGTCGATCGCGCGGACCCCACCTGGCACAAGGCGGGTATACACCAGCCATGCCAGGGCGAACCACAGCCCGACGAGCACGGGCGTGGCGAGCACGAGCACGGCGACCTTGATCATGCCGGATCCCCGGATCGGTCCTCTTCGGCGTGTGCGTTCCCGGTGTGTGGGTGCCCGGCGTGTGCGTTCTCCGTGTGTGGGTGCCCGGCGTGTGCGTTCTCGGTGCGCGTGCCGAGGGCGAAGGCCATCGTGACGAAATCGCGGCGACCGTCGAGGCGTAGCAGCCGGTGTGCGTCGTCGTCGGAGAAACCGGCCAGGGGCACGGACCGTAGCCGTAGCGCGGTGGCGACGAGTTGCAGTTGCTGGCACAGTACGCCGGAGTCGACGAACAGGTGTCGGTACGCCCGCATCCCGTACTTCCACGACAGCCGGTCGAACGCGCCGGTCAGCAGCAGGATCGCGCCCGCGTGGTGCAGGAACTCCTGGTACTGGCCGACCTCGACCAGCCGGCGGCGCATCGCACCGCGGTTGAGCAGGTCGAGCCGGTGGTGGTACGGGTCGTACTGGTAGATCCCCTGCGCCAGCCCGGCGACGTTGTTGACCGCGAGGTACAGGTCGAACGACTGGAGGCCGCCGGCGCTCGGCGTGTTGCGCACGGGGTGCCGCGACGTGGCGTAGGCGGTGGTGTGCTTCTTGATGCCGAGCGTCCAGTGCAGCAGCGTCGACAGCGTGTCGAGGCCGATCGGCAGGTCGGCGAAGTCGCGGCGGCTGGCCCGCGCGGTCACGACCTCACCGAGTGTGTAGTTGCCCAGATCGCCGGGCGCCGGCAACCCGACGCGGTCGTGGGGCTCGCCGTGCCGGCGTACGAGCGGCGGCGCTGGGTTCTTCTCCGCCTCCTTCGGCGAAAAGCCGGGCGGCATTCGGCTCACCACCGAGTGCACGAGGTCGAGTGTGGTGAACGGCCGGCGCAGGTCGCGTTCGAACGTGGCCGTGAGCAGGCCAGCGAGGACGTCACGCTCCTCCGGTTCGAGCTGGGTCAGCAGATCGAACACCGCGTCGATGCTGTGCGGGGCGTGCACGTGCGGGACGGTCTCGGTCATCGTTGTTCTCCGTCCAACCGGACCACCGCCACGACGGTGTGTTCCAGCCCGTCGATGCGCAGGTGGCGTTCCAGGCGGTTGTCCTCGAAATCGAGGGTGGTGGTGGCGACCAGACCCGTGCGGGCGGCCAGCGCTTCGGCCTCGGCGAGGGCGCGGCCGGTGTCGACCAGCAGGCGACGGTAGCCGCGCGGGCCCTGCACCATCAGGTACCGCCAGGGCGCGGCGACCAGCAGCAGGTGTGCCGTCGCCTGCCCGGCCGGCAGGCCGAACATGGTGTCGGTCACCCGCTTGTGTTCGGCCGCGTCGGTGAGCCGTTCGCACCAAAGCCGCCCACTGGCCAACTGGTACAGACCGGTCGGCAGCAGGAGGTACCGGTCGAGGGCGTACCACCATCCGGCGTCCACTGCGGACAGCTCGTCGAGGTAGGCGTTCAGCGGTGCCGGCAGGTGCTCTGGGCCGAGCACCGCGCCATGCTTGGCTGCCACGCCCATGCGGATGTCGCCCGGCCGCGGGACGAACCCGGTGGCTCGGACCCACCCGTGCGCGGCCCGGACATACTCCGGGTCGATCGGCCGGTTCGTGTCGGAGCAGGGCGTGATCCGCGAGTTGACGTGGAACAGTTCCGCCTCGTTGCGGTGGTTGTCGATGAATCGGCCGAGATAGTCGCCTTCGGGCGTGCGTATCAGATCCACTGTGGTCAGTGGCGGGAAAAGCGTCTCGTCGAGGCGGGGGTTCGGCGGCGCCGGCGCGGCCTCGGTGCGGGTCCAGGCGGGCCGGTCGTTGGTGGCGGTCATCGTGGCCTCACTGGAACAGGTTGCGGTAGGCCGGAACCACGTCGGCGCAGGCGACGCAGCGCGGCAGCCGCATGACGTTGTGGTAGTCCAGCGTCAACGACTCGAACTCGACGTGCACGGCCCGGCCGGCCAGGACGCTTCGCCCGCGCAGCAGGTGCTGGAGGACGGCCGTCGCGGCGAGACCGGCCACCAGGTCGAGGTGGCATGGCAGGGTGGCGCCGAAGCCGGTGATCCCCGCGGCGTCGCGGGCCTCCTTATAGAGCAAGAAGTCGCCTTTGAGCAGCATCGCCGACTCCTGCTGGATGGCGTACTCCTGATAGCAGCACGTCTCACCGGGCACGTACAGCGGGCCGACCACGCCTTCGCTGCCGTCAGTGAACACACTGAACCACGTGGTGACGGCCTCGACCGCGACCTCGTTGGCGGTGTGCAGCAGGGCCGGGGAGAACTCGTCGAGCGCCAGGACGACGAGATCACTGTCGGCGAAGAGCCCGCGCAGTGCGGCCGGGTCGGTCAGGTCGCCCGGTGCGGTGTCGACGCCGAGTTCAGCGGCCAGGACGCGGGCTGCGGTGTCACCGGCGCCGGTCGTCGCGAGGCGTCGGGCGTCCACACTGGTCACCGCGCGGCCGTCCAGGATCCGCATCGCGGACGGGTTCAGCGCGGCGAGCGCCGCGGCGATTCGCCGGCCGAGCGGTCCCGCGCCGACGACACCGACGCGGTCGAGGCGTCGCTGCCCACCATCGCCGAGCAGATCGAGGTACGCGGTGGTCGGGTCGGTCGCCGCGTCCACCACGATCGCCCGGTCGACCAGATAGGTGAGCACGCCGTCCAGGAGCGCGCCGAGTTCGTCGCCGCACGCGCGCCCGGCCGACGTCGCGGCGACAGCGGCGAACAGGTCGTCGCGGCTGAGCGGGGTACGTAGGTGACCGAGCAGATCACCGAGCAGCCGGCGGCCGGACTCGTCGTGGACGATCTCGGAGAACGCGGAACGGGAACTATGCTTGACTAGCACCTCGTCGTCGCTGCAACGAATGATCCGTATGTGCGGACTGACCATCCACATGCGAGTGTCCACGGTTTGGGTCACGGTGGCTCCAATCGGATTCATGGGGTCCCGGGGGGTGGGGTGGGCCACCCCCCCGCCCCCCCAACCCCGCCCGCGGGGGGG
>JBBEWH010000186.1:0-42485 GCA_037414955.1 Actinomycetes bacterium KLBMP 9797
ACCCACCGGGGTGGGGCCCCGGTTGGGGACCCGGGGGCACAACGCGTTTTCTGGGGGTCCGCGAGATGCGGTACGGCCTCGCGCCGGCCCGCATCTCGCGGACGTCGGGTCAGACCAGCTCGTCGGCCATGGTGTCGGTGGCCCGACCGGTCTCCCCGCCTGGCGCCCAGAACGCCGTGGCGGCGGTGCAGTGGCAGTGGCAGTGGCTACAGGCCGCGGCCGGCGTGATTTCGCCGATCTGCGTCCACTTCACCTCTGCTCGCCGTGTTGCCAGCAGCTTCATGCTTTTCACCTCCCCATCGATCCCTGTGACATGGATGCGGGACGGCCTCCCGCCCAGCCATCACAGCAAACGGGTACGGCAGGCAACCAGGCATAACGACCGGTACATCCGCCCGACCGGCAGTTGTGCCGGTCGAGTGGTGGGCGGTGTCGTCGCTTGTGGTGGGGCGGCTGTGCATGACCGTCTACATCGGATACTCATGGCGCAGGCCGGGCTCATCCCACAACCGCCGCGACGGGCCGGCATCACCGCCTGGGTCACCCCGCGCGTTGCCGTCGGCGACTCGCTGCGCGCATGACTCGAACCAGTCGATGTGTCGATCGGCCTGGCAGTCGGCGCGAAATGCGGACGAGCGTCAGTTTCCACTTTGACTGTCTTCGGCACGACCGAGAAAGGTGTCCGCTCTGTCAGTTTATGGGTAGCTCTAGGCGGGTTCCACCGGTGCCCGGTCGCCGTCCGGCCAGCAGAACTCCACGACGTTCCCTACCAAGATCCCTACCAAACGATCGCCCTGATTGAATGAAGACTAAGATCAAGATTCGTCTGAGCAGGGGAAATGTGGAGCGGGCGACGGGAATCGAACCCGCACCGTCAGTTTGGAAGATCGCTCTCGGCTGTCCTGATCTGTCCGTTGTGCCTGGTCAACGGCGGTGTGGTGGTGTCCGCCTGTGCCCGCTGGTGACCGCCGGAGACATCGGCTTCTGGCCCGTGGATGGCCCGTTCGATCTTGCGCGGGTGACCGCCGGCGTATGGCTGACCGCCCCGGGCCGGAGGTCCGGGGCGGCTTTCCGCGGCGGCGGCTTGCCCGCGCTGTGCTGGCTGGGTGGCGGGATCTCCTCGGTCGGGCAGGCTTGCCCTGCGCGGGGTTCCCCGGCCGGGTCAAGGCTCGCCGGAGGCGACCGCGAAGCGGCTTGGCCTTGGCGCGGTCGGGGGTTCTCGGGCAGCCGTCCCGGTGCGCGGCCGAGGAGACCCCGCCGGGTGACCGTCCCTCCTGGATCTCCGAGGAAGGGCCGGGGTCCGGGGCAGAGCCCCGCCAGGGCCCATGATCGGATCTGGAACGGTACGATTTGCTGGTCATCGCACCGCATTAAGGAGCGAAGCCGTGGCGGAGTCGGACGACAGCAATCAATCCTCGGAGAAACAGCCGGAGCCTCCCAAGCCGCCTCCGCCGGACAAGGGTTGGCTGAAGACTGGTCCTATACGCGAGGAGTGGCCACCGGGGGAGCGCCGGGAGCGTCCTGGTCGCGATCGGTGACGGCTCAGGGCTCGGTGTATGCCGCTTTCATCGAGGGAGAGCTAAGGGTGGAGCGGGAGAGGCGGGCAGCGCTAGATGCGCGTGGCCTCTCGGTCGTTACCTCATCCGCCAGCCTGGTCACCCTGCTGACGGCAGTAGGCGCCTTCGTTACGAGTGAGAAGGGCTTCACGTTGCCAGGTGCGGCCGTGGTCCCGTTGCTCGCAACTCTCGGCTCGTTCACGGTTGCCGTTGTGCTTGGCATCCTCGCGAACCGAAGCAGGTACTACCACGTTGCTCTTGCGGAGACGCTGTACGGAATGGTCACTGAGCACTGGGGCGATGACGAGATTGACTCACGCAACAACGTGGCTGAGCTGAACATCCGGACGATTCACACCCTTCGGCTGGGCAACGACATGAAGGCGAATCTGCTCACCTGGGCACTTTCAGCTCAGCTCATGGGCGTGGTCGCTCTGAGTACTACCGTGATAATCGCTGTCACTGTCAGCTAGAACAGATCCCGGCTCCCTGGTGCGGCGCGCCGCGGGCGCCCGAGGACGGGCCGGAGGCCCGCCCGCAGGGCGATCCGCGAGCGCGCACGGTGCGCCGCGCTTGCGCGGCGCCTTGATCCAGAAGAGAGCAAATCGGCAAGTAGGGCAGCAGGTTTCAACTAGGTCGGCGCGAGCACCCGCCTCCGGAGGGATCGCCTGCATCCCAGCGGGTACAGGGCGGCAAGCTGCAGAAACCGTGCCCGGCGTAGGTGCGGATCTCTTGAGTCGGGCACGTATTCGGCACATCAGGGTTCAGGTCGTGGGTTCCTACCTCTACGGTGAGCTACACCGGTGAGGTGCCCAGCGCCGATCAACACGCCGATTCAGCGCCTCGGTCATGTCGGCAGATCATGATCTCGACTAGGATGTCAACCACTTCGAGCGGAAGTCGGAGGCATGGTGAGCGCGAATACCCCAGAGGCTAGGACTCGGCTGCCGGGAGGGGCACTCGACGCTTCTGCGACATCGCCCCATGCTCAGCCAGGGTTGATTGCCCTTCCCGATCAACATTCAACGATCGAAATAGTATACCCGGGAGGAATGTCTCTGGCGGCCTCTGACCAGTTTGCCAGGTGCGTCAGAGAATTTGGTTTAGCTCTCGCCCGGGAGACATCGAGACTTGAGGAGGCCGAGCGAGCCGAGTCGATTCAGGAAGCCGAGATTACCGCTACCATGGTCCTTAAGGCGAATGACCAGGTGCGCAACCCGAGCGCCGATCCTCCGTCCCCCATTCCTCCATGGCCCCTAGCGGCGCAGATAGCTGCTTTTACTGCCGCAATTTTTGCAAGCATTTTTGGGAGTTATCTTAACTCGGCTTGGCAATGGATTACCATGGCGGCGCTTTCCGCTTTGGCGATAGCGTCCCAGGCGTACGCAATTGTGGCCCTTAGGAGGCGACGATGACCAGGAAGAGGAGAAGGGGGCGCCTCCGTGATAGTCATGGGCTTGACCTGACCACCGCTGCCGCAAGCGCCCTGCAAGAACATTTGGATTCCACGCGTCTTCGCATTCTCCGCGAGGTCGAGCGTGTACGCATGCAAGCAGCTCGCGGTACTCAGGTGCGCGAGGACGAGGTGACATCGGCCATCCAAAGACTCGCCATCGCAGATGCGCGCGTATATTACTGGGGAATGATTCGTCGTGGAGCCGAACTGCTTCTTCCCGCTTTCCTGGTGCTAGGTACAATTGCGCCGACGACAGTGGGGATAGCCTTTCTTCTTAAGGGCGGTGGGGATAACCCTTCCACTGGCTGGTTGGCCGTTGCCGTAGGAGCGATTGTCGCCAGCTTCGCTACCATGACCGTCTCCGTTGTGAGGACGCTAAACGTCCGACGGCGCGGCCGACGCCGCTACGCCGCTCAAGAATTCCTGAGAAGAATGGTTCAATTGGAAACGGAGGCGCGCACCTTTGCCAAAGTGACGAGTAGTTCAGATTCAGTAGAAGATGTAGGGTTGTCGGGCATCCTTGTAGCCTTAGTCGAACGTGAGGTTTGGTCGCCTGAAGATGTAGCGATCTTCCGTGCTCTCCTGCGCTTGCGCAACGCTCTTGTGCATGAACAAATAGCTGGCCTGCCGACGGAAGAGCTGCTCCACGACGCATTGGGAGAGGGCGAGCGTCTCCGCGATCTAATCCGAGATGGCTTCAAGCACCATCGACTCAACGTTCGAACCAATCCGACATTAGCGAACAGCTAGCACATCCAGGTAGCCGCCATCCCGTCCGCCGCCGGGCGCCGGGAGCGAAGCGCCAAGGCGCACGAGCGGCGGACCGGCAGGTCCCGGCCTCTGGCCGGCGGCGCGAGCGGCCCGAATCGCGGGCCGCCTTGAAGGTGTATAGAAAGTTCTCACAAGGCGGGCCTGTTTGCGCTGCCTGTTTGCGCCGCACCTAGAGACTGTTTGCCCTGATCAGATGTGGTGCTCTGCCAGGATTCGGACCTGCGCTCCGCCTCCGGAGGGTTCGGCTGCTGCGCGCTATTGCGGACGTCCTGGACCTGCGCAGACAGCCGTCCAGCCCGACGCCCGGCGGTCGATGTTGGGCACATATTCGGCACGCTGGGACGAGGCAGGCGAGACAGCGTCTGGTGGCCTGGAAGAGCGCGGCTAGAGAGACGGCCATGCTACAGTTCGTCCCTTATGTATTCTCTCTTGAAGAGTCGCAAATCAGGGAAGTCTGATTCCCATAGCTCGCCACGAGGATCCCGATACCATACGACGCCCGCCGCATCTCTGAATTGAATGGCGAAGGCCCAAGCAGACGTAGTGCTCAGGTAGGCGGTATGTGTTGTCGGAGTTGGCTCAGGTGGTACCGTACCAAGGTGAAATTGTCCAACCGGACGCGCGGTTTCTATGGACGAAGTTCTTTCGAAGCTGTACGAGAAGACAATGACCTCGTAAATCGGTAGCTGACTCGCATTTCTGAGCACGAAGTAATCGGCACCGTCAGGTTCGTTGGTATATGGATGGGGACCGTAGTCTGTCCACACTGCAACGTGTGACGCCTGTTCCTGGCGGAGGATGTCAGCAGCTACGGCGTCGCGTCGCCGTTCGATCAGATATGCACGAGAGGCGAAGTAGGCAGCAATGCCCGCCCCGACCGTGGCGAGCCAGGTCGGGACGTCACCCAAATCCAGCGACATGCACACGATGTTAGAAGTTGAGTCAAAGCCCCGAGGCCGGCGGTAGGGGATTTGACCCCATACACCCCGTTGCATGCGAGATCACCTCGAACCGGACCAAGTCGCCCGCTGACCAGCGGCCCGGACTGGTCGACGTGCCGACGTTGGTCACCGCTGGTCGTCCCCGGTTGTCGTGGACCTGTAGTAGGTGATCATGTCCATGACCAGACTTCCTAGTCGAACGTACGTTCGGCAGCCAGGCAAGGTGGGAAGGATCAAGCACTACTGGAACGGCAAGTGGGCCGTCTCGCCCGACGCGATGTGTACCTCCGGTCAGACGGCACAACGTGGCAGGTCGAGCAACGCGCCGGTGGCGCGGGGGATCTCGCAGCTCTACGACCTGGATGACGAGGACTCTGCGGCTGCTCTCGTGGCGGAGCTGCTCGGCGACCCGCAGGAGTGGCGAGACCTCTCGTAGTCGACACGTCACATAGATCCAGTTATGGGCGAGGCATTCGGGGGTGGCCGGGCCGCTTCAGAGGCGCCACGCTGTTGACTGGACGACGCGTTGTTGGTGGCGCGGGCCAGCTACCATGTGTTTTCCTCTCGTTTCCCATGCTGGAGATCGTTATGAGCGAGGTTCTGAAGCCGGATCAACATTGGCTGCTTCAGTGGATGGACGAGTTCGGGGCGACCGATCGATCGACGGTTGCGGCCCGCTTGAAGAGTTCCGACTCTGTTTCTCGCCTTTTCGATCTGGCCGTTAGCCACAGAACAGTCGACTACTCAACGGTGCCCCTAAGCAATGTTGTTGTGGCAGGCCCCTGGCTCGACCCAAGTGCAACCTTTATGTGCAGTGGCATAAATTGCCAAAAAAGGCACATTGAGTTGAACTTTGGACGAGTTCTTCATTACTTCGACTTCGTTATGCTTGAAGGGCCATCCGCGAGCGCATTCGCGATCGCTCTCGCAAAGGCATCCATGAAGCGTGATTTCAGCCGGTTGTCCTACGGGCTCGGCGCATCTGTTGAGTTTCTTCAATACGTGCGAAGCATTGGACTCGACAAGCATCTTATATTTGCCGATAAAGTCTGCGGCTGTCGTCCGCACCTCCTCGAGGGAGCCGAGAAAATTGATGCGAAACCGTTGGTCGATTTAGCTGAATTGGACCGGCTCGCCAAACAGCTCGCAAAAGATGGTGGCGTAAAAGTCAAGCCTGACGGGCCGGATCGATGGTATGGTGTTGTTACACATCCAAATTTTCGCGGGACCTCTGGACACATATTCAAGCAAAGCGAGGAACCGCGTAGGGAAGATGTCGCACGATGGCTTCTGGATTCCTGGCTACAGTCGGCAGTGTATGATTCGGCTACGGCGCAGCAGTTGGGTGCACCTCTGGTTTCATTGGCGCCGTCGCCAATATTCGATAGAACGACAGATGTGCAAACGATTTCGGTTGACGATGTTGCTGCACGAATCAGGATCCCAGCTCTTGAGAGCCTACCGCTTCGCGATCTGATTGCGCTTCGCAATCACGAAAGTGATCAGTTTATAAGGTTCCGCGCAGTGCTGCGCGAGGCTATCGCGGAGACTCTGGAAAAAGGCGACACCGATTCGCCGGAAAGGATCGCCGAGAAGGTTTGGCAAAACAAGGTGAAGCCGGCCGTTGCTGACATTAATCGAAAGATTGCAGCAAACAACCGATCGCTTCGCGATAAGTTAATAGCTGCATCGGCTGTCGGAACGGTCGCAGGTGCTATCGGTGCTGTCGCTACAATGCCCTGGTTGATCGGAATTGGCCTGGTGGCGGCGGGCGCACCGCTTCATCAGTATTTCAAGGCACGCGAGGAACGCCAAAAGATAGAAGCAGAGAATGACATGTATTTCATGTGGAAGGTTTCCCAACACCACGGTTAGGCCATACCGGGAGAATCGCCCTTGCTCATTGGGTCTGCTCGGCTCTGCCTAGGTCGTCGGTGGGCGGAATGGATCTTCCACCATCCTGGAGTCGAAGGCCCCCGCCGGAGGCTCTCTTCTTGTGGTGAGTCCGGCCGTAGGCCGGTCCTCCTTGTTCTTCTGCCCCCGTGTGCTTGCCTGTTCTGAGGGCGGCCCGGGGCTTCCTTGTTATGTGGGTCGTCGCGCCGGCGGCGGGGCTAACACCGCCGGGGTGCCCGCCGTGCGCTTACGCTAAGGCGGGCGGGGTCCCCGAGCGGCGCCCCTTGCGGGCGGCCCCTGGTCGGGGGGCGAGCGGCCCGCAGAGCGGGCCGCCTTGAAGACGTACAGAAGGTTCTCACGCGTCGGGTGTTTGAGCGGTGTTTGAGCGCGCCCATGTCGTGTGGTGTTTGGCGGTCCCGGTCTTGTAGGACTCCCGGTACGCTGACGGTTGGCTACGTCGATCCAACGGCGTGTAGTCAACGACCTGGGGGTGATCGATGGGCGGGCGGGCTCCGGGACCGCTGCGGGTGCCCGATGCCTTCTGGACCCGCCAAGATGTCCGCGAGGCGCTTGGTCAGCGCGACTTCGGCACGGTGTTCAAGTTGCTGGGCAAGTACACAGGAGCCAGCCAGACGCAGATCGCCATCGCGGTGGGCATGACGCAAGGCCAGGTGAGCACGATCATCTCTGGCTCGCGCCAGGTGACCGCGATTGACGTTGCGGAGCGTGCCCTCGATGGCATGGCGGCCCCGGACGATGCTCGGATCGCGTTCGGGCTGGCGCCTCGCAACTTGGGCCAGGGTGATGGACGCCATGGTCTTCCCCACCCACGGCGGCCGGATACTGAGATCAGGGATCGGGCCGAACCTGTATGGGAAGACAACGTGCATCGACGGGACGTGCTGCGGCTAGGCGCTGCTACCTTCGGCGGTACCGCACTCGTTGGTGCTGGCACGGCGAGCGGCCTCGGTGGTGTTGCCCGTGCTCTCACGTCATATGGCCTTCTGACGGGACGGGCGTCAGGTGATCGGATGATGCCTGCTGTCGGCAACCTAACGACGGCCGTCGCGTCCGCCAAGCGCAGTTACCAGGGCTGCCGCTACTCAGCCACGCTCGAAGTTCTGCCGGCGTTGCTGGAGTCCGTGCAGATCGCTTGCTCGACCGCCGACGGTGATGATCTCTTGAGGTTCTGGGCGCTCGCGGCTGACGCGTACCAGGTGACAGGGAGCGTGATGCTCAAGTTCGGTGACCTGGGCCTGGCCGCGTTCGCCGCGCATCGCAGCATGGAAGCCGCGGTCCACAGTCAGAGTCCGATCGTGCTGGCCGTGAGCGCGCGAACCGTGACGCACTCCCTGATGGCTGGCGGGCACGCCGAACGTGCGAAGGAAGTTGCCTCGCGGGCGGCCGAGCGTCTTGACGCCGATGTTCCGCAGCCCGACGGCGAGGCTCTCTCCGTGTACGGCGCTCTCTTGCTGCGCGGCGCGGTGGCGGCTGCGGCGGACGAAGACCGGTCCACTGCTGCGGATCTGCTTCGTGAGGCGGAGAATGCCGGACGACGGCTCGGTCGAGACGACAACGCACATTGGACCGGCTTTGGGCCGACCAATGTCGCGCAACATCGCGTACACGTCGCCATGAAGCTAGGCGACGCCGGTATGGCGGTCGATCTAGCTCGGCAGGTCGACCTCGGGCGTATTCCGCTGACCGAGCGCAAGGCGGCCCTGTTCATCGACACGGCCCAGGCACTCGCCCAGTGGGGCAAGCACGACCGGGCGTACCATGCCCTCCGCTCGGCGGAGCAGGTGGCGCCGGAGGAGGTGCGCACCAAGGGGTCGGTGCGCCGGTTGGTCGCGGAGCTGGCCGTGACGGCGCCGCGCAGCATCCGTAGTGATGTGCGTGAGTTCGCCGAGCGGATCGGGGCTGAGGCGTGACCGATCAAGCCGGTCGCCCCGTCCTTTCCGTGGTGGTGTGCGGGGCCGGTCCTGCTCCGGAGGTTCATCGACTTGTCGAGCTGGCGCAGGCACATGGTTGGACAGTGGGTGTGATCGCGACGTCGGCCGCGTTGGCGTTCCTGGACGTGCCGAAGTTGGAGGCGTTGACGGGTAACCCGGTACGCAGCGAGTACCGGATGCCGGGGCAGGCGCGTACGCGCTCGCTTCCGGAGGCTGATGCGATGGTCGTGGCTCCGGCGACCTACAACACGGTGTGCAAGCTGGCGTTGGGCATCAGTGACACCTACGCGTTGGGCAGTCTCGCGGAAGCGATCGGCCGTGGCGTGCCGGTCGCTGTCCTGCCCTTCGTCAACTCGGCGCTGGCGTCGCGGAAGCCGTTCCGGGAGGCGGTGGAGTCGCTGCGGGCTGAGGGCGTGCGCGTCCTGTTCGGACCGGGCGAGTGGGTGCCGCATCCGCCGGGTACGGGCGGTGAGCGGATCGCCGCGTTCCCGTGGGCTGCGGTGCTGGAAGCGGCTGGAGTCCGCCCGCCTACCTGATCGATCGCTCGGTTGGGCGTCGGTATCCACTGCATGTATCAGTCGCCGTGATGGTTTGGCGGCGTCGCGCACGCGATCGTCGTTGGCATGACCGAGCCGAACGTGACGAGCGGTTGCCGTTCCTGTGAGGGCCGCGGCTGGCGGGTGTCCAGCGCTCGCGGTGTCGTGCGAGCGGGGGAGGCGCCTGTTCCGCTGCGGCGTCGCCCGTGTTTGGACTGCGGTGGCGCGCCCGTGCCGGCTGGGTCGTAGCTGGCACCGGGGCGGGTGCGCGCGTCGCTCTCGCCCGCAGGCGTTCGCTAGTGCGGGCCTGCCCTGGTGCCTTACAACATCCCCTGTGGTGTGAGAGGTGGCGTGGTGCCTAAGAGGAGAAGCGAATTCCCGCAGAGTTTGCGGTCGCGGTGGTTGGGCGAGCGGATGCGGGAGCTGCGTGACGAGCGGGGTTTGACGTTGAAGTACGTGGCCGCCTATCTGGGGTGCGAGTTCTCCACCCTGGCGAGGTATGAGCGGGCGGAGTGGCCGTTCCGCAAGGATCACGTGGTCAGCTTGTTGGACATGTACGGGGTGTACGACGAGGTCGAGCGGGAACGGTTGGTCCAGTTGGCGCAGGACGCCTGGCGCGTATCCCGGTGGGAGGTCGACTTCGACAACACGATCGAGGATCCGGACTTTGTGGACTGTCTGTGGTTGGAGCTGCGCTCGGAGGAGATCTGCTGCTACTCCACGATGGTGGTTCCGCCGCTGCTGTGGACGGAGTCCTACGCCAGCGCGTTGTTCCGGGCGTTGAACGGTCCCCTCATCCAGGAGTTCAAGGTGGATCGGTGGGTGGCGCTGCTGCGGGATCGGCAGAAGGTCCTGTCCGGCAAGGACCGGGTACGCGTGACCGCGTTGATCGAGGAGCAGGTGTTGCACCGTCCGGTCGGCAGCCCGGCGGTGATGCGCGATCAGTTGGAGCACCTGTTGAAGGTGTCGGACCGTGGCGATACGTCGGTGCAGGTGCGGGTCGTGCCGACCAACAGAACCATCCATCCGGGGTGTCTGGGGGCGTTCACGGTGTTCCGGATGCCGCTGCCGTATCCGCCGGTCGCGTACTTGGAGCATTTGGGTGGCCGGCTGTATGTGGAGTCGGACGGGGCGAGGCAGCACAACGAGGCGTTCGACAAGATCGCCGAGTGTGCGTTGACGGTGCCGGAATCGGCGCAGGTGATCAGCGATATGGCGGCAGAGGAGCCCCTTGACGGGCGAGTGGATGGGATGAGGTGGGCGGCGTGAGCGTGGTGGACAGTGCGGACGGGTACGGGGCTGCGGTGGCGGCCGGGGCGCAGCAGGTGGCGGCGTTCGCCCATGAGAATCAGATTGAGATCACGCCGGAGCAGTGTGAGGAACTGGCGGAGGTGGTGATCCGGTTCACGGAAGGCTTCCGGGCCGGTGCCCGCTACGCCGCCGAGCACCCGCCGACCAATCCGGCCACCGACGACCTGTAGACGCGCTCCCATAGGCCGGTCTGTCGCCGTCCCGCGTGAAGTTCTCACATCTGAGGGGTGGGTTTTCTCAGATCACGCAGCGGGCGGCGGCAGACCCTGCCGACCCCATGGACATGTCGCATCGGGGGTTTCGCGTTCGCTGCCGGCGCAATGCTCGGCGATCGGATGCGCGCCTCGCGCGTGGAGCGACCCGATGGCATGTGCCCCTCGCTCTCGACCGGTACACCTTCACGTCGGAGTAGCGCGCCGTCCATCTAGGTCGCGCACCACTCCGGTGGGGGACTTTCCGCCACGGTCACGGAGGGCTAATGTCTCGACAAGACGAGTTGTCGATCTGACGAGGGGTGGTGCGCGATGCCGATCGAGGTTGCGCCGCCAAAGTACGTGATGGTGGTCAATGCGATCCAGCAGCGCATTGAGGACGGCACCTACCCTCCGGGTACGGCGATCCCGAGCGAGTCTCAGCTAACGGCCGAGTTCGAGGCGTCGCGTCCCGTCATCGTCCGCGCGCTGGGAATCCTCCAGCAGGACGGCTGGATCGAGTCACGGCAGGGCAAGGGACGCTTCGTGCGCCCCCGCGCCGCTGCCGCGTCGCGCCGGATACCCGAGCACATCGCCAGCCTCCTGGAGCAGACGGAGGACGGTGCGGTCAGCATGCTGCGCGTCGGCCCGATCATGGCCCCAACCCGGGCGGCCATCGCCCTGGACCTGGAACCGGAAACCCCCGTGATCGCGCGCCGCCGGCTGGTCGTGGCCGAGGTCGGCCCGGTGGAACTGGCCACCGCGTACGTGCCAGTGGAGTTGGCGGCCGGTACCGACGTCGGCAAGGCAGAGCCCATCACCGTTGGGTTGTTGCGGCATCTGACCACCGTCAAAGGCGTGCAGTTCGACCACGCGACCGAGCGGATCTCCGCCCGCCTGCCCTCCGCTGAGGAGTCGGAGCTGTTGAAGATCGCCCGCCGCGATGCCGTGCTGACGGTGCTGATGACCGTGTTCGACCTGGCCGGCAAGCCCCAGCTCGCCGTGGACGCGGTGCTGCCGGCGAACCGTCACGAGCTGGAGGGCTCCTTCCCGCTGCGGTGATCGCCAAGTTTCACAGATTCATCGCCACGATTCCTTGACCCCGTTTGCAGTCTCGCTACACTGGATAGCAACTCGACAAGTCAAGTTGTCATCTAGGTAAGCTGCTGGGAGGTTGATCGTGGTTCCTCTGTCGTTACGGGTGCCGGTCCCGTTCGAGTACGTCTTCCCGCACGGTGCCCTCGCCCTGGGCGTGGACGCTCAGCTCGACTTTGAGCGTCGTGGCCAGGGTGATGACCAGGCGCGGGACAAGGATTCCGGTGAGCGGATCTGGGTGGTGCGGGTGATGGACCTGGACCCGGAAGCGGGCCGGTTCGGCCGCACCACCGAGGTCAAGGTCAAAGTGGTGGCGCCGCACCAGCCGGTGCTACCAGCGTCGTCGGTGCCGGGGTATCCGCCGTCGATCGAGTTCGACGGGCTCACGTTGACCCCGTACGTGGATTCGCAGCGGTGCAAGGCCGGCGACAAGTGCCGGGCGCGGATGGCGTATTCGCTGCGCGCCACCGCCATCAAGCCGGCCGGTGTCACGGCTGCCGCTGCCTGAACCAGAAGAAGCCAGAAGAAGTCTGCGGGGCGGGCCGTTTCCCCGCCAAGAGTCCCGGCTCGCCCCGCATCCGAACCCAACCTTTGGAAGGGAGGGCCGTGGTGCCCACGGTAGTTGATGCTGCCCTGTTCCCGCGCGGTCGCGGCGAGCAGTGGCGGCACTGCGAGATCTGCGACGAACTCGCGGCGATGGCCCCGCAGGCGACGCTGTGTGACGCGTGCGCGGAGGTCGTCACACCCATGGCCGGGCTGCGCCTGGTCCACGAAGTCGACCACGCCGGGCGGGGGTGGTCGCGGTGACCACGCCACCGGTAACGCGTCCGTCGTTTGCGGTGGAGTTGTCGGCGCTGCTGCGCTCGATGCCGGGTCTTGGCACGCCCGACAGGGTGCGGGCGGACTGGTTCGAGCGGAAGGCGGCGCTGTTCGAGCGGGTCGCCGCCGAGGACAAGTCCAGCAATGGTGTGGAGGCGGCCGAGCTTGCCCACCAGGCCCGCCAGCGCGCCATGGAGTTGCGGGGGAGGCGGTCGTGATCCGTATCCCTCGGCTGGGCCGCCCGAGTCTGGTGGATGAGATCCGTTGCCCGCGCTGTAGCCAGTGGGTCAAGCCGCGCCGGTTCGACATCGAGCACATGGCGTGCAAACCCTGCCGGCGCACCCTGGCCAGGCCGCGGTGGACCCGCCCGGGGTGGTGGTTGCTGTGACCGTACGCCGCACCGTGGTCAAGCGGCTTGCCGCGCCGGGAATTAGTGCCGCCCGGACCGTCTACACAGGATGCCCGATCGACATCGTGCGTGTCGCGGCGCTGGTGGAGATCGCCGCCGCTGCGGCGAGCCTTGCTCGCACGGTGGTCAAGTTGCGCCACCTCGACCCGGCAACCATCGCCGCCTATGTGGCGGATCCGACCGACGCGCGGGCGGTTCTCGGCCGGGGCCGGTGGCTGCCGTCCATGACCCGCCATGTGCCTGAGCCGCCCGCCACGTCGTTGTCGACCAACTTGCGTGCCGTATCCGGGTCGGTTCGCCGACGCGCCCGCCGTGCCAGCAATTCCACGCAGATCGCGCTGTTCCCGTCCACTACGACGGCCAAGGGGAGGTGACCGTCGTGCCGTTGATCAACGTGATCCCGGGAGACAAGATCCCGACCGCGCCGTTGAACGTGCGGCTGCCGATGTGGCGCATCCCGTGGTGGCTGCTGGTCCCGTACTGGCTCGCCCGGGGACTCCTCCGGCTCACGGTGTTTGTGATCCGTTATTGGTGGGCCACCGGACCTGCCGCGCTGATCCTCTGGATCTGGGCCAACCACGGCTGGCACACCCTGGTCACCGCGCTGGCCGCGCTGCTCGTGGTGTGCGTGGCGTGGTGGCGGCTGCACCCGGTCACCTGGCTGCGGTTCGGCTGGTACCCCACCATGGCGAGGCTGCGGCGGGTGTGGGTGTACCAGCGGCGGTGGCCGTCGGCGATGGCCACCTGCGGCCTCGCCGTGGTGTTCCACGGTGACCGGTACATTCCCCGCCTCGGACGCGTCCGCGTCGACCGGTGGGGCGACGAAGTCACGGTGCGGCTGCTGCCGGGGCAGATCCCGGACGACTGGGCCGCCGCCGCGCCACGCCTGGCGTACACGTTCCGGGTCCGCGATGGCCGGGCACGCTCCACCGTGAAGCCGGATCGGGTGGTCCTGAGGTTCCTGCGCAAAGACCCGCTCGCCGCCCTCGTCGGTCCGCTGCCGGTGCCGTCCACACCAGACCTCACCGCACTCGCCCTCGGCGTGCGGGAGGACGGAGAGGTGTACCGGCTGCGGCTGGCCGGTTCGCACGTGCTGATCGCTGGAGCCACTAACGCCGGTAAGGGCTCGGTCATCTGGTCCCTGATCCGGTCCCTCGCGGGCGGTATCCGGTCGGGTTTGGTGGAGCTGTGGGTCTTCGACCCTAAAGGCGGCATGGAACTCGCCGCCGGGTTGCCGCTGTTCGCTCGGTTTGCCTACGACGACCCGGACAGCATGGCCGGCGTCCTGGAAGACGCCGTCAAACGCATGCGGCAGCGCGCCGCCCGGCTGCGGGGTGTCGCTCGCCAGCACACTCCCACGGTTGGTGATCCGCTAATCGTGATCCTGGTGGACGAGCTGGCCGCGCTCACCGCGTACATCACGGACCGCAAGGTCAAGGAACGCATCCGCGAAGCCTTCAGCCTCCTGCTCTCCCAGGGACGCGCGGTGAGCGTGCACGTCGTCGCCGCGCTGCAAGACCCCCGCAAAGAGGTCCTGCCGTTTAGGGACCTGTTCCCCACCCGCATCGGCCTGCGGTTGACCGAAGACGACCAAGTCGACCTCGTGTTGGGCGACGGGGCGCGGGACCGGGGCGCCCTGTGCGACCAGATCCCCGAAACCGCCCCCGGCATCGGCTTCGTGACCCTCGACGGCGTCCGCGAACCCCTCCGCGTGCGGTTCTCCTACCTGACCGACAACGACATCACCCACCTGACCCGCCACTACGCCCGGACCGGAGGTGAGCACGCGTGAACGCCCAACGCATCGAGAACGTCGTCCTGGTGCTCATCTTGCTCACCGTGGGCGGGCTGGCCGGCGCGGCGTCGTTCACCCACGTCCACGACTGGACCATGCACAACTCACCGCCCGGGACAGGGGACTGGTTCGGCTGGGCGAACGCTGCGATCTCCGAACTCATCCCCATCGCCGCCCTGCTCACCATCCGCCGCCGGCGGCGTACCGGCGGGCCGGTCGGCTACCCGCTGTTCCTGCTCGTCGCCGCCGTCATCCTCTCCCTCGCCGCACAGTTGGCGGTGGCCAAGCCCGGCCTGTCCGGATGGCTCCTCTCCTCTGTCCCGGCGCTGGCGTTCCTGGGCCTGTCGAAGCTCGTCCTCACCGTCCCCCGTGCACCATCCGATCAGGACGGGCACGGGACGGTGCCGGACGAAGATCGTCCCCAACCTGTACCGGTCCAGGTCACGGCCGAGGGCGAGCAGGACGGCGACCAAGCCGCGGTGACGGTCGACCTGATCCAGGCCGCACGCCGGCACGCCGCGGACCACCGGACCGCGACCGGACACCCGATCACCCGCGACGAACTAAGGGCCGCGCTGCGCGTGGCCAACGGGACCGCGTCCGAACTGCTGCGCCTGATCCGGGAGCAGGACCGCACCGCGCTGGTGCCAGTAACCAGCCTGCCTTCGCGCAACGGCACCACGACGGGAGGTGACCGGTGACCCAACCACATCCCGTCGACCCGCGTCCCGGCTCACGCGCCGCGCGGATGCGGCAACCCCTTGCCAAGGACGCCCTGCGGCTGCTGGCCGAGCAGCACGGCGTGTGCGTCCGGCCGCTCGCGCTGCGCCGCACCGACACCGCCACCGGCCTGACCGAGGTCATCGAAGTCCCCTGCGGCGCCCGACTGGCGAGTAAGTGCAAGCCCTGCGCCGAACGCAACCGCCGACTGCGCATCCAACAAATCCGCGAAGGCTGGCACCTCGCCCAGGAACCCCTCACCCGCCCCACCCGACCAGGAGAAAACCTGCTCGACCTGGTCCGGCAGCGGGCACATCTGGAGTTCGACCGCGAACAACTCATGTACCAACCGCTCACCCCCGACGAGCGGGCCGCCCGCCTGGCCGACATCGACGCCCAGATCGCGGACTTGGACCAGATCCTCGAAGCATCCGACCTACGCGGACACCTCACACCCAGAGAGCGCGACGACCACCGGCCTCGACGGAAGCGGTCGACCAGGCGGCGGCAGGACAGCCCAGACCTGCCCCGCCTGCCCGTCGACGGCCGGACCGTCGGGCGCACCTACGCGAGCAAGGCAGGCCACACTCACCGGCCGTCGATGCTGGTCACGCTCACCCTCGACTCCCACGGGCCGGTGCACCAGCACATCCGGCGGGGCGCCTACGTCCTGCCCTGCGAGTGCGGCACCCGCCACGGACAACGGGACGACCTGCTCGGCACCCCCATCAACCCCGACACCTACGACTACCGGCGCGCCGCACTCGACGCCATCCACTTCGCCCGCGTCCTGGACCGCTGGTGGCAGAACCTACGCCGCGCCGCCGGCTGGAACATCCAATACGCCGGCGCCGTCGAGCTCCAACGCCGCCTCGCTCCACACGCCCACTTCGCCATTCGCGGCACCCTGCCCCGCCGGCTGCTCAAGCAGGTGGCGTCGGCCACCTATCACCAAGTCTGGTGGCCAGCCTTCGAGCGCGCCGTTTACACCGTCGACCGTCCGCCAGTCTGGGACACAGGCCGCAAGGCGTACGTGGACCCCAAGACGAAGCAGCCGCTGACGACCTGGGACACGGCGCTGGACGCGCTCGAAGACAAGGACGCCGAACCGGCCTACGTCGCGCGGCTCGGCCGCATCGACGCCCGGGGCATCGAGCAGGACACCAAAGACGCAGAACGCGCCATCCGGTACGTGACCAAGTACGTCACCAAAGACATCACCGACCACGCCGCACCCCACTCGGACCCACAAAGGGCGCACTTCGACCGCCTCCACGCCGAACTAGCCACCCTGCCCTGCTCACCGACATGCGCGAACTGGCTGCTCTACGGCGTCCAACCCGACAGCGCTAAACCCGGCCTCGTCCCGGGTCGCTGTTCCGGCAAAGTGCATCAGCGCACCACACTCGGCTTCACGGGCCGCCGCGTCCTGGTCTCCCGGCAATGGTCCGGCAAGACCCTGGCCGACCACCGCGCCGACAACCGGGCCTGGATCCGCGCCATCCTCGCCGAGCAACACGACGAGCACGACGGCGACCAGGACCAGGCCGAGCGAGAGCAGTCGAACCGGTACCGGTTCGAACTCGCACGCCCCGAAGATCCCGACATCCCACCCCTCGAACACCGCATCCTGCGCGCCGTCTCCGCCCGCATCCGATGGCGGGCAGACCTACGCGACGCCAGGCAACGAGCGCTTTCGGCAAGCACGGGAGCAACCGGTGACGAGATCAAGCAAGCCGCCTGACCAAGAGAAGGAGGTACGGGATGGATGACGAGCTGCTGACCGCCGATGAGGTCGCTGCTCGGCTCCGCGCAACGCCGCGATTCGTGCGCCGTCTCGTCGCTGAACGGCGCATCGAATACGTCAAGGTCGGCCGGCTGGTGCGCTTCGAGGCGTCCGCGGTGGCCGACTACATCGAGAAGAACCGTGTCGTCCCGATCACGCGTGCGCACCTGCGCCGCTATCTGAAGGAGTCCGCCTGATGGCTAACGGAAAGGGTCGTCGCCGTTTCGGCAGTGTTCGCAAGCGCGCCTCTGGTCGATTCCAGGCCCGCTACATCGGGCCGGACGGCATCGAACGGACCGCGCCGCACACATTCGAGACCGAGAAGCAGGCCGAGAAGTGGCTCACCGTCATCGAGTCGGAGATCATCAAGGGCGACTGGGCGGCACCGGAGGCGGGGGAGGTGCAGCTCGGCGAATACGGCCGGAAATGGATCGCCGAGCGGAAGCTTCAGCCACGCACTCGGGAGAACTACGAAGACCTGTTCCGGCTGCATATCCGTCCGCATCTCGGCAACCTCGCCCTGGGAGCGATCAAGCCGCAGACCATCCGGAGCTGGCGTAAAGCGCTCCTCGACGGCGGGACGCCGGAACCGCAGGCGGTCAAGGCGTACACGCTGCTACGCGCAATCCTGAACACGGCGGTGAAGGAAGACGAGATCATTCGGCAGAACCCCTGCCGTATCAAGGGCTATGACCGATACCACACGCCTGAGCGACCGGTCGCCACCGTGACCCAGGTCTACAAGCTCGCCGACGCGATGCCGCCCCGGTTCTCGGCGTTGATCACCGTGGCGGCGTTCTCCGGTCTGCGCTGGGGTGAGTTAGCCGCGCTTCGGCGCCACGATGTCGACCTGGAGGCCGGCACGGTCCGCGTGCCCCGCAAGCTCGCTGCGCTCCGCAACAGGATGGAGTTCGGGCCGCCGAAGTCGGAGGCGGGCAACCGCTCGGTCACGCTGCCGGCCGCCGCGCTCGACGCGCTCCGCTCGCACCTGAAGGAGTACGTCGGCACGGGCGCTGACGCCCTGGTGTTCACGGGGGAGAAGCGCGCGCTCCTGCGGGGCGGCAACTTCGGCCGGGCGGTGAAGTGGAAGGAGACGGTCAAGGCGGTCGGTCTGCCCGAGGGCTTCCACTTCCACGACCTCCGCCACACCGGCAACAACCTTGCCGCGTCGACCGGGGCCAGCACCCGGGACCTGATGCACCGCATGGGCCACGCCAGCATGCGGGCCGCGTTGATCTATCAGCACGCGAACAGCGAGCGGGACCGCGAGATCGCCGCCGGCATGGATCGCCGGATCGCGAAGCAGCGGCCGACGAAGAAGGCGGCCAAGAAGGCACGGCGGAAGCCCGACGATCCGGACGGCCGGCTGGCCCGGGTGAGCTAGTGGCCCATCAATGGCCCACAAGATCTAAAACGTTCGGATAGCGAACGGCCCAGGTCGGGCTAAAGGGCCTCTGACCTGGGCCGGAGCGGTTGGAGCGGGCGACGAGAATCGAACTCGCACCGTCAGTTTGGAAGACTGAAGCTCTGCCATTGAGCTACGCCCGCGTGCACCCCGCGGCGCGGGCTGCGGAGACTAGCGTACTGGGTCGCCCGCCGCGCCGCGCTACGGACCCCGCCATGATCAAGGCGTCCCTCAAGTTGCTCTAACTACTTGAAGGACGCCTTGATCTTGGGGGAGGGGGTTAGGAGCACTGGCGCCAGCGGAAGTGGTAGATGCCGCTGGTCGTGGAGTCCATCGTGATGGAGCTGTTGGTGGCCGGGTCGGAGGTGCCCGCGCTCACCCGGACCTCGTTGTTGATGTTGAGGTTGCGCTCGCCGCCGCATGGCCCGTAGATCAGCGCCGCCTGCTCGACCACGTTCGTGACCGCCCACGCGTCGTCGTATGGGCCGGCGAACTGGTGCGTCACCGCCCCCGTGGCCGGCACGCCGGCGAAGTAGAAGGACGAGCGCTGGATGCCGGTCGCGCCGGGTTCCAGGTGGGCCCGGCCGCGGTGGTCGATCTGGGCGACCGCGTAGGTCCAGCCCTCCGGGATGCGTATCTGGAGGTTGAGCTGGCAGTTCTTCCGGAAGTCGACCGCGCCGGCGCCGGCGCCGGCCTGTGCGTGGAAGGTGCGGTAGGTCACCGTGAACGCATCGTTGCCGGGCGCGATGGAGATCGACGTGGTTCCGGCGGGGCATCCGGAGCCGTTGGCGACGATGATGTCGATGCTCACCCCGTCTGGCGGCCCGGACGCGACGGTGGTCGCGGGGGCCGCTGCGGGGGTGGCTGTGAGCATCGACGCGAGGATGGCGCCGATCGCGATGATGTTGGGCATGAGCGCTCCCCAGTTATATCGATAGGCGCCAATCATCTTGCCCCAAGGTGTCGCCGATGGCCAGAGGCCAAAACGGCGTCGCGGCGCCAAGCCGCCCGCGCTTCACCGCCGGACCGCGATCAAGGAAATCCACGCGGATCAAGGGCAAAGGCACATGGAAAAGAGATCAAAGTACGTGCCCCAGCCCTTGATCGGCGAGGAGAGGAGGCGCGGGCGCGCGCGGCGCGGGCGGGCGCGCGGGCGGGCGGGCGCGGGCGCGGGCGCGCGGGGAGGGTGGAGGGGAGGGCTTTCAGGGAGTACAGGGTTGTGAAAGGGGGGTGATGGGGGGTTGGTGTCACCGTAGCGGCCATGGGTTGGCGGGACCGGTGGTCTGTGGTGCGTAAGGTGCCTTTTCTCATTCTGATGGTGGTGGCGGCGTCGCTGCTCACGGTGGTGACGTCGTCGTCGCCGCCCGCGCCGTACCGCGGGCCGGTGGTGCGCGAGGCGCCGGACACGGCGGGCGCGGTGCACGCGGCGTCCCTGCAACGGTCGCCGGTGCGGGTCGCCGACCTGACCACGGGCACCCGGGTGGTGGAGGCGCAGCCGGACGGCACGTTGAAAGCCACCCTGTCCGCGCGCACGGTGCGGGTCAAGCAGGGCGATCGCTGGGTCACGGCCGACCCCACCCTGGTACGGCAGCCGGACGGCACGGTCGTCCCGCGCGCGGTGGAAATCGAATTGGCGCTGTCCGGCGGCGGGTCGGCGCCGATGGTGCGGTACGGCCGGGACGGCAAGCGGTTCGCGCTGAGCTGGCCGGGGAAGTTGCCGGCGCCGGCGCTCGACGGGCCGACGGCGACCTATCCGGAGGTGTTGCCGGGCGTCGATCTGGTGCTCCGGGCCGAAGTGGACGGATACACCCAGCACCTGGTCGTGAAGAGCGCCCAGGCCGCGAAGCAGGCGGCGCTGCGCCGGATCCGGCTCGGGCTGGCCGCGACGGGCGTGCGGGTGGCGGCCGGCCGTGAGGGGACGCTTGAGCTCCGCGACGCCAAGGGCACCGTGGTCTCCAACGCGCCGCCGTCGGCCATGTGGGACAGCGCCGGCGAGTCCGCCGTCGCGGCGGTCACGGTGGACGGTCGGTCTCTCACCCTGGTACCGGATCAGAAGCTCCTCACCGGGGCGAAGACCCGGTACCCCGTGGTGATCGACCCGGGCTGGGCGGCGCCGTGGCGGAGCGGGTGGACGAAGGTCTTCGCCGGCAAGGCGAACAGCGCGCACTGGAACGGCGGCAACGACGTCGACGGCTGGGGGAAGGTCGGGTACTGCGGCTGGGGCGGCTGCAACGGCATCGGCACGACCCGGTCCTACTTCCAGTTCGAGACCGGCTTCCTGGGCGGCAAGCGGATCATCTCGGCCGCCTTCAACGCCACCATCGTCTACGGGCCGAGCTGCAACGTCCGCGACCACCAGCTCTTCATGGCCAACGCCACCATCCACGGTGGAACCACCTGGAACAACGCGCCACCGGGTTGGCACCTGGGCAACGCCGGCGCGGGCAGCAACTACAACGGCTGTGGTGGCAACAAGCCGATCGGCTTCGACGTGCGGCACGGCCTGAACACGGTCGGCCCTTCGGTGTACTTCCTCAAGGCGGCCGACGAGGGTGACAAGTACGCGTGGCGTAAGTACGACGCGAACGCGACGACGCTCGTGGTGAACTACAACAGCCCGCCGAACGCACCGTACGATCTCAGCACCGACCCGCCGCTGCGGGCCTGCCGGTGGTGCGGTGGCGTTCCCTACACCGGTAACGCCTCCATCCGGCTCCAGACACGACTGTCCGATCCGGACAACGACCAGGTCAAGCCGATCTGGGAGATCCACGGCGGCCCATCGGTCGAGCACCGCAACTGGGGGCCGCTGCAGGGCTCCGGTGCCTTCTTCAGCACCGACCTGGACCTGGACCTCCGCAAGAACCAGCATGTCACGTGGAAGGTGCGGGCTTCCGACAACAGCGACGACGGGCCGTTGGTCAACGGGCCCGGGTTCGTCGTCGACCGCGACGGCGTGACCGTGAAGCCCGGGGTTACCTCGGCGCTCTACGACGACGACAACCGCTGGCACGGCGGTGTGGGCGTGCCGGATACCTTCACCTTCGACGCCGCGGGCGTGAAGGACATCGACCACTACCTGTACGGGTGGCAGTCGCCGCCGTCGACCAAGGTGGACGCGGCCGCGCTCGGCGGTCCGGCCAGCGTCACGCTGGCCCCGCCGGCCGACGGACCGCAGACCCTGTACGTGCGCAGCGTCGACCGAGCCGGTCACCCGAGCCCCACCCGGGAGTACCGCGTCTACGTGCGGGCGGGGAACGGTCCGCTGGCGCAGTGGGCGATGGACGGCAACACCCGGGACACCGCCTTCCTGGGCGACCGGGACGGCACGTTGAGCGGGCCCGGCAGCTACGAGGCCGGCGCGGTCGGCACCGGGTTGCGGTTGGACGGATCAGGTCTGATGTCCGTGCCGAACGGGGTGCGTACCGACGCCAGCTTCTCGGTCTCCGCCTGGGTGAAGCTGGACAAGGTGGACACTCGTGCGCAGACGATCATCCAGCAGAACGGCGCCGTGACGTGCGCGTTCTGCCTCCAGTACGACGGTGACCGGAAGCGCTTCGTCTTCGTCCTCCCGCAGGCGGACTCGTCGAGTCCGCCGGGGTGGGACCTGGTGACCGCCCCCACCGAGCCGGTGGCCGGCCAGTGGACTCATCTGGCCGGTGTCTACGACGCGCAGGCCAAGCGGATCCGGCTCTATGTGGACGGTGTGCTGGCCGGCGGCGCGGAGCGCAAGGTGTCCTGGCACGGCGCGAACCCGCTGTACGTGGGCTACACCCTGGCCGGCGTGGTGGACGAGGTGCGGGCGTACGACCGGGTGCTGTCCGAGGCCGAGGTCCGCGCGGCGGTCCGGCAGGACGACGTCCAGGTCGGACACTGGAAGTTCGACGAGCAGGAGGGCGCTACCGCTGGGAACGAGGCGCCGGGCGGCATGGCCGGGATCCTGTCGAGCGGCGCGGCGTTCACCGAGGACGGCGCGGTCAAGGGTGCGGTGCGGCTGGACGGGTCCACCGGCGTCGTGACGACGAGCGGACCGGTGGTGCGCACCGACCGCAGCTTCACGATCGGCGGATACGTGCGGCTCGACAGGCTGCCCGGCGCCGGCGACACGTTCACCGCGCTGTCCCAGGACGCCACCTGGGTGGGCGGCTTCTTCCTCGGCTACCGCAGGGACGCCGGCGGGACGAGCGACGCCGGCGGGAAGTGGGAGCTGTACATGCCGTCCGCGGACGCGGACGCGAGCACCCGGCCGAGCGACGAGTTGGTGCGCAGCGCGGTCAGCCATCAACCGAAACCGACACAGTGGACGCACCTGACCGCCGTGTACGACGCGGCCGCGAAGCAGATGCGGCTGTACGTGGACGGCGAACTGGCCGGCACGGCGGCGCGGACGAAGGGCTTCGACGCACCCGGGCCGCTGGTGATCGGCCGGGCCCGCTACCAGAAGCAACCGTCCAACTTCTGGCCCGGCTCGGTGGACGAGGTCCGCGCGTACAGCCGGGCGCTGTCCGCCGACGAGATCGAGGGCATCGTCGGTCGGGACGGGGTGCCGGCCGGGCAGTGGCGGCTGGACGGCACCGCCGACGACGCGTCCGGGGGTCCCCGCGCCGAGCTGCGGGGCGGGCCGACGTGGGCGGCCGGGCAGTCCATGTACCCGGATCCGGCCGATCTGGCCGTGCAGCTCGACGGCTGGGACGACCACGTGAGCGCAGGCAATGTCGTCGACACCAGCCAGAGCTTCTCGGTCTCGGCGTGGGTGCGCCTGGACGAGGCCGGCAAGTGGTCCACGGCCGTGTCGCAGGACGGCCAACACGCGAGTGCCTTCTATCTCCAGGCGATGGCCGACGGCCACTGGTGCTTCTTCGGCTCCCGGCAGGACGCGTTGGACCCGCCGGGGGCGCGGGCCAAGAGCAGCGGGTTGGCACAGCTCGGCGTGTGGACCCACCTGGCCGGCGTCTATCGCGAGCAGACCAAGCAGATCGAGCTGTACGTCAACGGTGTGCTGGCCGGCACGGCGCCGCACGACGGCAACGTCAAGGCGGTCGGCGGCCTGCAGATCGGGCGGGCCAAGCACAGCGGGAACAGCGTCGACTTCTTCCCCGGCGCCATCGACGACGTCAACGTCTACAGCCGGCCGCTGTTCGCCGACGAGATCAAGGTGATGGCGGGGCGCGACCTGTCCCTGGTGCACAACTGGCGCCTGGACGAGTCGAGCGGCGGCAACGCGGCTGACGCGGTCGGTACCCGCGCCGCGAAGCTCTCCGGCGGGGCGCGCTTCGCGCCCGGCCGGGTCGGCAACGGCGTCGCGTTCGACGGCGTCGACGGCGCCGCCGCCACCGGCGGCATCGACTTCCGCGCCGACCAGAGCTTCACCGTGGCGGCCTGGGTGCATCTGCCGGAGCGCAACTGCGACCTGAACGAACGCGCGAGCTGCCGGATGGACGCGATCACAGTGGACGGCGGCGTGCGGAGCAAGTTCCGGCTCGGCCATGTCGTGGACGACGTCCGGCGACCCAAGGGTGCCTGGGTTTTCGAGATGCCCGAACAGGACACCGGCCGGGCCACCAAGGCGGCGCTCAGCACCGAGCCGACCGAAGTCGGTGACGACGTCTGGGTGCATCTGGTGGGTGTGTACGACGCCGCCAGCAAGAAGATCTGGCTGTACGTCAACGGCACCCGGGTCGGCGACGGCACGCTCAACACGCCGTGGCCGGCGAGCGGCGCCCTGCAGATCGGTCGCGGGAAGACCAACGGCGAGCTGTCGGGGTACTGGAAGGGTCGGGTGGACGACGTCCGGGTCTACACCGGAGCGTTGGACAAGGACCGCATCCTCGGCCTGGTCAACTCGTATCCGGCACGGATCGGGCCGGACACCCTGCCGGCCGCCGACGGCGGCCGCTGGGAGTTCGACGAGGGCGCCGGCACCACGGCTGAGGACTCCAGCAGCCGCGGCCTGCCCGCCACCCTGAAGGGCGGCGCCGAGTGGATCAGCGGCCGCACCGGTCAGTCGGCCTGGCTCGACGGCTGGTCCGGGTACGTGGAGACCGAGGGTCCGGCCGTCGACACTGGACGGAGCTTCTCGGCGACCGGCTGGGCGTACCTGACCGAGACGAACGTCGACCGCACGGTGCTGAGCCAGGACGGCGACCGCAACAGCGCCTTCCGCGTCCAGTACCGGGCGTCCGACAACAAATGGGCGGTCGTCGCGCCGGTCGCCGACACCGACGGCGCGGACGAGGTCGTGCTCGCCTCCGCCCAGGCCGCCGCGGCGCACCAGTGGACCAACCTCGCGGTGGTGTACGACGCCGATCAGCACCAGCTGCGGCTGTACGTGAACGGTGTGCTGTCGGCGGCGCAGGTCGACGTGACCGTGTGGGGCAGCGGCGGGCCGTTCGCGATGGGCCGGGCGCGGGTCGACGGGCAGCACGCCGAGTTCTTCTCCAGCGGCATCGACGACGTGCGGGCGTACCCGTCGGCGCTGGCCGACGGCGAGGTGCGCAAGGTCTACGACGACGCCTACGCGGTCGACTACGGTGTCTGGCGCTTCGACGACGGCACGGCGAAGGACTACAACTGGTCGCACAACGACCTGACCACCACGGCGGGCGCGTCGTTCGGTCCGGGCGTGAGCGGCCTCGGGTTGCGCCTGAACGGGACGACCGGAGCGGCCACCTCGTCGTGGAAGGGCGTCTCGACCCGGGACAGCTTCACGGTCTCGGCCTGGGCGAGGCTGTCCACAACGGACAAGGTGGCGACCGTGCTGGGACAGGATGGCGGCCGGACGAGCGGGTTCGTCCTCCAGTACCGGCCTGGCGCCAGCGGCACCGGCCCCTGGGTGTTCGGTGCCCGCGCCCAGGACGCGAACAGCGCGGAGCTGGTCTACGCCGCGTCGCCGCGGCCGGCGAAGGCCGGCGAATGGACCCATCTCACCGGCGTCTACGACCACGCGGCGCGACAGCTGCGGCTCTACGTCGACGGCGAGTTCACCGCGGCGCGGGACGGCGTGGCCCTGTGGTCCGCCGAGGGCCCGCTCACCATCGGACAGAGCAAAGTGGATGGCACGCCGGCGGAGCACTTCCCCGGCACGATCGACGAGATCCGCACGGATGTCGGCATGGCGACCGACGAGCAGATCGCCCAGCGGGCGACCTGGCCGAAACCCGTCGGTGGCCAACTCGGCCGGTACGTCAACGGCGCCGGCGAGCGCTACTCGGCGAACACCGATGGCGACGCACGGGCGGGCTACACGTACGAGACGACGCTCGGCACGCTGGTGCCGTCACCGCACGAGAACACCACGATGCTGTACGCCTGCCGCGCCGGTGCGGACGGGTTCACCTCCACCGACGCCGCCTGCGAGGGGACGGAGAGCCTCGGCGAGATCGGCCACGCGTACACCGTGCCGCCGCCGAACTTCACCACCCTGCCGGTCTACCGGTGCCGGACGGCGTCCGAACGGTTCGAGTCGCTGAAGGCCGACTGCGAGGGTGCCACCCAGGAGCGATTGCTCGGCCACGTGCTTCCCTACGGCGCCCTGACCCGCTACAACGGGCCGAGCTGGGACCACGTCACGACCTACGACGGCAGTCCGGTGCTGCCGCCCGGATACGCGCACGAGGGCACGCAGGGGTGGGTGGCGTTGGCCGCGCTGCCGGGCACCCAGCCGCTGACCAGCTGTCGGGACGTCCACGACCAGTTCGTGTCGCTGGATCCGGCCTGTGAGGGCAAGACCGTGCTCGGCAGCCTCGGCCACATCTGGACCGCGGAGCCGAGCGGCGTGGCCAGCATGCCGCTCTACTCCTGCCGGATCAGCGGCGAGTCGTACACCTCGCTCCAGGAGGACTGCGAGGGCTACGAGTTCGTGCGCCAGCTCGGCTACGTGCTGATCGGCGCGCCGGACGAGGAACCGCTGTACCACCCGGTCGAGGAAGACCCGGCCGACGAGCCCACCGCAGAACCGACCCCGGGGGAGTAACGATGCGAATGCGTGCCCGCGCGCGCCGCGGTCTGGCCGTGGCGCTGACGGTG
Source organism: Actinomycetes bacterium KLBMP 9797 (assembly GCA_037414955.1). Taxonomy (GTDB): domain Bacteria; phylum Actinomycetota; class Actinomycetes; order Mycobacteriales; family Micromonosporaceae; genus Phytohabitans. The sequence goes on from JBBEWH010000186.1 coordinate 26,662, forward strand.
ACCCTGGCCGTCACGGCGAACCTGGCCGTGACACCGTCCGCCGCCCGCGCGGCGGACGGGCCCTCCGTCCCCTTGGCGAACCCGTCGTCGACGCCGGTGAGCCAGCAGCAGATGTCGTCCCGGCCAACGGACCAGGCGACCGCGAACGCGCTGTCGCGGGACCAAAGCCCCGTCACCACGAAGGACGGCGGTGGAAGGCCCACAGCGACGCCACTGGCGGCGTCGGCGACCTGGCAGGTCTCCGCGCAGACCGGTGATTTCACCTGGGGGTACCCGTTGCGGGTGCCGCCGGCACCGGGAGGTTTGGAGCCGGATCTGGCGCTGTCGTACGCGTCGTCGGCTGTGGACGGTCGGACGAGCGCGACGAACAACCAGGCGTCCTGGGTCGGTGACGGCTGGGACCTGTCGGCCGGCTTCGTCGAGCGGGTCTATGGCGGCTGCGCGGAGGACACCGGTGGCGGGACGACGCCGCCGAAGGTGGGCGACCTGTGCTGGCGCAGCGACAACGCGGTCGCGTCCTACCACGGCGGTGGCGGGATGCTGATCTGCTGTGACGGGGACGGCCGGTGGCGAGCCAAGAGCGACGACGGGTCGCGGATCGAGCGGTTGACCGGGGCCGGCAACGGCGACGACAACGGCGAGCACTGGAAGATCACCACCATCGACGGAACCCAGCTGTTCTTCGGCTCGCGTGCGGAGGCCAAGTCGACCTGGACCGTGCCGGTGTTCGGTGACGACACCGGTGAGCCGTGCCACGCGAGCACCTTCGACGCTTCTCACTGCATGCAGGCATGGCGGTGGAACCTCGACAAGGTGGTGGACCGGAACGGCAACCAGATCGTCTATCAGTACGAGACCGAGACGAACGCGTACGGCAGGAATCTGAAGGACGCGGCCGTGTCCTATGTGCGCGGCGGAACCCTGCGCCGGATCGAGTACGGCATGCGGGACGGTCAGGCCGCTACCGGCCGAGTGGAGTTCGCGGTGGCGGACCGGTGTGTGCCGGACGCCGATTGCGCACTCAGCACGCCGACCAAGCCGAGCAAGGCGGAGAACTGGCCGGATGTGCCGTGGGAGGAGATCTGCGATGCCGCGATGTGCAAGGACCGTTACTCACCCACTTTCTGGTCCACCAAGCGGCTGACCAAGATCACGACCCAGGTGCGGCGGGACGGCGGCTTCGCCGATGTGGACTCGTGGACGCTGGAGCAGCAGTTCCCCAGGACAGGTGATGGCGAAAAGGCGGCGTTGTGGTTGCGGAGTATCACCCACGCCGGCCACGTCGGCGGTGCGGCGTCGCTGCCGGCGGTGCGGTTCGAGGGTACGGCGTTTCCCAACCGGGTCTACAAGGTGGGCGACGGGCTGGCGCCGCTGATCAGGTACCGCGTTACCGGGGTGGTGTCGGAGTCGGGCGGTGTGCTGTCGGTGACGTACGCCGACCCGGACTGCGTCGCGGGCCACTCCATGCCGGCCAGCCCGGAGTCGAACACCCTGCGGTGCTTCCCGATGACGTGGGCGAAGCGGGACTACGCGGAGCGGACCGACTATTTCAACAAGTACGTGGTGGAAAGCGTGACGCAGTCGGACCAGCTCGGCACGTTCAGCGAGCAGGTCACCAGCTATGAGTACCTCGATGGCGCGGCCTGGCATTACGACATGTCGGAGTTCACCAAGGAGGACAAGCGGACCTGGAACGAGTTCCGGGGCTTCGCGAAGGTGCGGATCCGCACCGGCAAGCCTAGCGACCCGAGCGGCCCGATCGGTAGGACGGAGCAGCGGTTCTACCGGGGCATGCACGGAGACAAGCTGCCGGCCGGGACCCGCTCGGCGTCGGTGCGGGCGACCGAGGGGGACGCCCGCACCGACGAGGATTGGTTGCAGGGTGTGGAACTGGAATCCATCACCTACGACGGCGACACCGACCAGGTCGTGAGCAAGACGATCAACGAGCCGTGGTGGCATGGCCCGACAGCGACGAGAGGATCGTTCAAGGCGTACCTCGTCCGCGTCGCCGCGACCGACACCTACACGGCGCTGGCGGCCGGTGGATGGCGGCGGACCCGGACCGAGTCCACTTTTGATGCCCGCGGCTTGGAAGCCCGCACGAATGACCTCGGCGACCTGGCGACGGCCGCGGACGACCGGTGTACCACCGTCAGCTATGTGTACAACACGGAGAAGTGGCTGCTGGCATACCCGTCCCGCGCCGAAGTCGTCGGTGTCCACTGTGGGCAGCTTCCGTCCTTCCCCGACGATGCCATCCGGGACGCGCGCATTGCCTACGACGGTCAGGCATTCGGCGCCGCACCGCTCACCGGCAACGCCACCAGCGTGGAGGTGGCCAGGGAACGGCCAGCCGCCGGCCCGGTCTATGTCGCGACGGCCACCAGCCGGTACGACGCACACGGGCGGGTCGTGGAGTCCGCCGATGCGCTTGGCCGGACCAGCACGATGGCATACACGCCGGCCACCGGTGGACCGGTCACCCAGACGGTCGCCAAGAACCCGCTCGGGCACACGGTCACGAGCACACTGGAACCCGCGTGGGGTCAGCCGGTCAGCGTGGTGGACGCCAACCGCCGCAGGACCGAGAGCGCGTACGATCCGCTGGGCCGCGTCATGGAGGTCTGGCTGCCCAACCGACCGAGGGTCTACGAGGACGTCGAGTACGAGGGCAGCGCGAAGTTCGCCTACCAGATCCGCAACGACGGACCCTCCGTGGTCACCATGACGAGCATCGGGCCTAACGGAAACTACACCACCACCAAACAGATTTACGACGGGTTGCTGCGGCCGCGACAGGTTCAGGCGCCCGCGGCCGGCGGTGGCCGCCTCCTCACCGATACCCGGTACGACTCGCAAGGGCGGGCGTATAAGACGACTCAGCCGTATTTCAACGACGCACCGGTCGACGACAACCTGTGGGTCGCGGCGGACGCGGAGGTGCCCGGCCTCACCGTGACGCGGTTCGACGGCGCCGGCCGGGCGATATCCCAGATCTACCAGGCTGGCGCTTTCGAGAAGTGGAGCACCACAACGGCGTACGGTGGCGACCGGACGCGGGTGACGCCGCCCGCCGGTGGCACGACCACCACGACGATCAGCGATGCCCAGGGGCGGACCGTCGAGCTGCGGCAGCACCGTGGCGGGACACCGGACGGTGGTTACGACTCGACGAGGTACGCGTACACCGCGTCCGGGAAACTGGCGACCGTCACCGACCCGGCCGGCAACACCTGGCGCTACGAGTACGACCTGCGCGGCAACCAAACCACTGTGGACGACCCCGACAAGGGCGTGTCCAGGATGCGCTACGACAACGCGAACCAGCTGACGACGGCCACCGACGCCCGCGGCGTCACCCTGACCTACGGCCACGACGGGCTGGGCCGCCGCACGTCGGTGAAGCGCGGGGCCACGACGCTGGCCGAGTGGACGTACGACACGGCGACCAGAGGCAAGGGACAGCCGGCGTCGTCCACGCGGTACGTCGGCGGCGCCGCCTATACGCGCACGGTCGCCGGTTACACGCCGCTCTATCAGCCGGACGAGGTGGCGGTGACCGTCCCGGCGGTGGAGCAGGGGCTCGCCGGCACCTACACCACCTACGCCAGCTACAACGTGGACGGTAGCCCGTACGCCACCACCCTTCCGGCCGTAGGTGACCTCGCTAAGGAGACCGTCACCTGGGAGTACGACGACCTGGGCAAGCCGCAGAGGATGTCGGGTGGGCCGGAGGGTGGCGGCACGGCCGAATACGTCACCGGGACCGACTACACCCGCTACGGCGAGCTGGCGCGGACCCAGTTCGGCGAGACCGGCAAGCGGGTCTGGCTCTCGTACTACTACGACGACAGCACCCGCCGGCTCGCGCGGACCATTGTCGACGCCGAGGTCCCGCAGCCCATGCAGACCGACACCCGCTACGCGTACGACCCGGCCGGCAATATCGCCTCCATCGCCGATACGCCTCAGCACCTGCCGGCGGACACGCAGTGCTTCCGCTACGACCACCTGCGGCGCCTGACCGATGCCTGGACTCCGGGCGACGGCTGCGACACCGCCCCGGCCACCGCCGCGCTCGCCGGGGCAGCACCCTACGGCCAGTCGTTCACCTACGACACCGTCGGGAACCGGCTCACCGAGACCCGGCGGGAGGTCGCGGGGGAGACGACGCGCGCATACACGTACTCCGCGCCTGGCGCGCACGATCTGACCTCCGTGACGAGCGCCGGCCCGGCCGGCACCACCACGGACGAGTACGCCTACGACGCGAGCGGCAACACGACGACACGCCCCGGGCAGGCGCTGGACTGGGACGCTCAGGGCAAGCTCGTGAAGGTCACTGCGGGTAGCGAGGTCACCGAGTTCGTGTACGACGCCGACGGGAACCGCCTGATCCGCCGTGATCCGGCCGGCCGGACGCTCTACCTCGAAGGCCAGGAGGTGCGGCTGGACAAGTCGAGCGGCACGAGGACCGCCACTCGTTATTACACCTTCGGCGAGCGGATGGTCGCCGCCCGGACCGCGGCCGGGGTGACCTGGCTGGCCGGCGATCACCAAGGTACCGCTCAGCTGGCCATCGACAGTGCCACTCAAAAGGTGGGCCGCCGACGGCAGTTGCCCTTCGGTGAGGCGCGCGGCGCCACGGCCAGCTGGCCTGGTGAGCGGGGCTTCGTCGGTGGCACCGTCGACGCTTCGACCGGCCTGACCCAGCTGGGCGCTCGCGCGTACGACCCGGCCATTGGCCGCTTCGTCAGTGTCGACCCGGTCATGGATCTTGCCGATCCGCAGCAAATGCAGGGCGCATACGCGTACAGCGCCAACACCCCGATCACCCAGTCGGATCCGAGCGGCCTCCGCTCCTGCGGGCCGGACGGCGTGCTCTGCGGCTACGACTCGCGCCTGCACGTCTCGCGCGCGCAGTACCAGAAGGAACGCGCGACCTACCGGGCACGGGCCGCGAAGCAGACCCGGATCCAGAAGTCCCGGACCGTGAACCGCAGCCGGCAGAACTGCCCGGACGGTGAAGCACCGTGTGCGGGCGCTGGTCCGCGCCGGGTCGCGAACAAGCAGCAGAACATCTGCCAGACCACGGTGGACTGCGGCAATTTCGTCCACAACTGGCTGTCCCGTAACGCGAACGCCCAGATGTTGGGGGAGATCGTTCGTATCGCCAACGAAGCGAAGGTGGATCCACAGCTGCTGCTCACCGTCTTGATCACGGAGAGTGGCGACTGTCACTGCGGATTCGAGAAGGACGACTTCTGGCCGTGGGTCGGCACCGTCGGCGTGGCCAACATGTCGGAGGGTGCCTTCGACCGTGCCAAGGAGCACGCCGGGGGAGCGATCAGCTACCCGTGGCAGGCCACCTGGGCCGGCCCGCACAAGTTCGTCAACCAGATAGCGCTGCGCTCGGTCAAGGCGTCCGCCTACTACCTCAACTACTTGGACCAGAAGCTCACCAAACAGGGAATGAACCCGAAGAGTCCCCTTACTCGCAATGAAGTGATCCGGATCGGTTACAACATGGGCGTCGGCGACGACGGCGGGCGCGACTGGATGGGCCACGTCGCGGGGCTGGATCGCGAACCGGTGGGTGACCCCCAGAACGTCCTGTGGCACTACCGACAAACCTCGCCGATCGCTGGCGAGATGCTCTGCTCGGCAGGCCTCGGCAGCTGCTAGCTCGCGTCAAGATCAAGGCGTCCCTCAAGTAGCTAGAACTACTTGTGGGACGCCCTGTTGAATGTGGTGCGGGTTTTTACGGGTGTATATCGGGGTGTGGTTGGCTCAGAGACGCGGAAAGCGCGTCGTTGGGGGGACCATGAGCGGGACCGCGACAACGGGGGGCGGGCTACCCGGAACCGGTGAGGTCCGGTTCCGGGTACTCGGGCCGTGGGACGTGATCAATAACGACCAGCCGGTGAGCATTCCACCGGGCCAGATGCGGCTGCTGCTGGCTTCGCTGCTCGTGGCCCCCGGCCACGCGGTGCCGGCGGAGGTGGTGGCCGAGCGGCTCTGGCCGGAGCGGATGCCGATGCACGCGCGGGCCGCGGTCCATACGTACGTGGCCCGCCTGCGCCGGCTCCTGGGTAAGGACGCCATTGAGACGGCACACGACGGCTACCGCCTGACCGTCGCCGAGAGCGTGATCGACCTGTGGCGGTTCCGGCGGCTGCTGGAGCGGGCGGCGGCGGCCGGCACGGCCGAGGCGGAGCTGCCGCTGCTGCGGCAGGCGCTGTCGCTGTGGCGCGGCCGGCCGTTCGTCGGCATCGAGTCGACCTGGCTGGACCGCGAGGTGGTGCCCCGGCTGCGCGAGGAATGGTTCACCGCGCTGGAGCGCCGGATCGACCTGGAGATCGCCGCGAACCACGCCGGGTCGGTCATCCCGGAGCTGCGTGACCTGGTCGGCACCTACCCCACGCGGGAGTCGCTGTGGCTGCGGCTGATCGACGCGCTGCACCGGTCCGGCCGGCGGGCCGAGGCGCTGGAGGCGTACCAGCAGGTCCGGGTGGTGCTGTCCGAGGAGCTGGGCGTATCGCCCGGCGACGCGTTGCAGCGGATCCACCGCGAGGTCCTCAAGGACAGCGCGCCGGCGGTCCGCGCCGAGGCCGGCGTGACCCGTCAGCTCCCGCCCGACCTGGCCAACTTCGTGCGGCGGCCGGAGCTGGCGCGGCTGGACGCGCTGCGGCCGGTGGTCCGGCGGAACGCGCGGCTGACGCACCTGGTGGCGATCGACGGCGCCCCGGGCACCGGCAAGACCGCGCTCGCGGCGCACTGGGCGCACCAGGTGGCCGACGGATACCCGGAGGTCCAGCTCTATCTGAACCTGCGTGGCTACGGTCCGGGCGAGCCGGTGTCCGCGTCCGCCGCCGTGGAGATCCTGCTGCGGGCGCTGGGCGTCCGCGGCGACCTGATCCCGCGCGGCGTCGACCAGCGCGCGGCGATGCTGCGCAGCACGCTGGCCGGGCGCCGGGTGCTGCTGCTGCTCGACAACGCCCGGGACGCCGAGCAGGTACGCCCGCTGCTGCCCGGCGGGGAGAGCCTGGTCATCGTCACCAGCCGTAACCAGCTGCGCGGCCTGTCCATCCGCGACGGCGCGCACCGGGTGACGCTCGGCCCGCTGCCGCCGGACGGGGCGCTCGCGCTGCTGGCCGGCGCGGTCGGGTCCGCGCGCGTCGCCGCCGAACCGGACGCGGCGGCCCGCCTCACCGAGCTGTGCGCCGGCCTGCCGCTGGCCCTGGCCATCGTCGCGGAGCGCGCGTACAACGCCGGCGGCCTGGCCGAGGTGGCGCGGGCCCTGGAAGACGAGCGCCTGCGGTTCGACGTCTTAGGGGGCGACGGCGACGCCGACCTGTGGGCGGCGCTGTCCTGGTCGTACCGCGCCCTGGACGACGACGCGGCCGCGCTGCTGCGCGCGCTGGCCCTGCACCCGGCGAACGACATCTCGCTGGAAGCGGCGGCCGCGCTCGCCGGCCTGCCGGTCCGGCGGACCCGGCAGGTGCTGCTCCAGCTGCACACCGTGCACCTCGTCCAGCAGCGCCGGGCGCACCGCTACGAGCTGCACGACCTGGTCCGGTGGTACGCGGCGGACCTGGCGGCCCGGCAGGACACCGAGGCCGAGCGCGCCGCGGCGGTGGGCCGCCTGCTGGATTGGTACCTGCACGCCGCCGTGGCGGCCGACACCCGGCTGCTGCCGCACCGGCAGCGACACTTCGTCGCGCCGTACGAGCCGCACGAGGCCCCGCCGGCGTTCGCGGACGCCGCCGCGGCGATGGCTTGGTTCGAACGGGAGTTCGACTGCCTCCGTGCGGTCATCTCCTGGGCCGGCGCGCACGGCTGGGGCGGCCACGCGTGGCGGATCGTCACCGCCATGACCGCGTTCTTCGAGCGCCAGATCCCCTGGCAGGACGCGATCGACGTACACCGGGCGGCGCTGGAGGCCGCCGCGGCCGCCGGCGAGCGGATGGGCGAGGGCTACCTGCTCAACGCGCTCGGCTGTCTCTATTACTTCAAGGGCGACCGGCACGCGGCGACCAAGCACCTCCGGCAGGCGCTGGCCCGGTTCCGGGCGGCCGGCCACGCCCGCGGTGAGGCGATGCTGCTGGGCAACCTCGGGCTGATGCACGGCGAGCGCGGCGACCACGGCACGGCCCGGGAGTACGCGGCGCGGGCGCTGGCGCTCTGCGACGCGCTCGGATACGAGCGCGGCCGGGCGCTCAACCTGGACAACCTCGGGGTGGCCTGTTACGCGGCCGGCGAGTTCGAGCGGGCGATCGACTGCCACTCCGGCGCGCACGTGATCAACACGAGGATCGGCGACGTGCACAGCGAGGCCATGAACCAGCACCATCTCGGCCGCGCGTACGCGGCGACGGGCCGGCACCGGCCGGCGCTGCGGGCGTACCGGACCGCCATCAAGATGTACCGCGAGCTGGGCAACCCGCGGTTCGAGGCGCTGATCCTGGTCGACGTCGGGCGCGCGCTCGACCGAGCCGGACACCCCGGGATGGCCCGGGCCGCGTGGCAGGTCGCGGTGGTCACCCTGAAGGAGTTCGACGACCCGCAGGCGCTGGAGATTCAGGAGAGGTGCGCGTCACTCCCTTGATGCGCGGGCGTTTTCGCAGGTCAGCGCGTTTACCCGACCACTCGTGAGAGATCGGGACCCGTTATGGTTGACTGCGAGGGGCCGTGTGTCCACAACCCCGTGGGATCCATCGAGGAGTACGCCTGTGAAGAGCACCGTCGAGACCCTGAGCCCGACCCGGGTGCGGCTCGCCATCGAGGTGCCGTTCGTCGAGCTTGAGCCGAGCGTCAAGAAGGCGTACCGGGAGATCGCCGCCCAGGTCCAGATCCCGGGCTTCCGGAAGGGCAAGGTGCCGGCCGCCGTCATCGACCAGCGGGTCGGCCGCGAGGCCGTGCTGAACGAGGCGCTGCAGGAGGCCATTCCGGCCCAGATCCTGGCGGCGGTGCGCGAGCACGACGTGAAGATGCTCGGCCGGCCGGAGCTGGAGACGTTCCCCGAGGTCAAGGACGGCGAGCCGCTGGTCTTCACCGCGGAGCTCGACGTGCGGCCGGAGATCACCGTGCCCGACCTGTCGGCGATCGAGATCACCGTCGACGAGGTCGAGGTCACCGATGAGCAGGTCGACGAGCAGGTCAACGGCCTGCGCGAGCGGTTCGCGACGCTGAAGACGGTGGAGCGCGCCGCCCAGATCGGCGACTACGTCCAGCTCGACCTGGCCGCGACGGTCGACGGCGAAGAGGTGCCGGGCGGCTCCGCGACGAACATCTCCCACGAGGTGGGCAGCAAGCAGCTCCTGCCGGGCCTCGACGAGCAGGTGGTCGGCATGTCCGCCGGCGACGCGGCGACGTTCGTGACGCAGCTGGTGGGCGGCGACTTCGCCGGGCGGGACGCCGACGTGTCGGTGACCGTGCGCACGGTGAAGGAGAAGCAGCTCCCCACGCTCGACGACGAGTTCGCGCAGATGGCGAGCGAGTTCGACACCCTCGACGAGCTGCGCGGCGACCTGGAGGCCCGGCTCGGCCGGGTGAAGAAGGTCGAGCAGCTCTACGCGGCCCGCGACAAGGCGCTCGCCGAGCTGGTCCGGGTGGCCGACGTGCCGGCGCCGGAGGGCGTGGTGCGGGAAGAGGTCGAGCACCGCAAGGAGGCCATGGTCGACCAGCTCGAGCGGATCGGCGCCTCCATGGAGGAATACCTGGCGGCCGAGGAGAAGACCGAGGAGCAGATCGACGCCGAGCTGGCCGAGGCGGCCTCCGAGGGCGTCCGGATCCAGCTGCTGCTCGACACGATCGCCGAGGCGGAAGACGTCCAGGTGTCCGACGACGAGTTCGGCCACGAGATCATGCACCGGGCGCAGCGCGCCGGCGTGCCGCCGCAGCAGTTCTACGACCAGCTGGTCCGCTCCGGCACCGCGGGCGCCCTCTACGGCGACGTCCGCCGGGGCAAGGCGCTCGGCCTGGTGATCGAGCGGGTCAAGATCCGCGACACGGCCGGCAACGAGCTCGACGTGAACGAGCTCCGCAGCGCCAACGGCGACCAGCACGACCACGAGGGCCACGACCATGAGGGCCACGACCACTGACGGGTACGACGCGCGGGTGCGCTCAGAGCGAACGTAGGAGCCGCCCAAGGTCTCAGTGGCTAAGGTCGGTCGTACGGAGACAATTTCGAAGGGCTTGCCATGACCGAACTGCACATCCCAGCGACGTCGATCCGGGCTGTCGAGGCTCGCGGCGACGCGCTCAGTGGCAACCTCGACGACACGGTCTACAACCGGCTGCTCAAGGAGCGGATCATCTTCCTGGGCAGTGAGGTGACCGACCAGGTCGCCAACCGCATCTGCGCGCAGTTGCTGCTGCTCGCGGCAGAAGACCCCGAGCGCGACATCAACCTCTACATCAACTCGCCGGGCGGGTCGGTGTACTCGGGCATGGCGATCTACGACACGATGCAGTACGTCACGAACGACGTGGCGACGATCGCGATGGGCATGGCGGCCTCGATGGGCCAGCTGCTGCTCTGCGCGGGCACCCGCGGCAAGCGATACGCCTTGCCGCACGCCCGGATCATGATGCACCAGCCGTCCGGTGGCATGGGTGGCACGGCGTCCGACATCGCCATCCAGGCCGAGCAGATGCTGTACACGAAGCGGATGTTCCAGGAGCGGGTGGCCTCCCACACCGGGCAGACGCAGGCACAGATCGAGGCTGACTCGGACCGTGACCGCTGGTTCACCGCGCAGGAGGCCAAGGACTACGGCTTCATCGACCACGTGATCACCGGGGCTTCGCAGGTCCCCACCGGCGCCGGCACGTTGAGCTGAGGAAGGCACGATGACTGAGCTGAAGGTCCCGGCGGGACTCGAGATCCACAACCGCTACATCATTCCGTCGTTCGTCGAGCGCACGTCGTACGGGGTCAAGGAGTCGAATCCGTACAACAAGCTGTTCGAGGACCGGATCATCTTCCTCGGCGTGCAGATCGACGACGCGTCGGCCAACGACGTGATGGCGCAGCTGTTGACGCTGGAGGGCACCGACCCGGACCGCGACATCACGATGTACATCAACTCGCCCGGTGGGTCGTTCACGGCCATGACGGCGATCTATGACACCATGCAGTACGTGCGGCCGGACATCGTCACGGTCTGCCTCGGCCAGGCGGCGAGCGCGGCGTCAGTGCTGCTCGCGGCCGGCACGCCGGGCAAGCGGATGGCGCTGCCGCACTCCCGCGTGATCATGCACCAGCCGGCCACCGAGGGCGGCTACGGCCAGGGTTCCGACATCGAGATCCAGGCCCGCGAGATCATGCGGATGCGCAACCAGCTCGAGGAGCTGTACGCCAGGCACACTGGTCAGCCCGTCGAGAAGGTCCGCAAGGACATCGACCGTGACAAGATCCTGGCGGCCGAAGAGGCCAAGGATTACGGCGTGGTCGACACCGTGTTGGTCAGCCGTAAGAAGGGCCTCGTGGGCGCGACCCAGGGGCGTTGACGTCGGAGCGTCAGGAGCCGGCACGGTGTTCTACACTGGCTGGCTCCTGACACACCCATTTTGGGGGTCGGAGAAACCTCCGGCACCGGGTAACGTCGAGGTGCACAGCTCGACTGGGCAGATCGCCAGCGGGCACAACCCAGATCTGTGGGCAAGTTCGGCTCACTGGCCGATGAGCGCAGGGAGAATGTAGGTGGCACGGATCGGCGACGGCGGCGACCTACTCAAGTGCTCGTTCTGCGGAAAGTCGCAGAAGCAGGTCAAGAAGCTCATCGCAGGGCCAGGTGTCTACATCTGCGACGAGTGCATCGATCTCTGTAACGAGATCATCGAGGAGGAGCTGGCCGAGTCCGGCGAGGTGAAGTGGGAAGAGCTTCCCAAGCCGATGGAGATCTGCCAGTTCCTCGATCAATACGTGGTGGGTCAGGAGCAGGCCAAGAAGGCGCTCGCGGTGGCGGTCTACAACCACTACAAGCGCATCCAGGCCGAGACGTCCAGCGGCAGCGGCGCCAGCGGCGAGACCGTCGAGGTGGCCAAGTCCAACATCCTGCTCATCGGACCCACCGGCTGCGGCAAGACCCACCTGGCCCAGACGCTCGCCCGGATGCTCAACGTGCCGTTCGCGATCGCCGACGCCACCGCGCTCACCGAGGCGGGCTACGTCGGCGAGGACGTCGAAAACATCCTGCTGAAGCTGATCCAGGCCGCTGACTACGACATCAAGCGGGCCGAGACCGGCATCATCTACATCGACGAGGTCGACAAGATCGCCCGCAAGTCGGAGAACCCGTCGATCACCCGGGACGTCTCCGGCGAGGGCGTGCAGCAGGCGTTGCTGAAGATCCTGGAGGGCACCGTCGCCAACGTGCCGCCGCAGGGTGGCCGTAAGCACCCCCACCAGGAGTTCATCCAGATCGACACCACCAACGTGCTGTTCATCTGCGGTGGCGCGTTCGCCGGCCTCGACCAGATCATCGAGTCTCGGATCGGCCAGGGCGGGCTGGGCTTCGGCGCCCACCTGCGCGCCGTGTCCGAGCGGTCGACCGATGACATCTTCAGCAAGGTCATGCCGGAAGACATGCTGAAGTTCGGCCTGATTCCGGAGTTCATCGGCCGGCTCCCGGTGATCACGACGGTGCGCAACCTCGACCGCGAGGCGCTCATCAAGATCCTGACCGAGCCGCGCAACGCGTACGTGAAGCAGTACCAGCGGCTGTTCGAGCTCGACGGCGTCGAGCTGGAGTTCGACATCGCCGCCCTGGAAGCCATCGCCGACCAGGCGATGCTGCGCGGCACCGGCGCGCGTGGCCTGCGCGCGATCATGGAGGAAGTGCTGCTCTCCGTGATGTACGAGGTGCCCAGCAACCCCGACGCCGCCCGGGTGCTCATCACCCGCGAGGTGGTGCTCGAAAACGTGTACCCGACGATCGTGCCGCGTGAGTTCACCGGTCGTCGTCGCCGCGTCGACCCGCGCGAGGAGAAAACCGCCTAGCTTCATGATCAAGGCGTCCTTCAAGTAGTTAGAACGACTTGAAGGACGCCTTGATCATGGAGTGGCGCGGCGGTCCCATTCGCCGGGGGGCATCACGACGACCATGACGAATCTCGTGGTGCCGTCCGTGTCGTTGCGGTAGCCGTGCGGGCGGTCGGCGCGGAGCTCGATGGTGTGACCGGTGGCGACCTGGTGGTCGACGCCGTCGACGGTCATGGTCAGCGCGCCGGCCAGCACGTGCAGGACCTCGCGGGTGTGTGGGGCGTGTTCTGCCGAGGTGTGGCGATCGCCGGGGGCGAGGACCCACTCCCACAGTTCGACGAAGTCGGGGTCGTTGAGGCCGCGCAGGAGCCGGCCGAAGCCGCCCGCCGCGCTGTGCCACAGGCGCGGGGCGTCGTCGGCGGAGGTGACGTGCACGGTGCGCTCTTCGGCGGGCTCCAGCAGCCGGGCCACCGTCACGCCGAAGGCGTCCGCGATCCGCACGAGCGTGCCGACGCTGGGGTTGGTGCGGGCGCCCTCGATCTGGACCACCATGCCCTTGCTGACCCCCGAGCGCCCGGCCAGCTCGTCGAGCGACCAGCCCCGGCCGGTGCGCAGCGTGCGTACATGTTGAGCCACCGCGGCGGTGAGCGCGGCCACATTGTCGGTCAACACAGTGCCCTTCACGGTCAACATTGTGATACGAATGCTGCGTGACTGCCATTGTCCTCGCCGCCGTATCCGCCCTCGTCTGGGGCACCGCCGACTTCTCCGGCGGTAAGGCGTCACAGCGCGCCCAGCCACTCACCGTCACCGTGATCTCCCAGCTGCTGTGCCTGCCGACGCTCGCCATCTGCCTGCTCGTCGTGCCCGGCACCCCGAGCGGGCCCGACCTGGCGTGGGGCGTCGGCGCGGGCATCGCCGGCTTCGGCGGCCTCGTGCTCTTCTACCGGGCGCTGGCGAGCGGCGCGATGGCCGTCGTCGCCCCGATCACGGCGGTCACCGCCGCGCTCGTACCGATCGTGATCGGCCTGCTCACCGACCGCGCTCCCGGCGCGCTGGCGCTCGGCGGCGCCGCGCTGGCGGTACTCGCCATCGCCCTGGTCAGCCTCGGACCCGGCGGTGACCGGCGGGCCGTGACCGCCGGGCTCGTCGGCGTCGCCCTGCTCGCCGGCGCGCTCTTCGGGTTGTTCTTCGCGCTGCTCGGGCAGTCCACGGAGGAAGCCGGCATGTGGCCGCTCGCGGCCGGCCGGGCCGCGTCGATCGCGCTCGGCCTGCTGATGCTGGCCCGCGCGGGCGGCGTGCCGCGACTGCCGCGCCCGGCGCTGGCCTGGGCCGCGGTCGCCGGCACGCTCGACGTCGTGGCCAACGGTCTCTACCTGGCCGCCGCCGTGCGCGGGCACCTGAGCATCGTCGCCGCGGTCGCGGCGCTCTACCCCGCGAGTACCGTGCTGCTGGCGCTCGCCGTGGACCGTGAGCGGCTGCGCGTGCTGCAGATCGCGGGTCTGGGGCTCGCGGCGACGGCGCTCGTGCTCACCACTACATAGACGTACGCTGGGCGGCATGCGCGTAGCCGTGTGCCAGCTGAACACCCGCGACGACCGCGCGAGCAACCTCGCCGCCGCCGGCGAGCTGCTGAAGAAGGCGGCCGCGGCCGGCGCCGATCTCGCGGTCCTCCCGGAATACGTGGACTATCTCGGACCGGCGGTCGGCGCGCCGAAGCCGGAGCCGGTCGACGGCGAGTTCGCGGCGTTCTTCGCGACCGCGGCGCGCGGGCTCGGCATGTGGGTGCTGGCCGGGTCGTTCCACGAGGCCGGACCCGACCCCGAGCACACCTACAACACGTCGCTCGTGTTCGACCGCGAGGGCGAGCTCGCCGCGACCTATCGCAAGATCCATCTGTACGACGTGGAGATCCCCGGCCGAGTGTCGTACCAGGAGTCGCGCACCGTCGCGGCCGGCACCGAACCGGTCGTGGTCGACGTCGACGGCGTCCGGGTCGGCCTGTCGATCTGCTACGACCTGCGCTTCCCCGAGCTCTACCGGCGGCTGGCGGTGGCGGGTGGTGCGCAGGTGCTGGTGGTGCCGGCGGCGTTCATGCTGCACACCGGTCGGGACCACTGGGAGGTCCTGCTGCGCGCCCGCGCGATCGAGAACCAGTGCTACGTGGTGGCCGCCGGCCAGATCGGCGACCACGATCCGGGGCGCACGTGTTTCGGGCGCAGCATGGTGATCGACCCGTGGGGCACGGTCCTCGCCCAGGCACCGGATACGACCGGCATGGCCGTCGCCGACCTCGACCTGGACCGCCTCGCGACCATCCGCCAAGAGCTCCCCAGCCTGGCCAACCGCCGCCTCTAACCCCCCGCCTTGCCCCGCGCCGCGCCTTCGCGCGCGCCGCTTGCCGCACTCGCCGCACCGCGCTCCGCGAGGCGCACGGCGCACGCCGCGCCGCGCGCCGCGAGGCGCACGGCGCACGCCGCGCCGCGCGCCGCGAGGCGCACGGCGCACGCCGCGCCGCGCGCCGCGAGGCGCGCCGATCAAGGCCTTCCCCGCCGATCAAGGGCTAAGGCACGTGACTTGATCTGGTGGTCTCCAGGGGTCAGTGCAACAGGTGGCTGATCTTGGGAGGCTGGTGGTATGGCTCGTGCGGGAGTGATCACGGCTGATCTGCGGCGGGTGATCGAGAACATGTGGGGACAGGGTGCGTCGTGCGCGGATATCGCCAGAACGATCGGGGTGCACCGTAGTTCGGTGGGGCGGGAGCTGGCCCGTAACCACTCCTACCGGCAAGGGGTGAAAAGTCCTCGCCGGGGGACACCGTACCGGTGGG